>DASYKY010000043.1:0-90385 GCA_035995025.1 Actinophytocola sp.
CTCGACGATCTGGCCCGACTTCTCCATCTCGTACTGGCGTCGGACCCGCCGCCTCGACCCGACCGACTTCGTCGTCACCCACTAGAGGCGCCAGGGTTACCCGGACTACTGAGGGAGGAGAGGTCGGGGCTCGGCGTACGACTATAGGTGGAGAGGAAGACCGGTCCTAAGACCGACGTTTTCCCGGCTGCCGCGACGGATCCTTGGACCATGACCCTCCTCCAGATCCTGAGCACAGTCGTCATCGTCGGCGGTGTCGTGATCACCGCCCTGATCGCCATCGTTCCGACCGTCGTCGACCGCTGATCCCAGACCCCGCACTCGAGCCGGGCGCTCCCACCCCACCCGCGCGCCCAGCCCGGGCAACGGAAGTATGAGGCCGGCAGGGGATGCTGCTACCCCAGGAGGAGCACAAGACCGGTCCTGGGACCGATGGGCGGGAGACCTTTCCGAAGGACTCTTGAAGTATGGAAATCCTTCAGATCCTCGGAACAGCAGCGATCGTGCTCGGCATCCTCGTCACGGTCCTGATCGCCATCGTGCCCACCGTCGTGGACCGGTAAGACTCCCCGGAGTCAGCCGACGGACAAGTGACCGAGCAGGTCCTGCCGGGTCAGTACGCCCACCGGCTTCCCGTCGTCCAGCACCATCAGGGCGTCCCGATCCTCCAGCAGTTCGACCGCCTTCGTGACCGACTCGCCCGCGCCGAGTGACGGCAGCGCCGGGTCCATGTGCAGCTCGACGATATCCGCGAGCCGCGCCTTGCCGGAGTACAGCGCGTCCATCAGCGTCCGCTCCGACACCGAACCGGCCACCTCGGCCGCCATGATCGGCGGCTCCGCGCGCACGACCGGCATCTGCGAGACGCCGTACTCGCGCAGGATCTCGACCGCCTCGGCGATCGTCTCGTGCGGGTGGGTGTGAACCAGCCCAGGCAGGCTGCCGTCCTTGCGGGCCAGCACCTGACCCAGCGTCGCCCCCTGCCGCTCGTGCGCCAGGAACCCGTACTGCGCCAGCCACTCGTCGTTGAACACCTTGGTCAGATACCCGCGCCCGCCATCCGGCAGCAGCACGACGATGACCGCATCCGGGTCGTCCAGCTCCTTGGCCAGCCGAATCGCCGCCGCGGCCGCCATGCCCGCGGACCCGCCGACGAGCATCGCCTCCTCGCGCGCCAGCCGCCGCGTCACCGCGAACGAGTCGGCGTCGGAGACCTCGATGATCCGGTCGCAGATGGTCCGGTCGTACGTCTCCGGCCAGAAGTCCTCGCCGACACCCTCGACCAGGTACGGCCGGCCGCTGCCCCCGGAGTACACGGAACCCTCCGGGTCGGCGCCGATGATCTGCACGCGCCCGCCGGAGACCTCCTTGAGGTACTTCCCGGTGCCGCTGATCGTGCCGCCGGTACCGACGCCCGCCACGAAGTGGGTGATCTTGCCCTCGGTCTGCTCCCAGAGCTCGGGCCCGGTCGACTCGTAGTGCGAGATCGGGTTGTTCACGTTCGCGTACTGGTTCGGCTTCCAGGCGCCCTCGATCTCGCGGACCAGCCGGTCGGAGACGTTGTAGTACGAGTCCGGGTGCTCCGGCGCGACGGCGGTCGGGCAGACCACCACCTCGGCGCCGTACGCCTTGAGCACGTTGCGCTTGTCCTCGCTGACCTTGTCCGGGCAGACGAAGACGCACTTGTAGCCCTTGGCCTGGGCCACCATCGCCAGCCCGACCCCGGTGTTGCCGGAGGTCGGCTCGACGATCGTGCCACCCGGCTTGAGCTCGCCGGAGGCCTCGGCCGCCTCGATCATCCGGACGGCGATCCGGTCCTTCACGGAGCCGCCCGGGTTGAAGTACTCGACCTTCGCGAGCACCGTGGCCCGCACACCCCCGGCCAGCGCGTTCAGCTTGACCAACGGCGTGTTGCCGACCAGATCGACGACATGCTCGACGTACTCCACCTGCGCTCCTCACCTCGACGTGCCCCTCGGCACCTCGAGGGAGCCTAGCGACCTGGTCGTGTACCACGTGGACGACGGTTCGCCCATCGCGCTCGACCCGGGCTCGAGCCTCACACTAGTGATACGACACACACTCGGACGGTCACCGACGAGACGAATCCGAGCGCGGGCAGCGATACAACGGAGAACCGGGAGCGGTGTCGTGTCGTCTCATCAGTAGGAGGTGCGGGCGATGGCGGGGATACGAGTCCTACGGGCGCTGGTGCTGGGGGCCGGTTCGGTCGGCGGGTTGTCCGGCGCGGCGTACGGACTGCTCAACGGGCAGTCGCGACGTGCTAGATCGATCATCGGCAAGTCGAACGACATGCCGCTGAACGCCGACGGCGTCTACCTGCCGGACGGCACCGGCCCGGTCACCGAGGAGCCGGCGGGCGCGCTGTCGTTCGCCGTGCTCGGCGACTCGCTGGCCGCGGGCCTTGGCGCGGAGGCCGAGGACCGGCTGCCGGGCGTGCGCCTCGCGCGCGGGCTGGCCGAGGAGGCGGGCCGGCCGGTGCGGCTCACCACGCACGCGATCAGCGGCTCGCGCACCACCGACCTCGACGAGCAGGTCGACGTCGCGCTCATCCACCCGCCGGACGTGGCGCTGGTGATCATCGGGGGCAACGACGTCACGACGGGCACGCGGGTCGGCACGTCGGCGGCGCTGCTCGCCAAGCAGGCGGGCAGGCTGGCGCGGGCGGGCACGACGGTCGTCGTCGGCACCTGCCCCGACCTGGACATCGTCCGGCCGATCCCGCAGCCGCTGCGCACGATCGTCTCGCGCTGGGGGCTGGCGCTGGCCCGGGCGCAGCGCCGCGAGCTGGACCGGATCGGCGTGCGGTCGGTGTCGATGGCCGCGCTGCTGGCGCCGGAGTTCCGCGAGCGCCCGGACGAGCTGTTCAGCCCGGATCGCTTCCACCCCAACGGCGCCGGCTACGAGCTCGCGGCGAACGTGCTGCTCGCCCCGCTGTGTGATGCTGCCGGCTTGGCCGGGGGCTGGGAGCTTCTTCCCGCGTAACCTTCTCGTCAGCGTGCGTCTGACGAAGGAGTTGCGCAATGCCAGAGGCGGTCATCGTGTCCACGGCCAGGTCCCCGATCGGACGGGCCGGCAAGGGTTCGCTGGTCGACATCCGGCCCGACGACCTCGCCGTGCAGATCGTGCGCGCGGCGCTGGACAAGGTGCCCCAGCTGGACCCGGCGCAGATCGACGACCTGATGCTGGGCTGCGGCCTGCCGGGCGGCGAGCAGGGCTTCAACATGGGCCGCGCGGTCGCGATCGAGCTGGGCTACGACCACCTGCCGGGCTGCACGGTCACCCGCTACTGCGCGTCGAGCCTGCAGACCACGCGGATGGCGTTCCATGCGATCAAGGCCGGTGAGGGCTCGGCGTTCATCAGCGCGGGCGTGGAGACGGTGTCGCGGTTCGCCAAGGGCAGCTCGGACAGCTGGCCGGACACGCACAACCCGCTGTTCGCCGAGGCGGAGGCGCGCACGGTCGCGCAGGCCACCGAGGGCGCCACGTCGTGGCACGACCCGCGCCAGGACGGCGCGGTGCCCGACGTGTACATCGCGATGGGCCAGACCGCGGAGAACCTCGCGCTCGCGAAGGGCGTGACGCGCGAGGACATGGACCACTTCGGCGTGCGGTCGCAGAACCTCGCGGAGGAGGCGATCAAGGCCGGCTTCTGGGCGCGGGAGATCATCCCGGTGACGCTGCCGGACGGTTCGGTGGTAGACCGTGACGACGGCCCCCGGCCGGGCGTGACGTACGAGAAGACCTCGACACTGAAGCCGGTGTTCCGCCCCGACGGCCGGGTCACCGCGGGCAACTGCTGCCCGCTGAACGACGGCGCCGCGGCGGTCGTGATCATGTCCGACACCCGCGCGGCCGAGCTCGGCCTCACGCCGCTGGCGCGCATCGTGTCGACCGGCGTGTCCGCGCTGTCGCCGGAGATCATGGGCCTGGGCCCGGTGGAGGCGTCGCGGCGCGCGCTGGCGCTGGCCGGGATGACGATGTCGGACATCGATCTGGTGGAGATCAACGAGGCGTTCGCGGCGCAGGTCATCCCGTCCTACCGCGAGCTGGAGATCCCGCTGGAGAAGCTGAACGTCAACGGCGGCGCCATCGCGGTGGGCCACCCGTTCGGCATGACCGGCGCCCGGATCGCCACGACGCTCGTCAACTCCCTGCAGTGGCACGACAAGCAGTTCGGCCTGGAGACGATGTGCGTCGGCGGCGGCCAGGGCATGGCCATGGTCCTGGAGCGGCTGAGCTAGCCCGCCTCCCCGGAATCCAAAGTGTGGGCTGCGTTCCAGCTATCGGTGCGGACAAGCGGTTGATAGTTTCGAAGACCCTCGCCGGCCTGCCAGCGGTCCGACGGCGACGGCGAGATCGCGTTCGTGAGCTTTACCTGCTGCGCACCGATGTGCGGCTGGCGTTCGCGCAGCGCCTTGCCGGCCAGGACATGGGCAAGGGCTGCCTGCGGTTCCGCGGCCCGGAGCGGGTCGACTTCGACCTCGTCCGCGACCTGTTGCGCGCCACGGCCGCCGAGCCGGGCACCGTCTGCGGCCCGCTCTAATGACGCCTGGCCGGTCCGAGTTGTCCACAACCCACGAACCTGTCCACAGGAACCCGCACCACCCCCGATTCGTCAGTCATCCTCGATAGACTGGCCATGAGGGGTGCCCCCGGAGAGGGTGGGGGCCGCCATTCACGGGGCGACGGTTTCCGCTGCGAACTCGGCCGATGTACGTGTCAGTAGGCGGCCCGGCGTTCGTCGGGGAAGCCGGTCCAGCGCAGTTCGGGCGGCAGATGCGACTGGTCGTTGAACGTGACCACCGACGGCGGCCAGTACTCGCGGTACTGGATGACGGTCAGCCCCGTGTTGGCCGCGTTGATGCCCAGCCAGCGCCACTCCGGGGCGTCCAGGGCGGCCCGCACGAACCAGCACACCAGCTGGCTGTGCGTGATCAGCACGTCCTGCCGGGTCTCCGCGGTCGCGAACTCCGCCAGCACCCGGGCACCGAGCGTCGGACCGCCCGAGCGCTCGTCGACCGTGTAGTCCGCCAGGTGCGCGAGCGCCGCGGGTGCGAACGCCCACGGCAGCTCGGACGCCAGCGGCAGGTACGGCGGGTAGTCCGCCAGCAGCTCCGACTCGTGCACCGGCACGTCGCCCACCGCGTCTCCCACAGCCGCGGCCACGAGCTCGGCGGTCTGCCGGGCGCGCGGGAGGGGGCTGTGGTGCACGGCGGTCAGCGGCAGCCCGGCCAGCCGCTCGCCGAGCAGCGTCGCCTGGCGGCGGCCCGCCTCGGTGAGGTCTCCGTCGGCCTCGCCGTGGCGGGCCAGGTACAGCGTTCTCACACGCTCGGCGCGATGCGCGTCGCCGCGGTGATCATGCGGTCGAACGCGTCGCCGTCCTTCGGGTCGTACAGGCCGGCGAGCAGCTTCAGCACCAGCCGCATCAGCGTCGTGCGCGGCAGGCCGTACTTCGTGGCCGTGCGCATCACCAGCGGGTTACCGATGAGCCTCGAGAAGATGTTGCCCAGCCGGTAGTACGAGCCCAGCGACTCCTTGAGCGCCAGCGGATACCCCGCGAGCGCGCGCTCGCGCGACGGCCCCTCCGGCCGGGCCAGCGCCTGCACCACGCACTCCGCCGCGAGCTTCGCCGACTCCATCGCGTACCCGATGCCCTCACCATTGAACGGGTTGACCATGCCGCCCGCGTCGCCGACGAGCAGCAGGCCGCGCGCGTAGTGCGGCGTGCGGTTGAAGCCCATCGGCAGCGCCGCGCCGCCGATCTTGCCCGTCGCGTTGTGCTCGCGGAAGCCCCACTCCTCCGGCGTTCCGTCCAACCAGGACCGCAGCAGCGCGCGGTAGTCGGTCTTGCCGAACGCCTTGGACGTCGACAGGATGCCCAGCCCGACGTTGACGGTGCCGTCGCCCATGCCGAAGATCCATCCGTAGCCGGGCAACAGCTTCGGCTCTGCCGGGTCGCCGCGGTCCCACAACTCCAGGTGCGACTCGAGGTAGTCGTCCTTGCTGCGCGGCGACGCGTAGTACCGGCGCACCGCCACGCCCATCGGCCGGCTCTCGATCTTCTCCAGCCCGATCGACAGCGCCAGCCGCGCGGAGACCCCGTCGCAGGCCAGCACGACCGGCGCGCGGTAGGTCACCGGCTCGCGGTCCGGCCCCGCCTTGGCGGCCACGCCCGTGACGCGCCCGGTCCGCTCGTCGGTCACCGCGGCCGTGACGGTCGTGCGCTCGAACAGCCGCGCGCCCGCCTGCTGCGCCGTGCGGGCCAGCATCTCGTCGAAGTCCATCCGGGTGCGCACCACGCCGTAGGGCGGGAAGGTCGCGAGATCCGGCCAGTCCAGCTCCAGCGTGACGCCGCCGCCGACCACCCGCAGGCCCTTGTTCTGCAGCCAGCCCGCCTCCTCGCGGGTGTCGACGCCGAGGTCGATCAGCTGCTTGACGCCACGCGGGGTGAGCCCGTCGCCGCAGACCTTCTCGCGCGGGAACGTGCTCTTCTCCAGCAGCAGCACGTCCAGCCCGGACCGCGCGAGGTAGGTCGCCGCGGTCGACCCGGCAGGGCCGGCGCCGACGACGATGACGTCGGCGTCCTCGGTTGCCTTGCGTCGGCTCATCCGGTGGCTCCTCAGTGGACGGCTTGTGAAAACGTTCACGAACTGACGCCATTCTACGGGCCCGGCGCACGGCGTCGTCGTGATCCGCCAGGTCAGCCAGTGGCAGGCGATGCCCCGCCGAGCGGCCTGACCGCCCGGTGCAGGGCGACCACGCCGAACGTCAGGTTCAGCCACTCGACCTCGTCCCAGCCCGCGTCGGCAACCAGCCGCGCGAGCGAAACCTGGTCGTGCCAGTCGTGCATCGACTCGGCGAGGTAGGCGTAGGCCTCCTTGTTCGACGAGAACGGCCGGGTGACCCGCGGCAGCAGGCGCAGCACGACGTGGTGGTGCAACCATCGGATGGGCCGCCAGGTCGGTTGTGACACCTCGCAGATGACGAGCCGGCCGCCGGGGCGCACGACGCGGCACATCTCGCGTAGCGCGGCGACGGTGTCGTTCATGTTGCGCAGCCCGAAGGTGACGGTGACCGCGTCGAACGCGCCGTCGGCGAAGGGCAGGTGGAAGGCGTCGGCGGCGACCTTCGGCACGTCGCGGTGGGCGCCGCCGCGCAGCATGCCGAGGGAGAAGTCGGCTGCCACGCACCACGCGCCGGAGCGGGCGTACTCGACGGTGGACACCGCGGTGCCGGCGGCGAGGTCGAGGATGCGCTCGCCGGGCGCGGCCTCCAGGACGCGGCGGGTCAGCCAGCGCCAGCGCCGGTCGAAGCCCAGCGTCATCACCGAGTTGGTGCGGTCATAGCCCTTCGCCACCCCGTCGAACATCTCGGCCACGTCGCGGGGGTTCTTGTCCAGGCCGGCACGAGGCATGACCAGACCCTACGACTAGGCCGCCAGCATCGCCGTACTGACCTGGTCGTAGTGGCCGAGCAGCTCGTCACACACCGCGGGCCACGTGCGGGCGAGCACCGACTCGCGGGCCGCCGCACCGAGCCTGCGGCGCACCACCCCGGGCCGCAGTAGCTCCACAATGGACACGAGCTCGGCGGCGAACCCCTCGTCGTCGTACGGCTCGATGAGGAAGCCGGTGCGCCCGTGCTCGACGAGGTCGCGGGGCCCGCCCGCGTCGGGCGCGATGACCGGCAGCCCGGAGGCGAGCGCCTCCTGGGCGGCCTGGCAGAACGTCTCGTGTGGACCGGTGTGCACGAACACGTCGAGGCTCGCGTAGGCGGTGGCGAGCTCGCTGCCGGTGCGGAAGCCGAGGAACGCGGCGTCCGGCAAGACCGCGCGCAGCGCGTCCTCCTCGGGCCCGTCGCCGACGACCACGACGCGCACGCCGGGCAGGCCGTGCAGCGCGGCGAGCCTGCGCACCTGCTTCTCCCGCGCGAGCCTGCCGACGTAGCCGACGAGCAGCTCGCCGTTGGGTGCGAGCAGTTCGCGCAGGCCCGGGTCGGCGCGCCACGGGGCGAACAGGTCGGTGTCCACCCCACGCGCCCACCGGTGCACCCGTGGCACACCGTGCTCGGTCAGTTCGCCCACCGAGGCGAGGGAGGGCGCGAGGGTGCGGTCGGCGAGGCTGTGCAGGCGGCGGATCCAGCGCCAGGCCGCGCGGGCGCCGTGCTTGAGACCGTAGGAGGCGGCGAACCCGGCCACGTCGGTCTGGTAGACCGCGACGGTCGGCACCCCCAGCCGCCGCGCCGCGCGCAGCCCGGCCGCCCCGAGCACGAACGGCGACGCGAGGTGCACCACGTCGGGCGCGAAGTCCGCGAGCGCGGCGTACACCTTGGGCGAGGGCATCCCGATCGGCAGCGAGCTGATGACCGGCAGGTCGACCGCCCGGACCCGCCTGACGGCGGCGTGCAGGTACCGGTCCGGCCCGGCGATCCCGGGGGCGACGACGAGCGCCTCGTGCCCCCGCGCCCGCAGGTGCTCGACAACGCGGAGAACCGAGTTCGTCACGCCGTTCACCTGCGGCAGAAAGCTCTCGGTGACAATGCCGACTCGCACGGCCACACGGTCGCAACCCGCTGCCTCGAAGGGAGAAAGCCAACATGACCGGGGAACGAACAGTGCCCGAAGAGTCACTATCCACAACCCGGGCGGCTGTCCACATGTGGATCTTGGCGGGCCAGATCGTCAGTGGTCACCGGTAGACTGGCGCTGAGGGGTGCCCCCGGAGAGGGTGGGGGCTGCCTAGGTGTTGTCGGGCTGCTTGTTGTGCGGCTGGGTGGTTGGGCGCGGAGCTCGGGGCCTTGGGTCAGGCGTCGTAGTCGACGGTTACCTGTTCGGAGCGGGGTTCGGCTTGGCAGGTGAGTACGAAGCCGGCATCGAGCTCGTGTTGTTCCAGGGCGTAGTTGCGGCGCATCTCGACCTTGCCCGAAGTCACACGCGCTCGGCACGTGCCGCACACGCCGCCCTTGCACGCGAACGGCAGGTCCGCCCGCACCCGCTGCGCCGCGTCGAGAATCGGGGTGTCGGACGGCAGCTGCAAGGTCGTCTCGCGGCCGTCCAGCAGCACGGTCACCGTCGCGGCCGGGCCCTCGGGGGCCGCCTCGTCCTTGTGCACCACCGGGGGCGGCGGCTCGTCCACGTAGAACAGCTCGCGGTGCACCCGGGTGCGCGGCACGCCGTGAGACGTCAGGGCCGCGTCGGCGTCGGTCAGCATGCCGAACGGGCCGCACAGCCACCAATGGTCCACATCGGACGTGGGAACCACCGTGTCCAGCAGTGCGGACAGGCGCGCCGCGTCCAGACGGCCCGAGAACAGGGCCACGTCGCGGGGCTCGCGGGACAGCACGTGCACCAGTTGCAACCGCGCCGCATAACGGTCCTTCAGGTCCGCCAGCTCGTCACCGAACATCACCGTGTCGGTGCGGCGGTTGCCGTACAGCAGCGTCGCCTGTCCATCCACATCGGACTCCAGGACCGCGGACATGATCGACATCACTGGCGTGATGCCCGAGCCGGCGGCGACGAAGACGTGATGCTGGCCGCGTTTGGTGAGGTCCGGCGTGAACCGGCCCAGCGGCGGCAGCACGTCGAGCACGTCGCCCGGCCGCAGCTCGTCGACGAGCCGGGTCGAGAACAGGCCGCCGTCCAGCCGGCGCACCCCGATCCGCGGCGGCGCGGACGGCGGCGCGCAGATCGAGTACGACCGCCGCTCCTCCACGCCGTCGAGATCCTGGCGCAACGTCAGGTACTGGCCCGGCTTGAACGCGAACTCCTTGCGCAGCCCGTGCGGCACCGCGAACGTCACCGCGACCGCGTCCACGCACAGCCGGTCGACCCGGGCCACGGGCAGCGAGTGAAAGGTCGAGACCACCTCAGATCTCCTTGACGTGCTCGAACGGTTCCCGGCACGACTCGCAACGCCGCAGCGCCTTGCACGCGGTCGCCGAGAACCGGGACAGCTCCGTGGTGTCCGGCGAGCCGCACCGCGGGCAGCGCACCCGGGTGACCGGCGGCGCCAGTCGCAACGGGATCGGGCCGGACCGCGGGCCGACTCGCGCGGGCGGCGCGATGCCGTGCTCGGCGAGCTTGCGGCGGCCGTCCTCGCTGATCCAGTCGGTCGTCCACGCCGGGCTCAGCACGGTCCGCACCTCGACCCGCCGGTAGCCCGCCGCGGCGAGCCGGCGGCGCAGGTCCACGCGCATCTCCTCCAGTGCCGGGCAGCCGGAGTACGTCGGCGTGATCGTCACGACCACCCGGTCCGCGTGCTCCTCCACCGAGCGCAGCACGCCGAGGTCGGCGAGCGTGAGCACCGGCAGCTCGGGGTCCAGCACCGACTCCGCAACGGTCCGGGCGCTCTGTGTCATTCGTTCACTCGCAAGCTCGCTCACCAGACCGCTCCCGGCAGGGAGCGGGCCAGGTGCTGCATCTCCGCCAGCAGGTAGCCCAGCGCCTCGGTGTGCACGCCGTCGCGGCCCGCCTGTCCGGCGACCGCGGCCATCGGCGCCACGTCGGGGGTCTCGAGCCCGGCCGCAGCGAACACCCGCGACAGCACCTCGTCCACCTCGGCCCGCACGGTGGCCGGGTCGACGGCCACACCCGGCAGCCGCTCCTCCACCGCGTGCGTCGCGAACAGCTCCGCCACCAGCGGCCACACGGTCGCCAAACCCGCGATCATCCGCTCGCGCGAGTACTCCGTGCCGCCCGCGAGCCGCAGCGTCCACTGCGCGGCGTGGTCGCGGTGGTAGGCCAGCTCCTTCACGCCCTTCGCGGCGATCGCGGCCAGCACCGGGTCCACCGACGCGGCGAGCTGCGAGAACACCGCGAGGCGCCACGTCGAGAACACCAGCAGGCGCGCGATCGTCGTGGCGAAGTCGCCGCCCGGGCCGGGCCCGCAGTCGATCTCCACCAGCCGCACATTGCGGAACTCGTGCTCGTCGCGCAGGTAGGCGAGCGCGTCCTCGTCGCGGCCCGCGCCCTCGACCTCACCGGCCCTGGCCAGCAGCAGCCGGGCCTCGCCGAGCAGGTCGAGCGCGATGTTGGCGAGCGCGACGTCCTCCTCGAGCTCCGGCGCGCGCGAGCACCACTCGGTCAGCCGCTGGGAGTAGACCAGCGCGTCGTCGGCGAGCATCAGGCAGTACGCGACCAGGTCCGCGGAGTCCACATGGGACGGAAGCGCGCGGTCCACGCCGGCCAGCGGGTCGTCGAAGCCGGTGCCGAACGCCCAGTGCCGGTCGTCGTTGTCCTCGGTGATGGCCTCGTAGGCGTTGTCGAAGCTCACGGCGCCTCCGCGGCGAAAAGTACGTCGGCGCAGCTCACGGCGCCTCCGCGGCGAAAAGTACGTCGGCGCAGCTCATAGGTGCGGGACGTCTTCCGGGATCGAGTAGAACGTCGGGTGCCGGTAGACCTTGTCCCCGCTCGGCGCGAAGAACGGGTCCTTCTCGTCCGGCGACGACGCGGTGATCGCGGCCGAGCGCACGACCCAGATGCTCACGCCCTCGTTGCGCCGGGTGTACAGGTCGCGGGCGTTGCGCAGCGCCATCTCGTCGTCCGGCGCGTGCAGCGAGCCGACGTGTACGTGGTTCAGTCCCCGCTTGCCGCGCACGAACACCTCGTACAGCGGCCAGACCGACCTCGGTGAGCTCATGCGACGTCCTCCCGGGCGGCCTGCTTCGCCGCGTACGCCGCGGCCGCCTCGCGGACCCAGGCACCGTCCTCGTGTGCCTTGCGCCGGTGCGCGACGCGCTGCCTGTTCGACGGCCCGTTGCCGCCGACGACCTGCCAGAACTCGTCCCAGTCGATCTCGCCGAAGTCGTGGTGCTCGCGTTCGGGGTTCCACCGCAGCGCCGGGTCGGGCAGCGTGACGCCGAGCGCCTCGGCCTGCGGCACGGTCATGTCCACGAACCTCTGGCGCAGCTCGTCGTTGGTGTGCCGCTTGATCCGCCAGGCCATGGACTGCGCGGTGTTCGAGGACGCCTCGTCCGGCGGGCCGAACATCATCAGCGACGGCCACCACCAGCGGTTCACCGCGTCCTGGACCATGCGCCGCTGGGCCTCGGTGCCGCGCATCATGGTCATCAGCAGCTCGAAGCCCTGGCGCTGGTGGAACGACTCCTCCTTGCAGATGCGGATCATCGCGCGGGCGTAGGGCCCGTAGGAGGTGCGGCAGAGCGGGACCTGGTTGCAGATGGCCGCGCCGTCGACGAGCCAGCCGACGACGCCGACGTCGGCGAAGTTCAGCGTGGGGTAGTTGAAGATCGACGAGTACTTCTGCCTGCCCTCGACGAGCTTGGTGGTCAGGTCCTCGCGGTCCGCGCCGAGCGTCTCGGTCGCCGCGTACAGATACAGGCCATGGCCCGCCTCGTCCTGCACCTTGGCCAGCAGGATCGCCTTGCGGCGCAGCGAGGGCGCGCGGCTGATCCAGTTCGCCTCCGGCTGCATGCCGATGATCTCGGAGTGCGCGTGCTGCGCGACCTGCCGGATCAGCGTCTTGCGGTAGCCGTCGGGCATCCAGTCCCGCGGCTCGATGCGTTGCTCGGAACCGACGACGCGGTCGAACTCCTGCTCCAGGTCCACGGCCCGATGTTACACCTTGGCGCCCGATTTGCGGATAGGTGTCATACGGAGGTGGCAGCGGGCGCGGCCGGCCGGCGGCGCAACGCCCAGATCGACGGGACCAGCACGGCCCACACGCCGAGCAGGGTCAGCCCGATCGGCAGCAAAGTCACGACCGCACCACGGCCCGCGACCCGCACGAGCTCGGGGTTGTCCTGCCGGTACTCGACCTCGACGACATCGCCGACGTTCAGGCCCGCCGGGTAGAGCACGCCGGTCTGCGGGATGTGCTCGGCGCCGTCCGGCGTGTAGAAGCGGACCAGGGTCCGGGTGAACGAGTCCGCGACGACCTCGGCGTTCGCGTACCCGGTGTTGCGGTCGATCGAGATGTCCTCGGTCCACGTGGCGACCACGAGGACCACGCAGAGGAACGTGACGACCCCGCCGAGCGCGAGCAGCGACCGCGCCGCGACCCGCCGGATCAACGGACGCCGACCGGCCGGCACGTTGGTCACCTGCTGCACCACATGCCGAGCCTAGCCGTCCCGGTTGTCACGGTTCGGCAACGCCTGGCCCCGGCTTTAACCTCGGTAAACACCCGTGCCCCCAGGTTGACGGCACCTTTGCAGAAGTAACCCGTTCGTATTAGTCCTTTCGTCGGGTCCCGCCGGTAAGTCACTTTACGTAGGATCCCGCTTCGCGTTGAGGTCAACCGGCCGGATGACCCGCGCTCTCTTGAGCGATCCATGGAGGACGCGTTGCAACGAAGAATTCTTGTCGGCCTCACGAGTGCCGCCATGGTGGCGGCCGGGCTGACCGCATTGGTAACGGGGGCCGACGCGGCGCCTCCGGTCAGCCAGCAGAACACCGCCAACGAGGCGGTCGGCGCGGACGACCTGCCCGGCGCCACCGAGCAGAAGCGCCGTGACATGCGCCAGGAGGCGCTGTCCGACGTGCTCTCCGGCAAGCGCAAGGCGGTGAAGCACGGCGACAGCCTGGTCGTGAACATGGGCAAGAAGGCGGCCGCCAAGTCCAAGACGGCCAAGAAGGCCGGTCCAGTCGACCAGTACGTCGAGCTGTCCCGCGAGAAGACCGACAAGATCTTCGTGGTCCTCGTCGAGTTCGGCAACGAGCGCCACCCGGACTACCCGGACCAGGACACCGACCCGAACACGCCGGGCCCGCAGACGTTCGACGGCCCGCTGCACAACCAGATCCCCGAGCCCGACCGCTCGAAGGACAACGCGACGATCTGGCAGCAGGACTTCAGCCGCCAGCACTTCCAGGACCTCTACTTCTCCGACAAGGACGAGTCGGTCAAGACCTACTACGAGAAGCAGTCCTCGGGCCGCTACTCGGTCGACGGTGAGGTCAGCGACTGGGTGAAGGTCAAGTACAACGAGGCGCGCTACGGCCGGTCGAACGGATTCCCGTGCGACAGCAACGTGTGCAACAACTCGTTCAACCTCATCCAGGACGGCGTGAACGCCTGGTACGACGACCAGGTCGCCGCCGGCCGGACCCCGGAGCAGGTCAAGGCGGACCTCGCGCAGTACGACCTGTGGGACCGCAACGACTTCGACGGTGACGGCAACTTCAACGAGCCGGACGGCTACCTCGACCACTTCCAGATCGTGCACTCCGGCGGCGACCAGGCCGACGGTGACCCGATCTACGGCGAGGACGCCGCATGGAGCCACCGCTCCTTCGTCTTCCCCGGCACCGCGACCGGCCCGTCGGGCAACCTCGCGGGCGGCACGCAGATCGGCAGCACCGGCATCTGGGTCGGCGACTACACGATGCAGCCGGAGAACGGCGGCCTCGGCGTGTTCTGCCACGAGTACGGCCACGACCTCGGCCTGCCGGACCTGTACGACACCTCCGGTGGCGGCAGCAACGACATCAACTGGTGGTCGCTGATGGCCCAGCAGCGGGTCGCCGCTGCGGGCGAGCCGGTCGGCCTGCGGGTCAACGACATGGACCCGTGGTCGAAGCTGCAGCTCGGCTGGCTCGACTACGAGACCGTCGTCGCAGGCCAGACCAAGACGCTGAACCTCGGCCCGCACGAGTACAACTCGAAGAAGCCGCAGGGTGCCGTGGTGGTGCTGCCAGACAAGGACGTCACGTTCGACTACGGCGCACCGTTCGCCGGGGAGAACCAGTGGTGGTCGACCAGCGGTGACGACCTCGACACCACGATGACCCGTGACGTCGACCTGACGAGCGCGACCTCGGCGTCGGTGACGCTCAAGGCGCGCTACGACATCGAGCAGGACTTCGACTACCTGTACACGCAGGTGTCGACGGACGGCGGCGAGACCTGGACGGCGCTCGACGGCACCGTCGGCGGGAAGCCGTTCAGCAAGGACGCCGGCGGCGACCCGGCGATCACCGGCGCGTCCGGCGACGAGTGGCAGGACATGAGCGTCCCGCTCGACTCGGTGGTCGGCAAGGCGGTCAAGCTGCGGTTCCGGTACAAGACCGACGGTGGCGTCGCGCCTCCTGGGTTCTTCGCCGACGAGCTCGCGATCAACGTCAACGGCCAGCCGGTGTTCACCGACGGTGCCGAGAACGGCGACAACGGCTGGACGCTGGACGGTTTCCGGGCCGCGCAGCAGCACGAGACGCTGCCGTTCGACCAGTTCTACATCGCGTCGAACCGCACGTACGAGTCCTTCGACAAGTACATGAAGACGGGCCCGTACAACTTCGGCGACCCGGCCAAGCCGGACTGGGTGCAGAACTTCCCGTACGACACCGGTCTCGGCGTCTGGTACTGGGACACCTCGCAGCCGGACAACAACACCAGCGAGCACCCCGGCGAGGGCCTGATCCTCTCGGTCGACGCGCACCCCGCGCCGATCTACAACCTCGAGGGTCAGCCGTGGCGCGAGCGGGTCGCGGGTTACGACGCGCCGTTCTCGACGCACAAGGCGCCGTCGTTCACGCTCGACGTGAACGGCAAGCCGAGCTACGTGCGCGGCCAGAACGCGGCGTCGCTGTTCGACGACACGAAGAAGTACTGGTACGAGGAGCAGCCCAACGCGGGCACCAAGCTCCCGCAGACCGGTACGACGATCAAGGTGCTCTCCGAGAACGGCACCTCGATGAAGGTCCGGATCGGCAAGAAGTAGCCCTTCCGCGTTGACCTTCCGCGTTGACGGAGCCGGGCCTCCCGCCTTTCGGTGGGAGGCCCGGTTTCTTGTTGTCCACAGGCGACCGAGTTGTCCACAGGCAACGCGTGACCAGCCTTTTTGTCGGGGGTGGCCGGTAGACTGGCATCGAGGGACGCCCCCGGGACAGGGTGGGGGTCTGCGTTTCTCGCGTTCTGCACGCGCGTGCGTGCGCGCGGGGGGTTCGCGGTTATGGGTGGTTCCGGGCTTTTCCTTGGCTTCCAGCCAGGTGTGGAACAACCGGTCCAGGTCGCGGCCCGAAAGGCGTTCCGCCAATGCGGTGAACTCCGCCGTCGTGCCCGAGGAGTCGCGTTTTGTGGACGCCCACGTGCGCAGGATGTCGAAGAACGTCGCGTCGCCGACCGTTGCGCGCAGGGCCTGCAAGGCCATCGCGCCGCGGTAGTACACCGGTGTCGCGAGGTTGCCCTCCGGGCCCGGATCGGCGACCACGACCTGCCAGAACGGGTCCGCGGCCGGAACTGGTCGTACATCGCGCGCGCCCGCTGCGCCGCGGTCGCCGCGCCCGTGTGCTCCGACCACAGCCACTCCGCGTACGTCGCGAAGCCCTCGTTCAGCCAGATGTCGCTCCACAGCCGCAGCGACACCGAGTCGCCGAACCACATGTGCGCCATCTCGTGCACGACCGCGTCGATGCCGACCTCCGACAGCGTGTCGGCGCCGTACGTCGGGCGGGTCTGGTTCTCCAGGCCGTTCTGGCCGGACGTCATCGTGCCGCCCATCGCGTCGAACGGGTACTCGCCGGACACCGACGACTCGTACGCGACGATCTCCGGCGTGCGGTCGATCATCGCCTCCATCGCCGGGCGGTCCGGGATGTTCGTCTCGTAGCCGGCGACGAACGCGTGCCCGTCCGGCAGCGTCCGCGACAACGATGTCGAAGTCACCGATCAGGAGCGAGGTCTGGTACGGGCCCTGCGGGCTGGTGCCACGCCAGCCTGCCGGCCGACATGACCTCCCGGCCGTCCGGCGCGGCGACCGAGATGTCGTACGTCGCCTTGTCCCGCGGGTGGTCGTTCACCGGGTACCACCACGTCTAGATGCCGTACCGCAGGCGCGTGCTCGGCGTGTCCCGGTAGGACACCACGACGAGCATCCGGTCGCCCTTCACGATCCGGACGCCCGGTGTGACCACCAGCTCACCGTCGCGCGACACGAAACGCGCCGGAGCGTCGTCGTCCCCCACAGCTCGTCCGTGGTGGGCTGGTAGCTCAGCCGGATGTCGTAGTGCCCACGTCGTAGCCACCGTTGCCGTCCAGCGCGTAGTACGGGTCGGTCCGGTGCGCTCAGCGCAGGGCGGCCTCGGCCACCGCGGATCGCAGCCGGGCGTGCAGGTCGCGTAGCAGGACGCGGTTCGAGCGGATCTCGACCACCCGCAGGCCCTTCGCCGGCGCCAGGGCGGCGCGCAGCTCGGCGCGGTCGCCAACCGGTGTGTGCGGCACGTGGTACCCGGCGCACAGCGCGGCCAGGTCGGCCCCGTGCGGCGTGCCGAACACCCGCTCGAACGACCGGTGGTACTCCGCCGCGCCCTGCTCGAGCAGCGCGAAGATCCCGCCGCCGTCGTCGTTGTGCACCACCACGGTCAGGTTCGGGCGCCGCTCGGCCGGGCCGACCAGCAGGGCGTTGAGGTCGTGCAGCAGGGTCAGGTCGCCGATCAGCGCGTACGCCGGGGCGTGCTGGCCCAGCGCGATGCCCGACGCGGTGGACACGTTGCCGTCGATGCCCGCCACCCCTCGGTTCGCGCACACCCGCACGTCCGACCGCGGCTCGGCCACCAGGTCCACGTCGCGCACCGGGTTCGACGAACCGACGAACAGCGTCGCGCCCGCCGGCAGCGCCGCCACCAGCTCGGCCGCCAGCTGCAGGCCCGTCGGCCACGGCTGTTCGCCCAGCAGCTTGTCCACGGCCGTAGCCGCGCTCACGTCCGCACCCCGCCACGCCGCCAGCCACTCCGCGTCCGCACCGTCCACTTGGGACATGTCGTCGAGGTCGAGCCAGCCGCGCACGTGGGTGGCCACGTACTGCGGGTCAGTCCACTGTGGATGATCGCCGATGCCGTACACCGGGGCGCGGCCCATCAGCCCGCGCACGCCACGGGAGAGGGTTGGCCGCCCGACCACGACCACCGCATCGGGGCGCAGCGCCGGCGGCAGCTCGCCCGCCGAGAGCAGCAGCGCGCCGCAGCGCAGCACCGGTGCCCCGCCGGACATCGCCGCGGCCAGCCCGGTCGGCTCGGCCACCACGGGCCAGCCCGCCGTGGCCGCGACCGTCGCGGCCGCCTGCGCGCGGTCGTCCCGGCCGCTGCCGACGACCATCAGCGTGCGCGCGGGCAGCCGGAAGTCGACGCGGCTGCCGGCCATCGACACCGGCGCGGCGGACGTCGTCCAGCGCACGCCGTCCGGCCTGCCGTCGAGCGAGTCGGGCCACTGCGGCTCGAACGTGGGTACCAGCGGCTCCCGGAACGGCACGTTCACCTGCACCGGGCGGCCGTGCTCGGCCTGCGCCACCGCGCGGCACACGAGCCCGCGCCACACCTGGTTCTGTCCGGCGCGCCGCTCGGCGACCGGGAACTCGACGGCGACCGCGGCCGAGCCGAACAGCCCGCGCTGGTCGATGGTCTGGTTCGCGCCCGTGCCGTGCAGCTCCGGCGGCCGGTCCGCGGTGATCGCAAGCACGCCGACGCCGGCGTGGTACGCCTCGAGCACGGCCGGGTGCAGGTTGGCCGCTGCCGTGCCGGACGTGCAGACGACCGCCGCCGGCCGGCCGCCGCCGCGAGCCAGGCCAAGGGCGAGGAACCCGGCCACCCGCTCGTCGATCCGCACGTGCAGGGCGAGCCGGTCCGCCTCGGCCGCGTCGTGCAGCGCCATGGCGAGCGCCGCGTTGCGGGAGCCCGGCGTCAGCACGACGTGCCGCACGTCGTTGCGGACGAGCTCGTCGACGATCACACCAGCCTGCGCCGTGGACGGGTTCACCTCGCCAGCTTGGCACGCGAGACGATGCCTATGCTCGCGGCGTGGCTGTATCCGAGTTGTTCGACCCGGCCGCCTGGCGGGTCGTCGAGGGCTTCGACTTCACCGACATCACCTACCACCGCGCCGTCGACACGGGCGCGGTACGGATCGCGTTCGACCGGCCGGAGGTGCGCAACGCGTTCCGGCCGCACACGGTCGACGAGCTGTACCGGGCGCTGGACCACGCGCGGATGAGCTCCGACGTGGGCGTGGTGCTGCTGACCGGCAACGGGCCGTCCCCGCGCGACGGCGGGTGGGCGTTCTGCTCGGGCGGCGACCAGCGCATCCGCGGGCGGACGGGCTACCAGTACGCCTCCGGCGAGACGGCCGACAGCGTCGACCCGGCTCGAGCGGGTCGCCTGCACATCCTCGAGTGCCAACGACTCATCCGGTTCATGCCGAAGGTCGTCATCGCCGTGGTGCCGGGCTGGGCGGCCGGCGGCGGGCACAGCCTGCACGTGACGTGCGACCTGACGCTGGCCTCGGCCGAGCACGCGCGGTTCAAGCAGACCGACGCGGACGTGGGCAGCTTCGACGGCGGCTACGGCTCGGCGTACCTGGCGCGGCAGGTCGGCCAGAAGTTCGCGCGCGAGATCTTCTTCCTCGGCCGGGCGTACACGGCCGAGGCCATGCACCGGATGGGCGCGGTGAACGAGGTCGTGCCGCACGCGGAGCTCGAGACCACCGCGCTGGAGTGGGCGCGCGAGATCAACGGCAAGTCGCCGACCGCGCGCCGCATGCTGAAGTACGCGTTCAACCTGATCGACGACGGGCTCGTCGGCCAGCAGCTGTTCGCCGGCGAGACGACCCGGCTCGCGTACATGACCGACGAGGCCGTCGAGGGCCGCGACGCGTTCCTGGAGAAGCGCGACCCGGACTGGTCCCGCTTCCCGCACTACTACTGAGTCGCCGCCAGCCACGCCTCGTGGGCCGCGTCCACCTTGGCCCACAACGCCTCTCGCCGTTCGGTGTCCACATCGGACAGCGGGAGGCCGAAGACGTCGGCCAGGGCGGCGAACCAGTCCGCGCTCGTGGTCAGGTCCGTGCTCGTGCCGGTGTCCGCGATGCGGCGCAGCACGCGGCCGCGCAGCGCGTCGATGCCGGTGGCGTCGCGGCGGAACACCGCCAGCACGCGCACGAACCCCGACTCCGGCGCGGTCTGCAGCCACGCGTTCTTCGCGTCGAACGCGTGCCGCCCGGCCACCTCGAGGCCGAAGTCCATGCCCACCAACGACATCGCCGGGTCCGCGTGGAACCGCCAGCCGCCGCCGACCGCCGCCGACGGGCCCAGCTCGTAGCCGAACGGGCCCTGCCGGTACGCGCCGGCCACGAGCGGCATCGGCTCGTGCGGGCCGTCGCCAAGGCCCGCGTCGATGAACCACTCACCGCCCGGGTTGGCGTCGCACGGCAGGCCGTGCACGGTCAGCGCGAGGTGGTTGGCCGTCGCGCCCACCGGGTCGTCCGGCGTGCCCTGGACGCCGCCCACGTGCCGGCGCACGTCGAAGCCGAGCCAGCCGAGCAGCGTCGCGAGCGCGCCGTTGAGCTGGTAGCAGTAGCCGCCGCGGCCGCGCACGAGGTGACGCACCGACTCGAGCGGCGCCACCGCGCGCCGCTCGCCCAGCCACACCCACACGGCCTCGTACGGGATGAGCTCGACCTGGGCCCGGTGCAGCGCGAAGAGCGTCTCGACGCTCGGGGCGGGCGGGCCCGGCAGGCCGAGCCTGCGTAAGTACCCGTCGCGGAGCGCCTCGTCGAGCCGGGGCAGCCAGGTCATGCGCCGACCATAGGCGACGGGTACGACAATTCAGGGCGTGCGCGAGATCCTGGTGGACGGTCCGGACGGCGTCGCGGAGCTGACGGCGGCGCTGCGCGACGCGCTCGACGGCGGCCCGGCGGTCCTGCCGCTCGGCGCGTCCGACCCGCGGCTGCCCCGCCTGCGCGCGCGGCTCGCGCCCGGCGAACCCGCCGAGCCCGGCACGGCCGTCGTCGTCGCCACGTCCGGGTCCACCGGCGATGCCAAGGGCGTGCTGCTCTCCGCCGCCGCGCTGCGCGCCTCCGCCGCCGCCACCCACGAACGGCTCGGCGGGCCCGGCCGGTGGCTGCTGCCGCTGCCCGCCCAGCACGTCGCGGGCGTGCAGGTGATCGTCCGGTCGCTGCTGGCCGGGTTCGAGCCCGCCGTCGTCGGCCGGGGCCAGGCGTTCGCGGACGCGGCGCAAGCGCTTGCGGCACCCCGTCGCTACACCTCGCTGGTGCCCACCCAGCTGACCCGGTTCCTCGACGACGAGGTCGAGCTCGCCGCGTTGCGCGGCTTCGACGCGGTGCTGCTCGGCGGCGCCGCCACACCCGCGCCGCTGCTCGCCCGGGCCACCGCGGCGGGCGTGCGCGTGGTCACCACGTACGGCATGTCCGAGACCGCCGGCGGCTGCGTCTACGACGGCAGGCCGCTCGACGGCGTCCGGGTGCGGATCGCCGGCGGCGTGGTCGAGCTGGGCGGCCCGGTGCTCGCGCACGGGTACCGGCTCGACCCGGACGCCACCGCCCGCGCGTTCGCCGGCGGCTGGTTCCGCACCACCGACCTGGGCGTGCGCCACGCGGACGGCGTGCTCGAGGTCCTCGGCCGGGCCGACTTCATGATCAACACTGGCGGCGTCAAAGTGGCCCCGGCCGCGGTCGAGGCGGTGCTCACCGCCCAGCCCGGGGTGGCCGAGGCCTGCGTGGTCGACCTGCCGTCGCCGGAGTGGGGCCAGCTCGTGGCCGCCGCCGTGGTGCCGGCCGATGCCGAGCCGGACGTCCCGGGCCTGCGGGCCGCGGTCCGCGCCGCGCTCGGCGGCCCGGCGGTGCCGAAGCTCGTGCGCTTCACCGAGGCGCTGCCGCTGCGCGGACCGGGCAAGGTCGACCGGGACGCCGTCCGCGAGCTGCTCAGGACGACGGGGTCGGCCGCAGCCACGCGGTCGTCGGCGCCTTGAACAGGCTCACCAGCACGACGGCACCGAGCCCGACGTTCACGATGCCGGTCATCACGCCGGACGCCAGCGTGATCACCCCGCTGACGATGCCGAGCACCTCGATCACCGCGACCGGGATGCGCGCCCACTCGACGCGGCGCACCAGCAGCACCCCGCAGACCGCCAGCACGATCCCGATGACGACCGAGAGGTAACCGAGCGCATACATGATCCCGGGGTAGTCCCTCCCATGGTCGACTTCCACGCCGGCGAAATACAGGATGACGATCCCGAGACCGACGTTGATGACCGCCTGGAAGAAGATCCCGAACAGGGCGTTGAGGAGCGTGCCTGGCTTTTTCTCTGACATGTCACGGAAAGTAAGGCGCTGCGGCCGGGACCCCTCCCGAGTGCGTCCGTTTGACAGACCGGCCCCCGCCACCTTGGCTCGACGATCATGAGGTCCAGTCAGTTCGTGCTGGCCGGGGCGCTGCTCGCCGCCTCGGTCGCCGGGCACGCCGAGCCACCGTCCGCGCGGGCGATCACCCACACCGCCGACCCGGGGCACCGGATCGACCTCGGCGCGCCTGCGGAGAGCACCAACGTGACGACCGCCGCCGGCGTCCGCCTGGGGACCGGGGCCAACCGGGCGGCCGGGTCGCTGCGCACCGGGCTCGCCGTCTACCCGCTCGCGCTCGCCGACCGGGCCGCCGGGTTCACCGCCACGGTCGACGCGACCGTGCCGCCCGGCGCCGAGGTCGCGGTCGACCTGCGCGGGCGGACCGGCGCCGGGTGGTCGGAGTGGACACAGCTGCCGGACGCGGTGCTGCCGGCCGCGGTCCGGGACGTGGAGGTACGCGCCATGCTGTCGGCGCCGGACGGCGTGGCATCGCCGGTGCTGCGTTCGCTGACCGTGACGCCGACCGCCGCCCGCGCGGCCGCGCCCGTGGCCGACCGGGCCACGTTCCGGGTGTTCGCCACCCGCGAGGGCCTGGTCGGCGGCACCACCGCGAACGGCCACAAGATCAGGAAGCGGGACCACTTCGTGGCGCTGCCGTCGCGGCGCGGGCTGTCCGGCGGGCTCGGCGGCAACTACAGCGTGCGGGTGTGTGCGGGCAACGGCCGGTGCGCGTGGGCGCCGGTGTGGGACGTGGGGCCGTGGAACACGCGCGACGACTACTGGAACCCGCCGCGGCTGCGGCAGAGCTGGCACGACCTGCCGCACGGGCGGCCGCAGGCGCAGGCCGCGTACCAGGGCGGCTACCACGGGGGGCGGGACCAGTTCGGCCGCCGGGTGGTCAACCCGGCCGGGATCGACCTGGCGGACGGCATGTTCTGGGACGGCCTGAAGCTGACGGGCAACGCGTGGGTCACGGTGACGTACCTGTGGGCGGGCTCGGCGCCGGCCGGATACGTGCGCACCGGCGGCGCGCCGCTGAAGGTGCGCCGCGGCCCGAGCACGGCGACGCCGGCGGTCGGCACGGCCGCGCGGTTCAGCCAGGTCCGGGTCGAGTGCCGGGCGAGCGGGCAGCCGGTCGCGGGGGCGATGGGCACGACGGCGGTGTGGTACCGGCTGGCGGCGTCGAAGTACGTGTCCGGGGCGTACGTCTCCGGCGTGCGCGGGGCCCCGGCCTGCTGATCCGCCTGTCGCGTCGCTCCGCGATGATGGGGTCATGGCCACAATCGCGGAGTGGGTTCAGGGGGCGCGGGTCCGGACACTGCCGAACTCGGTCGCGCCGGTGCTCGTCGGGGCCGGCGCGGCGGGGGCGGTCGAGAAGTTCAACTGGTGGGCCTCGCTGCTGGCGCTGGTGGTCGCGCTGGCGCTGCAGGTCGGGGTGAACTACGCCAACGACTACTCCGACGGCATCCGCGGCACGGACGCCGAGCGGGTCGGACCGCTGCGGCTGGTCGGCTCCGGGTCGGCCGCGGCCGTGTCGGTGCGCACGGCCGCGTTCGCGTGCTTCGCGGTGGCGGGGGTGTCCGGGCTGGTGCTCGTGGCGCTGACCGGGCACTGGTGGCTGCTGGCCGTCGGGGCGCTGTGCATCGCGGGTGCCTGGTACTACACAGGCGGCTCGCGGCCGTACGGCTACTCGGGCTGGGGCGAGGCGGCGGTGTTCGTCTTCTTCGGACTTGTGGCCGTGCTCGGGACGGAGTACGTGCAGGCGGGCGCGGTGACGTGGGCGGGCGCAGCGGGTGCGGTGGCGCTCGGCTCGTTCTCGGCGGCCGTCCTGGTGGCGAACAACCTGCGCGACGTCCCCTCGGATCGCTTGTCGGGCAAGCGAACCCTGGCCGTCCGCCTCGGCGGCCGTCGCACCCGGACACTCTACTTCGGACTCATCGCGATGCCGTTCGTGATCACGCTGGTGGCCGTGCTCGCGACGTCGTGGATCCTCGTGGCGCTGCTGGCCGCGGTCGTGGTGGTGCCCGCGGTGCGGGTGGTGGCCCGGGGCGCGGACGGGCCCGCGCTGATCCCGGTACTGCGGGACACGGCGCTGGCGATGCTGGCGTGGGCCGTGTTCGCCGGGCTGGCGCTGGGACTCAGCTAGGCCAGACGCCGGTGCCGAGGAAGGACTCCACTGTGGACCGTGGGGCCGCGAGGTCCAGGCCCTTGGCTGCCAGCCACTCGGCGGAGTAGTACGTCTTGCCGTAGCGGTCGCCCGCGTCGCAGAGCAGCGTCACCACGCTGCCCGGGCGGCCCGCGGCCCGCAGCTGCGACACCAGCTGGAACGCGCCCCACAGGTTGGTGCCCGTCGACCCGCCCACGCGGCGGCCCAGAAGTGGCTCCACCGCGTGGATCGTGGCCAGGGAGCACGCGTCCGGGACCTTGATCATGCGGTCGATGACCTCGCCGATGAACGACGGCTCCACGCGCGGCCTGCCGATGCCCTCGATGCGCGAGCCGCGGCGCGACGTCAGCGACGGGTCGGCGTCGCGCCACGCGGCGAAGAACACCGAGTGCTCGGGATCCACGACCGCGAGCCGGGTGCGCAGGCTGCGGTAGCGGATGAACCGGCCGATCGTCGCGCTCGTGCCGCCCGTGCCGGCGCCCACCACGATCCACTCCGGCTCGGGATGCGGCTCCAGCGACATCTGCTCGAAGATCGACTCCGCGATGTTGTTGTTGCCGCGCCAGTCCGTGGCCCGCTCGGCGTGGGTGAACTGGTCCATGAAGTGACCGCGCAGCTCCGCGGCCAGCCGGCGGGACTCCTCGTACAGCTGCGATGGCTCGTCCACGAAGTGGCAGCGGCCGCCCTGGCGCTCGATCAGGCCGACCTTCTCCGCCGACGTCGTCCTGGGCATCACCGCGATGAACGGCAGGCCCAGCATCCGCGCGAAGTACGCCTCGGACACGGCCGTCGAGCCCGACGACGCCTCGATCACCGGGGTGCCCTCGACGATCCAGCCGTTGCACAGCGCGTACAGGAACAGCGACCGCGCCAGCCGGTGTTTCAGCGAGCCCGTCGGGTGCGTCGACTCGTCCTTGAGGTAGAGCTGCACGTTCCAGTCCGCCGGCAGCGGGAACGGGATGAGGTGCGTGTCGGCGCTGCGGTTGGCGTCCGCGTCGATGATGCGCACGGCCTCGCACACCCAGATGCGGGTCTTCTCGCTACCTCGGTCCACCGCGGTCATGACGGGTCCGCGGGTGGCTCGTCACCCCGCAGCTCGGCCCGCAGCCGTGCGTGATGTGCCTGCCGCTCGGCGCCGCGCTCGGCCAGGCCCTCGGTGACCCGCCGGTTCAGCGGGCGGAAGAGCAGGATCCCCAGCGGGAAGCCGACCACGATCGCGATCGCCAGCGACACCAGCAGCGGCACCTCGAACAGCAGCAGCGCCACGGTCGCCACGGCGACCAGGCCGAGCCGGGCCACCGTGTACAACGCGAGGTCGCGCCGTAGATCAGTCACGGGTGAGACGCTACTCGCCGGCATCGTCGACCTCCGAGGTGTTCGGCCGCCCCTCGAACCGGGTGGACAGCACCAGCGTGGTCCGGGTGCGGGCCACGCCGTCGATGCGGCGCAGCCTGCCCAGCGCGTGCTCGAGGTCGTCGACCGTCGCCACCCGGACCTTGACCACAAAGGACTCGTCGCCCGCCACCCGGTAGCAGGACTCGACCTCCGCCAGCAGGCCCAGCGCGTCCGCCACGTCCTCGTCGTCGGCCACGTCCGTGGGGTGGATGCCGATCAGCGCGGTGACCCCGAGGCCGACCGCGCTCGGGTTGACGACCGCGTGGTAGCCGGTGATGACACCGGCGGCCTCGAGCTTGCCGACGCGCTCGTGCACGGCCGAAGCCGACAGGCCCACCTGGCGCCCCAGCTCGGCATAGGTGGCCCGGCCGTTCTCCCTCAGCGCGGCGATGATCCGGCGGTCGACGCTGTCCACCGCGGCACTCTAGCGCCCGCGGCCGGCCTGCCCGAACCGGTCGTTTTGTCCCTTACTACCTCTTTACCATAAGACAACCGTTCGAGTACCCGACGGGCGAAGTGACACGATTGGCACGTCCGGATCCAGCACACCTGAGGAGGACATGGTGACTGCTGCACACGTCGGCGAGCGCCTGCTGACCCCGGGCGAGGTCGCGGCCTTGTTCCGGGTCGACCCGAAGACCGTCACCCGCTGGGCCACGGCCGGGCGGATCGGCTCGATCCGCACTCCGGGCGGCCACCGCCGCTTCCGCGAGTCCGAGGTCAAGACGCTGCTCGCCGAGCTCACCACCGAGGCCACGAAGGCCAACGGATAACCGTTCGACAACGCCGGGACTCGTGAAGCACCGTTCACCCCCCGACCCCCCGGAAACGGGACAAACGGGCTAACCTCGACAGCAGGACTCCCGTGGAGGTGCACGATGCTCTACCTGCTCGCCGCAATCGGCGCGATCTGTGTCGCCGTGTTGCTGTGGCGGGCCTTCGTGTCGAACCCCGCGGAGGTCAGCGAACGTCCCGTCCGGCCGACACGCGGCAGCCCCCGCCAGGGGCCGCTCGCACCGGACGACGATCCCGAGTTCCTACGCAAGCTCGGCCAGCACAAGCCGCCGCCCGCCGACCCGGACGGCAAGCCGCCGGTCTGATCAGCGCATGTAGTAGAACTCGCTCGGGAACCCGTCCGCCACGGTCGCGGCCAGCTCCAGCAGGGCCAGCCTGGTCGGCGGGCCGAGCCGGTCCAGCTCGATCTCCGCGCCCTCCTCGAGGTGCGCGTCGAACGGGATGCGGCACACCGCACGGCACCGGGCACCGAAGTGCTGGGCCAGCTTGTCCAGGTCGACCGAGCCCGCCTGCGGCCGCACCGAGTTGATCACCGCCACCGACCTGGCCACCAGGTCGCGGTAGCCGTGCACGTCCAGCCAGTCCAGGGTGGCCGACGCGCTGCGGGCACCGTCGACCGAGCCGGACGACACGATGACCAGCGCGTCCGCGACGTCGAGCACGCCCTTCATGGCCGAGTGCATCAGGCCGGTGCCGCAGTCGGTGAGCACGATGTTGTAGAAGTGCTCGAGCAGCGTCACCGTTCGCCGGTAGTCGTCCTCGCTGAACGCCTCGGACACCGCCGGGTCCTGCTCGCTGGCGAGCACCTCGAGCCGGCTCGGGCCCTGCGAGGTGTACGCGCGGATGTCGGAGTAGCGGTGGATGCGGTCCGCGTCGCGGAGCAGGTGCCGCACGGTCGCGGTGGTCTCGAGCGGGATCTTCTGGCTCAGCGTGCCGCGGTCGGGGTTGGCGTCGACTGCGATGACCCGGTCGCCGCGCAGCGACGAGAACGTCGAGCCGAGCGTGGTGGTGGTCGTGGTCTTGCCGACACCGCCCTTGAGGCTCAGCATCGCGATCTTGTAGCAGCCGCGCAGCGGCTGGTTGACCCGCGTGATCAGCTCGCGGCGCCGCACGTCGGCCGGGCTCTCGCCCACGTTGATCAGGTGGCCGCTGGCCAGGAAGACGGCCTTGCGCCAGCCGGACTGCGGGCGGCGCTTGGTCTGCTTGATCAGCTTGGCCGAGGACAGCTCGTCGGCGTGGGTGCGCTGGCGCGGGTGGACCGGCTGCGGCGGCTGCGGGTAGCCCTGCGCGTAGCCGGCCGCCGGGAACGTCGGCTGCTGCTGTTGCGGCTGCGAGCCGGACGGCGGCTGCTCGGGGTACTGCGGGCCGGGCTGGTCGGGGTACTGCTGTTGCGGGCCGGCCTGCGCGGCATACGGGTGCGCGCCGGACGCGGCGGCTTCCAGGTACTGGTAGGGCAGCGGGTTCGACGGGGTGGGCTCGGTGAACTGCGGCGGCTGCGGGCCGGACTGGACCGAGTCCACGTAGGGGCCCTGCCGGTACGCGCCCGCGGGCGCCTGCTCCACGTATGGCCGCGCCACGGGGCCGGACGGCTCTGGCTCGGTGTACATCGGGACTACGTCCGGGTGCGCCGTCGACTGGGTGGGCATCTCCTCGTCCAGTCCCGGGCCGAGCGGCCGGGGGCCGAAGTCCTCGGTGTCGCCGTTCGCGGACTTGCCCGTGGCGGGGGTCATCCAGGCGAAGTCGTGCTGCGCCGCCGCTCCCTGGCCGCTGCCGGCCACGTCCGGCTCGCCGTCACGCCCACTCACGCTGGGATCCTCCCTGAAAATGCACTCCCGGGACTGCCTCCGCAGGCGACGGTAGTCGTTGCCGAGGAACCCCGTCGACACGGGGGTTCCTGGCGTTCGCACCAGCAACGACGGGGCGATCCCGGGTGGCTGCCAGGTCGGCCTGGCCTAGTTCCCCAGCAGGTCACCCAGCGGGTTGATCATGGTCAGGGCCGGCTGCTCGCCGCCACCGCTGAGCACGCCGGTGACCGGCGAGAGGACATTCCCGACGGTGTCGGTGATGGGCCGGGTGACGTCACCGACGGTGTCCGTCACGGGCGTCACGACCTTCTCGACCAGGCCGGGCTGCGGCTTGGCCGGCGCGGGGCTCGGCGCGGGGGCCGGGGCCGGGGCCGCCGGAGCGGCCGGCTGTCCCGGAGCCGCGTGCGCCGGGGCCGCACCGCCGGGCCGGCTCGAGCCGGCCTGGACCGGGACTGCGCCGCGCGCGGCGGAGTCGTGGGCGCGGTCGGCACGGTCGGCACGGTCGGCACGGTCCTGGCCGGCGCCCTGGTCGTGCCCGCCGTGCGGCGGGGCGGCGACGGCGGGGGTGCCGATGTCGCCGGGGCCCTGCGAGTCGTTGGGGCCGTGGCCGGGCGCCGACGGCGCGTGTTCCGGGGCGTTCTCACCGGCGAGGGGCAGCGAGGCGCCGTTCAGGCCGAGCGCACCCGCCGCGAACGTGCCGGCGACCAGCAGCGCGCCCGCGGCGACGCCGAAGGTCCACTTCTTGTGCACGCCGGCGGCCCGCGTCTCTTCCTCGGCCGGATCTTCGTAGTAACGCCTGACCCCGAGCGGGTGTCCCTCCCGTCGCAGCAATCGGTCTGCGGAAACCGACTCACGGCGGCCACCATAGGCAGCTGCGACGGAACTCAAGACACACCCTCCTGGCGTAGGTTGTCTCACCCGTACGGGCGAACTACTGTGAACCCCAGCCGAGGAGGGTACTGATCTTGGCGGAAATTGTCCAACAAACCAGGTCAGACACCTGCATACGAATGTAGACCGGCCACCACGAGGTTGATGAAGAACAGGTTGAAGATCATCACCGCGAAGCCGGCGATGTTGATCACGGCCGCCCGGCCGCCGCGCCAGCCCGCGGTCGCCCGCGAGTGGAGGTAGGCGGCGTAGACGACCCAGGCGACGAACGCGACCGTCTCCTTGGGGTCCCAGCCCCAGAAGCGGCCCCACGCGGACTCCGCCCAGATGGCGCCGAAGATCACGCCCGCGGTGTAGATCGGGAAGGCGAACACCGTGGTGCGGTAGGCGACCTGGTCGAGCACATCGGCGTCCGGCAGCCGGGTGGCCCACCGCGGCCGGCGGGTCTTCACCAGGTACAGCACGCTGACCACGCCCGGCACCAGCACCATGCCGCTGCCCAGCGCGACCGCGAAGACGTGGATGGCGAGCCAGTAGGACTGCAGGGGCGGCCCCGCTGGCGCGGCGGTCGTGTAGAAGACGAGGCCGCCGAGGAACATCAGCACGGTCACCGGCAGCAGCAGGTACACCGACAGCCTGCGGATCGGGAACCGGCGCAGCAGCACGAGCCAGGTGACCACCGCGGCGAGGCTCAGCGTGGCGCCGAACTCGTACATGTTGCCCCACGGCACCCGGCCGGTCGCGGCCGCGCGCAGCAGCAGCGCGGAGACGTGCAGCAGGGCGCCGAAGACGATCAGCGAGACGGACATGCGGCCGAACCGCTCGGCGCGACCGCCCCGCTCGCCGGACTCGACGGCCTCGTCGGCGGCTTCCTCGTCAGCGGGGGCGTCGTCGGCGGCGGGCGCGCCGGCGCCGACGAGCTGCCGGGCCGCGGCCGGGCGGCGGCCGAACGCCAGCTCCGCGAGGGAGAACAGCATGGCCAGCACGTACACGGCGACCGCGGCGCCGTACGTCCAGTCGCTGTAGGTGGAGAACGTCTCGTTGACCGGCATCAGGTCTTCCTCCCCGCGGTAGCGTCCTGGCGGACCGGGTCGTCGTCACCGCCGTCCGGTGCCAGCTCGGCGAGCAGCTCGCCGGCGAACCGCTCGAACTCCTCGCCGTATCCGGCCTGGTCGGTGCGGGCCAGGCCACCGACGACGACCACCGTACGGCCGTCCTGGTCGTCCCCGGCCGCCGGGGTCGCACGCACCCACAGGCGGCGCCGCTTGACGACGAGCGAGGTCACGAGGCCCAGCACGAGGGCGATCGCGAAGCCCAGCACCCACACCTGCGCCGGGTCGTGCGACACCTGCAGGTACACCCAGCGCTGCACGCCGTCGAGGTGGACCACCGTGCCGTCGCCGAGCTTCAGCTCCTCGCCCGGCCGCAGGTTCGCCCTGGCCACCTGCTTGAGCCGTCCACTGTCCACCATGGACTGGTCGACGGAGTAGATGGACTGGCCGCGGCCGGACTCGTTGCCGAGGTCGCCCTGCAGCACCTCGATCGAGACGGCCGGGTCGTTCAGATCCGGGTAGCCCGACGCGAGCACCTTGTCGTGCAGCACCGCGGTCGGCGCGAACAGGCCGGTGATCGCGAGCTGCTTGCGCCGCCGCTCGGCCGGGTCGCGCACGCCCGGCGGGTCGAACTTCGTGGCGCCCTCGGCGAGGTTCGTGAGGTTGTCGACGGTGCGCCACTGCGTCGTGGTGGTGCGCTTCTCCCCGTTGGGGAAGGTCACCGAGAACACCGGCGCGTAGCCGTTGCCGAGCAGGTAGACCCGGTCGCCCTCGACGCGCAGCGGGTGGTTGACCTCGAGCGAGTAGGGGCGCCACGTGTCGGATGCGAGGTCGTCGCCCGCCTGGTACCGAAGCCCGGCGCGGAAGTAGTCGGCCTCGCCGGTCGGCAGGTAGTGGGCGGTGAAGTCGTCGACCTTGACGCAGAACTCGTCGAGGTCGGTGCCGTCGACGCGCAGCCCGGGGGTGAACGAGTCGTAGGCGAACGTGCCGGAGTTGCAGAACTCGGAGCCGTTCGCGAGAACGACGACCTGGCCCTCGTAGCTGAACATCTTGCCGAGGGCGAGCGCGACGATCAGGCCGAGCATGGCGAAGTGGAAGAGGAGGTTGCCGGTCTCGCGCAGGTAGCCACGCTCGGCGGAGACGCTGCGCGCGCCGCCGTCCTCCTCGCGGACGTCCAGCCGCCAGCCCTTGAGCCGGCCGCGAGCGGCGGTCATCACCTCGTCCGGGTAGCGGTCGGTCTCGCCGTCGGCGTGGTGGGGCAGGCGGGCGAGGTTGCGCGGGGTGAGGACCGGCCTGGTGCGCAACGACGTCAGGTACTCGAACATGCGCGGGGTCAGGCAGCCGACGAGCGAGACGAACAGCAGCAGGTAGACGGCGGAGAACCAGACGCTGCCGTAGACGTTGAAGAACTCCAGGCGGCCCAGGAGCCTGCCCCACCAGCCGTTGGACGTGATGAACTCGTCGACCTTGGGCGAGTTGAGGCTGCGCTGCGGCAGCAGCGCGCCGGGCAGCGCGGCGAGGGCCAGCAGGAACAGCAGCACCAGCGCGGTGCGCATGGACGTCAGGCCACGCCAGGTGTTGCGCAGGAACGCGACGGCGCCCGGTGACCTTGATCCGCTCGCCGGCTCGCTCATAGCGGCAGCACCGTGTCGGTGACCACGGCGTCGCGCAGCCAGGAGACGAGCTCGCCCCACAGCCCGGTCACCAGCAGGACGCCGACCACGAGCAGCAGACCGCCGCCGGTCAGCTGGATCGCACGGCTGTGCCGGCGCAGCCAGGCCGACGCGCGGACCGACCAGCGGGCGCCGAGCGCGATGACCAGGAACGGCACGCCCAGGCCGAGGCAGTAGACGAGAACGAGCAGCAGGCCGCGGGCGGCGGTGCCGCCGGTGCTGCTGGCGAGGATCGTGACGCCGGACAGCGTCGGGCCGAGGCACGGCGTCCAGCCGAGGCCGAAGATCGCGCCGAGCAGCGGCGCGCCCGCGAGCCCCAGCCGGGGCACGCGGTGGAACCGGAGCTCCCGCTGCAGGCCGGGGACGAACCCGACGAACACCAGCGCCATCGCGATGATGATCACGCCGCCGATGCGCTGCAGCAGGTCCTCGTTGATCACCAGCACGTCGCCGAGCCACACGATGCCGCCGACGGTCGCCGCGAAGACCACGGTGAACCCGAGCACGAACAACCCGACCGCGCCCACGACCCGCCAGCGCCCGGTCCGCGGCTCCGGCTCGGCCGACTCTCCCGGCGCGCCCGCCGTGACCTTCACCGGCGGCGCGTCCGCGCCGACGAGCGCGGCCAGGTAGGCGAGGTAGCCGGGTACCAGCGGCACGACGCACGGGGAGGCGAACGAGATCACCCCGGCCAGCAGCGCCACCCCGCTCGCGAGCAGCAGCGGGCCGTCGACGGCGAGGGCGGTCGTCGGGTCCACGGGCTCAGGGTAGGCACCGTGTTCACCAGCGCCGACGGCGCCTCCCCGGCAGAGTGACGCCGGCTGCGACGCTCACGTCTCACGGTGCCTGAGTGTTGGACTCACCGCGCCGGAGCGTTGGACTCGCGGGGCCGGAGCGTTGGACTCGCGGGGCTGGAGGGTTGGACTCGCGGTCACTTCTCGGCGGTGAGCTTGTCCACTACCGGGAGCAGGTCCGACGCGAGCAGGTCGCGCAGGAACACCGCCGCCACGCGGTGCCGCTTGTCCAGCACGATCGTCGACGGGACGACCGAGCGCGGGTAGCCCTTCCACGCCAGCAGCGAGCGGCCCGGCGGGTCGTAGATCGACGGGTAGGTCAGGCCCGTGTCGCGGACGAAGTCCTGCGGGGCCGACCGGTTCTCGTCGCGCACGTTGATGCCGAGCACCTCGACACCTTTGCTCGCCCGGTCCTTGAACACCTTCTCCAGCTCCGGCGCCTCGACCCGGCACGGCGGGCACCACGCACCCCACAGGTTCAGCACCACGACCTTGCCGCGGAAGTCCGACACCGCGACGTCCTTGTCGGACATGAGGTCCTCGCCGGACAGCGCCGGTGCTTGCTGGCGGTCGCCGCCGTCGTAGAAGATCTCCGTCTTGCCACCGGGCGACACGAACTGGAACTCCGTGCCGCGCTCGACCGCGTCCGTGCCCGTGGAACAGCCGGACAGCACGACCGGCACGAGCAGCACCGCCAGGGCGAGCAGCCGCCTCATGCGCCGGTGACCTCCGGCCTCGACGCGCCCGCCGGCTCGGCGTACCGGATGCCGACCAGCCGCTCGTCCTCGAACTGCAGCGAGGTCACCGACGCGAGCGAGCACTGCCGCCGCCGCGGGTCGTGCCAGAGCCGCTTGCCCTCGAGGAACCGGCGCAGTGTCCAGATCGGCAGCTGATGCGACACGCACACCGCCTCGTGCCCCTCGGCCCGGGCCCGCGCGCGGTACGCCGCCGCGAGCATGCGCCGCGCGATCTGCATGTACGGCTCGCCCCACGACGGCAGGAACGGGTTGCGCAGCCGGTGCCAGTACCGCGGCTGGCGCAGCGCCCCGTCGCCGACCGCGACCCGCAGGCCCTCGAACACGTTGGCCGCCTCGATGAGCCGCTCGTCGGTCTCGAGGGTGAGCCGGTGCGAGTCGGTGATCGGCGCGGCGGTCTGCTGCGCACGTTCCAGCGGCGAGGCCACCACGTGCGTGATGTCGTTGCCCGCCAGGTGTTCCGCGACGACGAGCGCCTGCCGCTTGCCCAGCTCGGAGAGCACGAAGCCGGGCATGCGGCCGTACAGCACGCCCGTCGGGTTCTCCACCTCCCCGTGCCGCACCAGGTGCACGGTCGTGCGTGTGATCACGGCTGCTCCCCCACTGCCGGTGCCACGGCGGCTGCCGCCGCGGCGGCGGCCGCGGGCAGGGCCGAGGCGATCACGTCGAAGGCCGCGTCGTCCATGGCCGCGTTCACGAACCACGCCTCGAACGCCGACGGCGGCGCGTACACGCCACGGTCGAGCAGTGCGTGGAAGAACGCCGGGAAGCGCCAGGTCTCGGCGGCCTTCGCGGCGGCGTAGTCGGGCACCGGCGCGTCGGTGAAGAACACCGACAGCAGGTTGCCGGCGAACTGCACCCGGTGCGCCACCCCGTGCTCGGTCAGCGCGTTGCCGATCAGCGCGCCGAGCCGGGTCGCGTTGCGGTCGAGCGCCGCGTACACCTCGCCGGTGGCCGCGCGCAGCGACGCGAGGCCGGCGGCGACCGCGACCGGGTTCCCGGACAGCGTGCCCGCCTGGTACACCGGGCCCGCCGGGGCGAGCGCGGCCATGACGTCGGACCGGCCGCCGAACGCGGCCGCGGGCAGCCCGCCGGACATGACCTTGCCGAACGTGTACAGGTCGCCGGGCACCGGCTCGATGCCGAACCAGCCGGCGGCCGAGACGCGGAAGCCGGTCATCACCTCGTCCATGACGAGCAGTGCGCCGTGCTCGGAGCACAGCGCCCGCAGGCCCTCGTTGAAGCCGGACCGGGGCGGGATCGCGCCCATGTTGCCCGCCGCCGCCTCGGTGATCACCGCCGCGATGTCCGGGCCGTGCTCGGCGAACACGGCGCGGACCGCGTCGAGGTCGTTGTAGGGCAGCACGAGCGTGTCCGCGGCGGTCGCGCCGGTGACGCCCGGCGTCGTCGGCAGCCCGAGCGTGGCCACGCCGGAGCCCGCGTCGGCGAGCAGCGCGTCCACGTGCCCGTGGTAGCAGCCGGCGAACTTCACGACCTTGCGCCGCCCGGTGAACCCGCGGGCGAGCCGGATCGCGCTCATCGTCGCCTCGGTGCCGGAGTTGACCAGCCGCACGGCCTCGACCGGGGCGATCCGCCCGACGATCTCCTCGGCCAGCTCGACCTCACCCAGCGTCGGCGTGCCGAACGACAGCCCGGACGTGGCGGCCGAGCGGACCGCGTCCACCACCGCGGGATGCGCGTGGCCGAGGATCATCGGTCCCCACGAGGAGACCAGGTCGACGTAGCGGGTGCCGTCGACGTCCCACAGGTACGGGCCCTCGCCGCGGACCATGAACCGCGGGGTGCCGCCGACCGCCTGGAACGCCCGCACCGGTGAGTTCACCCCGCCCGGCGTGACCGCTCGTGCCCGCTCGAACAGTGCCGCGGACCGCGCGGCGGTCCCCGTGTCAGTCGTCACCGCTCACCTTCGTGTTCACCTGCGTGTCCGGGGCCGTGTCCGGGGCCGTGTCGGGGGCCGCGACCGGGGCCGCGCCCTTCCGCGCGCGCCGGCGCCGCACCCGCACCGCGAGCAGGGTCTGGCGCACCGCGTCGACCAACAGCAGCGCGGCGAGCGTGCCGAACCCGACGGCGGCGGCGATCCAGTTGCCGTAGATCCGCTGGGAGTCCAGCACCACGCCATCGGTGATCGGGGTGCTGATCGTGGCGAACCCGTGCGGCCACGCCCAGAACGCGCCCCACACGGCGAGCCCCGCGGCGACCAGCTCCACCAGCGCCACGACCGCGCGGACCGGGCGGTGCAGCCGCGGCGGCCCGGTGGGTGGCGGCGCCACGACCTCGTCGGTGGCCGGTGCTGTCACGACGGCAAGCCTCTCATGGGTAGGGATGCCCACCCCGGCGGGCGAGGCGGCGCTTGCGGTGCTCGACGAAGAACGCCGTGGACTCCCGGCGGAACATGTAGACCACCGCGGTGATCGAGAACGCCACGTCCGCGAGGCTCCACATCAGGCTGAGCGCGGCGCCCGTGCTGGCGACCGCGGTGAGGAAGTTGAACGCGCCGAGGACCGCGAACATCGTCAGCAGGATGCGCGCCCAGCTGCGGCCCTGCCGCATCTTCAGCGCGAACAGCACGAACAGCGCGGCGAACAGCAGCACACCGAGGCCGAGCGACACCCGGGCGATGGACATGCCGGTGGCCAGGTCCTCGTCGGTGACCCGCCGGCCGGAGTCCTCCACCATCTGGCGGGCGAACTGGTCGAGCCAGGCCTGGTCGAACAGCACGGTGACGACCGTGGCCGCGCTGGCGATCGTGGTGCTGGCGAGGCTCGCCAGGAACGCGTTGTCCACCGCCTTGGGGCGCGGGATCTCCGGCGCGCTCCCTTCCTGCACGGGCCGCATCGGCTCGTGCTGGAAGCCACGGTCCTGGAAGCCACCGTCGGGGTTCGGCACGTCCTCATTCAACATGACCGGCCCCGGGCTCGACGAGGCGGCGCAGCGCGTCGCGCAGCCCGTCGTCGTCGCGGGCCCAGGCGAGCGCCACGGTGTCGTCGGCCAGCCGCAGCGGGATCGCGGTCGTCCGGCGCGGAGTCGACCAGCCGCCACCGAGGATCCGCGCGCCCACGGGCGTGCCGACGTCGGTGACCGCGGCGATGGTGCCGACGCCGACCTTCTCGCGGCCCTGGGTGAGCGAGCCGGTGGTCAGCCGCACCAGGTAGACCTTGCGCCGCGCGGACACCCAGACGACCGCGCCGCCGAAGAGCACCACGGCGACGGCGAACCACTGCAGCCAGTGCACCGCGCCGGTGGTCACCTCGAGCACGACGCCGACGACCGCGAACGCCGGTCCCCACGCGAGCGGCCACCACGACGAGCCGTGCTCGGCGAAGAGCACCGGCTCGCCGTCGGGCTCACTCACCGAGTGGTCTGGCGTGGCGGGAAGTACTCGCGGGTGGCCGGCAGGTACATCAGCGCGATCGCGACGGCCGCGAACAGCCCGCTGAGCTGGCCGAGGGCCGTGCCGAAGAAGTAGAAGTGGAACAGCAGCACGATCAGCGTGATGATCAGCGCCATCATCCGGGAGCGCCGCAGACCGTCCATCGCCTTGTACGCGAACAGGACCAGGAACGCGCCGAGCGCCAGCACGACCACCACGTACAGCCACAGCAGCGAGGTGACCGCCCGCTCGGCCTCCTCGGCGGTCAGCCGCCGCGTGGTGTTGATCTTCTGCGCCTGGTCGACCAGGTCCGCCTTCGACACGAACAGCACGATCGCGCTGCCCAGCCCGACCACGCCGGACGCGATCGCGAGGTAGAACGCGATCGTCAGCACCTTCGGGCGCGGCAGCTCGCCCCGGTGCCGGGCCGCCGCCCGCGCCGCTTCCCTGGCGGTCGGCATCACCGGCTCGTCGGCCGGCACCGGCGGCGCCTTCTCCAGCTCGGCGAACCCCGGGCCGCTCGGCGGCTCCGGCTCGCCGAGGGGCTCGGGCTCGCGCACGGGCTCCGGCTCGTTCTCGGCCGTCCCGACCGAACTGGTCTCCGGCTCCGAACTGGTCTCCGGCTTCGAATTGGTCTCCGGCTTCGAATTGGTCTCCGGCTTGGTTTCCGGCGCCGCGTCGGCGTCCTTCGCGTCCACCGACGGCTCCGCAGGGTCCGAATTGCCTGGCTTCGTCACGGGCGGCAGGTTACCTCTCCAGTTCGCGGGTCATCGCAGCCAGCCCGCGGCTTCGACGGCCCAGTACGTCAGCACGACCTCCGCGCCCGCCCGGCGGATCGACGTCAGCGTCTCCAGCACGGCCGCGCGCCGGTCCAGCCAGCCGTTCGCCACGGCCGACTCGATCATCGCGTACTCGCCCGAGATCTGGTACGCCGCAACGGGAACGTCGCTGATCTCGGCCACCGCCCGGATCACGTCGAGGTACATCATCGCCGGCTTGACCATCACCAGGTCGGCGCCCTCGTCGAGGTCCAGCCGCACCTCGCGCAGCGCCTCGCGGACGTTGCCCGGGTCCTGCTGGTAGGTCTTGCGGTCGCCGGTCAGCGCGGACTCGACGGCGTCGCGGAACGGGCCGTAGAACGCCGAGGAGTACTTCGCCGAGAAGGCGAGGATCCCCGTGCCCAGGTGGCCGGCCCGGTCCAGCGCCTCGCGGACCGCGCCGACCTGGCCGTCCATCATCCCGCTGGGGCCCAGCAGGTGCGCGCCCGCTTCCGCCTGCGCGACCGCCATCTCGCCGTACAGGCGCAGTGTCGCGTCGTTGTCGACCGTGCCGTCCTCGCCGAGCACGCCGCAGTGGCCGTGGTCGGTGAACTCGTCGAGGCACAGGTCGGACATGAGCACGGTCGCGTCGCCGAGCTCGGCCCGCAGGTCGCGCAGCGCCACGTTGAGCACGCCGTCCGGGTCGATGCCGCCGGAGCCGGTGGCGTCCCGCGTCCGCGGGACGCCGAACAGCATCAGCCCGCCGACCCCGGACTGCACCGCCTCGACGGCGGCCTTGCGCAGGCTGTCGCGGGTGTGCTGGACGACGCCGGGCATGGTCGCGATCGGCACCGGCTCGGTCGCGCCCTCCTTGACGAACATCGGCAGCACGAGCTGGTTCGGCCGGACCGTGGTCTCGCCGACCAGCCCGCGCATGGCGGCCGTGGTGCGCAGCCTGCGCGGCCGATGGCTCGGGAACATGTGCGCCTCCTAGCGGCGGGCCCGCTTCGTCTTGCGCGGCGGCGGCAGCGCGCCCTCGGCCCGCAGCCGGGCGGCGTGCTCGGCGAGCGCATCCACCAGCGCCGCGATGTAGGGCTGCTCGGGCTGCACGTCCACACGCAGGCCGAACTCGCGTGCGGTCTCGGCCGTCTTCGGGCCGATGCAGGCCACGAGCGTGCGGGTGTGCGGCTTGCCCGCGATGCCGACCAGGTTCCGCACGGTCGACGACGAGGTGAAGCACACCGCGTCGAAGCCGCCGGTCTTGATCATCTCGCGGGTGTCGGCGGGCGGCGGCGCGGCGCGCACCGTGCGGTACGCGGTGACGTCGTCGATCTCCCAGCCGCGGTCGCGCAGGCCGGCGGCGAGCGTCTCGGTCGCGATGTCGGCCCGCGGCAGCAGTACGCGGTCCACCGGGTCGAGCACGTCGTCGTAGGGCGGGAACTCGTCCAGCAGGCCCTCACTGGACTGCTCGCCGCTCGGCACGAGCTCGGGGATGATGCCGAAGCCGCGCACCTTCTCCGCGGTGGCCTCGCCGACGCAGGCGATCTTCACGCCGGAGAACGCGCGGGCGTCCAGGCCGAACTCGGCGAACTTCTCCCACACCGCGCGCACCGCGTTGGTGGAGGTGAAGATCAGCCACTGGTAGCGGCCGTCGACCAGGCCCTTGACCGAGCGCTCCATCTGCGCGGGGCTGCGCGGCGGCTCGACGGAGATCGTCGGCACCTCGGACGGGATCGCGCCGTGCAGCCGCAGCCGCTCGCTCATCTCGCCCGCCTGGTCCTTCGTCCGCGGCACGAGCACCCGCCAGCCGTACAGCGCGCGGGACTCCCACCATGACAGCTTCGTGCGGCCGGACACCGCCTGGCCGACGGTGACCACGAGGTTGCCGGCGATCTCGCCCGCGTCCGCGGCGAGCGAGGCGAGCGTCGTGTCGAGCGTGCGCTGGCCGGAGCCGGTGCCGTCGGCGGTGACCGCCACCGGGGTCTGCGGGGCGACGCCGTGCTCGCCGAGCGCGGACGCGGCCTCGGCCAGATGGCTCGAGCTCGCCAGCAGGACGATCGGGCCCGGGGCTGCCGCGAGGCCGGCCCAGTCCACCTCGCCCCGGACGTCGACCTCGGTGTGCACGGAGCCGAGCGCGATGCCGGCATAGGCCGGGACCGCGGTGCCCGGAGGCACCCCGGGCACCACGTCGAACACGGCGCTCGTGCGGGCCACCGCCTGCGCCTCGGCGACGAGCGCGGCGTGGGTCAGCGGGTCGCCGGACACCAGGCGGATCACGGTGCGGCCCGCCTTGGCCTCGGTGACGAGGTCCTTCGCCACGTCGGCCGGGTCGCCGACGGCGGGCCGGACCTCGATGTCGCCCTCGACGTCCTCGCCGGCGAGCTCGAGCACTCCGGGCGGTACGTCGGGGTCGGTCACCACGAGCTCTGCCCGGGCGAGCAGTTCCTTGGCCCGGACGGTAAGGAGCCCGGCGTCGCCGGGCCCGGAGCCGACGAACGCGATGCGCCCGATGCTCTTACGGGTACGGGTGGTCATTCCTCGGCCACTTCCTATCGATCTTCTCGATCACTGCTCAGGGCCGGACAGCACGCCGGCTCCGAGCTCGAGCAGCTCGGCGGCCAGCGCACGCCCGAGCTGCTCACCTTCGGTCAGGTCACCGGTGGCCGAAGCCCGCAGGAGGTCGACGGCAGAACCTTCGAGGTTCGCGTCAGCGGACCAGTTCGCGGCCGCGACCCCGCGCAGGGACAGGCGGAGTACCACCCGGTCCTCGCTGTCGAGGTCCTCGACCACGTCGGCCAGTGCGCCAACCGGTGCGCTGCAGCCGGCCTCGAGCGCGGCCAACATCGCGCGCTCGGCGGCCACCGCGTACCGGGTGGCTTCATCGTCCACAATGGACTGCAAGAGGTGTTCGGTATCCATGTCGTCGACCCGGCACTCCACCGCGAGCGCCCCCTGCGCCGGTGCGGGCAGTACCTGGATCGGGTCGAGCACCTCGGTGATCTCGCCCAGCCTGCCCAGCCGGGCGAGGCCGGCCCGCGCCAGCACGACGGCATCCAGCTCGCCGTCGGACACCTTGCGGATCCGGGTGTCCACGTTGCCGCGGATCGGGATGATGGAAAGCCCCAGGCCCAGCGCCTGGATCTGGGCGGCCCGCCGCGGCGAGCCGGTGCCCACCCGGGACCCGGGCGGCAGCTCGCCGAGCGTCAGCCCGTTCCTGGCCACCAGCGCGTCCCGGGGGTCGGCCCGCGGGGGCACCGCGGCGAGCGACAGTCTCGGGTCGGGCTTGGTCGGCAGGTCCTTGTAGGAGTGCACGGCGACGTCGACCGTGCCGTCGGCCAGCGCGTCACGCAGCGCCGAGGTGAACACGCCGATGCCGATCTCGGCGATCGGCGCGGAGGAGCGGTCGCCGGGCGTCACGACGGTGACCAGCTCGACCTTCGCGCCCTCCTTCTCCAGCGCGTCGGCGACGGTCCCCGACTGCGCGAGCGCCAGCGCGCTCCCGCGCGTCCCGATGCGGATCGTCCGGCTCACCGCTCACCGTCCAGCTCGGTGAGCGCCGCCGGCACGGCCGGGTCGAGCGCGAACAGCTCGCGCAGCGCCTCGGCGTACTCGGCGCCGCCGGGGCCGGAGGCCAGCTCCTTGACCCGCACCGTCGGCGTGTGCAGCAGCTTGTCCACCACGCGGTGCACGGTCTGGGCCACCTCGTCGCGGACCTTCGGCTCGATCTGGCCGAACTGGGCACCGAGCCGCGAGTCCAGCCGCAGCAGCTCGGCGTCCACGACCTCGGCGGCGCGCCGGCGCAGCGCCGTGACGGTCGGCGTGACCTCCGCGGAACGCTGGGTCGCGAGGTACGCGCGGACCTCGTCCGCGACGATCCCGGTGGCGCGGCGGGTGTCCAGCCCGCTCGGGGCGGCGGCGAGGCGGCGCTGCAGGCTCTCCAGGTCGACGATCGTGACGCCGTCGAGGTCGGCCACGTCGGCGGCCACGTCGCGCGGCAGGCCGAGGTCGCAGACCACGAGCGGGCTCGTGCGCGGCCGCACCGCGCCGCTGTCGATCACCGTGCCGGACGCGCCGGTGCAGGAGACCACGAGGTCGGCGGCGGCGATCCGGTCCGCCAGGTCGTCCAGGCCCACCGCGGTGGCCGGCACGCCCTGCTCGCGCTGCAGCTCGGCGAGCCGCGCGCCGGCGGCGGTGGTGCGGTTGGCGACGACGATCTCGCCGATGCCCGCGCGGCGCAGCGCCGCGGCGGTGAGCCCGCCCATCGAGCCCGCGCCGACGATCACCGCGCGGCGGCCGGCGAGGCCGCCCAGCTGGCGGTCGGCGTCCGCGAGCGCCTCGGACACGACCGAGCCACCTGCGGAGTCCAGGTCGGTCTCGGTGTGCACCCGCTTGCCGACCCGCAGCGCGCGCTGGATCAGCTCGTGCAGCGTGCGGCCGACCGTGCCGGCCTCGCGGGCGGTGGCGTAGGCGGCCCGGACCTGGCCGAGGATCTGCGACTCGCCGACCACCATGGAGTCGAGCCCGGCGGTGACGGAGAACAGGTGGCCGACCGCGGACTCCGCGTAGTGCACGTAGAGGTGCTCGTACAGCTCACCGGTGTCGAGCCCGGAGTGGCGGCCCAGCACGGTGACGATGTCCGCGAGCCCGCCGTGGAAGGCCTGCACGACCGCGTAGACCTCGACGCGGTTGCACGTGGTCACCAGCGCGGCCTCGGTGATGTTGGCGCAGCGCAGCAGCTCGTCGAGCAGCTTGCCCGCCTCGCCCGCCGGCACCGTGGCGCGCTCGAGGACGCGCAGGTCGGCGGACCGGTGCGAAAGCCCGACCGCAATGACACTCACGACATCACCTCGCAGGCTCGGTGTTGCCGCTCGCGGTCGCCCTGTGACATGTGTTCGCTCGCAGGCTCGCCCCGTGACGTTTGTTCGCTCGCAAGCTCGCTCACCGGGGCATCACCACCCCGTTGTTGCGCGGCAGCCCGTTCACCCGGGGCGCCGGCGCGTCCACGTCCGGCGCGCTGTCCGCGCGGCGGGCGACGTGGAACGACAGGATCTGCAGCTCGACGGCCAGGTCGACCTTGCGCACCTCGACGGTCTCCGGAACCTGGAGCACCACCGGGGCAAAGTTCAGGATGCACTCGACGCCGGCCTGCACGAGCCGGTCGCACACCGCCTGCGCGGACGCGGGCGGGGTGGCGATCACGCCGATGGTGATCTCGCGGGCGGCGCACACGGTCGGGATGTCGTCGATGTGGTCGACCGGGATCCCCCCGACGGGCACGCCCATCAGGTCGGCATCGACGTCGAACAACGCGGTCACCGGGAAACCTCGGCCGGGGAACCCGCCGTAGTTGGCGAGCGCATGTCCGAGGTTACCGATTCCGACGACCGCCACACTCTGTTCACGCGTGAGACCGAGAACCCGTTCGATCTGGTCGATCAGCACCTCGACCTCGTAGCCGACGCCGCGCGTGCCGTACGAGCCGATGTAGGACAGGTCCTTGCGCAGCTTCGCGGAGTTCACGCCGGCCGCGACGGACAGCTCCTCGCTGGAGACGCTGCCGACGCCCTGCTCGCGCATGCCGGACAGGACGCGGAGGTAGACCGCGAGCCGCGCGACGGCGGCCTCGGGGATGGCGCGTGCCCGGTCCCGCAGGCCGTTGCCGCCGATCGCCGGCATGGGCGTGGTGATCTCGCTCGCGTTCTCGGCTGGCGCCCGTGGGGTTCTTCCGGCTGCGTCGGACTGGCCACGCTGCGCCACGCTGATACTCCTTGACAGATCGCCCCTGGGATGCGGATAACGGTAGCCGCTTGTGAACGCAGGCACAAAGTCGCAAGCCAGGGGCGGGGTCGGTGGGCCCAAGTCATGTCTACCCGCTCCCAATTTAGGGACGATCGAGTAGTGGTTTAACCCGTCCCGGCTACTTGGTCGTCACGGAGATCGTGTGCCAGCCGGACGCCCCGTTCGGCTCCGGTGGCGCGTACCTACTCGTCTGGGTGGCGCCGCCGCGGTCGGTGGCGCGGACCGTGAGCTGGTGGTTGCCGGGCGGCAGGTCGAGCCGCACGCGCCAGGTCCGCCAGGTGTTGACGCTGACGTCCGCGCCGAGCTCGGCCGGGTGCCACTCGCCGTCCGCGGACACCTCGACGCGCTCGATGCCGACGCTGGGCGCCCACGCGATGCCGCCCGCGGTGAACCGGGTGGCGACGGACGAGCCGTCGCGCGGGCTGTCGATGCGCGACTCGGTCTTGACCGGTCCTCGTTCGGACCAGCCGCGCGGGATCCAGTAGCCCTGCTGCGCGGCGAACGTGGTCAGCTCCAGCTCGGTGAGCCACTTCGTGGCGGACACGTACCCGTACAGCCCGGGGACGACCAGCCGCGCGGGGAAGCCGTGCTCCTGGGGCAGCGGCTCGCCGTTCATGCCGATGGCGAGCAGCGCGCCGCGCTCGGGGTCGAGGACGGCGTCGATCGGGCTGCCCGCGGTGAACCCGTCGACGCTGGTGGACAGCAGCTGGTCGGCCTCGCGGTGGACGCCGGCCTCCTTGAGCACGTCGCGCAGCGGGATGCCGATGAAGTACGCGGTGGACACGAGCGAGCCGCCGACGTCGTTGGAGACGCAGGCCATCGTGACCGGCCGCTCGATGAGCCTGCGGCCGCGGACGTCGTCGTAGGTCAGCGTCAGCTCGCGGTCGACCATGCCGTGCACGCGCAGGTGCCAGGCCTCGGCGGTCATCCGCGGCACGGTGAGGGCGGTGTCGATGCGGTAGAAGTCGGCGTTGCTGGTGACGAAGCTGCTCGTGCCGGGGAAGTCGGCGTTCGCGGGCGGGCGCGGAGCGGGCTCGGCGACCGTGAGCCTGCCGACCGCGCGGCGGGACTTCTCCACGTCGACCCGGTTGGCGAGCAGCTCGCCGGCGAGACCCAGCACGCCGGCGCCGACCACCACGCCCGCGGACACCCGCATGAACTGGCGCCGGTCGTAGTCGGTCCACTCCGCGGTGTCCTGGGCGCGCTTGTGCAGCCAGGCGAAGCCGAACACGCCGACCAGCAGGCTCGTGGCCGGCGCGAGGAAGGCGAGCTGGCCCAGGTCGGGGCGGGTGAGCACGGCCAGGAAACCGACGGCGCCGAGCCCGGCGGCGACCGCCTGGCCCGGCCACGCCTTACGGCGCGAGACCAGCCCGGCGACGACCGCGCAGCCGAGGATGACGGCCGCGACGCCGAGGAACAGGACGGTCTTGTCGGCCGTGCCGAAGGTGTTCTTCGCCCACTCGGTGACCGGGTGCGGCGAGCTGTCCCGCACCCAGTTGCCGACCGCGACGTACGGCGAGGCCCCGGCGCCGACGAACCCGGCGACGAGGTGTCCCGAAGCGAGCGCCGCGACCAGCGACAGCAGCGCGACCAGCACCGCCCGCAGCCGGGGCAGTGGCGCGGGTGCCGCTGGCGCGGGCATCGCTGAACGCGTGTCTAGTTGCACGTCTCCACATTCGGCGCCGTCGCGGGCGCGGTTCAACCGGAACCTGCTTACGGATGGATTACCGCATGGTGAGCGCCGCCCGGAAGCGGTCCTCCTCGACGCGCCAGTAACCGTGCTCCGCGTCGTCGATGAGGATCACCGGGACGCGGTCGCCGTACTCGGCCCGCAGCTCCGGGTCGGTGTCGACGTCGGTCACGGCCCACTCGACGTCCAGCTCGCCGCAGATCCTCGCCACGTCGGCCTCGGCCACCTCGCACAGGTGGCAGCCCCGCCGCGACACAACGGTCACCATGAGTACGACGCTACCCGCGCAGGCTCGCCCGCCGGACCTTGCCGGTCACCGAATAGGGCAGCTGGTCCACGAACTCCACCGAGCGCGGCACCTTGAACCGCGCGAGCCGCTCCGCGCAGTGCTCGCGGACCGCGTCCTCGGTCAGTGTCGAGCCGGGCTTGAGAACCAGGACGGCCTTGACGAACTCGCCGGTCCGCCCGTCGGGCACGCCGACCGCGGCCGCCTCGAGCACCTCGGTCAGCTCGCCGAGGACCCGCTCGACCTCGTTGGGGTAGACGTTGAACCCGTTCACGATGATCAGGTCGTTCGCCCGGTCCACGAGCCGCAGGTCGCCGTCCGCGTCGAGGTAGCCGACGTCGCCGGTGCGAAACCAGCCGTCGGCGTCCGGGCCGTGCGCGCCGTCGGGCCAGTAGCCGCTGAACAGGTTGGGCCCGCGGACCGCGACCCGGCCGGTCTCGGATTCCGTCTCGTCGAACCACGCCGGCTCGTCCGGGTCGGGCGCGCCACCCACGGGCCGCCCATCGGAGTCCACCAGCGTCAGCTCGACGCCGGGTAACGGGCGGCCGACGGAGCCGGGCTTGGCGTGCCCGCCGACGAGCGTCGAGGTGAGCACCGGGCCGGTCTCGGTGAGCCCGTAGCCCTCGTACACCGACAGCCCGGTGGCCTCCTTCATCGCGGCCAGCACCGCGGGCGGCAGCGGCGCGGCGCCCGAGGTCAGCAGCCGCAGCGAGGACATCGCGTCCGTCAGCACGTCGGCCGGCGCGGCGGCGAACGCCTGGTACATCGCGGGCACGCCGACGAACGCGGTGATCCGGTGCTCCGCGCACGCGGCGAGCGCCCGCTCGGCGCCGAAGCCGTCCAGCAGCACCGCGGTCGCGCCGGCCGCGGCGACCTGCAGCAGGCCCGGGCCGAGGCCGTAGGCGTGGAACAGCGGCACGACCAGCAGCACCCGGTCGGACGCCGTCACCGGGGCGGGCTTGAGCGCGGCGCACTGCTCGACGTTGGACAGCAGCGCCCGGTGGGACAGCATCACGCCGCGCGGCACGCCCGCGGTGCCGGACGTGTAGCAGAGGACGGCGACGTCCTCGCCGCCGCGCGGGCCGTCGGCCCGCAGGTGCGCCTCGGCGGGCGCGTCGAGGTCGGCGCCGAGGTCGGGGGGCGCGAGCACGGTCGGCACCGAACCGGCGGGCTCGCCCACGAGGATCGCCGCGCCGCAGTCGTCGAGGATCCGCTCCAGCTCGGGGGCCGGCGAGTGCGTGCCGATCGGCACCGCGATGCCGCCCGCGCGCAGGACGGCGAACAGCGCGACGGCGAACTCGGGGCTCGTGGGCTGCACGATCGCCACCCGGTCGCCCGGCACGAGGCCCGCCTGCAGCAGCGTCGCGGCGAACGCGCCGACGGCGGAGTCGACCTGCTGCCACGTGAGCGAACGGCTCGTGGCATGGTCGGTGAGTGCGAGTTGTCCCGGCACGCGTGCGGCGGCCTCGGTGACCAGGTCGGCCACATTGGCGGTGCGCGCGTCGACCATGGCAACCTCGCTCTCGGGAAAACGACCAACAGACGGTGCGGTTACGCAACGTTCCCGCAGTGTGGCACGACTCACTGGCGTCATGGTTGACGGGCCGACGAGTCCCAACAGAGATCTAGTACCTACTACGAAGTAACAACACGTATGCTGCTCAGGTCTCCGGACGGCGGTGCGGCCGGCTGGAACAGGAGAGGGAGATTCCCATGCCGTCCGTGCGCCCAGCTCCACGGGACGCATCGGGCGCGGCGTCGTCCAGTCTGCCGCCCGCGACCGATCCGGGGCTCGAGCCCGGCGGGTCCTGGGATCTCGTGCACGCCGCCCAGGACGGAGACCGCTCGGCGTTCGGGCGGCTCTACAACCGGTACGTGGACGTGGTGTTCCGGTACGTGCTGTTCCGGGTCGGGGACCGGGAGCTGGCCGAGGACGTCACCAGCGAGACGTTCCTGCGGGCACTGCGACGGATCGAGTCGGTCAGCTACCAGGGCCGCGACGTGGGGGCCTGGTTCGTCACGATCGCCAGGAACCTGGTGCTGGACCACGTGAAGTCCAGCCGCTTCCGGCTCGAGGTGGCGACCGCGGAGGTGGACGACTCGCGCCCGGCGGAGTCGGGCCCGGAGCAGCAGGTGCTGTCGAAGGTGACCCGCACGGCCCTGCTGCAATGCGTCGGCCAGCTCGGCGACGACCAGCGGGAATGCATCGTCCTGCGGTTCCTGCAGGGGTTGTCGGTGGCGGAGACGGCGAAGGTGATGGACCGCAACGAGGGCGCGGTGAAGGCACTGCAGCACCGTGCGGTGCGCAGGCTCGCCCAGCTGCTGCCGCCGGAGCTTCGATAGAAAGTGCGTTAGTACAGAGCGTTCGACAGAGCGGAAATCGCCGGGTGGAGGCCGTAACCCGCCCCCAGCCGGCTCGTTCAACAGACGAGATCCTGGATTCGGTTCCAGGAACGACACGGAGCACGATGTGGACAGCGGACCGGATCGTCCAGGCACCGAGTACGACCGCACCGTCGTATCGGCCCTGGCGTCACTGACTTCGCTGACCGCGCCGTCCGTCGCGGAGCGCTCGCGCATCCGCGACAGGATTCTCGCCGGGCTGCCGGAGTTATCCGACGAGCCGGCCGGTTCCGACGGCGCGACCTCCACGACGTCCCGGGTGCGGTCTGATGCGCCCGGGCGAGCCGCGCGGACACGTCGGGGGCCGCGCGGTCCGCGCAACAGGGCGGACTCCGATCGGCCGGACAGATCCGGCCCGCCCGTCCGGCAGCCGGCCAGGACGGTGTCGGGGGCGCGGGGCCGGTTCGCGGTTGCCGCGGTGGCCGTGCTCGCGCTCGTCGGATCGCTCGTGGGGATGAGCCTGCTGCTCTCCCGCGACGCGCTGCCCGGCGACGCCCTGTACGGCGTGAAGCGCACCGCCGAGGCCGCGGAGCTTGGCCTGACCTTCGGCGACGAGGGCAAGGCCCTCAAGCACCTGGAGTTCGCGAGCGCGCGGGTCAGCGAGATCGAGACGCTCGCCCGGCGCTACCCAGACCGGGACAGCGCGCCGGTCGGCAGCTACCTGACCGCGCTCACCGACTTCGACAACGACGCCGCGGCGGGCTCCCGCCAGCTCATCGCCGTCGCGACAGCGGCCGACGGCGGCCAGCTCGACGCCCTGACGTCGTGGGCCGGACAGCAGAGCTCGCGCCTGACCGCCGCGTCGGCGCAGCTGCCGGCCGCCGCGCGCAACCGCGGGAGTGCCTCGCTCGCGCTGCTGGACAAGATCACCACCCGCGCGGGCGCGCTGACCGAGCGGCTGAACTGCTACCAGATCACGTCCGGCTCGGCCGACGACGTCGGCGCGCTGCCCGCGTCGGGCGCGTGCGAGCAGCCGTCCGGCTCGCGGCCGAACCCGGGCGCACCGGGCAGCGGCGACCCGAACGCGACGGTGGCGCCGACCGAGCCGCCGTCGGGCAGCGGGCAGCAGCCCGGCCGAGGGCGCCCGGCCGGCAAGCTGCCGCCCCTGCCGCCGGTGGGCAGCACGGTCGCGCAGCCGCCGGCGGCGGACAGCCCGTCCCCGGACGGCGCGTCGACCCAGCCGCCCGGGTCGGACGACCCGTCGATCAACCTGCCGCTGCCGCTTCCCGGCGTCACGTTGCCGCCGCTGCTGCCGGGACTGCCCGGGATCAGCATCGGCGAGTGACCCCGGTACGCGCCGGCCGGATCGCTACGCTGTCGGTGGAGAACGACGCGTGGCAGAACACCCGGAGGCGATGCCGTGTCCCTGTGGCGGGGCCGTGACAAGGAGCCTGAGCTCGAGCAGCTCGCCACGCTCGCCGGGGAGGCCTCGGCCGAGGCGGCGGTGGCGCTCGACCGGGGGCCCGGGCGGCCCACACCGCCCGCGGACCTGACGGCGGCCGCGTTCTTCGACGTCGACAACACGATGATGATGGGCGCGTCGATCTTCCACTTCGCGCGCGGGATGGCCGCCCGGAAGTTCTTCACCAGCTCCGATCTCGCTCGCTTCGCCCTCCAGCAGCTGAAGTTCCGCGTCGGCGGCCGCGAGACGCACGACAACATCCGCTCCGCCCGCGAGTCCGGACTGTCCTTTGTGGCCGGCCACTCGGTGGCCGACCTGATGGCCCACGGCGAGGAGATCTACGACGAGCTGATGGCGGACAAGATCTGGCCGGGCACCAGGGCGCTGGCGCAGATGCACCTGGACGCCGGCCAGCGGGTGTGGCTGGTGACGGCCACCCCCGTCGACCTGGCCACGATCATCGCCCGCCGCCTCGGCCTCACGGGGGCACTGGGCACGGTGCTGGAGGCGGAGGACGGCGTGTACACGGGCCGCCTGGTGGGCGAGATGCTGCACGGCCCGGCGAAGGCGCACGCGGTGCGTGCCCTGGCCGCGCGGGAGGGCCTGAACCTGCGCCGCTGCACGGCGTACTCGGACTCGGCGAACGACGTGCCCATGCTGTCGGTCGTGGGCACGGCGGTGGCCGTCAATCCGGACGGCTCGCTGCGGGAGGCGGCCAGAAAGCGGGGCTGGGAGATCCGCGACTTCCGCACGGGCCGGAAGGCGGCCAAGATCGGCGTCCCGTCGGTGCTCGGCGCCGGCGCGGTGGCGGGTGCGGTGGCGGCCGGCCTGGCCTACCGCAAAAGAGAACGCCTCCTCTGAGGAGGATGACGACATCGATCCGGAGCTGGTGGCCGCCGCGTGCGAACGGCAGGCGGCGCGCCCCGTCGCCGGCATTCATGACATGGCGGCCTATCTGTCCCAGCAGGTCAACGACGAGTCGCACCGGGACGTGATCGGCCCGCTGCTCGCCGGCCGCGGGGCCAGCGGCGTCATCGTCCACGACGGTCGTACCGTGGCCAGCTGGGGTGACCCCGCCGTGCCCGAGATGTTGTTCAGTGCCACCAAGAGCGTCGTGTCGCTGGTCGCCGGAATCGCGTACGACCTGGGGTTGCTGGACATCGACGCGAAGGTCGGGGACAGCGTCGAGCTGCCACAGTTCCACGCCGACGCGGGTCGCGACATCCGCTGGTTGCACCTGCTGCAGCAAACCAGCCAATGGCACGGCGAACTATGGACGAAGCCGGCACTGGTCGATGCGCAGAGCCATCGCGAGGGAGACGAGCCGGACGGCGGGCCACCCGGTTCCGGCTGGGCGTACAACGACGTCCGGGTGAACCTGCTCTGCCTGGCGCTGACCGCACTGCTGCGCCGCTCGCTGCCGGACGTGCTCCGCGAGGCGGTGATGGTGCCGCTCGGTGCGTCCGGGTCGTGGTCGTGGCACGGATACCGCAACTCCCACCTCGACCTCGCGGACCGGCAGGTGCCGGTCGTCAGCGGCGGAGCGCACTGGGGTGGCGGGTTGTTCATGTCCGCGAGCGATCTTGCCCGCATCGGCCGGCTGTATCTCACCGGCGGTCGCTGGGCAGGCCGGCAACTGGTCACCGGCGACTGGCTCGCACGCAGTTGGCAACCGTGCGCGGTCAAGCGTGAGTACGGGTTCCTGTGGTGGCGCAACGACCTGCGCACGGTGTTCGCGAACGCGCCGGCATCCGGCCGCGCGGCACGTGGCAATGGCGGGCGGCATCTGCTGTGGGTGGACCCCGACCGCGACCTGGTGATCGCGTCGCACTGGGGTGACGGCGTCGAACAGCTGGTCAGCGAGGTGTCAGCCGCCGTCGTTCGCTGAGGTCAGCCGCGGAAGACGGAGTCCCGGGCCGACACCATGCGGTTGAGGTTCGACTGGATGGTCGCCCGGACCTGGTCGGCGATCTCGAGCACCAGGGTGTGGTCCTGGTCGGTGTCCGGGGCCGCGAGGTCCGTGCGGATGGGCGTGCCGAAGTCGATGGTCCACTTGGTGGGCAAGGGAATCGCGCCGAGAGGGCCGAGCAGCGGGAACAGCGGCGTGACCGGGAAGTACGGCAGGCCGAGCAGCCGGGCCAGCGGCTGGATGTCCGCGATCTTCGGGTGGATCTCCTCCGCACCGACGATGGAGCACGGGATGATCGGCACCCCCGCCCGCAGCGCCGTGGTCACAAAGCCGCCGCGGCCGAAGCGCTGCAGGCGGTACCGCTCGCGGAACGGCTTGCCGATGCCCTTGAAGCCCTCCGGCCACACCCCGACGACCTCGCCCGCCCGCAGCAGCCGCTGCGCGTCCGCCGAGCAGGCGAGCGTCGTGCCGGTCTTGCGGGCCAGGCTGCCCAGCACGGGGATCTGGAACACCAGGTCGGCGCCCAGCATCCGCAGGTGCCGGCGCTCCGGGTGGTTGTCGTGCACGGCGACGGCCGTCATCAGGGCGTCCCACGGCAACGTGCCCGAGTGGTTGGCCACCACCAGCGCGCCCGTGCCGGCCGGCAGCGAGCCGGTCACCGTCACGCGGAACCACTTCTCGTAGACCGCGCGCAGCGGCGGCAGCAGCACGTCGGTCAGCTCCGGGTCGAAACCGAAGTCGTCGACCGGGTACTCGCCGGCCAGGCGGTTGCGCAGGAACCGGGCCGCGCCGGACAGGAATCCCTGCGGCGGAACGGGTTTCGGGCGCAGCTCGGTCACCGGCGCGGGTGGCCCGGTGACGGTCGACGGACGGACGTGCACCTTCCCGTCGAACGTACGTCGGCGGAGCGGGATCACCTCGGCGGTCTGGCCGGTCACCTGGTCGCCTCTTCCTGTCTGGGCGCGATCCGTACGTAGTCGTCGAAGGCGTCGGCCGTGGACCACCTCGGGGTCAGGCCGAACGTGGTCTTCAGCCGGGTCGTGTCCATCACCCGGCCGTAGTTCAGGAGCCGGGCGAGGTCCGGCGAGAAGTGCACCGGCGCGGCGCCGCGGACCAGCCGCGTGGCGGCCGGGATCGCCGCGCGCGGCATCGGCAGCGGCATCCGCCCGGCCCGCCGGACCGCCTGGGACAGCAGGATCACGCCGTCCCCGCCGACGTTGAACACGCCCGGCAGGTCCCGCCGCGTGGCCCGCTCCAGGACGTCCAGCGCGTCCTGCGGGTGCAGCAGCTGCACCCGCGCGTCGAAGCCCAGCACGGTCGGCACCACGGGCAGCCGGAAGTACCGGGCGAGCGCGGTGTCCACGCCAGGCCCGATCAGCTCGGCCAGCCGCACGATCGTCGCCGTGACGTCCGGGCGGCGGCGCGCGAAGCCGCGAACGTACGCCTCGATCTCGGCGGGCTCGCGGTCCCGGCCGCTCGCGACCGGGTCCTGCTCGGTGAACACCGCGGGCGCGGTGGCGCTGGCGCCGTACACCTCGGCGGTCGACTTGACCACGAGCTTGCGCACCCGCGTGGACCGCTGGCACGCGGCCAGCAGCTGCATGGTGCCGATGACGTTGCGTTCCTTGATCGCGGAACGCAGCGGGCCGGTACTCGCCCGCGGCGCGGCGTGCACGACGGTGTCGACCCGCGCGCTGTCGATCACCTTGGCGATACGCGGGTCACGGATGTCCAGGGACACGTGCTCGACCCGCGAGGACGTCCCCGCGGGCGGCCGGGTGTCCACCCCGAGTACCCGCTCGATGTCGGGATCGGCCGCGAGCCGGTCGGCCAGCGAGCCACCGAGCTGGTCGGCGACTCCGGTCACCAGGACGACATTGGGCGCCATACGACTCCGATGAATCGATCACTTGTGTGGAGGACGGTCCGGCTATCACGGTGGCGAACCACCGGCGACTGTACAGCCAGATTGTGATCGATCTGTCGATGGCAACCTGTAATTAACGCAGGTCACACGCTTACATCGCGGATGTTCACTCGATCGGAGGCATCCGCGACGAAGGCGTGCGGCGTTACTTCTTCAGCTTGCGACGCTGGACACGCGTCTTGCGGAGCAGCTTGCGGTGCTTCTTCTTCGACATGCGCTTGCGGCGCTTCTTGATGACCGAGCCCATGTGGGTCCCTTGCTGTAGTCGGTGGTCGATCTTGCCTGGGCGGCTACGACCACTCGACCGTCAGGTCACGGACGTACTCGAAACAACCAGGCACAACGAGCGTCCAGGTTACCCGGCCGCCGGTGACGCCCGGCCACCGGCTCCGGCCTGCGGAAACCGTGGGCACTACCCGGCCGGGCTAGCCGGCGTCGAAGTACGCGCTGCGCAGGTAGTCGTCGACCGCCTTCTCCGGTACCCGGAAGGACTTCCCGACTCTTACCGCGGGCAGCTCTCCGTTGTGCACCAGCCGGTACACCGTCATCTTGGACACCCGCATCACCGTGGCCACTTCGGCGACGGTCAGGAACCGCACCTCTTGTAGGCCCGGATGCTCCGGTTCGTTCTTGTTCGCCGGCATGCTCACCGAGTCCTTCGACACGCGTCGCGCCGTCGGCTTCCCCACCGACGGATTCGACACGCACGTGCTCACATGAGAGTAGCGGGACTGGTGTGACTGATGCGACGTCGTGGACGAAATTTTCGACGAACGGTCACGATCGGTCAGTTCTCGTCATGGGCGCGGCCGAGCTCCTCCGACCGGTCCCGGGCGGCCTCGATCGCGGCCAGCAGCGCGGCGCGCACGCCGTGCTTCTCCAGCTCGCGGATGGCCATGATCGTCGTGCCCGCCGGCGAGGTGACGGCCTCGCGCAGGATCACGGGGTGCTCGCCGGTGCGGGCGAGCATGGTGGCCGCGCCGACCGCGGACTGGATGATCAGCTTCTCAGACACCGCGCGCGGCAGCCCCAGCAGGATGCCCGCGTCGATCATCGCCTCGACGAGGAAGAAGAAGTACGCGGGTCCGGAGCCGGACAGCGCGGTGACCGCGTCCTGCTGCGACTCGGGCACCCGCACGACCATGCCGACGGTGGACAGCAGCTGCTCGACGACGGTCAGGTGCTCGCCGGTGGCGTGGCGGCCGGGCGAGATGGCGCTCATCGCCTCGCCGACGATCATCGGCGTGTTCGGCATGACACGCACGACCGGCACGCCCGCGGGCAGCCGCCGCTCGTACAGCGAGGTCGGCAGCCCCGCGCACAGCGACACGACGAGCGTGCGCTCGCTCACGGCCGGCGCCAGCTCGTCGAGCAGCGGCTCGATGTCCTGCGGCTTGACCGCGACGACCAGCACCCCCGCCTCCTTGGCGGCGGTCGCCACGTCCACCCCGCGGACGCCGTAGCGGGTGGTCAGCTCGGCGGCCCGCTCCGGGTGGCGCTCGGTGAACATCAGCTCGTCGACCCGCCGTCCCCCGGACAGCAGCCCGGAAAGCAGCGCCTCGCCGATCTTGCCGGCGCCCAGCACCGCGATGGCAGGCATCTGCGCTTCACTCATGTCCCGTAGCCTCCCACGACCCCGCTACCGTTCTCGGCCATGCCCGTCGCGCTGCAGGTCGTCTTCGGTGTCGCGATCGCCCTGATGATCGCGCTGCTGCTCTTCCGCCGCCCCGGCCCGCACCCCGTGCGGCCGCCGTCCGCCGACCTCGTCGAACGGCTGCGCGCGCTCGTGGCCGAGGGCCGGCGGATCCAGGCGATCAAGGAGCTGCGCGAGCAGACGCGCATGAGCCTCCTGGACGCGAAGAACTATGTCGACCGCCTCGGCGACGGATGATCCCACCGGTTTCGGGCGATGCCACCGCCCCAGCCGGCTGCCTAGCGTCCCCCGGATGGGAATCGTGTTGATCTGGGCGATCGGGATCGTGCTCGTGATGGCCGTGGCGGCAACCGCCTACCGCTCCCACCGCAAGTCCCGCGTGCCCCCACCGCACCCGCAGCATCCACCACGGCGCAAGCGACCGAAGCGGCCGAAGCGGCACAAACGCTAGGCCGTCACCGCCAAGAACCGAGCGCGGCTCACACCCGCACCCAAGGGGAACGGGACGCAACCCAGCCACAAGTACGTGCCAAGACCGCACCCAACGAACCCAACGCGACCCCAACGCAAAGTTCCGGAGAGGCGGATCAAGCCTTCGCGGACAGCGCGAGCTGGCGGGTCTGGCAGACGAGCCGGCCGGTGGCGTCGACGACCGTCGCGTCGGCGTCGAACCACGGGCCGTGCACCGCCTTGCAGTCCACCTGCACCCGCAGCCAGCCCGGCGCCGGGCGCGAGCGCAACAGCGCCGTCAGCTGGACCGTGGGGCTCCAGCCGAAGCGGCCGAGGTTGAACGTCACCGGCATCGAGATGTCGCCCGCGACCAGCGCGAACATCGGGTCGACCTGCTCGCCGCGCGGGCGCACCCACAGGCGCAGCCGCGGCGGGTCACCGGTGTGGCCGTGCAGGAAGCCCGCGCCGTTCGGATCGATGCGCACGTCGCAGGTGGAGGTCAGCCGGAACACCGACGCCATCGGCAGCGACGCCAGGTCGACGGCGTTGCCCGGCGGCTCCGCCGGCTGGTTGGGCAGGTCCGACCAGACCGCCCGCTCGCGCGGCAGCCTGCCGGTCGTGACCACCCCCTCCACGCACGACTGCCCCCTCTGTTCCAAGTGGACAGAGACGACCGTGGCCTGCCGGCCGGACTTGCGCACGTCGGTGCGCAGCAGCACCGGGCCCACCTCCGGCGGGCGGAGGAACTGCGCGCTCACCGCGAGCGGGTCGGCCATCGGCGACGACGAGCCCGCCGCCGCGACCGCGGCTCTGGCGAGCAGTGCGAGCAGGAACCCACCGTGCGGCTTGCCGCCCACGGTCCACGTGTTGCCGAGCTCGGCGGTGAAGGTGCCGTCTCCGAGCGAGCGGACCCTCGATCCCGAGGCGAACGGGCCGACGGCTGAACCGGGACCTCCCCGGGCATCGGCCTGCCCCGCAAAACTGCTCATGTTCCTTACCCTGCCACGTCGGGTGGAGCTTGATCGGACCGCGTCGGACGAGCCGCGTTCACTTGCGCGACGTCAGCGCACGCAGGAAGAACGCGGTGTTCGCGGGTCGCTCGGCGAGCCGCCGCATGAGGTAGCCGTACCACTGCACGCCGTAGGGCACGTACACCCGGACGGTGTGCCCGAGCGCCGCGAGCCGGCGCTGCTCCTCCGGCCGGATCCCGTACAGCATCTGGTACTCGAAGCTGCCGGGCTTTCGGCCGTGGAAGTCCGCTCTGGCGTCGACGATCGGCACCAGGCGGGGGTCGTGGGTGGCGAACATGGGGTAGCCGTCGCCGGCCAGCAGCGCGTTGACGCACCGCACGTAGCTGCGATCGACGTCCAGCGCGCCGGTGAACGCGACCTCCGCGGGCTCGGCGTAGGCCCCCTTGCACAGCCGCACCCGCGACTCCGCGCCGGCGAGCCGCGCGCAGTCCGCCTCCGTGCGGCGCAGGTAGGACTGCAGCACCGCGCCCACCCACGGCCAGGTGCGGCGCAGCTCCGCCAGCACCCGCAGCGTGGAGTCGGTCGTGGTGTGGTCCTCCATGTCGAGGGTCACCGTCGTGCCGCTCCGCTGCGCCGCCACGGCGATCCGCCCCGCGTTGTCGAGCGCGAGGTCCTCGTCGAGGAGCTGTCCGACGGCGGACAGCTTGACGCTGACCTCCGCGCGGGCGGCGAGGCCCGCCTCGGACAGCGCGGCGAGCAGCTCCTCGTAGGCGCGCACCGTCTGTTCGGCCAGCGCCGCGTCGGTGGTGTCCTCACCGAGATAGTCGAGCGTCACCGTGAGTCCGGCGGCCACGAGCTCGCGTGTCACGCCGATCGCGTCGGCCGTGGTCTCGCCCGCCACGAAGCGGCGCACCACGTCCCGGCTCACCGGTGCGGTCGCGACGGCACGACGGATCACCTCGTTGCCGGCCGCGGCCAGGATCAAGCTACGTAGCGGGTTCACGAACGCTCCCATTCCACGCAAAGCTGGCGGCCCGCCCCATCCGACGGGTGCCTCGCAGCGAGACTCTACGGTGCGCCGTGTGCGGCCGTCTGCCGCCGCCAGGCCTATTGCCCGAGATGCAGCTTCGCGAACAGGAGCGCCTCCGCGAGGTCCTTCGCCCGCTCCACCTGTCCGCGAGCCCGCCTCGTGTTGATCTCGACCACGACCTGACCGGTGAAGGCGCTCGTCGCGAGCCATTCGCACACCTCCGCGCACGGCTCCGCGCCGCGGCCGGGCACCAGGTGCTCGTCGCGCGGCAGGCCCGTGCCGTCGGCCAGATGGAGGTGCCGCAGGTTGGCGCCCATGCGCTTGGCGAGGGCCAGCGCGTCCACGCCCGCGGCCGCGGTGTGCGACAGGTCGAGCGTGTAGGCGTCGTGGCCGACGTCGGTCGGGTCGATGGTCGGGTAGAACGCGGACACCGCGCGGCCGAGGCGGCGCACGGGGAACATGTTCTCCACCGCGATCGCCACCCCGCTGCCCTCGCTGAGCGAGGCGACGAGGTCGGCGAAGCCCTCGGCGTAGCGGCGCTGCCAGCGAAACGGCGGGTGGATCACGACGGTCGGCGCGTCCAGCTCCTGCGCGGCCGCGACCGCCCGGCGCAGCCGCTCCTCCGGCAGCGGCGACCAGATCCGCTGGGTGATCAGCAGGCAGGGCGCGTGCACGGCGAGCACCGGGATCCCGGTCTGCCGCGAGCGCCTGCGCAGTGCCGCCGGGTCCTGGCTGAGCGGGTCGGCCCAGACCATCACCTCGACGCCGTCGTAGCCGAGCTCTGCGGCCAGCTCGAACGCGGTCGTGGCGGTCTGCGGCCACACCGAGGCCGTCGACGCCCCGATCTTGATCACGGCGCCTACTTGTTCACCAGCAGCAGCACGACCGGCGACACCGTCGCCAGCAGGCCGACGAGCACGGCGAACACGGTCGTCTGCAGGTCCTCCGCGCGGCGGATCTTCCGCACGATCAGCACCAGCCCGGCGATCACCAGCAGCGCGAGCACGAGCGCCGCCTGCGGCAGCGCGCCCCACAGCCAGTTGAACCCGAGCCACACCGCGCCGCCCGCGACCACGCCGACCGCGAGCTGGCCGACCATCACCAGCCACTCGCGCACCGGCGACGCGTCGCGCAGCTCGTCGTCATCGTCGAGGTCGTCGTCGCGGTCGAGGCGGTCCAGGTCGTCGAAGTCGACGTCGTCGTCCATCGCCTCCGGGCGGTCGAACGGGTCGTCCTGGTCGAAGCCGCGGTCCGGGTAGCGGCCGCGGCGGAGGTCGTCCTCCGGCTCCGCGGGCGGGCGCCCCGGGCGCTTCACCGGCTGCATCCGGGTGCGGCTGTCCGGCCCGACCGGGCCGCCGGGTCCACCCGGCCCACCGGGTCCGCCCGGCCCGCCGGGTCCGCCGGACTGCCGGTCCGGGCCGGGCCGGCGCGGGTCGGCGACCGGCTCCATCGACGGGTACGAGGGATACCGCGGCATCTCCTCGGTCATCGGCTCGCGCGGCGGTCCCGGGGGCGCGCCGGGCGGCGCGTCCACGCCGTCGAGGCGCGAGCCGAGCGACGGCTGCACGCCGCTGCGCTGGCCGGGCATGCCGTTGGGCGGCGGCACCCGCGGCGGCACCGGCAGCTGCTGGGACGGCTGCGGCTTGACCAGCGACTGCGAGGGGTGCGGCAGCTGCTGGGACGGCTGCTGACGCGGCGGCGGACCCTGCCGGTCGCCACCCCGGTCGCCACCCCGATCGCCACGGACCGGGCGGTTCGCCGGCGGCGGCTGGCCGACCGCGGGCATCCGCGGCATGGACGGCGGGCCGACCGGTGGCGGCATCGACTGCGTGGGCGGGCCGGCGGGCAGCTGCTGGGGACCGGACGGCGGACCGGTGTGCGGCAGCTTCTGGGGACCGGACGGCGGTCCCGACGGCGGCAGCTGCTGCGGCCCCGACGGCGGGCCGGTGTGCGGCAGCTGCTGCGGGCCGGACGGCGGACCGGTGGTCGGCGGGATGGCCTGGGTGGGCGGGCCGCCGCCCCGGCCGGACTGCGGACCGCCCGGCCGCGGGTACTGGCCGGACCGGTTGCCCGGCGGAATCTGCTGCGGGCCCGGCGGCGGGACGGGCTGGCGCCCGCCGGGGCGGGGCATCTGCTGGGAGTTCTGCGGCGGCTGGGGCGGCTGCTGGGAGTTCTGCCCCGGCGGCGGCTGCTGGCGCGGCGGCGGCTGGCGGCGCCGCGGCGGCGGCTCGACGGGCCGGTGGTAGCCGGATTCCGAGCGGTGCCGGTGCGAGGTGCGGGACGGCGGCGGGGTGTCGTCGCGGATCACCGGCATCTCGCCGCTCTCCGCGTTGACCCGGTCGATGATCGCCTGCGCGCCGGTGTCCTCCATGTCGTCGGGGCGACGCCTACGACGGCGCGGTGCCCGGTCTCCGGATTCCGCGCCGTACTTGGCGAGCAACTCAGCGACCGTGCGCTGAGTCGGCTCTGGTCCGCCTTCGTGACTCATTGACTCCACCGTGCCCGGCATCGGCCGAATCGTCCAGCGCCGGGGCTCTCCTTGAGCGGCCCGCGGGTGCGGGCCACCGAGTTGACAACCAACATTATGGATGCTCCCCCGGTGCGGCATTCGCCAAGCATCAAGAATCCTCGCCGTTGGCCTGATCGAGCCGTCGCAGGATGACACCTTCGCGCAGCGCCCACGGGCAGATCTCGAGCTCCGGCCGGCCCAGCGCACGCATCGTCGCATGGGCCACCAGCGCGCCCGCCACCAGCTGGTGTGCGCGGCTCGGGCTGACCCCTTCCAGCTCCGCCAGGTCGGCCCGGGACATCCGCGAGATGAACGCGATGAGCTGGCGCAACCCGGCCTCGGTGAGCACCCGGCGCACCCGCGGCCCGGCCGACGACGGCGCCGAGCCGGTCAGCCGCGACAGCGACCGGAACGTCTTCGAGGTCGCCGCGACGCGGTCCGGTTCGCCCTGTTTGGCGATCTTCTTCGCGACCACCACCAGCTCGCCCTCGAGCCACTCGCGGGTCGCGTCGATCTCGTCGCGGCTCGGTGGATCTGCCGTGAACCGCTCCCGGGTGAGCCGGCCGGCGCCGAGCGGGTACGACCTGGCGTAGTCGGGCTCCTCGTCCACGCCCATCGCGAGCTCCAGCGAGCCACCGCCGATGTCGAGCACGAGCAGCTTGCCCGCCGACCACCCGTACCAGCGGCGCGCGGCGAGGAAGGTCAGCCGGGCCTCGTCGGTGCCGCTCAGCACCTGCAGGTCGACCCCGGTCTCGGCGTGCACCCGGTCGAGCACCTCGGCGGCGTTGTGCGCGTCGCGGACCGCGGAGGTCGCGAACGCCATCAGGTCAGCGCAGCCGAGCTTCGCGGCCGATCGCTTCGCCTGCGCCACGGTGTGGACGAGGTCGTCGGCGCCCTCCTGCGAGAGCCGCCCGTCCGTGTCGATCCGCTCGGCGAGGCGCAGGACGGTCTTCTCCGAGCTGGCCGGCATCGGGTGCGCGCCGCGATGCGCATCCACGACGAGCAGGTGGACGGTGTTGGAACCGACGTCCAAGACCCCTAGGCGCACGGGGGGCTAGGTTACCGGTAGGTCGCGAAACGGGAAGAACTTGTTCACGATTCGAACTTGTAGCCCAGGCCTCGCACGGTGACCAGGTGCCGCGGTGACGCCGGGTCGGGTTCGATCTTGGAGCGCAGACGCTTCACGTGCACGTCGAGGGTCTTGGTGTCGCCGACGTAGTCCGCTCCCCACACCCGGTCGATGAGCTGGCCGCGGGTGAGCACCCGGCCGACGTTGCGCAGCAGGTACTCGAGCAGGTCGAACTCCTTGAGCGGCAAGGGGACCTCGCCGCCGTCGACGGTCACCACGTGCCGCTCGACGTCCATCCGCACCGGGCCCGCCGCGAGCGCCTGCGGCAGCAGCTCGCCGTCGCCGCTCTCGCCGCCGCGGCGCAGCACCGCGCGGACCCGCGCGATCAGCTCGCGAGCGGAGTACGGCTTTGTCACGTAGTCGTCGGCGCCGATCTCCAAGCCGACGACCTTGTCGATCTCGCTGTCCCGGGCGGTCACCATGATCACGGGGACGGTGGAGCGCTGGCGCAGTGCCTTGCACACGTCGGTGCCGCTCATCCCGGGCAGCATCAGGTCGAGCAGGACGATGTCGGCACCATTGCGGTCGAACTCCTCGAGCGCCTGCTGGCCGGTGTTCGCGACCGCGGCCGTGAACCCCTCCTTGCGCAGCAGGAACGCGAGCGGGTCGGCGAAGGACTCCTCGTCCTCGACGATGAGCACCCTGGTCACGGCTTTCCTCCGTTGTTGTCGCCGTTGCTTCTGACACCGTTTCCGTTGGCGTGGGCGGGAATGCGGAGCGTGAACGTGGAGCCGGTGCCCGGCCGGCTCCAGAGCTTGACCTCGCCGCCGTGGTTGGCGGCGACGTGCTTGACGATCGCGAGCCCGAGGCCGGTGCCACCGGTGGCGCGCGAGCGGGCCTTGTCGAGCCGGTAGAACCGCTCGAAGACGCGCTGCTGCTCGTCCTCGGGGATGCCGATGCCGCGGTCGGTCACGGCGATCTCGACGAACCCGCCGACCTGCCTGCGGCTGATCGAGACGGGACTGCCGGGCGGAGAGTACGCGACCGCGTTCTCCAGCAGGTTCGCGAGCGCGGTGACCAGCAGCGTGCGGTCGCCCTCGACGAGCAGGCAGCTCTCCGGGTCGGTGGCGATGTCGATGCCGGTGGACTCCTGGGCGAGCTGGGAGCGGCTCAGCGCGTCGCGCACCACGGAGTCGACCTCGACGGCGTTCAGCTCGGGCAGCCGCTCCGCGCCCTGCAGGCGCGACAGCGCGATCAGCTCGGTGACGAGCGTGCCGAGGCGGGTGGCCTCGCGGAGGATCTTGCCGGTGAACCGGCGCACCGAGGTGGGGTCGTCTGCGGAGTCGAGCACGGCCTCGGCGAGCAGGGCCATCGCGCCGACCGGGGTCTTCAGCTCGTGGCTCACGTTGGCGACGAAGTCGCGGCGGGTGGCCTCGAGGCGGACGGCCTCGGACTCGTCGGCGGCGTCCACGGCCATGAAGCCGTCGCCCAGCGGGCGGATCTCGCCGCGCACGGCCTCCGGGCCGCGGCCGAAGTGGACGCCGTGGTGGGTCGGCGAGAGGTCGATCTCGACGGGCTCGCCGGTCTCCTTGACCAGCTCGGCCGCCTTCTTCGTGTGGTCGTCCACCCGCCGGTTGCGCACCACGCCCAGCTCGACGGCGCGCGGGTTGTACTGCACGACGTCGCCGAACTCGTTGAGGATGACGATCGCGGTGCGCGAGGACTGCATGAGGCGCTGGATGAGGATCGAGACGCTCGGCCCGGCCGGGGCCTGCGTGGCCGGCCGGCGGCGGGCCCGGCCGGCCACGAAGCCCACGGCGAACCCGGCGAGCAGCGCCGGGACGATCCAGACCAAGTAGGCCACGCACGAATCGTAAGCAGGTCAGGTGCGCTACAGACCAGTCCGGCGCGGCCCGGAGTGACGGTCGCGACATCTGTCGCGAAGTTGTTCTTGCCGCCGTCAACCCCCGTTCACCCGATCGTGTCCAATCGGGCGAGGTCGTCGTCCGACAGCCGCAGCGCGCCCGCGGCGACGTTCTCCGCGAGGTGCGCCGGGTCGCCGGTACCCGGGATGGCCAGCACGTTCGGGCCTTTGTGGAGAGTCCAGGCGAGGCGCACCTGCGCGGAGCTGACGCCGTGCTCGCGCGCGACCTGCTCGGCGGCCTCGGCGGCGGCCCGCTCCCGCCCTCCCGGCTCGCCCCCGCCGGGCGAGCCGCTGACGCTCCCGCCTGAGGCGATGGCGAAGAACGGGACGAAGGCCACGCCGTGCCTGGCGCACAGCTCGATGAGCGAGTCGTCCTCGCGCGCGGTGGTCAGCGAGAACTTGTTCTGCACGCACACGACCGGCGCGATCGACAGCGCCTCGGTGAGGTGCCCGGCGCCGACGTTGGAGATGCCGAGGTGGCGGATCAGGCCCTCCTCGCGTAGCTCGGCGAGCGCGCCGAACCGGTCGGCGAGCGTGCCCTCGCCGCGCTCGAGCGCCGCACCCAGGCGCAGGTTCACGACGTCGAGGTGGTCGCGGCCGAGCTGGCGCAGGTTCTCCTCGACCTGGCCGCGCAGCTGCTCGGGCCGCGCGGTCGGCAGCCACTCGCCGTCCGGTCCGCGGCCGGGCCCGACCTTCGTGGTGATCACGAGGTCGTCCGGATACGGCGCGAGCGCGGTGTTGATCAGCTCGTTGGCCGAGCGCAGCGCGGAGAAGTAGAACGCGGCGGTGTCGATGTGGTTGACGCCGAGCTCGACCGCGCGGCGCAGCACGGCGAGCACCGTGTCGCGGTCGCTCGGTGAGCCGTCGGCCCTGGCCATGATGCGCATCGCCCCGTAGCCGAGCCGGTTGACGGTGCGGTCGCCGAGCCGCCAGGTCCCCGAGGCGGCGGCGGTGATCATGTCTGTGGTCATGACTCCACCCTGTCGGCGGGCGGGAGGCGGCGCCAGGTCTGGCAACTTGCTGCCGATCCGCCCACGGCCCTGGCGGTGCGGGCAGACTCGGGGCATGGAGACGGCCGAGGTCGCGATCGTGCACGACGAGGCGGAACTGTTCGCGCGGACCGGGCACCTGTTCGCCGCGGCCACCGAGATCTCGTGCGCGGCGCACGACCTGAGCACGTGGCAGGCGGCGCACCCGGCATCGCAGCCACCACCCGAGCACCGGCCGGGCATGAAGGTGCGCAAGCTGTACCGCCCGGGCGTGCTGCTGAACCCGTCGAGCGCGCAGCACCTCGCGGCCCTGCGCGCGGCGGGCGCCGACATCCGGATCACCCAGGACGACATCAACGAGACGATCATCCTCGACCGCCGCGTGGTCATCCTGGCCGGCGACCTGTCCGCGGGCCGCCGTTCCTACACGGTGATCTCCCAGCCGGACACCGTCGCGGGCGTGGCGTCGCTGTTCGAGGCGGCGTGGCGCGGCTCGACGGCCCTGGCCACCTACGACGCGCAGCTGGCCGAGCTGCGGTCGCTGGCGCCGCGGGTGCTCGAGCTGCTTGCCGCCGGCGGCAAGGACGAGTCGGCGGCCCGCACCCTCGGGCTGGGGGTGCGGACCTACCGGCGGCGGGTCGCCGAGCTGATGGTGGCCCTGGGCGCCGAGTCCCGGTTCCAGGCGGGTGTGCGGGCCCGGGAGCTAGGCCTCGTGTGAGCTAGGGCACGTCTGACGGATCTTCGGCCGCGCGATCCCGCCCAGACGGCCCCCGGCTGCGTTGTCGCAACGGCCGAGTACGACCCGGTACGAGGCCATCGCTCCGCCTTGCCAGGAACCGCCCGGATCACGAATCTCATCGACCAAGATCCGCCAGACGCGCCCTAGCGGCCCTGGTTGGCGACCGCCGAGGCGGCCGCCTCGGCGGCCAGCGGGTCCAGGTACGTCCCGCCGGGCGTGACCGGCTGCAGGTCCTCGGTGAGGTCGTAGCGCAGCGGGATGCCCGTGGGAACGTTGAGCTGGGCGATCGCGTCGTCGGAGATGCGGTCCAGGTACTTCACCAGGGCCCGCAGCGAGTTCCCGTGCGCGGCGAGCAGCACCGTCCTGCCGGCCCGCAGGTCGGGCACGATCGCCGACTCCCAGTACGGCAGGAACCGCACCACCACGTCCTTCAGGCACTCGGACAGCACCCCCTGGGCGCCGGCCGCCACGTACCGCGGGTCCCGGTCCTGGCTGAACTCGCTGCCCGGCTCGATCGGCGGCGGGGGCGTGTCGTACGAGCGGCGCCAGAGCATGAACTGCTCCTCGCCGAACTCCTGCAACGTCTGCTTCTTGTTCTTGCCCTGCAGCGCGCCGTAGTGCCGCTCGTTGAGCCGCCAGTCCCGGCGCACGTCGATCCAGTGCCGGCCGGCGACGTCCAGCGCGATGTTGGCGGTCGCGATCGCACGGCGCAGCAGCGAGGTGTGCACGACGTCGGGGAGCAGGTCGTGCTCGACGAGGAGCTCGCCGCCGCGGCGGGCCTCGGTCTCGCCCTTCGCCGACAGGCCGACGTCGACCCAGCCGGTGAACAAGTTCTCCGCGTTCCACAAGCTCTCGCCGTGGCGGAGCAGAATCAGGGTCCCGATGGCGGAGCCGTTCGGGTGCATCGATCCAGCCATACCGGGAAGAGTGCCAGATGAGGTGGGGTTTTGGCCCACCACCCGTTCGAGGGATCACAGAGGCTCGTGACCACGTTTAGTTGACTTTTGTTTTTGCTTCTTGACCAAAAAGTTATGTACGGAGCGCAATTAACCCCACTCGGGGTAAGCAGTGGCCTTGTGTAACCGGCCGACTTCTGACAGGTTGACAGCGCCCGACCGGATCAGCTCCCACGCACTCCCTGATCCGAGAGGGCAGCAGTGCGGCTCGTCTCCCCTGCCGAGCCGCGCCCCGCCCGGAAACCCAAGGGTCCCCCGCCTCAGGGCTCCGACGCGGCGGGAACCTACGCGGGGCGGCTCGAGATCGCGACTCCCCCCTCGCTCGAGCCGCCCCCGTCCCGCCCCTCTCCCGCCTCCCCGGAATTCAAAGTGTTGGTTGCGTTCCGGCGCATGGTGGCGGTGGCGGGCGTTCTTGTGGCTTAGTGCCGTCACGGTCCCCTGAGGTTGCGGTTTCGGAGGCGGTCGGCCATCTCCACGACGCCATCCTGCGCCGTCTACTCCGTGTTTTGCGTCAGGTGTTCGAACGCCTTCAGGTTCGCGAGTGACTCGCCGCGCGACACCCGCCACGCGTACTCGCGCCGGATCGACGTCGCGAAGCCGATCTCCAGCAGCGTGTTGAAGTCGCCGTCGGCCGCCTCGACGACCTGGCCGAGAAGCCGGTCGAGCTCGTCGGCGGTCACCGCGCCCAGGCTCACCCGGCCGACCAGGTAGATGTCCCCGACGTGGTCGATCGTGTAGTGCACGCCGTAGAGCTTCGCGTTGCGCTGCAACAGGAAGCGGTACACCGCCTCGTGCGCCTCGTCCGGCCTGCGGCACACGAACGCCTCGACGACCATCGCGTGCTCGCCGACCTGCAGCCAGCAGTTCGTCTGCAGCTTCTTCGTCCCCGGCAGCGTCACGAAGTACCGGCCCGGCCCGGGGTGGTCGTAGGTCAGCTCGCGCTCGTCGAGTGCTCCCGCGATCACCGCGTCCAGGTCAACCGGCACATTGCTCACACCGCAACCCCCGTGTCGAGGACAGCGCGCCGGAACGCCCCGGCCGCCTCGACGTAGCCGGCCACCAGCTCGTCGGTCGTACGGTCCCACGAGAAGTCGTTCGCGTGCACGACGGCGCCCGCGGCGAGGCGCTCGCGGTCGGCCCGGGACAGCGCCACCCTGGCCAGCGCGCCCGCCCACGCGGCGGGCTCGTGCCCGGGCACGAGCAAACCGGACGACCGGTCCGCGACGGCGACCGGCAGGCCGCCGACGGCTGCCGCGACGACCGGCGTGCCGCACGCCTGGGCCTCGAGCGCGACGAGGCCGAACGACTCGTTGTGACTGGGCACCGCGACGACGTCGGCCGCGCGGTACACGTCGACGAGCGCCGCGCCCTGCCGCGGCGGCAGGAACCGGACCACGTCGGTGATGCCGAGCTCGGCGGCCAGCTCGTGCAGCGCCGTCGGTGCCTCCAGGCCCGAGCCGGACGGGCCACCGGCCACCAGGACCGTCAGCTTCTCGCGCGGCACGGCGCCGCGGGCGAGCAGCTCGGCCGCGGCACGCAGCAGCACGTCGGGTGCCTTCAGCGGCTGGATGCGGCCGACGAACGCCAGCACCACGGCGTCGCGCCGGATGCCGAGCGCGGCGCGGGCGGCGAGCCGGTCGCCGGGGCGGAACAGGTCGAGGTCGACGCCCGGGGCCACGGTGTTGACCTTCTCCGGCTCGGCGTCGTACAGGTCGACGAGCTGGCGGGCCTCGACCGCGGTGTTGGCGACCATCTGGTCGGCCTGGTCGACGACCTGCTGCTCGCCGATCACGCGGGTGCGCGGCTCGGGGGTGTCGCCGGCGGCCAGCGCGAGGTTCTTGACCTTGGCCAGCGTGTGCGCGGAGAACACCAGCGGCACGCCCCAGCGGTCCCGCGCGAGCCAGCCGACCTGGCCGGACAGCCAGTAGTGCGAGTGCACGAGGTCGTAGTAGCCGGGCTCGTGGCGGGCCTCGGCGCGCAGCACGCCCGCGGTGAACGCGCACAGCTGGGCAGGCAGCTCGTCCTTGCCGAGCCCCTCGAACGGGCCGGCGTGCACGTGCCGGACCAGCACGCCCGGCGCGAGCTCGGCGACCGGCGGCAGGTCCGAGGAGGTGGCCCGGGTGAACACCTCGACGGCGATGCCGCGGCGGGCCATCCGGGTGGCGGTCTGCGTGATGTAGACGTTCATGCCGCCCGCGTCGCCGGTGCCCGGCTGCTCGAGCGGCGAGGTGTGCACCGAGAGCACCGCCACCCGGCGAGGCGGCCGGTGGAGCCGGACAACTGCACCGTCATTGGTACTGCTGGCTTCCCGCACATCCACTCCCGACTAGTGGCTGGTGACCGGCCTCGCGAACTCCCGCAGGACCGCGTTGAACTCATCGACCCGTTCCGTGAACGGCATGTGTCCCACGTTTGGGAACCAACGCACGAGGGCACCGGGAATCTTCCCCGCCGCGTACTTCGCGGCCCGCGGGCTGATCACGTCGTCCCGCTCGCCGTGCACGACCAGCGCCGGGACGGACGCACCGGCCAGCACGTTCGCGTTGTCGACTGTTCGCCGGAAGAGGGCGGCCCGCACGGCGGGCGGCACCCGGAGCATGTCGGAGAGCAGCCGCCGCGCGTCCGCGCCGGGCGCCGGGTCCGCGGTCATCCGGGCGGCCATCGCGGTGAGCGCGGGCACGGCCACACCGGGGTCGTCGGACAGGGCGGGCCGCAGGAGGCCGCTCCAGCCCGGGCCGACCTCGCCGCCCGGGCGGTCGCGGCCGATCTCGGTGATCGCGCCGACCAGCACGACGCCCGCCACCCCGGAGGTGCCGCGTTCGCGCAGGTAGTCGGCGATGACGAGGCCGCCGTAGGACCAGCCGACGAGCACCGCCGGGCCGGTCCGGTCGAGCACCGCGGCGACGTCGGCCGCCCACACCGCGGAGTCGGCGTAGCCGCCGTCGGCCGGGTCGGGTGTGTCGGAGTGGCCGTGGCCGCGCAGATCGACGGCCACCAGCCGGTGGTGGGAGGCCAGCTCGGAGTCGGCGAGCTGGTACGACCACGCCGCGGCGCTGGCCGACCAGCCGTGCAGGAACACGATCGGCGGCGCGTGCGCCGCCCCGGCCTCGCGGACGGCCAACCGCACGCCGCCCGCGCCCACTACCTCCGAGATCACAAGGCCGACATCGACTGCCACTGGCTCCACGGGATCAGCCAGTCGAACACGTCCGAGCTGGTCGGGAACTTCGCCTTCGAGCCGGTGATCTCGACCGGGTCGCCGATCAGCGCGCTGTCGAAGTACTTCTTGGCGTCGGCCTCGAGCAGGTTGACGCAGCCGTGCGAGCTGTTGACCTTGCCGATGTTGGCCGCGTTGTCGTTGTTCTCGTGGATGTACTCGCCGTGGTTGGAGATGCGCACGGCCCACTTCTTCATGACGTTCGTGTAGCCGTACTTCGGGTTGGAGAAGTCGCCGACCGGCTCCTTCGACATCACGATCACGGTGCCGTTGGGCGTGTTGCGCGCCGGGTCGGCGTCCATGCCGTTGCTGGCCGGGTAGCTCGCGGTCAGCGCGCCGTTGCGGTACACGTTCATCTTGTGGTCGGGCGTGTTGATCTTCACGACCTGGTTGCGCCCGACGGTGAACGACGTGGCCAGGTCGGACTTGCCGAACGCGCCGTCGCCGTAGTCCAGGCCGTAGAGCTTGGCGTTGACCGTGACCGTCGTGTTGGCCGGCCAGTACTCCTTGGGCCGCCAGTCGACCTGCTGGGCGTTGAGCCAGCCCCACGCGCCCTCGACGGGCACGGACGTCTTGATCTCGAGCGCCTTCTCGACGGCGGCCTTGTCGGTCACCGGGCCCTCGGGGAACTTCACGCTGACCGGCATGGCGACGCCGACCGTGGCGTTGTCGTTCGGGTTGATCGTGGCGCGCGGGGTCGAGGCCGGGGCGAGCGTGGCGAAGCTGCCCTCCTGCGTCGACTCGTCGCCTTCCTTGTTCTTCGCGGTCGCGGTGTACTCGTAGGTCTTGCCGTAGCCGAGCACCTCGCTGCTCGCCCAGCTGAGCTTGTCGGGCGACAGCGTGCCGGCGACCTTCTTGCCGGACGGGCTGGTCACCGTGGCCGCGGTCAGCTCGCCCTCGTCGACCGAGATCTTGATGGGGTCGAGCACCGGCACGTCCTTCGCGCCGTCCGCGGGCGCGAAGTTGATCTTGGCGGCCGGCGCCTTCTCTTTCTCCTTCGTTTTCTCTTTCAGAGAGTCGCCGAAGGAGCCGCTGGAGTCGGAGCCGGAACACGCGGCGAGCAGAGTCACGCTCGCCAACAGGACGACGACCGTTCCGAACAACCGCTGGGATCTCACCGTCTTCAACCTCCGACTGACATTCTGGCTCTCGTATCTCAGGACGTCCGGGAGCGGACGAGGTGCGCGCGGAAAAGTGTGACAGTGGTCATACCGCGCCCCGCACCCGGCTCTGAGTACCTCCGGGGGAAGGATCGACAAACGTGAACAACATCGGCACGGCGATCGTTACCGGCGCGAGCGCGGGAATCGGCGCGGCCACCGCGCGGGGTCTGGCCGCGGCCGGCTTCCACGTGGTGCTGGGTGCCCGCCGCCTCGAGCGTCTGGAAGTCATCGCCTCGGACATCGGCGGCACCGCACTGCCACTTGACGTGACCTCGCCCTCATCGGTCGCGGAGTTCGTGGCCGCGGTGCCGTCCTGCCGCCTGCTGGTCAACAACGCGGGCGGCGCGCGCGGCCTGGAGCCGGTCGCCGCGGCGGACGAGGACCACTGGCGCTGGATGTGGGAGACGAACGTCCTGGGCACCCTGCGGCTGACGAAGGCGCTGCTGCCCGCGCTGGCGTCGTCGGGCGACGGTCACGTGGTGACGGTGACGTCGATCGCGGCGTACGAGGTGTACGACAACGGGGGCGGCTACACGAGCGCGAAGCACGCCCAGTCCGCGCTGCACCGCACCCTGCGCGGCGAGCACCTCGGCGAGCCGATCCGGTTCACGGAGATCCTGCCCGGCATGGTGGAGACGGACTTCTCCCTGAACCGCTTCGCCGGCGACGCGGCCCGGGCGGACGCCGTGTACGCGGACATCACCCCGCTGACCGCCGACGACGTGGCGGACACGATCGTGTGGGCGGCGACCCGGCCCTCGCACGTGAACATCGACCAGATCGTCCTCAAGCCGCGCGCCCAGGCCTCCGCCACCCGCGCCCACCGCGAGTGACTTGTCCACAACCCGCGCAGTTGTCCACAGCCAACGCCTGACCAGCCTTTTCGTCAGTGACCGCCGGTAGACTGGCGCTGAGGGGTGCCCCCGGGACAGGGTGGGGGCTACGTTTCTGGCGTTCTGCACGCGCGTGCGTGCGCGCGGGTCGTTTATGAGGGTTTGGTGCGCGTGGGGGCGCCGGGGGTTCTCCGCGGGCGGTTCAGGACGGGGCTACCGCGGGCCAGTCGAGGGTGATTTCGCCCTGGCGCCAGCGTTTGCGGGTGTCGCGGACCGGCCAGCCGTCCGCGGCCAGCAGGCGGGCCGTCTCCACCCAGCGGGCCCGCGGGCCGTACGGCGAGAACGGGGCGGCGCTCGCCCAGCAGCGATCCAGCGCGGCGAACAGCGCGTGCACCGGCTCGCCGGGCACGTTGCGGTGGATCAGCGACTTCGGCAGCCGCTCCGCCAGGTCCGACGGCCGCTCGAGGTTCGCGGGCCGGCACGCCAGCGTGAACAGCCGCGGCCCGGCCGCCGTCAGCGTCACCCAGCAGCACCGCCGGCCGAGCTCGTCGCACGTGCCCTCGACGAGCACGCCGCCCGGCGCGAGCCGGCGAGTCATGGTCGACCACGCCGACGCCACCTCCGCCTCCGTGTACTGGCGCAGCACGTTGAACGCCCGCACCAGCGATGGCCGGGTACCCGCCAGCTCGAAACCGCCGCGCCGGAAGTCCAGGCGGGGCGGGTCGGCGAACGGCGCCGCATCAGCCACGCGCGAGGGGTCCAGCTCCAGGCCCAGCACCCGCACGTCCGCGTGCACCGACCGCAACCGGGCCGCCAGTTCGACCGTGGTCACCGGCGACGCGCCGTACCCGACGTCCACGACCAAGGGCGACGACACGTCCAAAGCAGAACGCACGAGCGCGGACGCCGCCATCCACCGGTCCACCCGGCGCAGCCGGTTCGGGTTCGTCGTTCCCCGGGTCGGCGAGCCCAGGGGCGCGGTCAGGCGCGGTCGGCCAGCCACTTGTCGGCGTACTCGCCCTCCGTGGCCAGCAGCTTCCCGACCTGCTCGGCGACGACCTTCTCGATCTTGCCGCCGATCAGCGGGATGCCGACGCGCACCTGCGCGGTGATCACCAGCGCGGTGCCGGAACCCGCGGCGGCGACCCGCGAGCGGCCCTCGATGTCGCCCGGCACGCCGGTGATCGACACCCGGCTCCTCCCGGCGTACGCGCCGCCGTCGGGTTGCCAGCGTTCCTCGCGCTCGACGACCAGGTCGCCGTTCAGCATCGACCGCACCGCGCCGGGCAGCCGGGACGCGTCCACGCCCTGGCGCATCCGGAACGTGACGCGGTCGCCGTCGCGCGAGTGATCCAGCAGTGCCGCGTTCTTGCCGCCGATGTCGCGCAGGCGCTGGGTGAGAAATGCCTCGTCAACGAGGGTCTGGAAGACCACGTCAGCGGTCGCGGCGAAGGTCGACCGGTGCTCCAGGCTGGTTGCCATGCGACGGAGGTTACCGTTGGAGCCCATGACCAGCCTCCCCCTCGGTGCGGACGGGGTAACGGCCCGCTCCGCGGTCCCCCTGTCCGGGTACACGACGCTGCGCCTCGGCGGCCCCGCCGCCCGGTTCGTGGCCGCCGGATCCGCCGAGGACGTCGCCGCCGCGGTCAGATCGGCGGACGGCCGGCGCGAGCACGTGCTGGTGCTCGGCGGCGGGTCGAACCTGGTGATCGCCGACGAGGGCTTCGACGGCACGGTCGTGCATGTCGCCAACCGCGGCAGCAAGATCGACTCGCTCGGCGACGGGCGGGTCGCGCTCACCGTGGAGGCGGGCGAGGACTGGGACGCCGTCGTGTGCCGCACGGTCGAGGCGGGGCTCGGCGGGCTGGAGTGCCTGTCCGGCATCCCGGGCTCGGTCGGCGCGACGCCGGTGCAGAACGTCGGCGCGTACGGCGTCGAGATCTCCCAGCTGCTGATCTCGGTCGACCTGTTCGACCGCGGGGCCGGCGAGATCCGCACGCTCAGTGCCGCGGAGCTGGGGCTCGGGTACCGCACGAGCGTGCTCAAGGGAACCGAGCGCGCGGTGGTGCTGCGCGTGCGGTTCGAGCTGGCGGACGGCGGGCAGTCGGCGCCGATCCGGTACACGGAGCTGGCGCGGGTGCTCGGCGTGCGGCAGGGCCGTCAGGTGCCGGTGGACCAGGCGCGCCAGGCGGTGCTGGAGCTGCGGCGCGGCAAGGGCATGGTGCTCGACCCGGCGGACCACGACACGTGGAGCGTGGGGTCGTTCTTCACGAACCCGATCGTGCTGCAGCACGACCTCGGCGGGGTGCTGGCGCGGATCGGGGCGCGGGTGGGTGCGGACGTGCCGGTGCCGCAGTATCCGGCGGGCGTGGGGGTGTCGAAGCTGTCGGCGGCGTGGCTGATCGAGCGCGCCGGCTTTGCGAAGGGCTACACGGCCGCGGACGGCCGGGTTTCGTTGTCCGGCAAGCACACCCTCGCCCTGTCGAACCGCGGCACGGCGACGGCGGCCGACCTGCTGTCCCTGGCCCGCGAGGTGCGCGACGGTGTGCGCACCGCCTTCGGCGTGGACCTGCAGCCCGAACCGGTCCTGGTCGGCTGCACCCTCTGACGCGCTACGCCGGCGGGCCGCCGGCGTACAGCTCGTGCACCGCCGCGCCGGACCGCTCGTGCAGAGCCTCCACAGTGGACGGATCGAAGCTGATCTCCGCGGCGGAGTCGCCGATCACGAGCGTGATGCTGTCGGGATTCTCCTGGCTCACCAGGAATCTGACATCGACGTCGCGACCCACCGTCATGTTGACGGTCGTCGTCACGTCGTGGCCATTCACTGCCATCGCCATTTGCAACTCCTTCTTGAATGGCATTTGCTTGTGCAGCAAGGATTGCGGATATGTGCAACGTACACTGAGGACCGCACGAGAGGCGCGTCCCGATCGGGTGAACCTTGCCCGCCCCCGCACACCCGACGGCAATTTCGGCATAAGAATGTCGACATGACAACGAACTCCACGATGTCCCCGATGCCGGGCCCCGCGACCAGACGGCGGCAGCTCGGTCGCCAGCTGCGCGACCTCCGGCTGGACGCGGGCGTCACGACGATGGAAGGGGCCGCCGAGCTCTCCGGGCTCAGCCGCGCGACGATCAGCCGGATCGAGAGCGCGAAGCAGACGATCCTGCCGCGCACCGTCCGGCTCCTGTGCCACTGCTACCGGGTCGGTGCCCCGCTGCGCGATCACCTGCTGCGGCTGGCCGAGGATTCGGAGGATCGCGGCTGGCTCGTCGCCCACAGCGACACGACGCCCAACTGGTTCGAGCGCTATCTCGGCGAGGAGGCCGAGGCATCGGAGATCTGGGGATACGAAGCGGAGTTCATTCCCGGCCTGCTACAGACCGCGGACTACTGCCGAACGGTATCCGCTGCGAACAGTCCGGACGCCACCAAGGAGAGCCTCGAACGGCTCGTCGAGCTCCGCCTGGCCAGGCAGGAATTGTTGACGCGGGACACGCCCCCGGATTTTCAAGTGGTGGTGAACGAAGCGGTGTTGCGTCGACTCGTCGGCGGGAAGAAAGTCATGCGCGAGCAGCTACGGCACCTTGCAGCGATGGCAAAACGGCCGAACGTGACGGTACGGGTGCTGCCGTTCAACGTCGGTGCCCATCCGGCGATGACCAGCTCAGTCACCATGCTGCACTTCCCAATTGATGGCGGTGAGCCGACGGTCTTCATCGAGGTCGACTCCGGCGCGCTGTATCCCGACCGCCCGGCTGATTTCGAGCGCTACGCCTGGATGTTCGGCCAACTGCGTGAACTCGCTTTCACACCGAACAAGTCGATCTCTCTCGTCAGTAAGCTCGCGGAGGAGGTGTAAACCCCGGCGACAGGAGAGTGCGGAATGCGGTGGCGCAAGTCCAGTTATTCCAGCGGACAGGGTGGCAACTGCGTCGAGCTGGCCTATGCCGGTGCGGTCCGTGACAGCAAGAACCCGGGCGGGCCGGTGCTTTCGGTGGGCGACCTGCCGGCGTTCCTTCGCGAGATGAAGAAACGCCGGCAGTGAGAGGACCTCAGCCGCCCAGCGTGTGGAACAGGTCGGTGTGGTCGTTGGTGCCGAGGATGTCCGCGGCGCCCGGGCCGATGCCCCACACCGGGACGGTCGCGCCCGTGTGCTGCTGGCTCGGCGGGGCCGCCACCGGGGCCGCGCCCGCGCCGCCGAAGCCGGCGGTGCCGTAGGTCAGCGTCAGGGTCTGGCCGTCCTTCGTGGTGACGTTCGTCGAGTAGCCGGTCGGCAGGCCGGAGCCACTCGCGTCCTCACCGACGATCTGGCTCGTGTGCGAGTGGTCGGCGGTGACGATCACCATCGTGTCCGGGTGGGACCGCTGGTAGTCCAGCGCGACGCCGATCGCCTTGTCGAAAGCCACGGTCTCGCCCAGCTGGCCGCACGCGTTGGTGGCGTGGTCCTGCTTGTCGATCGACGCGCCCTCGACCTGCAGGAAGAAGCCCTTCCGGTTGTCCAGCAGCCTGATCGCCTTCGACGTCATGTCCGACAGGCTCGGCTCGCCTGCCGGGCGCTGGTTCTCCGTGCACGGCGCGGGCGCGTTGCCCTTGCCGAGCGCGGAGGCCGGGCCGGTCCACTCGAGCGACATGTTCGACGGGTTGAACAGGCCGAGCACCCGGCCGTCCGCCTTGCGCAGGCCGGCGGCGTCGGTCACGTACTCGTAGCCCTGCCGCTTCGCCGAGTCGACGACGGTCTTGCCCTCGTCCTTGCCGCCGGTGATCGTCTGCTCGAAGCGGGCGCGCCCGCCGCCGAGCAGCACGTCCAGCTTGTGGTCGGCCTCCTGCTCGGCGATCGAGCCGGGGCCGCCCGCGTCCTTGGTCTCCGACTGGCAGGGCGCCATGTCGCCGGGGCCCTGGCAGCCGCGCAGCGAGATGTGCGAGGACTGCACGGCCGGCGTGGCGTCGGTGATCTCCGCCGTGGAGACGTTGCCGACCTTCATGCCGCGCTTGCGGGCCTTCTCCATGACGGTCTCGAAGTTCGTGCCCGGCACCTCGATGGCGCTGCTCGGGCCCTGCGAGATGCGCTCGTCGAGGGTCTTGCGGCCGGTGGCCCACATCGTGCCGGTCGACGCCGAGTCGGGGTCGTAGTCCGGCAGGTACGGCGGCTGCGCGGCCGGCTTGACCGACCAGGTGGTGTCGAAGCCGGTGAACGGCATGCGGTCGACGTTGAGCCGGTTGTGCACACCCTGGTAGTAGCGGGCAGCCGTGATCTCCTGGGTGCCCATGCCGTCACCGATCAGCACGATGACGTTGCGGGGGTGGTGGTTGTGCACCGCCTGCAGGAGGGCGTTCTCGTCTCCGCCCCTCCCGGGCGACCCGTCGGCAGCGGTCGTGCTGACAATCGTTGCCCCGACGGCGACCGCGACCGCCCCGAGGGCGACCGCGGACATGGCACTGCGTCTGTTCATGTTCTGGCCTTTCGTCAATCGGACCGACCCGGCGGACGCTATGCGTCGTCGGCGGACGGAAGGTGTCGTGAACACGTCCGACCGATGACAACCGCCCGTCAGCGGGTCGTGATCACCCACGACGGCAACGGTTCGCACGCGGTGCGCCACTCGCCGGGTACGTCGGCCGCGCCGACCCGCGCGGCCACGACACCGCCGACGATCGCGCACATCGTGTCGACGTCGTCGGCAACCGCGGCGGCCGTCCACACCGCTTCGGCGTAGTCGTCCAGGTGCCGCGCGGCGATCCACAGCGCGAGCGGCACCGTGTCCGGCGCGCTCTGCCGGCCCCCGGTCCCGAGCGTGGCGGCCGCCCGCACCGGGTCGGCGTCGAGCGTCGCCGCCCGCGCCACGCCGTCGTGCACCGGGCCGTCCGGTGTGTGCGCGAGAACCGCGTCGTACAGCTCGCCCACCGGTGCCCCGCTCGCCGCGAGCGCCGCGGCCACGGCCGTCGCGACCGCGCCCGCCACGCCCTGCGGGTGGGTGTGCGTGACGCGCGCCGACTCGGCCGCCGCGCGCGCCGCGGTCGCCGGGTCGCCCGCGAACCACGCGCCGAGCGGCGCCACCCGCATCGCCGCGCCGTTGCCCCACGAGCCCTCGCCGCCGAACGTTCCTGGCGCGATCTCCCGCAGCGACACCCCGCGGCGCCCGGCCTCGTGGACCATCGCGGCCAGGCCCGCGCCGTAGCCGCGGTCCGGGTCGTGGTGGTCGACGAAGCTCGCCGCGAGCGCGTCCGCGTCCAGGCGGCCGTGCGCGGCCAGCACGTGCACGACCGAGCACGCCATCTCGGTGTCGTCGGTCCACCGCCAGGGTGCGGGCGGCAGGCTGCGCGCGGCGGGCTGGACGACACCGCCGCCGAGCGCGTCGCCGACCGCGAGGCCACGCAGGCTCGCCCGGGCCCGGCGGAGTCGGTCGTCCATGCGTGGTTGGTACCACATCGGGTTTGACCTTGACGTTACGTCAACTTCTATCGTGGTCGGCATGGCATGGTCGATCGCCCAGGTGGCGCGGATGTCCAAGGTGACGTCCCGGACGCTGCGGCACTACGACGACATCGGCCTGCTGCCGCCGGCCAGGGTCGGCGCGAACGGGTACCGCTACTACGAGCGCGAGCAGTTGCTGGCGCTGCAGCAGATCCTCGTCATGCGCGAGCTGGGGGTCGGTCTCGAAGCGATCGCCGAGATCGTGCACGAGGGCCGCGACCAGGCCGAGGTGCTGCGCCTGCACCAGAAGTGGCTGCTCGCCGAGCGCGACCGGTTCCAGCGGCTGGCGGACACGGTGTCCCGCACGATCGAGGAGCTGAAAGGAGATGAGAACGTGAACGCCAAGTCCATGGACCACTGGTTCGAGGGATTCGACCCCGACCGCCAGGCGGCGCTGACCGAGGAGGCCCGGCAGCGCTGGGGCGCGGAGACCGTCGACGCCGCGAACGAGCACGTCAAGGACAAGCCCCAGCAGTGGTGGGCCGGCCAGCGCGAGGAGTGGGCGGCCCAGCTGACCACGCTGACCGGGCTGATCGACGCCGGCCGCGAGCCGGCCGACGCGCAGGTGCAGGACGTGATCGCGGGCCACTACCGGTGGATCACCCAGCACTGGACGCCGAACCGGGAGTCCTACACGGGCCTCGGCGACGTGTACGCCGAGGACCCGCGGTTCCGGGCGAACTTCGACCGGACCGACCCGCGGCTGGCGGAGTTCCTGCGCGCGGCGATGGCCGAGTACGCGCGGTCCAACCTCGAGTAGCCGCCCGCGTGCCGGTCCCCGGGCATATCCTCCACGCGTGGATTTCGCGAGTCATGTCAAGCAGATCGAGGAACAGGCCGCCGCCCTGCGCGCGGCGGCGGTCGCGGCCGGTCCGGCGGCGCCCGTGCCGACGTGTCCGGAGTGGACAGTCCAGGAGCTGGTCGCGCACATCGCCAGGGTGCACGCCTGGGCCGTACGCGCGCTGCGGACCGCGCCGGACGCCGGGCGGCCCCGCCGTCCGGAGACGCCGGACACCTGGGACGAGCTGCTGGGATGGTGGGACGACGCGCTCGCGTCGCTGCTCGCCGACCTGCGGGCCAAGGGCCCGGACGAGCCGACCTGGGTGTTCAGCCCCGACGTCCCGGCCACGGCCGCGTTCTGGGCGCGCCGCCAGGCGCACGAGACCGCGATCCACCGGCTCGACGCCGAGCACGCGCAAGCCGGCTCGACCGAGGCGTCGGCGGTGCCGTCACTGGTGTTCGACTCCGGCCACGCCGCCGACGGGATCGCCGAGCTGATCGAGCTGATGGTTCCCCACGTGCTGGAGCACGCGTCCGTCGCCGTGGAGGGAACGGTGCTGTTCCACGCCGCGGACGCGGGCCGTGCCTGGCTGGTGCGCCTGGTGCCGGGCGCGGCACCCGAGGTCGGCCCGGCGGACGAGATCGAGGCCGGCGCGTCGGTCGTCGGCACCGCGGACGCCGTCTACCGCGCCGCGTGGCACCGGCCCAGCACGGCCATCGTCACCGGCGACCGGACGCTCGTCGAGGCACTGAAAACGCCATGACCCGCCGCTTCGTGATCACCTTCGGGTGTCCGGACCGCGTCGGCATCGTGGCCGGGATCTCGACGTTCCTGGCCGGTCTCGGCGCGCAGATCGTCGAGGCGGCCTACCACGCCGACCCGGACAGCGGCTGGTTCTTCACGCGGCAGGAGATCGACGCGGCGACCGTTCCCGGCGACGTCGGCGAGCTGCGCGCCCGGTTCGGCGCGGTCGCCACCGGGCTGGCCGGGGAGAGCGACTGGCGGATCCAGGACACCGGGGAGCGCAGGCGCGTGGTGATCCTGGTGTCGCGGGAGGGCCACTGCCTCTACGACATCCTGGGCCGCGTGGCGTCCGGCGAGCTGGACGTCGACGTGCCGGCGGTGATCGGCAACCACCCGGACCTGGCGGCGATCACCGAGGCGCACGGGATCCCGTTCCACCACGTGCCGTTCCCGCCCGACGGCAGGCAGGCCGCGTTCGACCGGCTGCAGACGCTGGTCGACGACGCCGACCCGCACGCGATCGTGCTGGCCCGGTTCATGCAGATCGTGCCGGCGCGGGTGTGCGCGGCGTGGACGGGCCGGGCGCTGAACATCCACCACAGCTTCCTGCCGTCGTTCGTCGGCGCGAAGCCCTACCACCAGGCGCACCGCCGCGGCGTGAAGCTGATCGGCGCGACTTGCCACTACGTCACCGCCGAGCTGGACGCCGGCCCGATCATCGAGCAGGACGTCACCCGGGTCGGCCACGCGGACTCGATCACCGACATGGTCCGCCGCGGCCGCGACATCGAGAAGGTCGTGCTCGCGCGGGGCCTGCGGTGGCACCTGGAGAACCGCGTCCTCGTGCACGGCACCAAGACAGTGGTCTTCTGATGCTGCCCGTCATCGACATCTCCGACCCGGACGCGGTGGCCGGCGAGATCGAGCGGGCCTGCCGGGACAGCGGGTTCTTCTACGTCACCGGGCACGGGGTGCCGCCGTCGCTGCGCGCGGAGCTGGACGCGCGCAGCCGCGAGTTCTTCGCGCTGCCCGAGGACGGCAAGCGCGAGATCGCGATGTCGCGGGGCGGCCGGGCGTGGCGCGGCTGGTTCCCCGTCGGCGGGGAGTTGACGTCGGGCGAGCGGGACCTCAAGGAGGGCCTGTACTTCGGCACGGAGCTGCCCGCCGGGAACCCGCTGCCACTGCACGGCCCGAACCTGTTCCCGCGCCAGGTGCCCGGCCTGCGCGCGGCCGTACTGTCCTATGTGGAGCATCTGACGGCGGTGGGGCAGCAGGTGCTGCGTGGCATCGCCCGCAGCCTCGGCCTGGACGCGGAGTACTTCGCGGCGGGCTACACGGCGTCGCCGACCGTGCTGTTCCGGATCTTCCACTACCCGCCCCCGCCCCCGCCACCGGACGAGCCGGGCTGGGGCGTCGGCGAGCACACCGACTACGGCCTGCTGACCCTGCTCGCGCAGGACGACAACGGCGGGCTGCAGGTGCACACGCCGGGCGGCTGGGTCGACGCGCCGCCGCTGCCGGACACGTTCGTCTGCAACATCGGCGACATGCTGGAGCGCCTCACCGGCGGCTGGTACCGCTCGACGCCGCACCGGGTGCGCAACGCGAGCGGCCGCGACCGCCTGTCGTTCCCCTTCTTCCTCGACCCCGACTTCATGGCCGAGGTGCCGCCGCTGCCGGACCGGGCGGCGGAGGAGGGCGGGCGGCGGCGCTGGGACGGCGCGAGCCCGCTGGCCTTCGAGGGCACCTACGGCGAGTACCTGACGGCAAAGGTGGCGAGGGTCTTCCCGCAGCTGCGCGACGAGGTCGGCTAGCTTTGGCTGCTGGTAGCCATGACGTTCGCGTGTGGCCTCCCGGCGGTTCCCCCGGCTGAGAGCGGGTTTCTTCAATGGCATGTCGTATCGGTGAGCTCGTACTCGGTTGCCGCGACCCTGAGGTGCTGGCGCGGTTCTGGTGCGAGGTCCTGGACTTCGTCGTGCTCGATCGCGAGGACGACGGCACGCTGGAGATCGGGCCGCGCGAAGGGTTCGGCGGCCCGCAGCCGACGATCATCCTCAGTCGCAGGGACGAGCCGGAGAAGGGGAAATCCCGGCTGCACATCGATGTCAACGCCACCGACCGCGATCAGGACGCCGAGCTCGAACGCCTGCTGAAGCTCGGTGCTCGCCCGGCCGACATCGGTCAGACAGGGGAAGAGCAGTGGCACGTCCTGGCCGACCCCGAAGGCAATGAGTTCTGCCTGCTCAAGGCCCGCCTCGACCCGCTGTGAGACAGGCCTCAGCGGCCGAGCCCCTCGACGACCTCCGCGCCGGGCAGCGCGGCCAGCGTCGCCCCGGGCACGAGGATCTTGCTGCCCCGGATACCGCTGCCGATGACCAGCTCCGGCGTGGCCACGACGGCCGGGTCGAGCAGCAGCGGCCAGTCCGGCGGGAGGCCGAGCGGCGTGATGCCGCCGTAGGCCATCCCGGTCAGCTCCACGGCCGTGGTCATCGGCGCGAACGACGCCTTCCGGACATCGAGCCGTTTCCGGACGACGCCGTTCACGTCGGCGCGGGTGGTGGCGAGGACGAGGCAGGCGGCGAACCGCTCCTCGCCCGACCGCTTGCCGGCCACGACGACACAGTTGGCCGACGCCTCGAGCGGCGAGCCGTACGTCTCGCAGAAGGCCGCCGTGTCGGCGAGGCCGGGGTCGATGGCGGCCACGCCCAGGCGCGCGGCGTGCTCCCCCGGCAGCGCGGCGAGCGCCTTGGCCACGGGATCGCCGAGCAGGTCGGGCCGGTCGATGGCGCGCTCGACGGTCAGGGATCCGGAGATGGTCCAGCTGGTCACGCGACCAACCTAGTCGCCGACCGGGGTCACCAGCGCTGGCCGCGCTGCACCTCGATGAGGCGCGGGCGAATGTCCACGATGTAGACGAGCGCGGCGACGAGGCCGGCTATCCAGAAGAGAAAGCCGACGCCGGCGAAGCTGAACAGGAGCAGGGCCGCCGCGGCGCCGCCGGTGATGCCGAGCCAGGCGGGCTTGGTGAACCGGTCGATGGCCGCATAGGCGTCCGGACGCTGCAGCAGCGCGTGAATGAAGGCGAACACACCGACCGGGACCGCGGCCCAGTCGATGATCCGCAGGATCAGCAGCGCTTCCATCGGCACGTCTCCAGACTACGTGCGCACCGCAGCGAGTGACCAGCGGACCTGGTCATGCCACCGAACGCCCCCAGCACGCAGGGATGTCGCCGCCAACCACCGCGAGTCCAACGTTCCAGCACCGCGAGTCCAACGTTCCGGCGCCTGGAGTCCGCACCTTCCGGACCACGCCCAACGTTGGACTCGCGGGTGCGGAACGTTGGACTCGCGGGTGCGGAAAGGCCCCGGCACCTGGGGTGCCGGGGCCTTCGGGCGGACGCCTACTTCTTGGGCGAGCCGTTCGCCTTGCGGGTGGTCGTGCCGGTCCGGGTGGCCGTGGTCGTCGTCGCGGGCTTGCGCGGCGCGGTCCGGTTGGCGGCCTTGCGGGAGGCGCTGCGCACCTCGTGCGCCACGTCGTCACCGAGCTCCTCGACGGCCTCGGCCGCGTCGGCGGCACCCCGCTGCGCGGCGCGCGCGGTCTTCTCACCGACCGAGCGGGTCCGGCGGGTAAGCCTGGCCAGCACCTCGTCGGCCATCTCGCGGGCGTCGCCCGCCACGTCGCCGACGCGGTCCTGCAGCGTGGCGATGGCCTCCTCCAGCTGGTCCAGCGCCTTGCGGACCTGCGGCTGGGCGCGCAGCTTGGTCAGCGCGTCCTCGCCCTGGTCGGCCAGCTTCTGGTACAGCTTCTGCGCGGCCTCGGTGTACTCGTCGACCACCTTGCGCAGCTCGGCCGGGTCCAGCTTCTCGCGCACGCCGGCCAGGTCGCGGGGCAGCTCGTCGACGGCGCCCTTGGCGGCACCGGCACCCTCGTTGACCCGGGTGCGGGTCTTGTTCACGGCGTCACGCACGGCCTGGGTGGCCAGGTCGCCCGCGCCCAGCGCCGCGAGCAGCGGCGTGCGGAGCACCTCGACGGCCTGCTCGCCGGCCTTGCGCACGTCATCGGTCTTCGGCAACGCAACCATGTTTTCTCACTCCTCAGATGCGGGGCCCACGGGCTCTCGTGCACTGTCCACATCGGACCCCTCTACTGTGGACTGCGTGGAGTTCTCCCGGCGGAACGACTCGTAGACGTCCAGCAGGATCTGCTTCTGCCGCTCGGTGAGCGCGTCGTCGCCGCGCACCGCGTCGGCCACCGGGCCACCGCGGACGACGTCGAGGATTCCGGCTTGCACGTACAGCGCCTCCGCCGAGATCCGCAGCCCCTTGGCGATCTGCTGCAGGATCTCCGCGCTCGGCCTGCGCAGGCCGCGCTCGATCTGGCGGAGATAGGGGTTGGACACCCCCGCCAGCCTGGACAGCTGGCGCAGCGAGATCTTCGCGCTACTGCGCTGCTGCTTGATGTACTCGCCGATGTCCCGGCCGAGGTCGGCGACGGTGTCGGCGACCTTGTCGGCAACCTCGTTGATGCTTCCGTTGATGGCGCGGCCGGTCCCGCCCTGGCTCGGCTGGTCGGTCTCGCTCATCCCGGTCACCTCCTTGCGACACCACCGACCGTACGCGCGAGTGCTAGCAGTTGCAAGCACACTGCTTGCGCAGGTGGGGTGGGTCGCGTCACACCCGATCGGGTGCGTGGAGGCCGGTGGCGGGGTCGCCGTCGAGCCAGCGGAGCACCCACGCCGCGACCTCGGCGGCGGTCTGCTCCGGACTCGTGGCGGTCGTGTCGAGCAGGGTCATCGGAGGCTTGGTCGCCTCGCCCTCGCGCCGCACCCAGGCGTTGAACCCGAGCATCTCGGCGATCCGCTCCTCGTCCCACGCGCGCCACGCGGGCCGCCCGCGCAGGCGCTCGGCGAGGACCGTCGGCTCGCACGTCAGTGCCAGGTAGTGGACGTCGGCGAACAGCACGCGCTCGGGCCACGGCTCGAACTGCGGCGGCGCGACCGTCCCGCACAGCACCACCGGCCGGCCGCTCTGCTGCACGGAGGCCGCGAGCCGCAGCCAGGTCTGGCGGAACGCCGCCGAGTCACCTGCCGGGTCGCGCAGCGCACCGACCCACAGCAGGTCCTGCTCGAGCACGACCGCGCGCGAGTCGAGCAGCGGGACCAGGCGCCTGCCGACCGTCGACTTGCCGGTGCCGGACGGGCCGGTGAGCGCGAACAGCGGAAGGCGCCGGTACGGCTCGCGGTGCCCGCAGAAGGCACACGCGAGGACCGCACCGGCGCCATGGGAGCGCACGTCGGGTTCGGAGCTCCAGACCCCGCAACCCGCGCAGATCATCGGGTTCACGGCGAACGATCAGTCGAAGAGCCCCTCCAGGAAGCTCTTGCGCCGGCGGTTTCCATGACCACTTCCATGACCACCGTGGTACCCGCGGGGCGAGTCCGGGTAACCCCCGTGCCCACCACCGTGTCCGCCCCCGGGTCCGCCGCCGGGTCCGTAGCCCTTCGGGGAGTCGGGATAGCGCCCGTACCCGCGGGGCGAGTCCGGGTAGTGCCCGCCGCGCTGGGGACCGCCCTGGTAGGGCGGCGGCGCGGCCGAGGCCATGTACTGCTGCTCGGCGTTGAGGATGGACTCCAGCTCACCCCGGTCCAGGAAGATCCCACGGCAGCTGTCGCACTGCTCGATGTGGATGCCTTGCCGGTCGAGGGTGCGCATCGTGTTCTGACACTTCGGGCAAATCACGCATCCCACCCTACGCAAACACGGCCCGCGACGGCCACACATGTCCGGCTGCCATACCGTTTTGCCGCATGCTATGGCCCGTTGCCACATGGCCTGTGCGGGCTCAGGTACCTAGCGTGAACAGCCATGGAAAGTGTTCCAGCTCACAGCGATCTCGCGGGTCGCATCGCCATGGTCACCGGTGGTGGCAGCGGTATCGGACGGGCCTGCGCGCAGGCGCTCGCGGAGGCGGGCGCGAAGGTGCACGTGGTCGACCGGGACGCCCAGTCGGCCGAGCAGGTGGCCGGCGAGGTCGGCGGGTGGGCGCATGTGGTCGACCTGGCGGACGCGGACGCGATCGCGTCGCTGCCGAGCGAGGTCGACGTCCTGGTGAACAACGCGGGCCTGCAGCACGTCGCGCCGCTGCACGAGTTCCCGCCGGAGATGTTCACGCTGATCCAGCAGGTGATGGTGACCGCGCCGTTCCTGCTGATCCGCCGGTGCGTGCCGCACATGTACACGCGCGGGTGGGGCCGCATCGTGAACGTCTCGAGTGTCCACGGCCTGCGGGCGAGCGCGTACAAGGTCGCGTACGTCACCGCCAAGCACGGTCTCGAGGGGCTGTCCAAGGTCGCCGCGATCGAGGGCGCCCCGCACGGCGTGACCAGCAACTGCGTCAACCCAGGGTACGTGCGGACCCCGCTGGTGGAGAACCAGATCGAGGCGCAGGCGCAGGCACACGACCTGCCGGCCACCGAGGTGGTCGAGAAGGTCCTGCTCGACCGCACGCCGGTCAAGCGGCTGATCGAACCGGCCGAGGTCGCCGCGCTCGTGCGGTGGCTGGCGAGCGAGCCGGGCGGCTCGCTCACCGGCGCCTCGGTGCCGATCGACGGCGCCTGGACCGCGAACTGACACCCATCCCCAACTCCCCGTCCCCCCAACGAAGTGCGGTGATCTCGTGAGTTCCCTGCCCTCCACCGAGGCCGGCCTCGGCACCCGCCGGTCGCTGGCCCGGATCGTCTCCGCGAGCCTCGTCGGCACCACCATCGAGTGGTACGACTTCTTCCTCTACGCCTCGGCCTCGGCCCTGGTGTTCAACACGTTGTTCTTCCCCGGGGCTGACCCGCTCACCGGCACCCTGCTGGCGTTCACCACCTACGCGCTCGGGTTCCTCGCGCGGCCGATCGGCGGGCTGGTCTTCGGCCACTACGGCGACAAGATCGGCCGCAAGAAGCTGCTCGTGGTGAGCCTGCTGATGATGGGTGTCGCCACGTTCGCGATCGGCCTGCTGCCGACGTACGGCTCGATCGGCGCCGCGGCGCCGATCCTGCTCACGCTGCTGCGGCTGGTCCAGGGCTTCGCGCTCGGCGGCGAGTGGGGCGGCGCGGTGCTGATCGTGTCCGAGCACGGCGGCGCGAAACGGCGCGGCTTCTGGGCGTCGTGGCCGCAGTGCGGTGCGCCCGGCGGCAACCTGCTGGCGACCGCGGTGCTCGCGATCCTCGCGGCGGTGCAGTCCGAGGACGCGTTCAACGCCTGGGGCTGGCGGATCCCGTTCCTGCTGTCCGCGGTCCTGGTGGTCATCGGCCTGTGGGTCCGGCTCTCGGTGTCCGAGTCGCCGGTCTTCCTGGCCGCGCGGCGCAAGGCCGAGGAGACGGGCGCCGCCGAGAAGGCGCCGGTCGTGCAGGTGTTCAAGCGCAGCTGGCGCGAGGTGCTGATCGCGATCGGCGCGCGCATCGCGGAGAACGTCTCCTACTACATCCTCACCGCGTTCATCCTCGTCTACGTCGTCCAGTCGCTGGATCTGAGCAAGTCGACCGGGCTCAACGCCGTGCTGATCGCCTCGGCCGTGCACTTCGTGACCATCCCGCTGTGGGGTGCGCTATCGGACAAGGTCGGCCGGCGGCCGGTGTACCTGTTCGGCGCGATCGGCATGGCCGTCTGGGGTTTCGTGTTCTTCGCCATGCTGGACACGAAGTCGTTCCCGGTCATGGTGATCGCGACGACCATCGGCCTGGTGCTGCACGGCGCCATGTACGGCCCGCAGGCGGCGTTCATCTCGGAGCTGTTCCCCACCCGGGTGCGCTACACCGGCGCCTCGATCAGCTCCCAGCTCTCCTCGATCGGGGCGGGCGCGGTCGCCCCGCTGATCGCGGTCGCGCTGCTCGCCGCGTGGGGCTCCACGGTCGCCGTGTCGCTGTACCTGCTGGCCATGTGCGTGATCACGACGGTCGCCCTGCTGCTGTCCCGGGAGACGAAGGGCACCTCCCTGGAGGACGAGCCGGAGCCCGCGGCCTCCGCCGAGGTACCGGCCGCGGAGACCTCAGTGACAACGTGAAGTGACAACATGACCCGTGTGGGCTTCGGTCCGGACGACGTGGACGCCGGGGTGCGCCGGCTGCTCGACCTGCTCGCGGACGACGCGAGCGGCGAGCAGCTGGCGCACGTCGCCGTCGAGGCCCGGGCCCACCTCGACGGGGACGCGCTGGCCCGGCTGGAGCAGGCCGTCCAGCTGGCGTTGCGGATCCGGCACACGCTGAGCGAGCACCGCCGCCGCGAGGACGAGCTGACCGCGCTGTTCGACACCGCACGCGATCTGTCCAAGCTGCGCGACCTCGACGAGGTGCTCCGCTCGATCGTGCGCCGGGCGCGGCAGCTGCTGCGGGTGGACCTGTCCTACCTGAGCCTGAACGACGAGGCCGCCGGCACCACGTACATGCGGGTGACCGACGGCTCGGTGTCCGACCAGCTGCCGGGGCTGCGCATCGGGCACGGCGAGGGACTCGGCGGGCTGGTCGCGCAGACCGCGCACCCGTACGCCAGCGCGGACTACCTCGCCGACCCGCGGTTCGCGCACACGCGGTCGATCGACGGCGCGGTGACCGCCGAGCACATGGTCGGCATCCTCGGCGTGCCGCTGTCGCTGGGCAGCAAGGTGATCGGCGTGCTGTTCGCCGCGGACCGGCAGCGCCGCGAGTTCACCGCCGAGGAGGTCGCGCTGCTCAGCTCGCTCGCCGACCACGCGGCGATCGCCATCGACAACGCGCAGCTGCTGGCGGAGACCAGGCGGGCGAACGAGACGATCAGCGACCACAACGCGCGGATGCGCCGCGGCGAGGACGCGCACGACCGGCTCATGGAGCTGGTGCTGCGCGGCGGCGACCTGGACGAGGCGGTCACCGAGGTGGCCGGCGTGCTCGGCGGCGGGCTCGTGCTGTTCGACGACGCCGGCACGGAGCTGGCCAGGGTGTCGGCCGAGCCGGTGGCGGTGAACGCGGCGGCGATCACCGCGTCGCGGTCCGCGGGCCGGGCGGTGAGCTCGGGCGGCCAGTGGGTGTACTCGGTGCTCGCCGGGCCCGAGCTGCTGGGCAGCCTGGTGCTGACCGGCCGCACGGAGCTCGACGACGCGGACCGGCGGCTGTTCGAGCGGGCCGGCCTGGTGGCGGCGCTGCTGTTGCTGCTGCGCCGGTCGGTGGCCAAGGCCGAGGACGAGGTGCGCGGCGAGCTGCTGACCGACCTGCTGACCGCGCCGTCGCGCAACCAGGCGGCGCTGCTGGCCCGCGGGCGGCGGCTGGGCATCGATCTGGCCGCCGCGCACACCGTGCTGATCGCGCACTGCGACGGCGTGTCCCGGCGGCGGCTCGCGATGGCGTGCGGGCGGTACGCGACGCTCGTCGGGCTGCACGCGGAGCAGGTGGTGCTGCTGGTGTCCGGCGGCTCGCCGGCGCTCGCGCAGAAGCTCGCCGCCGAGCTGGGGTCCACTGTGGACGCCCAGGTGACGGTGGGCGCGTCCGGCCCGGCCCGTGGCCCGGTGCCGCTGGCGGCGGCCGCCGCGGAGGCGGCCCGGTGCCTGCGGACGCTGCTGGCGCTGGGGCGCGCCGGGGAGGGCGCGGCGCTGGCGGACCTGGGTTTCGTGGGCCAGCTGATCGGCGACAGCACCGACCTGGACGGCTACGTGCACGCGACGCTGGGCCCGGTGCTGGACTACGACGCGCGGCGGGGCACCGACCTGGTGGGCACGCTCGAGGCGTACTTCGAGTGCGGCACGAACCTCACGCGGGCCAAGGACCTGCTGCACGTGCACGTGAACACCGTGGTGCAGCGGCTGGACCGGATCGCCTCGCTGCTCGGCGAGGACTGGCAGCAGCCGGGCCGGGCGCTGGAGATCCAGATCGCGCTGCGGCTGCACCGGCTGCATTAGTCCGCCTCCCCGGAATTCATAGTGTTGGTTGCGTTCCAGCGACCTGTGCGGATCTGCGGTTTCTTGTGGCTGGGTGCCGTCACGGTCCCCTGAGGTTGCGTTCGTCGGCGCCGGGCCTGGTGCTGCTATCGCCGGTACGCTCGGGAACGTGCTGCCCTACGTCGTGTTCGCCGCCGGCCTGGCCGCGGTCATGTACGGCATGTGGGCGTTCGCCAGGTTCGCGAACCGCCGCGGCATCGGCGGCGGGCTGATGGGCATCGCCGACGACCTCTACCACCCCGCCGCGAAGGAGCAGCAGGAAGAGCACCGCGCCGCGGAGGAGCGGGTCGTCCCGCGCCCCGGCGCCGCCGACGACGAGTAGCGCTCAGAGGTCGACGGCCACCTCGTGGTGGGTGACCTCCTCGTCCCAGCGGGACAGCACCCGCCGGGCCGCCTCCTCGACCACCGCCCGCTGCGGATGGTTCCCGGCGAAGCCGCGCACGGCCTGCATGCTGGTGAAAAACGTGATCGAGATGAACGCGACCTCGTCGCCCTCCACCCGGCGCAGCAGCCGCCCGCCGCGGAACCCGTGCACGCCGGTCAGGTGCACGGACACCTCGTCCTCGAAGTGCCGCTGGTACTCGTCGGCCTTGCCGGGCTCCGCCCAGCCGCGCCACAGTCGAGCGATCATGTCCGCTCCCTTCGGCACACCAACAGTAACCTCGGGCGCGATGTCGCGGATCTCCCTGCTGATCGCGCTCGGGGTGGACAACGCCGGTTCCGGTTTCTTCCTCCCGCTGACGCTGGTCTACGTCACCCGAGTCGTCGGCCTGCCGCTGGGCACGGCGGGCACCGTCGTCGCGCTCGGCACGCTCGCGGGGCTCCTCGTGCCGCCGCTCGCGGGCCCGCTCGTCGAACGGGCCGGGCCGAAGCCCGTGGTGATCGCGTCGCAGCTGATCCAGGCGGCCGGCGCTCTCGTTTTCCTTGCCGCGCACGGGGTCGGCACGGTCGCGGTGGCGACGGTGGCGCTCGCGGCGGGCCAGCAGCTGTTCTACAGCTCGCTGTTCGCGCTGATCTCCGACGTTGCGGGCGAGGGTCCGAAGGACCGGCCGTTCGCCGTCGTGGCGATGGTCCGCGCGGGCTGCTTCGGCCTGGGCGGGCTGGCCGCCGGCGTGCTGCTGACCACCGCGGGGAACGACGGCCTGCGCACGGCGGTGCTCGCGAACGCGGCCAGCTTCGCGGTGTGCGCGCTGGTGCTCGCGACGTTCACGCGCCCTGGCCACCACCCCGTACCGGACGGACGCCCGGCGCGGCTGCGTGCCGACCGGAGGTTCATGTCCCTCGTCGGGATCACCGGCCTCGTCGCGCTGTCGGTCGACTTCTACCTCGTCGGGCTGCCGGTGTTCGTGCTCGAGGTGCTGCACGGCCCGCCGTGGTTGCCGGGCGTGCTGCTCGCGGTGTCGACGACCATGAACGCCACGTGCGCGACGCTCGCGCTGCGCGCCACCCGCGGCATCACCCGCATCGCCGCGATGACGGCCGGAGCGGTGGTGGCGGTCGCCTGGTGCGTCGTCTGCCTGGCCACACCGGCGGTGCCCGCCGGCTGGCTGCCGCCGGTGCTGCTCGCGGCGACGGTGGTCTTCGCGGCGAGCGGCCTGCTGTTCGGCACCCGCGCCAACGCGCTCGCCGCCGACCTCGCGCCGTCAGCGGCGCGGGGGCGCTACCTCGCGATGTTCCAGTACGCGTTCACCGTGCCAGGCGTGCTGGCCCCCGCGGTGGCCGGGCTGTTCTCGGTCGCCGTGTGGCTGCCGTGGCTCGTGGTCGGCGGCTGCGCGGCGGCCGCGACCGCCGGCCTGCGCCGGTTCGCCTGACCCCGCGAGTCCAACACTCCGCACGCGCGAGTCCAACATCGCGCCCCGGCGAGTCCAACGTCGCGAACGTTGGACTCGCCGGGGCTGAATGTTGGA
>DASYKY010000044.1:0-73938 GCA_035995025.1 Actinophytocola sp.
CAGCTTGCGCAGCTGGTAGATGTAGGTCTGCACGGTGGTGAGCGCGCTCTGCGGCGGGTTCACCTCCCACAGCTCCTCGACGAGCTGGTCGACCCGGGTGAACGCGTTGGCCTGGACCGCGAGCAGCGACAGCACCTGGCGCAGCTTCGGCGCGGACGGGGTGACCACCGCACCACCGCGCACGAGCACCAGCGGGCCCAGCAGGCCGAGGACGATCGCGCGGCCAGAGTCGTTGCCGGGCAACGAGTTGTGTTCGATGCGCGTCGCCTCGGCCGGCCGGGTCCCGCGCTGGAGCGAGTAGAGCGAAGGGGCCTCTGCTCCGGGGTGACGATTCTGCATGGAAACTCCAGACCCAATCCCGATGTTCTTGGTGGTCTTCTACCGACATCACATGGTTACACCGCGTCCGGCCGGCATCGGAGGTCGTCAGCGTTCTTCGAGCACTGTTCGACCCGGTCTGGGCTAGGTCTTCCCTTGAGCGGTTCTCGAGTTTCGTAAACAAGCCTTGACGCGGGGAAAGGAGCGAGGGCATGAGCAAGCAACAACAGATCGACAGGCGCGAGGTGCCGGGCACCACGCCACCGGCCCGCGAGGCGAGCCGGACCGTGGTGGTCCCGGTGGCGGTCCCCGTCGCGCCCGCCGCCGCGACGGTGGAGCGCCAGGCGGAGGACCACCTCATCCGGGGTTACAACTGATGGCGCGCCGGCCCCTGCCGTGCCGCCACTGCGTGCTGCGCACGCTCGCCGGTGTCGCCTGGCCCGTGTGGGGCGGCCGTCCGTCGGGCTGGCCCCGGCTCACCCGCTGCGCGGACTGCCTGGCAAAGACGCGGTGACCGGCTCGTCCCAGTCGATGCGGTGGTCGTAGAGCGAGCCCTGCTTGTTCGCCGCCTTGGCGACGAACTTGAAGATCACCGGCAGGAACAGTCGCATGACCGGGCCGGCGTCCTTGCCGTCGCCGTTGCGCTTGCCCTGTGCCACCACGCGTTCCACGGGCGTGCGGCGCAGGTCCTCGTAGGCGGCGAACGCGGCGGGCACGTCCGGCAGGTCTCGCAGGCACTTCGCCAGCGTCACCGCGTCCTCCAGCGCCATCGACGCGCCCTGGCCGGACGCGGGCGAGGTGGCGTGTGCCGCGTCGCCGATGATGATCATGCGGTCGCGGTGCCAGACGGGAACCTTCGGGAAGTCGTAGGTGTTCCAGCCGGCGAAGATCTGCCCGGTCGCGTCGATCACCGCCGTCGCCGGGATGTCGTCGTCGGCGAACATCTCGTGCAGGCGCGCCCGCCACTGCGCGGGCGTGACCTTCGCCAGCTCGCTCGCCGGCAGCTCGTGCGGCTGCGGCGGGTTCGCGAACCACCACACCTCGCCGTCCCGGCGCTTGACGTAGCTGAAGAACCAGCGCCTGCCGAAGAACATGTGCATCACGCCCGGCTCGCCGGCCGGCTCGACGCCCCGCGCGTAGCCGCCGGTGTCGAGCAGCGGGCACGTACCGTGGCGCACCGCCTCGTCGCGCAGCACGCCGTACAGGTCCGCGCGGGTGATGGTCTGGTTGCGCGTGCCGTCCGGCAGTGGCGCCCCGAACGAGAGCTCGACCAGCCGTCTGCCGTCCATCTCGGCGACCATCGCCGGGGTGTCGAACCCCTTGCCGCGCACCAGGTCGTGCAGGCCCAGCTCGCGCAGCACGGCCATCCCCGGATGCGGCAGATGATCAAGCAGCGCGGCAAGGACAAGATCGCCAACGTGGCCGCGCGCAACAGCGTCTACCAGACCGATCGACCGGCTGCTGCGCGCCGAGCTGATCACCGTCCGCGAGACCTCGCGCGACGAGCGCTGCCCGGAGCGCACCGTCTACGAGCTGACCGACGCGGGCTCGACGACGCTGCGCTCGTGGATCGCCGGGATGCTGGCCGCGCCCGCGCCCGAGTTCCCGGAGTTCCCGGCCGCGCTCGCGTCGCTGATGCTGCTGTCCCCGGCCGAGGTGCCCGCGCAGCTGACCGAGCGCGCGGCGGCGCTGTCGGCGGAGATCGGGCGGGCGCGGGCGGAGCTTGCGTGGTCGAAGGAGTGGATCAACGCGGTCGCGGAGGAGCTGGAAGGCCTGGGCTCCGGCTAGCTCACGATCCGGCTCACGGTCTGACGCACCGTCACACGAGCCCGTCCAGCAGGCGGTCGAGGCCCCAGCAGAACTGCTCCTCGCTGTCCCACGTCGCGTGGAACTGGGCCGCGATCGGGGTCGGCTCCGGCACGGCGGCCAGCGGGGCGCCGGGCCGCGCGTCCGCGCAGGTGTTCACAGTGGACAGTGCAATGGCGCCGAGCACGTAGGCGATCACCGACTGCGCGGCGCGCACGGCGTCCTGGTCGGAGAGCCCGGCCCTGGTGAACGTGCCGAGCAGCAGCTCGCTGATGGTCCGCGCGTACGGGCCGCTCAACGGCGCGGAGTGGAACAGGGTTATCGCGCCGCGCCGCTCCAGCAGCACCGTGCGCAACGCGACCGCGTAGTCCTTGATCCGCCGCCGCCCGGCCCGCCTGCCGGTGAGCAGCTCGGGGCCGGCGAGCGCCAGCAGCCGGTCCGCGACGGCTGTGTGCAGGGCCGCCCGGTCCGGTAGGTAGGTGTAGATCGTGTTCGGCTGCACGTCGAGCCGCGCCGCGACCGCGCGCACCGAGACCGCCTCGCCGGAGTCGAGTACCGCCATCGCCGCGGCGACGATCCGCTCGACGGTCAGGCTCGGCTGAGGACCCCTGGCTCCCACAAAACAACACAGTACAGCGTGCAAAATGTGAATATCTCACAAATGATCATGGGACCCGGTTGCTCAGGACAGCATCGCGAGCAGGAGGAAGCCGTTGCCGAGCGCCATCGTGGCCTCGCAGGTCGCGGTGAGCCGGGGCGCGCGCAGGATCGGTGGCGCCGCGATGTTCGCCGCGCGCGGCGCCGTCCGCCAGTCCGTCCGGGCGATGACCAGCACCGATGCGAGCAGGAAGTACGCGACGAGCGCCCAGCCGAGCGCCGGCAGCGCCGCGCCGGGCTCGAGATGGCCCGCGGACCACGGTGACTGGTCGTGCCCGGCGTGCGGCATCGCGGCGAGCATGTAGAGCATCGCCAGCGCGCCGACCGCGTGGTGCAGCCCGCCGCCGGAATGCCAGCCCAGATCATCCGTTTCGGACCGTCCGATACGCCTTGTCCGCCACCACGAGCCGGCAAACCAGACCGCGAGCAACAGGAAAACGGTCAGCCAGCCGGCTTGTGGCAGCGGGCCGCCCACCGGAGATGCCATCGCGGCCATGCCCACGCCCATCAGGACGTGGGCCAGGTCGACGGCGCGGTGCCGACCCGGGTAGCCGTCGGGGGCGCGGTGGGCGGCGGCGAGCCGGGCGACGCAGTACCCGGCGATCGCCAGGAACGCGGCGGTGGCAAGCCACCGCAACCAGGGGTCGCCGCTCAACCGCCCGGCTCAGCTGGCCGGGCGGAGGAGCCCGTCCAGCACCCCTTTCTTGGCGTCGTCCACGATGTTCGCGAGCTGGGCGACGCTCATCTGGATCCGCTGGCCGAAGTCGTCGGTGATCTCGACCCGCTGACTCGGCATCGCGTCCGGGTCGATCCAGAGCGTCGGGCATCCGCAGCTGCATTCGCCACAGAAGACGGCGATTTGCTGAAGATTGGGGCGTGTGTCCATTTTCTCCACCTGCATTCGGGAAATGTGGGCGCGCGCGTCTCGAGATTGACAGACGATCCGACGAAATTCCAGAGCGCAATCGGACGACTACCCGTTGGTAAGACGACGGTTTTATTACGCTGCGTGCCTGTCACGAACCGTGACCGGACGTGACGGCGTGGATGATCAGGGATCTGGCCGTCACGCGGATGCTGCACTAGGTTCGTTTCGACATCACAGGCCGGTAACTGCGAGGGGAATGGGGGCGTGGTGGGTGATCCCGTGGTGTTGACTCTGCGGGCGTGGAGACTGCGTCGGGATCACCGATGGTGACCATGCCGGCACCCGGGATGACCGCCGACGCGGCGGCGCGCCGGGGTGTCCTGGGGATTCCGGCCACCGCGGTTCGGCGCGCGCGACGCTCCGCGGCCAGCACGCCCGGCCGGCTGTTCGTGATCGGCGTCGGTCTCGTCGTGCTCGCGCTGCTCACCGGCGTCACGGCCGTCTTCGCGCTGCAGGAGAAGCAGGCCACGGTCGACAACCTGATCGCGCACCGCGAGCCGGTGGCCGCCGCGTCCCAGCAGATCTACCGCTCGCTGTCCGACGCCGACGCGACCGCGGCGAGCGCGTTCCTCTCCGGCGGCACCCCGCCCCCCGCGCTGCGCGACCGTTACGAGCTCGACATCGCGCAGGCGGGCGCGAACCTGGCGAAGGCGTCCGCGGACGTGGCGGGCGTGGCCTCCGCCGAAGCGCAGGTCGACGAGCTGTCCCAGCAGCTGCCCGTCTACACCGGGCTGGTCGAGACCGCGCGGGCGTACAACCGGCAGGGCTACCCGGCGGGTGCCGCATACCTGCGCGAGGCGTCCGGGCTGATGCGCGCGAAGCTGCTGCCCGCCGCGCAGGCGCTGTACTCCATCGACTTCACCCGGCTGGCCGCCGAGCAGGAGCAGGCCAGGGAGTTCCCGTGGGTCACCGTGGGACTGGTCGTCGTGCTGCTGGCCGCGCTCGTCGCGACGCAGCTGTATCTGACCCGGCGGACCAACCGGTTGCTCAACGTCGGCCTGCTGGTGGCGACGATCGCGGTGATCGTCGGGCTCGGGTGGGGCACGGTGGTGCTGCTGCTGGAGTCGACCAAGGTCGCGGACGGCCACGACGCCGGCACCCGGCAGGTCGAGCTCGCCGTGCAGGCCCGCATCACCGCGCTGAAGATGCGCGCGAACGAGACGCTCACCCTGGTGGCCCGCGGCGACGGCGGCGAGTACGAGGCGGAGTGGAAGAAGCTCGCGACGGAGATCTCCGGCGACGACAACCTGCTGGCCCGCGCGCGGGCCATCGCGGCCGACGGGACCGTGCTCGGGGACGCCGAGGACAACGTGCGCGACTGGCTCACCGCGCACGAGAAGGTCCGCGACCTCGACGACGGCGGTGCCTACCAGGAGGCGGTGGCCCTGGCCATCGGCGACGCGAAGGACGGCGCGGCCGCCGCGTTCAACGACCTGGACGGGAACCTCTCCGGGGCGATCAACGACGGCCGCGCGGTGTTCGTCGACCAGACCGGCGCGGCCAGCTCGGTGATGACCGCGCTCGTGCCCGGGGTGGCGGTGCTGGCGCTCTTGGCCGCTGCCGGGGTGACAATGGGGATCAGGGAACGACTTCAGGAGTACCGGTGAGGCTCAGGAACCGCGTCGCGGTGCTGGCGCTGCTGCTCGTCGGCCTGACGGGCTGCGCGGGTGGCGGGCGCCCGGTCGATCTGGCCACAGTGGACAGTGTGGAGCGGCCGGCGCCGGTCGGGGCGGAGGACAACCCCGCGCCGCCGTCGACCTCCGCCGCCCCGGCCCCGAAGTGCGACCCGACGCAGAGCCTGAGCCCGCTGAGCCCCATGCCGCCACCGGGCCAGATGCCGCCGCGCTCGACGATGCAGAAGATCAAGGACAAGGGGAAGCTGGTCGCCGGCGTCGACCAGAACACGTTCCTGTTCGGCTTCCGCAACCCCACCACGAACGCGCTCGAGGGCTTCGACATCGACCGGGTGCGCGAGATCGCGAAGGCCATCTTCGGCGACCAGAACAAGGTCCAGTTCAAGGTCGTCACGTCGGCCGGCCGGATCGACGCGCTGAAGAAGGGCCAGGTGGACGTCGTGGTCCGGACCATGACGGCGACCTGCGTGCGGTTGCAGGACATCAACTTCTCGGCCATCTACTACACGGCGGGCCAGCGGCTGCTGGTGGACAAGGCGTCGAAGGTGACGAGCCTGGACCAGCTGGGCGGCAAGAAGGTCTGCGCGGCGAAGGGCTCGACGTCGATCAAGACGATCACCGACCACCCGGCGAACCCGGTCGCGGTCGCCGTGGACAACTGGTCGGACTGCCTGATCATGCTGCAACAGGGCCAGGTCGACGCGATGTCCACCGACGACACGATCCTCGCGGGCATGGTCGCCCAGGACCCCAACGTGAAGATGACCGGGCCGCGGTTCACGCAGGAGCCGTACGGCATCGGCATCCCGAAGCAGAACGATGACATGGTGCGGTTCGTCAACGGGGTGCTGGAGCAGTCCGTGGCGAGCGGCGCGTGGGCGCAGAGCTACGACCGATGGCTGGGCCGCACGGGCGAGCCCCGCCCGGCCCCGCCGACGCCGAGGTACCGCTGATGGCCGGCTGCCCGCGGCCCGGCTGCCCCGGTGAGGTGGCGAACGGCAACTGCCAGACATGTGGCATCGCCGTGGCCGCACCGGGGGACCGGGAGGCGGACCGGCTTCGCTGGGCCGCCGAGGAGCAGGCCGCCCAGTTGCGGGAGACGGCCGAGGGTGGTCTGGGCTCGGGCTGGTTCAAGGCAGTCGGCGGCTCGGCCGGCTCGCCTGGTGCTGGTCCGGCGGGTCCGCTGGGTTCGGCTGACTCGGCTGACTTGGTGGGTCCAGCAGGTTCGGCGGGTTCGGCTGACTCGACTGGCTCGCAAGGTTCGGCGGGTCTGGCTGGCTCGGCGGGTTCGGCCAGCTTGGGGGGTTCGGAGGGTCCAACAGGTTCGACTGACTCGACTGGCTCGCAAGGTTCAGCGGGTCTGGCTAGCTCGGCCTCGCAAGGTTCGGCGGGTCTGGCTGGCTCGGCGGGTCTGGCGGGTTCGGCGGGTTTGGCTGACTCGGCCGGCTTGGTGGGTCCGGCGGGTTCGGCGGCAGGCAGTTCGGCTGAGCCCGCTGATCCGGCGGGCGGTGGTTCGGCTGGTTCGATGGCAGGTGGCACTGCGGGTTCGGCCGGCCCGGCCGGTTCGGCGGCCGGTAGCTCGGCTGGTTCGGCCGCTGCGGTCGGCTCGCCTGATTCGGCTGGTTCGGCTGATCGGGGCGCCGGTAGCGTCGGCGGTGGCGGCGATGCACAGCCTGCGTCGGATGCGAGCGGTTCGCTTGCGGGGCCGGCCGATGCGATGGCCGGGACACACCGGCGGCCGGCCTCGCCCGCGCCGAGGCCGGACTCGGCGAGGCCGACCGAGGAACACCACGCGCCGGCCGCCCGGGTGCGTGCGAGCCGGGCGCTGCCGTGGGAGCCTGCAGATGGTTCGCCGGGGGCGGCCGAGGGGATGGGGGAGCACGTGCGGTCGGTTGGGGATCCATCGCAGCCGCGGCCGGTTTCCGCGCTGCCGCCGGAGTCTCCGGCGCGGCCGGGCCAAGGCGTGGCACAGCACGGCGGCGGGCGACATCACGCCGGCCAGGAGCAACCGGTCCCGCTGCCGGCTGCGGAGGTGCGGCAGCCTTCCGTGTCGGTGCCGCAGCCGCAGTGGGTGGCGCCGGTCGGGCAGTGGGAGGCGCTCGTGCAGCCCGGCCAACCGTGGCGCGAGTCCGGCCAGCCGCAGCAAGTGCAGGCTCCGCAAATGCAGGCGGAGCAAGGTCAGCCGTTGTTTGGGCAGGCGGAGCAGAGCCCGCGGCCGAGCCAGCCGGAGCGGGATTCGCAGCCGGAGCTGGATCGGGCGGGGCAGGGTCGGTCGGAGCAGAGTCCGCTGGATTGGGGCTCGCAGTCGCAGCAAGGTCAGCCGTTGTTTGGGCAGGCGGAGCAGAGCCAACCGCAGCCAAGCCAGCCCGGGCAGGGCTTGCACCCGCGGCGAGATCAGCCGGAGCAGGGCCAGCAGCAAGGCCAGCCGCAGCAAAGCCAGCCGGAGCAGGGTCGATCGGAGCAGGGCCTGCCGCAGCAGGGCTCGCCGCCGCAGCAAAGTCAGCCGCAGCAAGGGCAATCGCAGCCGGGTGGGCAGCCGGAGCGGACGCAGTGGCTCGGGCAGTCGAGCCACCCAAGCCAGCCCGGCCAGTCCGGCGTCCCTGGCCAGCCGGGGCAGTTCGGCCAGGGTCCGGCGCCGTCTCAAGGCCAAGGCCCGCAAGGACCACACGGCTCACAACCCCCGCGTGGCCCGCAGCCTCAGCATGACTCGCAATCCCAGCAGGGCTCGCAACCCCAGTGGGGATCGCAAGGCGTGCAGCCACAGCAGGGCTCTCAACCGGAGCACGGTTTCCAGCCCCAGCACGGTTCGCAACCCCAGCAGGGATCGCAAGGCGCCCCGCCCGCGCAGGGAGCCCCGCCCGCGCAGGGAGCGCGGCCCCCGCAAGGCGCGCCGCCCCCACACGGACAGCAACCCCCGCAGCGACAGCAACCCCCGCAGCGACCGCAACCCCCGCGCACACCCCAAGGCGGCCCCCCACCCTGGGGCGGAGTCCAAACAGGACAGGCCGGTCCGAACTGGGCCCCCAACATCCCCATGCCCAACGTCCTCCCCCGCCCGCCCGGCCTGAAGCCAGCGCTCTCCGAGGACGACCCGCAACCCACCAGCGCCCTCGGTGAGACGCTCCAGACCCTCAGCATCGAGCCGCCCCACGACGACGCGCCGGCGACGCAGGTGGAGGCACCGCAAGAGCCACCCCAGGAGACCCCCCACAACACCGGATCCAGCTCCTTCCCCACCGGCCGCCGGACCGGCTCGCGCGCCTCGGGGCGCGGGCGGCTCGGCGCGGGGCTGGTCGAGGTGCCCGTCGTCCCCGTCAAGGATCCCGCCTCGGCCGTGCTGCAGGACCCGGCCGTCAGCGAGAACAAGCGGTTCTGCTCCAGCTGCGGCGCGGCGGTGGGCCGCGGGATGAACCTCGCGCCCGGGCCGACCGAAGGGGAGTGCGCCACCTGCGGCACGCCCTTCAACTTCCGGCCCCGGCTGGGGCGCGGGGACCTCGTCGGCGGGCAGTACGAAGTCCTCGGCTGCCTCGCGTACGGCGGGCTGGGCTGGATCTACCTCGCGAAGGACCACAACGTCTCCGACCGGTGGGTCGTGCTCAAGGGCATGATCGACACCGGTGACACGACCTCGATGGCCGCGGCCGTGGCCGAACGCCGCTTCCTGGCCGAGGTGGAGCACCCGAACGTCGTCCGCATCTACAACTTCGTCCAGCATCCCGACCCGACCACGGGCACGCTGGCCGGCTACATCGTGATGGAGTTCGTCGGCGGGCAGTCGCTGCGCCAGCTCGCCCTCGCCCACCACCGGGAGACCGGGCGCGCCGAGCCGCTGCCGATCGGGCAGGTGATCGCCTACGGGCTGGAGATCCTGCCGGCCATCGGCTACCTGCACAGCATCGGCATGCTCTACTGCGACCTCAAGCCCGACAATGTCATCCAGTCCGGCGAGCAGCTCAAGCTCATCGACCTCGGCGCGGTGCGCCAGACCGACGACTACGAGAGCCCGCTGTTCTTCACCCTCGGCTACTCCGCCCCCGAGCTCGCCTCCGAGGGCGCGAGCGTCGCCTCCGACGTCTACACGGTCGGGCGCACCCTCACCGTGCTGTCCATCGAGTTCGCCGGCTACACCACCCGGCACAAGTACAGCCTCCCCGGCCCGGAGGAGGAGCCCCTCTTCGCCCTCTTCGGCTCCTACTTCCGCGTGCTCAAGCGCGCCACGCACGCCGACCCCGTGCTGCGCTTCACCTCCGCCGAGGAGATGGCCGACCAGCTCACCGGCGTGCTGCGCGAGGTCATGGCGCTGGGCACCGGCCGCCCGCGGCCGGGCACCTCGGGCGTGTTCGCCATCGAGACGCGCACCTTCGGGGCCGGCATGGTCGTCGGCGAGCGGGGCTCGCTGCCCTCGCCCGACCCGCTCGAGGTCGCCGCGATCCTGCCGCTGCCGATGGTCGACACCGGCGACCACGCGGCCAGCACCCTCGCCAGCATCACGGCCACCGAGCCGGCCGAGCTGGTCGCCGCGCTCGCGTCCGCGCCGCAGGACTCCATCGAGGTCCGGCTGCGCATGGTCCGCGCCCGCCTCGAGGAGGGCGACCAGCGCGCCGCGGCCGCCGAGCTCGAGGCCGCGCGCCGGCTGGTGACCGACCCCGCGGACTGGCGGCCCGACTGGTACGAGGGCCTCATCGCGATGGCCGCGCGCAGGCCGGCCGACGCGACCGCCGCGTTCGAGAAGGTCTACGACGCGGTGCCCGGCGAGATCGCGCCGAAGCTCGCGCTCGGCATCGGCAACGAGTACACCGGCGACTACTTCCGGGCCGCCCGGTACTACGAGCTGGTCTGGCGCACCGACCACTCCTGGGTCAGCGCCGCGTTCGGCCTCGCCCGCATGTACCTCGTGCAGGGCGGGCGGACGAGCGCGATCGAGGTGCTCGAGGGCGTGCCGGACAGCTCCAGCCACCACGTCGCCGCGCAGGTCGCCGCCATCAAGATCAAGACCGACTCTTCGGTGCCGGTCGGCGAGCACGACCTGCACGACGCCGCCCGGCGGCTGGAGCGGCTCGCGCTGGACGCCGAGCGCCGCACCACGCTGTCCGCCGAGGTGCTCGAGGCCGCGTACGGCTGGGTCCGGGCCGGCCGCCCGGAGCCGGCCGCGGCCGGCTCCGACACGCGGAGCGTGCTGGGCTGCCGGCTCGTCGAGCGCGAGCTGCGGTTCGGGCTGGAGCGCTGCTACCGCGCACTGGCCCGTCTCGCGGGCACCCCGGAGCAGCGGCACGCGCTGGTCGACAAGGCCAACTCGATCCGGCCGCGCACCATCACCTGAGCCGGGTACGCGAGTTCAGCCGGCCGCCGGGTGCAGCTCGACCAGCGTGATGTCCGGCGGCGCGCCAACCCGCACGGGCGGGCCCCAGAAGCCCGCGCCACGCGTCACGTACAGCCATGTTTCGTCCACTTTGGACAGACCGGCCAGCGACGGCTGGGACAGCGCGACGACGTGGTGGAACGGGTAGAGCTGCCCGCCGTGCGTGTGCCCGGACAGCTGCAGGTCCACGCCGCGCTTCGCCGCGTCGGACACCTGCACCGGCTGGTGGGCCATCAGCACGCACGGCCGGCCGGCGCCGCGGCCGGCCAGCGCGCGGTCGAAGTCCGGGGCGTCGTTGTGGGACCGGCCACCCAGGTCGGTCACGCCGGCGAGGTCGAACGACGCGCCGCCGCGGGTGATCGTCGTGCGTTCGTTGCGCAGCGTGTGCACGCCCAGCCGGTCCAGCTCGCGCACCCAGCCGTCCGGGTCCACGAAGTACTCGTGGTTGCCGGTGACGAAGAAGCTGCCCGCGCTGGAGGTCAGGTCCCGCAGCGGCGCGGCGGCGTCGCCGAGGTCGGCGACCGTCCCGTCGGCGAGGTCGCCGACGATCGCCACCAGGTCCGGCTCCGACTCGTTGATCATCGCCACGATCCGCTCGGTGTGCGAGCGGCGCAGGATGGCGCTCAGGTGAATGTCGCTGACGACCGCGATCCGGTACCCGGCCAGCGACGGGTCGAGCGCCCGCAGCGGCACCCGTACGCGCAGCAGGTCCGGCGGGCCCAGCGCGCTCGCCAGCCCGGTACCGACCAGCGACGCGGCCCCGGCCCCGGCGACCAGCGCGACGCCCCGCGCCAGGAACAGCCGCCTGCCCTGGTCGGGGACCGGCGCGGTCCGCGGCGCCGGCGGCGGTTCCGTCGCCGTCGCGGCCGTCGCCTCGAGCGGACGGCGGCGCACCCACCCGCGCAGCGCCAGCCGGGGCAGCTCCAGCAGCAGCGTGATCAGGAACAGGTAGAACAGCATCGCGAACCAGATGTAGCCGGGCCAGGCGAACCACTGCCCGACGTCCGGGTCGATCTCGCGCCCCAGCGTCAGGGTCGCGAACACCAGCAGCGCCAGCACCACGGTCGCGACCGTTGCCGCGCGCCGTGGCCGCCCCGGCCGGGTGGTGTCCTTGACCAGGCGTTTCCACAGGTACCAGTGCATCAGCGCGAACAGCACGCCGATGATCACGCCGAACATCGCGGGCGCTCCTAGGGATTGATGTCGAAGCGGCGTGCCCGCGGCAGCTCGGGGCTCTCCGCGACGGTGCGCACGTCCTCGGCGCGCCCGTGCTCGACGAAGTGGCTGTAGTCGACGATGACGAACAGCGCCCGCGCGCGCAGCGCGAGCGGCCCGTCCGGCGCGTTCAGCCGGCCGTCGGCGCTCGTGTACACCTTGCGCCCGGCGATCCCGTCGAGCGTGCCGACGATGTGCAGCGTCGAGCCGACCGGGACCGGCCGCAGGAAGTCCGTCTCGAGCCGGCCGGTGACGGCCGGGCGGCGCAGCAGCTGGCCGACCGTCGCCCCCAGCGCCTCGTCGAACGCGCACGCCAGCAGGCCGCCATGGGCCAGGCCCGGCGCGCCCTGGTGGGCCTCGGTGACGGTGAACTGGGCGAGGATCGTCCGCCCCTCGCCGGCTTCCGTCTGCAGGTGCAGGCCGTGCTCGACCTCGTCGCCGCAGCCGAAGCAGTAGGCGTAGTGCGGCCCGAGCTTGCTGCCGGGCGCGGGGGCGTCCGGGTGCCGGGCGGGCTGCTCGACCTCGACGGGCGGCCAGGGCTGGGGTGTCCGACTCACGTGACCAGCGTAGTTCGGCGCCGGTGTTGCCCCGCTGAGCCGTCGCCGTGCCCCGCTGTGCAACCGCCCTGGGGCGCCCGGCGCGGCGGGGATGGAATGGAACCCGACCGAGGAGGTGCGACATCGAACAGGAGCGACCGGAGCGGTCCGGCGAGGAAAGCATCCCTTCGGTGCTGGACGTGGTGACACCGGCACTGGAACGCTCGTCGGAACTGGCCGACCGCCTGGCCAGGCTGCTGCTCCCGGCACGCTTGTTCAGCTGAGTCACGAATGTGACCAGCTGTGCAGTCCGTGCCGGATTTGGTGGCCGAGTAACGTCACCACGACCAGGCTGATGCCCAACAGCAGGCACCCGGGGTGGAGGATTAGGTCCATGGCGCGCGAGAGGGTGGACAGCTTCTCGGAGGCGAAGGAGCTGTCCCACGACCACAAGACGGTCAGACCGCACCGTCCAGGGCCGGACATCCACGCCGGCCAGGCCCAGACGCACGGGGCGACCGGCCAGAACATGGACGGCATCAGTGCCGACTTCCAGCGGCTCACCGAGCTGTACGGCCAGCTGCAGGCGCTGCGCGACCGGCTGGTGGCGCACCGCACCGCCGCGGCGGAGCTGACCGGCCCGCTCACGGACGGCACGAGCCCGGTCACCGCGCCGATGCGCAAGGCGTTCTTCCAGCGCGCCGACGTGGACGAGGGGGTCCAGGGCGCCCTCGACCAGTACATCGGCGAGCTGGACGCGGTCCGCGCCGCCATCGTGAACACCCTGCAGACCTACCAGGGCGTCGAGGGCGACGCCGTCGCCCGCTTCAACGGGCTCCCGGGCCTGGAGGGGACGGACTGATGAACGCGCCGGACGACTACGACCCCGACCGCCTGCACAAGACGTTCGGCCAGGTCCACAAGCCGGGCAAGGACGCGCGGGCCGAGGCCGCGAAGCGGACCCGGCAGAAGCGGGCCAACCGCATGCCGGGGCACTTCGGCAAGGCCAACTGGGAGGCCTACCAGCACTTCGAGCTCTACAACATGATCATGAAGGCCGACCCGCGGCAGATGTACGACCGCGCGCAGAGCTGGAAGACGCTTGCCGAGGACATCGAGACCACCACCTCCGACGTGCAGAACGTCGTCGAGCAGGTCATGACGTCGTGGCAGGGCCAGGCCGCGGTGAACGCGGGCACGGCCACCTCGGGGCTGATGCAGTGGGCGGGCACCGCGAGCCACACGGCTTCCACGGTCGCCGCGAACATGTCCAGCTACTCGGACGCGGTCGCCACCGCGCAGCGGCACATGCCGCCCCCGGGCTTCTCCACCGCCGAGCAGCGCTTCCGCGACGGCTACTCGGTCATGACCACCGGCGGCCCGGCCGACGCGGTGTTCCTCAAGCAGCTCCTCTCCGACGGCATGGTCAGCCAGCAGCAGGCCCACGCCCGCAAGGCCGAGGCCGTGTCGGTCATGGAGGAGTACGAGTCGCACAGCAGGTCCGTGCACGACGAGATGCCGCACTTCACCGACGCCGCGGCGACCACGAAGGACGCGCCCGCGTGGACCCCGGCCGGGTCCACCCCGGGCGGTGGCGGCGCGGGCGGTGGCGGCTCGGCCTCGCCCGGGTTCCCGCCGGCCGGCAGCTCCGGCTCGAGCGTGCCCAGCGGCAACGCCTCCACCGCGGCGTCGAGCTTCGTCGACCCGCTCACGATCGGTGCCGGCAGTCCCGGCGGCGGCGGCGGCTTCCCCGGTTCGACCGGGTTCGGCGGCGTGGGCAGCCTGAACGGCAGCGGCGCGGACGCGCTGCGCGGCGGAGCCGGCTTCGGCGGCGCCGGCGGTGCGTTCGGCGGCGGCGCGGGTCTCGGCGGCAGCGCCGGGGCTGGCGCGATGGGCCCGGGTGCGCTCATGGGCCGCGGGGCCGGCGGCGTCGTCGGCGGGCCCGGCGGCGGCCTGCTCGGCGGAGCCGGTGCGCGCGGTGGCGCGGGTGGCTTCGGCGGCATGCCCGTCGGCCACGGCGCGAACGGCGAAGAGGACGGCGAGCACACCAACAAGTACGACGAGGGCCTCGACCTGTTCGACGACCTGCCGCCCGCCTATCCTCCGGTGTTCGGCGCGTAGTAGTCGACGTTTCGAGGAGGCGGCCGTGTCCGGGTTCGAGGCCGATCTGGCCGCCATCGGGATCACCGCAGGCGTCCTGGGCTCGGCGGCGGAGTCCGTCGCCGCGGCCGTGGACCGGCTCGACGGCGCCACGGGGCTCGGGCCGGGCAGGCTCGACGCCGTGACCGGCACGCTGATCGCCGACACCCGGGCGGAGCTGTCCGGCCTGCTGCGCGCGGTCAAGGACGACGCGGCGCTGGTCGAGTCCATCCGCGGCGGGTACGCCGCACTCGACGAGGACGTCGCGGCGTCGCTGCGCCGCGCGGGCGGTGATCGCTGGTGAGCGCGTACCAGGGCCCCTACCGGGGGCTGCAGTTCGACCCGACGCCCGGCCGGGTGGACGCGGTGCAGGCCGCGCTCGGCCAGCTGACCGCCGCGGACTCCGCGCTCGGCACGGTCGAGCCCGCCCTGCACGAGGCCGAGCGGCGCTCGGCGGGCTGGCAGGGCGACGCGGCGGAGACGTTCCGCGGCCGGCTGCGCGAGACCCCGTCGGACTTCGACGCCACGCAGCGGCGGCTGCGCCAGGCCGTCACCGCGCTCGAGCGGTGGTCGGAGGTGCTCCTGGCGAACCAGCGGCACACCGAGTCCCTCGACGCCGAGGCCGTGCGGATCCGCCGACAGCTCTCCGGCGCGCGGGACGCGATGGCCGACAAGCAGAACGCCCTCGACCTCGCGGCCACCCCGACCGCGGCGGCGGGCGCGAGCATCGAGCTGGCTGGCGTCACCAACCACGTCACCGACCTCGAGGCACGGCTCGACGAGGTCCTCGACAAGGCCCGCACGCTCGCCCGCGAACACCAGCGAGCGGCCGACGAGGCCGCCGACGAGCTGACCTCGGCCGGCGCCGCGGACCTGGCGCCGCGCGCCGTGGCGCGGTCGCCGATCCACGCGCTCGCCGGCGTGCTCTCCGACGCGTCGCGGACCGCCGCCACGCTCGGCGGACTGCTCCGCCCGCCCGGCGCGACCGCGCACCCGGTGGCCGCCGGGGCGCCCAGGTCGTTCGCCGCCACGCTCGCCGGCGGGCTGCGGCCGACCGGTGAGCAGATCGTGCTTGGCGAGACCCCCCTGCGGGCGGACTCGTGAGACTCGCGGCGATCGCCGGGGTGGCGCCGGTGTCCGTGCAGTCGGTCGAGGCCACCGAGCTGGCGCTGACCGCCGCGATCATCGACGTGCGGGGCCGTGAGGCCGAGCACGACCCGGGCGTGGCGCTCGCCGCGCGCGACGCCGCCGAGCTGGCGCACGCGAACGGCGCGGGCCTGGTGGCAGTCGTGACGCACGCGGCCGCCGACCCCGGGATCCTCGTCGGCATGGTCGTCACCGCCGACACCCCGCTCGGCCCGGACGCGGCCGCGGAGCTGCGCCACTACCTCGCCGACGGCGGCGGGCCGGACATCCGCGAGGTGACCGAGTCACGCACCGAGCGCGGTTACCCCGTGGTGATCGCCGAGCGGATCCTCGTCGACGGCCCGTCCCGCGACGCCCCGCCGGCGGGCTGCCAGCTGCAGGCCGTGGTGATCGACCCGCCGGGCCGGCGGATGGCCGTGTTCACCCTGCACTCCACCACCGGCCGCGGCTGGCTGGAGCTGGCCGGGGTACTCGGCCGACTGGTGTCCTCTGTGGACTTCGAGGCCCTTCCCGCCGCTCCGGAATCCACAGTGTCGGTTGCGTCCCAGCGAACTGTGCCGGGGCGCGGTTGACTGTGGCCGGGTGCCGTCACGGTGCCCCGAGGTTCCGTTGGTCGGCGCCGGGCCTTAGCCCCTCAGTATCCGGTCGCGGTAGTCGCGCGGGGTCTCGCCGACCACCTTGCGGAAGGTGCGCGAGAAGTGGGCCGCGTTGGCGAAGCCGCACTGCCGGGAGATCTCGCCGATGCCCTTCACCGCGTGTGCCGGGTCGCCCAGCAGCTCCCTGGCCCGGTCGATGCGCAGCTGCCGGATCCGGCCGGACACCCCGTCGCCGTCGTCGAAGAGCTGGTAGAGGCGGCGGCGGGAGATGAACAGGGCGTCCGCGATGCGGTCCGCGGACAGCGCCGGGTCGGCCAGGTTCTCCTTGATGTACTCGACCGCGTCGCGGCGGCGGGTGGCGATCGCGTCCGCGCGGTTCAGCTCGGTGCGCAGCGCACTGCGCAGCACCAGCTCGGCGAGCCCGGTCAGGTACGGCCGGATCCCGTGCTGGTCGAGCGAGTCGGCGACCACCAGCAGGTGCGCCACGGCCGCCGCGAACAGCGTCTGCAGTGGACGCTCCACCGGCACCGGGCGGAACAGCAGCGGCCGCAGCTCGCCGAAGCTGATCGACAGCTTGCCGGTCGCGACGGTCAGCAGCACCGTGCCGTGCCGGCCCGCCCGCTCGCCGGGCTGGGCCCGCAGCGCGCACTCGGCGAACTCGAGGTTCACCCCGCCCGCCGGCAGGTACCGGGGCAGCGAGGCCCGCATAACCAGCTGGATCTGCTCGGGCTCCGCCCTGGCCTTCGCGAGCGACGGCTGGCGGATCGCGTCGATCGCGAGCCGCGCGGCGCTCGCCCCGGACGACCGGACCACGAGGTAGCCGGCGGCCACCTCGTCGTCGCCGGGAGACAGTTCGTCGTCGTCGTAGACGGACGGCGTGCCGAGCACGGCCGACAGCGCCGCGAACCGCCGCTCCAGGTTGGCCGGGACCCGCCGGGGTTGTGCCGCCCCACCATGCATCACGCGCTCCCGCAAGCCGCCGGACCCTGGACCTCGCTCGCGCGAATTATGCCTCGCCGCCGCGCCCGCTCGTGCCGCCCGCGCTCAGGCGCCCGCCGACATCCCGACCCAGTTGGGCCACGAGATGGCCCAGTCGTAGTAGTCGCCGTCGGTCGGGTCGAGCTGCTTGGTGCTGCCGGTGATCTCCACCGGGTCGCCGACCAGCGCCTCGTCGAAGTAGATCTTGGCCTTGTCCGGGGCGAGGTTCACGCAGCCGTGCGAGACGTTCGTGTTGCCCTGCGCCCAGATCGAGGGGGCGTAGCCGTGGATGAACTCGCCGTTGTTGGAGATCCGGACCGCCCACGGCACCTCGACGTTGAAGTACTTGTACTTCGGGTTCGACATCTTGTACGTCGAGCTCTTGGACAGCACGACGTGCGTGCCGCTGTTGGTCACCCGGCCCGGGTCGGAGTCCAGGCCCATGCTGGCCGGGAAGTTCTGGACCAGCTTGCCGCCGCGGTAGACGAGCACCCGGTGGGTCCTCGTGTTCGCCTTCACGACCTGGTTGCGGCCGATGGTGAAGTGCGAGGTGAGGTCGTCCGCGCCGAACACGCCGTCGCCGAAGGGCACGGCGTAGAGGTTGAGGTTCACGTTGACCTGGGTGCCGGCCGGCCAGTAGTTGCGGGGCCGCCAGTGGGCCGTCTGGCCGTCCAGCCACGCCCACGCGCCCTGTACCGCCACGGACGTGCGCACGACCATCGCCTTCTCGGCGGCGGCCTTGTCGGTGACCGGGCTGTCGAAGGTGACCGAGATCGGCATCGCGACGCCGTAGGTCTGGCCGTCGCCGGTGTTGATGGACGCACCGGTCAGGCCGTTCGGGGTGACCGTGGTGAAGGCGCCGGCGATCTGCTTGCTCGCCCCGTCCGCGCCGAGCGCCCGGCCGGTCCACTTGTAGGTCTTGGCGAAGCCGAGCGGCTCGCCGACCGTCCAGGTGCGGTGGTCGGGCGAGAGCGTGCCCGTCACCTTCTCGCCCGCCGGGTTCGTAAGCGCCAGCGACTGGATCGTTCCGTCACTGACGGTGACTCTGACCGGTGCGACCGGGTTGACGTTCTTCGCGCCGACGGCCGGCTGCAGCGCGATCTTGGCCGCCGGCTTCGGCGCGGCCTGGACCTTGGGCTTCTCGTCGCCGACGTGCGGCAACACCTTCGCCGGGCCGTCGTTGCCGGAGCTGCACGCGGTCAGCCCCAGGACCGCGACCGCCCCCAGCACGGCCAGCAGCCGTGCCGACCGTGTGTAACCGTGTCCACCCCTGAGCACAGTCATAGTGTCCCCCGTTCATACCCCGCCCGCAGCCCCGGCTTACTCACACCTCTTTCGACGCTTTTACCCAGTGCGACGTTGGCTCGATCGGATGTGACACGGATCACAAATGTCCACCCGCGTTCAGCCTGCGGCGATCGTTCCCAGGCTGTAGTCGGCTGTATGCAAGTGGTAGTGCTCCGAGTGCTCTACGCGATACGCTGCACCTCGCAGGCCATGTTTCTGTGTTCGTGCTTTCCACGCTCGCGGAACGAAAACGCGGGCGTGCGCTTCTTTCGCCGAGGTTGGCGGGGGCAACGCCCGGGGGCTGCCGGGGTTGCACGGTGTAACCCCATGCTGATCCTGCGACGGAGGCAGGTAGATGGCACAGGGCACTGTGAAGTGGTTCAACTCCGAGAAGGGCTTCGGCTTCATCGCTGTCGATGACGGCGGTGCCGATGTCTTCGTGCACTACTCGGAGATCCAGGGCAAGGGCTTCCGCACCCTGGAGGAGAACCAGCGTGTCGAGTTCGAGGTCGGGCAGGGCACCAAGGGACCCCAGGCCACGAACGTTCGCGCACTCTAGGTTGCTGGTGAGTTTGCTGGTGTGACGGGATCAAGGGCCCCGGTCTTCGGACCGGGGCCCTTGCCTTTCAGCGTCGGTGGAGGTGCTGGGACTCCCACTCGAGGCGCTGGAGGACCCATTCCTGGGCCAGCGCCATGGGGGAGGTGTGGCTGTAGGCGGCGAGTTCGCGGAGCTGCTCGTTGGCCATCAGCGGGAGGCGCAGCTGGTAGACCTCCGCGCCCCCGAACCGACGGCCGGAGCCGGTGGACTCGGGGTCACCTTCTGGAGACAGCGCCGCGAGGTAGGACTCCAGCTCCTGATCGGGCTGGTTCTCGTCCTGCACCGGAACCTCGTCGCGATGGCGTCCGGCACTGGCGGTCTCGTCCGCCGCGTTGCCGGTCGGTCGACTACGTCCTGTGAAAATCACTTGGAAAGGATAACGAAGCGGTTGCGGCCTACCAAGCAAGACAGCCACTTTTCGCCGGTAAGGGTGTCGGTACCCTGTGTAACCGTGCTAAACGCGCACCTCACGTATGCCTTCGGCGGTTGAAACCCCCGATCGAGTGACGCTCATGACATGGAGAGGCCCCCGCGCCAGGGGGAGGAACGCGGGGGCCGGAGGGGATCTCCACAGGCGCTGACCGGGGGTGTGTCAGCGAGTCGATTGTTGCATGCGCACGCGCTTCGTGGGAGTGGGTAGGCGCGAAAAATTGAGAGAACTATTCACCTAGTCCTTGCACGTGAGCGGAACTCTTCCACCGCCGCCGCGCATCCACTTGCGGCGCGCGACCCGCCCCCGCTCGCCGGCCCGGTCGCGTCAAGTCGTTGTGCGACGGGCGATCCCGCCCCACGCGCGCGCCGCGCGGCCCATCGGGCGACCGCCGCGCCGCGAAGATCGGCAATCGCGGGCGGTCTGTTGAGCCGAGCCGGCCGCCCGGGCGAGCCGCACGAGAACGGACCGCCGGGCCCGCGCCCGCGGACGATCTTGGTTCGCTCCGTACCAGGGCTCGGTGGCGCTCAATGAGACGGTTCGGCGAGGGTCGCGGATGCCGTTCTGGCGACCGGGCTCGGCGACGCCCAGGAAATGGTCCGCTGAGCCGTGTGGGTGGCGGTACCACCACCCGGCCGGCGGGACGGCTGCGTCCGGGGGCCGGACGGGTGGTGGAGAGGCCGGGTCAGCCGGCCAGGCGGTGACCCGCGTGGGCCACCGCGGCGGCCACCCGGCGGCGGCTCAGCTCGCCGGCGCTGGTGATCGTCACGGCACCCGTGGTCAGGTTCACCGCCACGTCGGTGACGTGGTCCAGCTCGGACAGCTCCGCGGTGACCGACGCGGCACAGTGCTCGCAGGTCATCCCGGTTATGTCGTACACGTTGTAGATCGTGTGCATCGGCACTAGCAGGTCCTCCTTCGCAGGACTCCCCACCCCTTCCGAGTCTTCGGAGGGCGACACGCCGCCCTTGAGGGATCTCGAGTCCCCCACATGGGTCGGCTTGTCCGAAATGCCGTTACTGCAGGTCATCGGGTACCTCGATGGCGCTACCCGATTTCGGAGTGTCGTTTGCGTAGGCGCGCAAGCGCCCGGCGCGATTGTTATGCGTCCGTTCGAGTGATTCCGTGATCGCGCCGCGATGGGCTGGTTCCTGCGAGGGGTGCCCTGATCACCGCTGACTACTATCCGTGTGTAAGGGATTCACTCCTCGGGGGGCTGTGGACAGTGCCTTCCGTCTCATAGCCTCTCCGCCAATACCGGGATGGTGTCGGGGAGGCGGAGATATGAGCGGACCAGTCGAAGTTCGTGACTTCCTGCTACAACAGGAGACCCGAGACCCATCGCTGGGCGGCGTCGGCGGTGTGCCGGCCCAGCGCACCGGCGACGGCTCGCGGGTGACCGAGGACCAGATGCGGCGCGCGCAGCTGGCGGTCGCGGCGGGTGCGCAGAGTGTCGAGGACTGCAAGGAGCTGCTCGACATGCTCGGCCTCGTGCCGGGCGACGACGGCGTCGCGCCGGTCCAGCGGTAGGCGGACGGCAGGAGCCCGGAGAGGTCGCGAGATTGGTCGTACCCACTTTGGAGCCAACGCGGTGTGTGCCCTATGCTTTGCGTGCTCCCAAGCGGGCAACCCGGGCTCCCATCGTCTAGCGGCCTAGGACTCCGCCCTTTCAAGGCGGCAGCGCGGGTTCGAATCCCGTTGGGAGCACGTACTACAGCAAGGCCCAGTGGCGCAGTTGGTTAGCGCGTCGCCCTGTCACGGCGAAGGTCGCGGGTTCGAGTCCCGTCTGGGTCGCAGAAGGTCGGTCGGGCCCTTGGGCTTCATGCTCAAGGGCTCTTGATCTTCTGGCCAGGTAGCTCAGTTGGTATGAGCGACCGCCTGAAAAGCGGTAGGTCGGCGGTTCGATCCCGCCCCTGGCCACTCGTTGCCCCGAACGGCCCCGACGGTTGAGCCGGTCGGGGCTTTCGCTTTGTGAGGCCCGCCACGTTAGTGGCTGGTAGTTCGCCTCTTACTCCCCGGTCAGGGGGATATGGGATTCACCCTCTGTGTAACAGCAGCGCGGCAGGAAACGAATCAGAGAACGCGACAACGGGTTGGCCGGGGCAAACCGATTCGTTGAGCCGTAAGCGAATCGGACCACACAGGGCGCTCGGGGATGCCCGTTGAACCCGCCATGCGCGCATGCGTTCGGCCGGGGGGGACCCACAATGAGTGACCAGCAGTTACGCGTCCCGCGTCGGAGACCGACGATCTTGCGGGGCCTGTCCACCAACCGCCACTCCGCTGTACGTCCCGAAGGTGCACCCACCCGGCCGCCCGTCGCGAGCTGGGAGCCCGCCTACCGGCGGTACGTGATCCTCTCCGACATCCTCGTCACGATCTGTGTGGCGCTGGTCGTCGGCGGGTTGATCAGCGTCAGCGGCGCCGCGCTGTTCAAGGATCTCGTCATCGGCGGCCTCACCGTCGTCGTCGTGATCGTCTCCCTCGCCATGAACCGGGCCTGGCACCTCGTGGTGCTCGGGCAGGGCGCCGAGGAGTACGTCCGGGTCGGCCGCGGGATGTTCGCGGCCGCCGTCGCGCTCGGGCTCGCGGGGCTCGCCACCGGCGTCGTCTCCGCGCGGCCCTGGGTCTTCATCGTCATCCCGTCCGTCGCGCTGGTCACGCTGCTCTTCCGCTACCTGCTCCGCCAGGTCCTGCACCGGCACCGCTACAACGGCGAGTGCCTGCTGCCCGTCATGGCCGCCGGCAGCGTCGACACCGTCCGCGACCTCATCGCCCGCACCCAGGCCGCCTCGCACATCGGCTGGCGCGTCGCCGCCGTGTGCACCGTCGACGGCACCGGCACGACCCGCGACGACGTCGACGGCGTGTCCGTGGTCGGCAGGCTCGACGAGGTCGCCGAGCACGTGCGCCGCGGCGGCTACCGCATCGTCGCGGTCACCGCCGACTCCTACTGGACCCCGCGCCGCCTCCAGCAGCTGGCCTGGCGGCTCGAGGGCAGCGGCGCCGAGATGGTCGTCGCCCCCACGCTGATGGAGGTGGCCGGGCCCCGGCTGCATGTCAGCGGCGTGCTCGGGATGCCGCTGCTGCGGGTGTCCGCCCCCGTTTTCACCGGCATGCGCCGGGCGATCAAGGGCATCTTCGACCGCATCGGCTCGTTCCTGCTGATCCTCATGTGCCTGCCGGTGATCACCCTCGCCGCGGTCGCCATCATGATCGACTCCCGCGGCGGGGCGTTCTACACCCAGAAGCGGGTCGGCAAGAGCGGCCGGGAGTTCACCATCGTCAAGTTCCGCACGATGATCCGCGACGCCGACCGGCGCAAGGCCGAGCTCGCCGCCGAGAACGAGGGCTCCGGCGTGCTGTTCAAGATGCGCAAGGACCCGCGGATCACCCGGGTCGGCGCGATCCTGCGGCGCTACTCGATGGACGAGCTGCCGCAGCTGTTCAACGTACTCACCGGCGCCATGTCCCTCGTGGGGCCGCGGCCGCCGCTGCCGGAGGAGTCCGCACGCTACGAGCCGGACATGCGGCGCCGGCTGCTCGTCAAGCCTGGGCTGACGGGCTTGTGGCAGGTCAGCGGACGGAGCGACCTGCCATGGGAAGAGGCGGTCCGCCTGGACCTCCGCTATGTCGAGGACTGGTCGCTCGCGCTCGACGCGATGATCCTCTGGAAGACCTTCCGGGCCGTGCTCGGCGGGCAGGGAGCTTACTGATGACCTGTCGTTTGTGTGGTTCGACCGACCTGGTGAGCGTCGTCGACCTCGGGGCCACGCCACCGTGCGAGCTGTTCCTCACCGAGGCGCAGGTCGACGAGCCGGAGATGACCTACCCACTGCACCTGCGGGTGTGCACCAGCTGCTGGCTCGCCCAGCTTCCGCCGCTGATCACGCCCGAGGAAACGTTCACCGAGTACGCGTACTTCTCGTCCTACTCGACCTCGTGGGTCTCCCACGCCCGGCACTTCGTCGACGACGTGACCGTCCGCTTCGGACTGGACAAGGACTCCTTCGTCGTCGAGGTCGCCAGCAACGACGGCTACCTGCTCCAGCACGTGGCCGCCGACGGCATCCGCTGCCTCGGCATCGAGCCGTCGGTCAACGTCGGTGCCGCCGCGCGGGAGAAGGGCGTCGACACGCTCACCGAGTTCCTCTCGCCCGAGACCGGCGCCGTGGTCCGCGCCGGGCACGGGCCGGCGGACCTCGTCGTGGCGAACAACGTCTACGCCCACATCCCCGACGTCGTGGGCTTCACCCAGGGCCTGCGCAACCTCGTCGCCGACGACGGCTGGGTGTCCATCGAGGTGCAGCACCTGCTGACGCTGTTCGAGCACAACCAGTACGACACGATCTACCACGAGCACTTCCAGTACTACACGGTCGCCTCCGCGCAGCGGGCGCTCGCCAGCGGCGGGCTCGCGCTCGTCGACGTCGAGCTGCTCGACACGCACGGCGGCTCCATCCGGCTGTTCGCCCGCCCCGCCGAGGTGGCCGGCGAGCCGAGCCAGCGGGTGGCCGACGTGCTCTCCCGCGAGAAGGCCGCCGGCCTGCACGAGCTCGCCGGGTACGCCGAGTTCGCCCGCCGCGTGGCCACCGTCCGCCGCGAGCTGCTCGCGTTCCTGACCACCGCCGCCGCGCAGGGCAGGACCGTCGTGGGCTACGGCGCCCCCGGCAAGGGCAACACCCTGCTCAACCACTGCGGCATCCGGCCGGATCTGCTGGCCTACACGGTGGACCGCAACCCCTACAAGCACGGCAGGTTCACCCCCGGCACCCGGATCCCGATCCTGCCTCCGGAGCGGATCGCCGAGGACCGGCCGGACTACGTGCTCGTGCTCCCGTGGAACCTGCGCACGGAGCTCACCGAGCAACTGTCCTATGTGGGCGAATGGGGCGGGCGGCTCGTCTTCCCCATCCCGAGCCTGGAGATCGTCGAGGTAAAGCCATGAAGGTCGTTCTGTTCTGCGGTGGCTACGGGATGCGCATGCGCAACGGTTCCACCGACGACGTGCCCAAGCCCATGGCCATGGTCGGCCCGCGGCCGCTCATCTGGCACGTCATGCGCTACTACGCGCACTTCGGGCACAAGGAGTTCGTGCTGTGCCTCGGCTACGGGGCGCACCACATCAAGAACTTCTTCCTCAACTACGAGGAGACCATCTCCAACGACTTCGTGCTGCGGGGCGGCAAGGCGGAGCTGCTCGCCACCGACATCGCGGACTGGTCGATCTCGTTCATCCAGACCGGCATCGAGTCGGCCATCGGCGAGCGCCTGCGGCGGGTGCGCGAGCACCTCGACGGCGACGAGATGTTCCTCGCCAACTACGCCGACGTGCTCACCGACGCGCCGCTCGACGTCATGGTCGACCGGTTCCGCGCGTCCGACGCGGGCGCGTCGATGATGGTCGTGCCGCCGCAGTCCTCGTTCCACTGCGTGGAGATGGGCGAGGACAACAAGGTCGGCGCGATCACCGCGGTCAGCGAGATGCCGATGTGGGAGAACGGCGGCTACTTCGTGCTGCGCCAGGAGGTCTTCGACCACATCCCGCCGGGCGGCGACCTGGTCGGCGACGGCTGCACCGAGCTCGCCAAGCGCGGCAGGCTGCTCGCCTACCCCTACCGCGGGTTCTGGAAGCCGACCGACACGGTCAAGGAGAAGGCCGCCCTCGACGCCGGCTACGCGCGCGGCGAGCGGCCGTGGGCCCTCTGGGACAGCGACCGCAAGACCGACAGCAAGATTCCCGTGGGGACCGCGTGATCCGGTTGGGGGCGCAGCGGATCGACCGCGTCGTGGCGCTCGGCGCGCACTGCGACGACATCGCCATCGGCGCGGGCGGGACGCTGCACGCCATGTGCGCGGCCCGGCCGGGGATCCGGGTCGACGCCCTGGTGCTGTCGGGCGGCGGCACGGACCGGGAGGACGAGGAGCGCGCCGCGCTCGCCGCCTTCTGCCCGGGCGCCGACCTCGACGTGACCGTGTCCAAGATGCCCGACGGGCGGCTGCCCGCCCACTGGGACGAGGCCAAGAACGCGCTGGAGGAACTGCGCGGGCGCACCGACCCCGACATCGTCTTCGCGCCGCGCACCGACGACGCGCACCAGGACCACCGCGGCCTCGCCACGCTCGTGCCGACCGCGTTCCGTGACCATCTCGTGCTGGGCTACGAGATCGTCAAATGGGACGGCGACCTGGGCCGCCCCAACACCTACCAGCCGATGTCGCCCGAACTGGCCGAGAAAAAGGTCGCACTGCTGCAACAGCACTACCCCTCGCAGCGACACCGTCCTTGGTACGACCGGGAGGCGTTCCTGGGTCTGGCGCGGATCCGCGGGATCGAGTGCCAGGCCCGCTACGCGGAGGCATTCGGCGTCACCAAGCAGATTCTCGACCTGGAGGGCTGAACGATGCGCGTCCTGTTGACGGGGCACAAGGGCTACCTGGGCACGGTCATGGCACCGGTCCTGGCGGCCGCGGGGCACGAGGTCGTCGGCCTCGACTCGGGGCTCTTCGAGCGCTGCGTGCTCGGCGACCCGCCGGCCGACCCGCCGGGGTTCGACGTCGACCTGCGCGACGTCACCCACGAGCACGTGTCCGATGTGGACGCCGTGGTCCACCTGGCTGCGCTGTCGAACGACCCGCTGGGCGCGCTCGCGCCGGACCTGACCTACGACATCAACCACCGCGCGTCCGTCCGGCTCGCCCGGCTGGCCCGCGACAACGGCGTCAAGCGGTTCCTGTACGCGTCGACCTGCTCGGTGTACGGCGCCTCCGGCGACGCCAGCCTGGTCAACGAGGACGCGCCGCTGCGCCCGGCCACCCCGTACGCGGAGTCCAAGGTCCGCGTCGAGGACGACCTGCACGAGCTCGCCGACGCCGACTTCACCCCGGTGTTCCTGCGCAACGCCACCGCGTTCGGCTACTCGCCGCGGCTGCGGGCCGACATCGTGCTGAACAACCTCGTGGGCCACGCCCACCTGTCCGGCGAGGTGCTGGTGCTCTCCGACGGCACCCCGTGGCGCCCGCTGGTGCACGCCCAGGACATCGCGAGCGCCTTCCTCGCCGCGCTCACCGCGCCGCGCGAGGCCGTGCACGACCAGGCGTTCAACGTCGGCACCGAGCGCAACAACGTGACCGTCGCGGAGATCGCCGCAGAGGTCGTCGAGGCGGTCCCGGGCTCGCGCCTGCGGATCACCGGCGAGGCCGGCAACGACCCGCGCTCCTACCGGGTCGACTTCGCGAAGTTCCGCGCCGCCGTGCCCGGCTTCGAGTGCGCCTGGTCGGTCAAGGACGGCGCGCTGGAGCTGATCGACGCCTACCAGAAGCACGGACTGACGACGGAGTCGTTCGAGCGCCGCTTCACCCGCCTGGCCTGGTTGAACGACCGGTCCCGCGCGGGCGCGGTGGACGACACGCTGCGGCACACGTGATGGACACCGAGCGCGGCGAGCGGATGGACGCTCTGGTGCGGCGGCTCTACCCGCTGTGCCGGAGCATCACCGGCGACGGGGTGCGCGCGACGCTCGACATCGTCGGCGAGCACCTGCCGCTGACCGTGCACGAGGTGCCCACCGGGACCGACGTGCTCGACTGGACCGTGCCGCAGGAGTGGAACATCCGCGACGCCTACGTCGCGGACGCCACCGGCCGCCGGGTCGTCGACTTCCGCGAGCACGCGCTGCACGTCGTGGGCTACAGCGTGCCGGTGCACGAGACGATGCCCCTCGCGCGGCTGCGCGAGCACCTGCACACGCTGCCCGGCCAGCCCTCGCTGATCCCGTACCGGACCAGCTACTACGCGCCTGCCTGGGGCTTCTGCCTGGCGCAGGACACGCTCGACGCCATGCCCGACGGGGACTACGAGGTGCGGATCGACTCGACGCTGGCCGACGGGCACCTGACCTACGCCGAGCACGTCGTGCCGGGACAGGTCACCGACGAGGTGATCGTCTCCTGCCACGTGTGCCACCCGGCGCTGGCGAACGACAACATGGCGGCCGTCGCGGTGGCCGTCGAGCTCGCGAGGTCGCTCGAGAACCCGTACTACACGTACCGGTTCATCTTCGCGCCCGGCACGATCGGCGCGATCACCTGGCTCGCCCGCAACGCGGCCCGGGTGGAGAAGGTCAAGCACGGCATCGTGCTGGCCTGCGCAGGCGACCGTGGCTCGCTGACCTACAAGCAGAGCCGCCGCGGCGACGCGGAGATCGACCGGGTGCTCGCCCACGTGCTGCGCGACCGTCCACACGAGATCCGCCCGTTCTCGCCGTACGGCTACGACGAGCGGCAGTACTGCTCGCCCGGGTTCAACCTGGGGGTGGGCTGCCTGACCCGGACCCCGTACGCGGAGTACCCGGAGTACCACACCTCCGGCGACGCCCCGGACCTCGTCGCGCCGGAGTCCATGGTGGACACCCTGACCGTGCTGCGGGAGGCGGTCGCCGTGCTGGACGTGAACCGGCACTACGTCAACCTCTCCCCGTACGGCGAGCCGCAGCTGGGCAGGCGCGGCCTGTACGACTCCCTCGGCGGGCGCAGCGACGCCAAGCAGGCGCAGCTCGCGATGCTCTGGGTGCTCAACCTCTCCGACGGCGAGCACAGCCTGCTCGACATCGCCGAGCGCGCGGGCCTCCCGTTCGACTCCGTCGCCGCGGCGGCGCACGCGCTCGCCGACGCGGGTCTGATCAAGGAGTAACACATGGCAGGCGTTCGGGGGATGGCCAGGCGGCTCACGTGGGGGCTTGCCGACCAGGCCGTGTCGAGCATGACCAACTTCGTCGTCGGCGTTTTCGTCGCGCGGCAGCTCGGCATCACCGCGTTCGGCATCTTCAGCCTCGCCTGGGTCACCTACGGTGTGGTCATCAACATCTCCCGCGGCCTCGCCACCGACCCGCTGGTGGTGCGGTACAGCGGCGTCTCTCACGCCTCCTGGCGGGACGCGGTCGGCCGGTCCGCGGGCACGGCGCTCGCCGTCGGCTTCGCGACCGGCGCGGTGAGCGTGCTCATCGGCATTGCGGTCGGCGGCGCGCTTGGGTCCGCGTTCATCGCGCTCGGCATCGTGCTGCCGATGCTGCTGACGCAGGACGCCTGGCGGTTCGCGTTCTTCGCCGCCGGCCAGGGGCAGCGGGCGTTCGCCAACGACATGGTGTGGGCGCTGGCCATGGTGCCGGCCATGATCTTCGCGGCGCAGCAGGGCAGCGTCGTCGCGTTCACGCTCGCCTGGGGGCTGTCCGCCGGTGTCGCGGCCGCGTACGGCTGCGTGCAGACCGGCATGCTGCCACGCTGGGCCGGGGTGTCGTCGTGGCTGCGCGAGCAGAGCGACCTCGGGCCGCGGTATCTGGTCGAGAACGTCAGCAACAGCAGCTCCTCGCAGCTGCGGATGTACGGGCTGGGCGCGATCGCCGGGCTCGCCGACGTGGGCACCGTGCGCGGCGCCGAGCTGCTGATGGGCCCGTTCCTGGCTGTGCTCATGGGACTGTCCTTCGTCGCTGTGCCGGAGGCGGCCCGGGTGCTGCGCCGCAACCCCCGTCGGTTGCCGGCGTTCTGCCTGGTGTTGGGCGGTGCGCAGGCCGGGGGCACGTTGCTGTGGGGCGTGGCGCTGCTCGTGTTCCTCAACGACCGGCTTGGCACTCTCGTCCTCGGCTCGGTCTGGCCCACCGCCTCGCTACTGATCATCCCGGCCACGCTCGGCATCACCAACGCCGGCTTCATCAACGGCGCGGCGGCCGGGCTGCGCGCGCTCGGCGACGCCCGCCGCAGTATGCGCTGCATGCTCGTCACCTCAACCGTCTACGTCGTCGGTGGGCTCGGTGGAGCCATCCTGGGTGGGGCGCTCGGCTCCGCCTGGGGCGTCGCGGCCGCCACCGCGTTCGGCGCGGTCGTGTGGTGGGTGCAGCTGCACGCCGGCCTCCGCGCGCGCCTCCAGGCGCCGGTCGAGGACGAACTTCTCCTGTCTCGCGACGAATCGAGGACGGCATGACCACGCCACGGCTGACGATCGGACTTCCGGTCTACAACGGGCAGAACTACCTGGCGGAGTCGATGGACGCGCTGCTCGCCCAGACTTACACGGACTTCGAGCTGGTCGTCTCCGACAACGCGTCGACCGACGGCACCGAGGAGATCTGCCGCCGCTACGCAGCGGCAGACCAGCGCATCCGCTACATCCGTCAACCGCACAACATCGGCGCGGTCCCCAACCACAACTTCGTCCTCGGCAAGGCCCGAGGCGAGCTGTTCAAGTGGGCGGCGCACGACGACCTGTACGGCCCGGAGCTGCTGGCGCGTTGCGTCGAGGCGCTCGACGAGCATCCCGACATCGTGCTCAGCCATGTGGACATGGCGATCATCGACGGCACGGGCGACATCGTCCACGAGTACGACTACACGCTGGCCACGGATTCTCCGCGCGCCCCGGAACGTTTTCGGAGCCTGCTGATGACCAATGGCGGCGACGACGAGTACGGCGTCTTCCGGACCGACGTTCTCCGGCGCGTCCGCCCGTACAACAGCTACCACCACGCAGGCCGGCCGTTCATCGCCGAGGTCGCCCTGCACGGCCCGTTCCACCAGGTGCGCGAGGTGCTGTACTTCCGCCGCGACCATCCCGACCGGGGTGACCGGCTGCCGACGATCCGTGCCCTGTGCGCCAACCTGGACCCACGCCGGGCGCGACACTCAACGGCTCGGCTGGTCGTCGAGTACGTCTGGGCGTACTTCGCGGCGATCGCAAACGCGCCGGCGTCGGCGGCGGATCGCCGTCGGTGTCGGGCCTACCTGCTCAAGTGGTTCGTCGGCAGCGCGATTGGCAGGTTGCGGAGCCGGAGCACGGTGCCGCTACGACTGGCTTCGGACCTGCCGTTGGCGCCGGTCGCGCGGGAGACCTCGTGATGGCGCCGCGCGTGGGACTGTTCGGCATTCTCGGCTCGGGCAACCTCGGCAACGACGGCTCGCTGGACGCGGTGGTCACGTTCCTCCGCGATCGGCATCCCGGTGTGCGGCTGGACTTCATGTCCATGGGACCGGACCGGGTCGGTGACATCTACGACGCGCCGGCCACCGCGCTGCAGTGGTACGAGCCGCACGCCGGCACCGCGACCGGCGTGCGGGCGGCGCTACTCAAGATCATCGGCAAGTTACTCGATCCCTTTCGGACATTCAGGTGGGTGCGCCGCCAGGATGTGGTAATCGTGCCCGGGATGGGTGTGCTGGAGGACACCCTGCCCATGCGTCCGTGGGCCTTCCCGTACTCGCTGTTCTGGCTTGCCGTGTGCGCCCGCCTGGCCGGCACAAGGGTCGCGCTCGTCTGCGTCGGCGCGAGCGTGGTCCGCAACATGTTCCTTCGCACCTTCATCACCCGGGCGGCGCGGTTCTCGCACTACCGGTCCTATCGGGACAGTTTGTCGCGGGACGCCATGCGGACAATGGGCGTCGACGTCTCTGCTGACGAGATCTACGCCGACCTCGCGTTCGCGCTGCCGGGGCCCGAGCAGGGCCCGCCGGCCGGGGTGGTCGGTGTCGGTGTGATGGCCTACTACGGGGGCAACGGCGACCGCGATCGAGCCGATGCGCTGCACGAACGCTATATGGCCGCCATCAAGGGTTTCGTGCGGCATCTTGTCGACAGTGGACGCTCGGTGCGACTGTTCACCGGAGACCGTGCCGACGCGCCCGTGGCGGCGGAGATCCTCGCCTCGGTCGAGGGCGACGTCGTCGCCCAGCCGTTGACCACGATTGAGGACCTCATGCACCAGATGTCCACTGTGGATACGGTGGTCGCCACCCGGTACCACAACGTGTTGTGCGGGCTGAAGGTCGGCAAGCCCACCTTGTCGATCGGCTACGCCGCGAAGAACGACGTCCTCATGGCCGCCATGGGGCTCGGCGAGTTCTGCCAGCAGGCGAGCTCGGTCGACCTCGACCGGCTGATCGCGCAGTTCGACCTCCTGGAGAGTCGGCGCGCGGAGCTCATGGCAACGCTCGCCGAGCGCAACCGAACCACCCGCGAGCGCCTCGAGCATCAGTTCATAGCGCTGTCCAAGGTGATCTCCGGCGACCTGGATCCGGCCGTCACTTCGCGAGGGAGATGACGTGAAGGCCATACCGGTACCCGAGATCGTCGGCGCGTTCCTGTTCGAGCCGACACCGCACCGCGACGAGCGCGGATTCTTCAGCCGCACGTTCGATGCCGACGTCGCGCGCTCGGTGTGCATCGACCCGGACGGGTTCGCCCAGGACAGCCTCTCCCGCTCCGCCGAGGGCGTCATCCGCGGCATGCACCTGCGCTCGGGCCGCGGCGAGGCCAAGCTCGTGCGCTGCTCGTACGGCCGGGTCTTCGACGTGGTCGTGGACCTGCGGCCCGGCTCGTCGACCTACCGGAACTTGCGGTGCTTCGACCTGTCCGGCGACACCCAGGTGACGCTGTACGTGCCGGCCGGCTGCGCGCACGGCTTCCAGGCGCTCACCGATCCCGCCGACGTGTCGTACCGGATCGACCGCCCGCACGACCCGAGCGAGGACGTGGCGATCGCGTTCGACGACCCGGAGCTGGCGATCCCGTGGCCGCTCCCGCCCGCGCTCCTGTCCGTACGGGACCGGCAGGCACCGCCGCTCGCCGACGCGCTGTCACACGCCACCGGAAAGGTCTAGGACGATGGACTTCACGCACTCCCGCGAGGCGAACAAGCGGCTGGCCGACCTCGTGCCGGGCGGCGCGCACACCTACGCCAAGGGTGAGGATCAGTACCCCGAGGGCATGGCGCCGGTCATCTCGCACGGGCACGGCGCGCACGTGTGGGACGTCGACGGCAACGAGTTCATCGAGTACGGCTCCGGCCTGCGCTCGGTCAGCCTGGGGCACGCGCACCCGCGGGTCACCGAGGCCGTGCGCGCGCAGCTGGAGCGGGGGAGCAACTTCGTCCGGCCGGCGGCGTTGGAGATCGAGGCGGCGGCGAAGTTCCTGGCCACCGTGCCGACCGCGGAGATGGTCAAGTTCGCCAAGAACGGCTCGGACGTGACCACGGCCGCGGTGCGGCTCGCTCGTGCAGCGACCGGCCGCCCGCTGGTGGCGCTGTGCTCGTCTCAGCCGTTCTTTTCCACCGACGACTGGTTCATCGGCACCACCGGCATGCCCGCCGGGATCCCGGCCAGCACGACGGACCTGACGGTCACGTTCCCGTACGGCGACATCGACGCGGTGTCCGCGCTGGTCGCCGGCGGCCAGGTCGCGTGCGTGATCCTGGAGGCGGCGACGCAGGGTGACCCGCCGGCCGGGTACCTGCAGCGCCTCCGCGAGCTGTGCACCCGGCACGGCGTGGTGCTGATCTTCGACGAGATGATCACCGGCTTCCGCTGGTCGGAGGCGGGCGCGCAGGGCCTGTACGACGTGACCCCCGACCTGTCGACGTTCGGCAAGGCGCTGGGCAACGGGTTCGCCGTGTCCGCGCTCGCCGGCCGGCGCGACCTGATGGAGCTGGGCGGGCTGCGCGACACCCGGGAGCGGGTGTTCCTGCTGTCCACTACACACGGGGCCGAGACGCACGCGCTGGCGGCCGCGATGGCGGTCATGGACACCTACGTCGAGGAGGGCATCGCCGAGCGGCTGGCGGCGATCGGGGCCCGGCTGGCGGCCGGTGCGCGGGCGGTGGCCGCGGACGAGGGCGTCGCCGACCACGTCGTCGTGCGTGGCCGGGACAGCAACCTGGTCTTCGGCACGCTGGACGCGCAGGGCAAGCCGTCCCAGGAGTACCGGACGCTGTTCCTGCGCCAGCTGATCACGGGCGGGGTCATCGGCCCGTCGTTCGTGGTCAGCAGCGCGCTGAGCGACGTGGACGTCGACAAGACGGTGGCGGTCGTGGCGAAGGCGTGCGCGGTCTACCGCCAGGCGCTCGACGCCGGCGACCCGACGCCGTGGCTCGGCGGGCGTCCAGTCAAGCCGGTTTTCCGCCAGTTCGCCTGAGAGAGGTATCGCCATGAGCCTGGTTCCCACGGTCAAGCGTCGGATTCGTCGCCTGGGCGGAAAGGGCGAGGAACTGCTCCAACGTGTGCTCGCCACGGTCGGTTTCGCGCAGTCGGACTCGCAAATCTCCGCTGACTCCCAGAAGTACTGGAACGACACGCGTGGGGAGCGGTGGAGGTCCGACTCACACTGGCACGACGCCAGCGTGTTCGCCAGCGATGATCTGTGGTCCCGGATTGGGCGCACGCACCTGGAGTTGTTCCAGCGTGGCGCCCGGACGGTGCAGTTCGACCGTCCGTGGAATCGGGTGGTGGAGTGGGGCTGCGGTGGTGGCGCGAACGCCGTGCATTTCGGGAAGCTGGCCGGCGAGTTCGTCGGCGTGGACATCTCGCAGGAGACGATCGACGAGTGCGAGCGGCGGGTAGCCGAGCACGCCGACACGCCGTTCCGCGGTGTCTTGATCGAGGTGGCCGAGCCGGAGCGTGCGGTCGCGGAGATCGGCACGTGCGACGTGTTCTTGTGCTTTTACGTCTTCGAGCTCATTCCGAGCCCGGAGTACGGCGAGCGGCTGTTGAAGATCGCGCGAGATGTGCTGGCCCCAGGTGGCGTGGCGCTGATCCAGATCAAGTATGACGAGGGCCGCTTCTGGACCCGGTCTCGACGGCGGGCCTACCGCAGGAGCGTCGCCGAGATGACCACGTACCCGATCGCGGAGTTCTGGCAGTTGGCCCAGCGCTGCGGGCTGCGCCCGGAGACGATCGAGCTGGTCCCGAAGAACGAGTTGGACGAACGGTACGCCTATTTTCTTCTGTCTCGGCCCTGACGCGCGGGCGCTACCGCGACCCCGGGGCCGCCGACGGCTCGGCGTCGCGTGGCGTACCAGTCGATCAGCCACGCGGTCGCCGGGACCACCGCCAGTGCGGTGCACCAGCCGCCCACGGTGTCGGTCGGGTAGTGGGCGGACAAGCCTGCCTGGGCCCATGCCGCCGCCGCGCCGACCACCAGAGCGACGCCGTACAGCAGTGCCAGCGCGGCGGCCGGGCGCAGGCGATGCCAGGCCAGCACGACCACGGTCATCGCCAACGCCGTCGCCGAGGCCGTGTGGCCGCTGGGATAGGACAGGAAGTCGCCGTGGATGGTGCGGTCCACCAACGGCTTGATGACCGTCGTCACGGAGATCGTCAGGCCCGTGCCCAGCAGCACGAGCGCCGCCGTCCGGGGCTGGCGCAGCAGCAGCGAGATCACGGTGAGCAGCACGACCAGCGACGCGAGCCCCACCGGCTCACCGGCGAAGTCGATGGTCAGCGCTAGCGGTCGGGCCGCGGTTGTCGAACTCTCCAGCCACGGCAGCAGCCGGCTGTCCAGCGATCCGGCCGCGCTGTCGCCGGCGAAGAGCGCGCCCAGGACCACGACCACCAACGCCGCGAGCACCGCGACGGCGGCGACCGGCCGGCGCAGTGCCGACGGCAGGACCGGTAGCGGCTCGGACGGGGCCGCGGCGCGGCTCACTCAGCTCCAGATGTCGCGGTGGACGTTGAAGATCACTCGTGAGCCGATCGGCTCGAGGTTGATCGGCAGCTCCTTCATACCCGACAGCCGGGCACGCACCGCCCGCTGGTGTTCGGCCGGGCAGACGACCAGGAGGAAGCCGCCGCCGCCGGCGCCGGTCACCTTGGCGCCCGTCGCGCCGGCCTCCAGCGCCGACTCGACGGCCGTGTCGATCTGCTGGTTCGACACGCCGGAGGCGAGCATTCGCTTCGCTTGCCAGCTCTTGGACATCGCGGTGCCCAGCGCGTTCAGGTCATCGGCGCGCAGCCCGTCCACCGCCTCGCCGGCGAGGTCCCGGAGCTGGTGGAGCTGGGGCAGGCGATCCGCCACATTGGCGGTCTGCTCGGCCAGGATGTTGTTGGCGCTGCGGGTGATGCCGGTGAAGAAGAGCAGCAGCTCGTCCTGCAGCTTGCGGCGCGATGGCGGGGGCAGGAACTCGTTGTCCACCACGAGGCGGTCGCCGGGGCCGAACCGGATGTCGCAGACCCCTCCGAACGCCGCTACATACTGGTCCTGCTTGCCGATGGGCTTGCGGCAGCGGTCGATCTCGATGGCGCAGGCCCGCTCGGCGAGCTCCTCGGCGGAGAGCTGCCGGCCCTGGTAGGTGAAAAGCGCCTGCAGCAGCCCGACGGTCACCGAGGACGACGAGCCAAGGCCCGAGCCGGTCGACGGGATGTCGGCGAGGGTGGTGATCTCCACGCCACCCCGGATCCCGGCCATGTGCATGGCTTCGCGGACCAGCTCGTGCTGGAGGTCCTCGACGCGGGAGACGATCTCCTTCTTCGAGTAGTTGACGTAGATCTCGTCGTCGAAGCGCTGCTTGACGATCACGTACACGTACTTGTCGATGGCGGCGTTCAGCACGCGGCCAGCGTGCTCGCGGTAGTAGCTGGCCAGGTCGGTGCCGCCGCCGACGAGTCCGACCCGCAACGGGGTCTGGGTCACGATCATGATGCTCGCCTGCCTTGCCACTCGTCCCTGGCGCGCGCGAGCGCGGCCGGGGTGCCGATGTCGATGAAGTAGTCGCCGTCCAAGGTGACGGTCCTCGCCTTGCCGACCAGACGGGGCAGTAGGTGGTAGCCGATGTCGACGGGCGCCGCGCGCCGATGGCCGGGCTCGTCGAGCAGATCCAGGACGCCGGGGTGGAAGGCGTACATGCCGGCGTTGGCGAGATCGCCGCGCGGGTCGGCCGGTTTCTCCACGAAGCCGACCAAGCGCCCGTCCTCGACGTCGACGATGCCGCACTCGGACGGTCGCGGCGCGTGGAACAACGACAGCGTGGCGATCGCGTTGCCGCCGCGGTGCGCGTCGACCAGCTCGCGGAGGTCGAAGTCGGTGAGGTTGTCCGCGTAGGCCACGAGGAACATCTCCTCGCCCGCGACGAAGTCGCGATTGGCGAGCAGGGTGCCGGCGCTGCCGAGCAGCGTCGGCTCCTCGGCCAGCCGGACCTTCGGCGCGCCGGACCGTGCGGCCACGTGCGCGCGCACGACGTCGGGCAGATGGTGCAGGTTGACCAGTACCTCGTCCGCGCCTGCCGCGGCGAGCGCGTCCAGCCAGATGTCCAACATCGGCGTGCCGCCGATGGGCAGCATGCACTTCGGCGTCCGGTCGGTGAGCGGGCGCAGCCGGGTGCCGAGCCCGGCGGCAAGCAGGAACGCCTTCACCGCCGTGTCTTCCGTACCACGCCGTGCGCCCGCATCGTCGTGTCCGCCTCGGTCAGGATCTCCCGGAGACCCGGCGTTCGGTCCAGCCAGGCGGCGTACTCGGCGACCGAGTCGGCCGGCGTGCGCCTTGGCACCCAGCCGAGCTGCTTGAGCGCGTCGATGTCGGAAAGGACATGCCTGGTGTCCCCGTACCGGTACTCACCACTGATCTCGGCCTTCCGGTCGGACCCGTACTGCCGGCGCACCATGTCCGCGAACTCTTCGGTCGGGTAACCCACGCCGCCGCCGACGTTGTACACCTGGCCGACCGCGCGATCGTCGGTGAGCACTAGCACGTTGGCATCGACCACGTCGTGGACGTTGACATAGTCGCGAATGGACAGACCGTCCTCGTACAGGGTGGGCGCGCCGCCGAGCAGGTAGTGCAGGCAGAAGATGCGGCACGCGCCCGAGTACGCGTTGGAGAACGCCTGCCGCGGGCCCTGCACGCCGCTGTATCGCAGGGCGACGGTGGGGATGCCGTAGCGCCGGCCGAGGTGCACGGCCACCCGCTCCTCGGCGTGCTTCGACATCCCGTAGGCGCTCTGCGGGTTCGCTACCTGCTCGGGCGTCGCCCGCATCTCGACCGGTCCACCGCACTCCGGGCAGGTGATGTCCCACCTGGCCCGGGCGAGCGCCGACTCGGGACGCATGTCCGGCAGCAGCGCACCGTGTTCGGCACACCAGTAGAGACCCTCGCCCATGGCCGCCTGCGACGAGGCGACCACGACCCGGTGGAGATCGAGCCGCTCCTCGGCGATGATCTCGAACAGCAGCGCCGTCGCGGTGACGTTGATGTCGAAGAACGCGGCGAAGTCGGGCAGATGGTCCTGGTGGGCGGCGAAGTGGTACACCGCGTCCACCCGGCGCAGCAGTGGAGCGAGCACGTCGCGATTGCGGATGTCGCCGACGACGAGCTCGGCGCCGGGCGTCCGGTGGTTCGGCACCCGGTCACGGTGGACGGGCGCCGTCAGAGCGTCCAGCACGACCACGTCATGGCCGAGCGACACCAGACGGTCGCACGTGTGCGAACCGATGAAACCGGCGCCGCCGGTGACCAGAACCCTCATCGCCGGCCGGTGCGCCGGGCGTGGACCTCGCGATACACGGCCAAGGTCTGCTCGGCGGTGGTCGCCCAGGTGAACTGGCCCGCGTGCGCGAGCCCGAGGGCGCGGAGCCGGTCGGCTTCCGAGCCGCAGGCGGCGAGCACGGCGTCGGCGATCGACCCGGGGTCCGCGGGGTCCACCAGCAGCGCCGCGCCACCGGCCGTCTCGGGGTTCGACGTGGCGTCCGACGTGACCACCGGGCAGCCGCACGCCATGGCCTCGAGGAGCGGCAGGCCGAACGTCTCGTTGAAGGACGGATACACGAAGACGTCGGCGGCGCGGTAGAAGTGGACGGTCTCCTCGAGCGGCACGCCGCCGACCCACACGACGTCGTCGGCGATGCCGAGCTCGTCGGCCAGGGCGCGGAGCTCGGCGGCGTGCTTGCCGTCGCGCCCCGGTCCGACCATCGCGAGCTGCCGGTCGCCAAGCCGTGCCTTCGCCGCCGCGAAGGCACGCAGCAGCCCGGCGCCGTTCTTGTACGGCCACAGCGACGAGACGAACAGCACGAAGGGTTTCGTGACGCCGTACCTGTCGGCGACGTGCGCCCGCGCGTCGCCGCGGTCGCCGGGGTGGAACATGTCGTGGTCCACCGCTTCCCGGACGAGGTGCAGCTTGGCCGGATCGACGTCCAGGTGCTGCTCCACCTCCCGGCGCAGGCTCTCGGAGTTGATGATGATCGCGTCGGCCGTCCGCATGGTGCGGGGATAGCTCATCCGCCGGTACATGCGCACCGGAAGGCTGATCGACTCCGGCGCGACATAGGCGTGCAGCGACTTGAGATGGACCACCATCGCCGGCGCCGCTCTGATCACCGGCGCCAGCATGGTGTTGAAGACGTCGATTCCTGCGCGCCGCAACCGGAACGGGGCATAGAGGTGCTCGCTCAGCGTGCGCAGCGAGCGACGCTCGTTCGACCAGGGGAACGGGATGTAGTGGACGTCCGGACCGTAGCCCTCGTGGAACCGTCGCAGCTTGTCGCTCACCAGGAGGTGGAACTCCTCGCCGTCGGTGAGCAGCTTGGCCATCTCGGGAATGATGTGCGTCCAGAACCAGTGCGCTCCCGACGGGTTGTCCGGGTCGTCGGTGAGCAGGTTGATGGCGACACGCATGTGGTCAGAACGTCTGGGAGGCAACGGCATCAGGGGTCATCCGAGTCTGTCGAACGTACTGGGCGAGTAGGTGCATGCACGCTTGGTGGGTGTCCTCGACGATCCCGTAGTTCGCGGAGTCGACGTGTATCGCGACATCGGCGCGCTGCCGGGCGGGACCGCCCTCGAATCCGGTCAGCGCGACGCTCGGCATCCCGTGCGCGCGGGCCCAGTCCAGCGCCAGGACGATGTTCTGGGACCGGCCGGACGAGGACACCGCGATGAGCACGTCACCCGGCCGGGCCTGCGACTGCAGCTGGTACTCGAAGACATGGTGGTAGCCGAGGTCGTTGGCGATGGCGCTCAGCAGCTCGACGTTCGTGCTGAGGCTGTGCACTCTCGGGGTCAGGTCGGTGCCGGTCCGCACGCCCTTGAGGTGGTCGCACTGCAGATGGTTCGCGATGGACGCGGAACCACCGTTGCCACAGGAGAAGACGGCGGCGTCGCGCTGGTGCGCGGCCGTGAGGATGTCGGCGGCCCGGCTGACCTGCGCGAGGTCGACGGTGCCGAAGGCGCGGGCCAGCTCGGCGACGTACGCGCTGCCGTAGCTGTCGGCCCGGTCGAACTTGCTCGCGGGGAAGCGGGGCCGGTCGGCGGTCGTCGCGGCCGCGCCGCCCGCGCCGCGGCGCAGGATGAACTCCACGGCGCCGGCCAGGTCGGGGAACGAGGGCACGCCCGGCTCCGCGGCGGTCGGTGGCCCGACGTACAGCGGGCTCGCGCCGACCGCCTTCGCCAGGCCGATGTCCGCGGTGCTGTCGCCGACCACCCAGGACGCCGTCAGGTCGAGGTCGAGCGCGTCCGCGGCGGCGAGTGCCATGCCGGGCGCGGGTTTGCGGTCGGAGCTCACCCTGGCGAACGCGTCGACGGTGCCGTCCGGGTGGTAAGGACAGAACAGCCACAGGTCGACGTGGGCGCCGCAGCGCGCCAGCTCGGCGATCATGTGCTTGTGGACCTGCTGAACGTCGTCGACGCCGTAGAGGCCGCGCGCCACACCGGCCTGGTTGGTGACCACCACGACGGGAATGCCGGCGTCGTTGAGCGCGGCGATCGCGGCGATCGAGCCCTCGATGAACTCGACCCGGTCGACCGAGCCCACGTAGCCGCTGTCGGCGATGATCGTGCCGTCCCGGTCCAGAAGTACGCCTGCCCGACTCATCTGCCACCACCCCTCGGAGCTCTCCCACAACCGCTCAGCCCACCGAGATGAGCGACATCCCCCGCTGCGTCTAGGGTCGTCGAAGGAGCCGTCGTCGTTACACAGACCGGTAAACCGGCGACCGGGCTGGTCCTCATTCGACGCTCCTTTGTAGAGGTTTCGGGCTGTTGGACGCAGTCGGCACGCACAGGCTGGCGGCCACCACGAGGTGCAGCAGGTACGGCGAGGCGTCACCGAGGCCGGACTCGGTGTAGGAGGACGCGATGCAGTACACGATCAGGAAGATCGCGCACGCCCGGGACGGGGACGGCGGCCGCAACGCCGCCACCATGAGCAGCGTGATCACGAACAGCGCGACGAGCACGACGCCGACGAGACCCTGCTCGTGGTAGACGGAGAGCCAGCTGTTGTCGATCGGGAGGCCGTTGAAGGACTTGTTCGACAACCCGACGCCGAACGTCTGCTCCGCCCACGTGCGCGGTGCGGCCAGCAGCGCGTCCCAGGTCTTCGCCCGGCCGGTGAGGCTTGCGAAGTTCTCCGAGTCCTGGCCGCGCTGGAGCCACGCCTCCACGGCCGGCCCGAAGGCCACCGCGACGACGCCGACGCAGATGATCCCTCTGGTGAACGCGCGGCGAGCGCGAACACTGGTGAGCAGCAGCGACAGGCTGGCGACCGCCAGTCCGACCAGGAGGCCGATGGTGGCCGTCCTGGTGTGGCTGAGCAGCAACAGGACCACCGCCGGGCCACCGATGAGGACCGCACTCCTGGCATCGGTGCTCTTGCTCAGCCAGAGTACGAAGACGAGCCCGGCGGCCACCGCCGCATACTGACCGACCTGGGGAGCCGCGATCGGCCAGACCGCGCCGACCAGACGCCCGCCGTACTCGTCCGGCAGAGCGAGGCCCGGGGCGACGACCAGGCCGGCGGCCACCGTCACCAACACCGCCATGAGCGCCTTGATGTGCTTGCGCACGAGTGTCAGCGTGCCGTCCCACCAGTAGCTGAGCAGCCACAGCGTGGCGACGAAGATCATCAGCCGGCCCCAGCGGAACAGCGCACCCAGACCGGACTCCAACGAGGAACTGCCGACGACGCTCATGAGTGCCAGCAACGTCAGCAGCAGAAGGTAGGCGCTCGGACGAATTCGCACCCGTGGGTTGACCAGAAGCGCGAGCACGAAGGCGACGGCCATCGAGCCCATGGTGACTACTTGCATGACCGGCCGTGGAATCGACAGGACCGTCACCACCTGCTGGGAGCCGAGCGTGTTGACGACCAGCAGGGCCCAGGCGACACCGACCATCGTCGGCACCCTGGGAGCTTCCCGCTGCGCCGGACGGACATACACGTCGAGCGGCGCTCCGGTCGGTGGCCTCACCCGCATCAGCCCTCACCTCGTGGCATGAATGTGCTGCCCTTGTCCTGTCCGTACCGATCCCCTTGCCACGCGGCCTGCTCGATCAGCTGGCTCGCGTCAAACGGGACGAACGACCACGGCCCGACATAAGTGTTGTCATGCCACCGGTTGTCCTGGTCGAAGGTGAGTGCTTGCTGGACCACATCCCCCTGGTACGGCGACCAGTCCGGGAAGGTGCCGACGTTCGCCAGGATCGCCATCCGTCCGCACAACGTGGACTCGCAGCCCATCGCGTCCGGGTCGTAGGTGAACCGGTTGTCGTGGATGTCGACGCGCTTGGTCTTCCACCGGCAGTCGTCGTACAGCGGCCCGGTCTTGATCGCGGGTTGCGTGCACTTCGAGGTCTTGCTCACCAGCCGGGTGCAGACGCCCGTAGAGGTGTTGGCCGCGCTGTTGCAGAAGCGGTCCGCGTTCTCCCACAACGTGATGCCGGACCAGTTGTCCGTGAGGTTGTTGCCGTAGATCTCGATCTTGTCGGTGCGGGCCTTGACCCGCGGCTCGCCGCCGGCCTCGGAGAGGTAGATGGCCGCCGAGGGGAAACTGTCGCCGTTGCCGGCGAAGGTCTTGCCCTCCACCCAGTTGTTGCGGCGGATCGTGTTGTTCTTGATGATCGCGTTGTAGCTGGTCTCGTAGAAGATCGCGGTGGCGTCGTTGTCCTCGATGAGGTTGTCCTCGAAGACGAAGTCGTTGTTGTTGGTGTCGGCCCACAGCCCGGGGCCCCGGTTGTCATGCACCCAGTTGCCACGGATGTCGGCGCCGTTGACCGACCAGAACTTGGCGCCGCCGGTGCAGCCACAACCATCTACTTTGGACTCCCAGTCACCGGTGTTGTTACCGACGATCTCGTTGCCCTCGACGACGAGACCGGTGATGGCGCCGTCGGCCTGGTACGCGTTGATGCCGTACTGGCCATTGTCCCGCAGGCAGTTCCCGCGCACCTGCTGGCGAGCGCCGGCCATCATGCCGGCGCCGTCGTTGTTCTGAATGGTGTCGTGCTCGATCGTCCACCCGTCGCCGGAGTCGTGGTTGACCACGCCTTCGTTGCGTGGGGGCACGAATCCCCGCACCGTCAGGTGCCGGATGGTGACGTTCTGGGCCTGGCCGGAAAACGCGTACAGGTTGATGCGTCGACCGTCCAGGACCGCGCCGGGAGCGCCGAGATATATGTCCCCCGCCTTCGGCATGACCTGGTCGTACTCACCGTCGCCCAGCCGGTGCGTGCCGGGCGCGAGCCAGAATGTCGTGCCGGGAGGGTTCGCCTCGGTCTTCGTGGACAGGTCGTTGCTGACGCCGGGATCGATCTCGACCGCGCCCGCGGGCGCGGACGTCGGGCCCGGCTTGGTGTGGTCACACACGGCGGCCACCGGGCCGGTCGGGGCAGAGCCGGTCCCGCCACCTCCACCGGTATCGCCATCGTTCGCGAGAGGCGTCGTGCACGCGAACAGCAGGGGCGACAGTGCACACAGCACCACCAAGCGGGTGGTGCGGGTCCACGGTCGGGTGTTCACAGCGGGTCCTCCAAGGGCTAGCGGTCGAAGCGGAGCAGGGTGGGAAGGATGGCGCCGCCGCCCACCCTGCCGCTGCCGAGCAGGAGCCACGCTGGCTCCCGCCGGCCGAATCCGGGCGAGTACCAGCCCCGCGGGGGGCCGGTCTCGCCGCGGTGTGCGGACCAGGCGAGGTCCGCGGGAAGTTCGAGCGTCGCGGCGTGCCCCGGCCAGTTCAGCCGTGCGGTGGCGCCGTCGAGCACCACGTGCATGGTGGGGCCGAGGTGGAAGGCGAGCCGGACGTCGTGCTCGTCGTCGCCGGACACCTGGTCGACGATGCCCAGCGCCCCACCGTCGAGCGTGACCGTGCGGCGGTGTGTCGCGGGGTGCGGGCCGGCGCGGTAGCCGTCGTGCTCGGCGCTCCACCGGAGCCGTCCGTCGGCCGGCGTGAGCACGGTCGTGTTCGCCTGCCGGGTCCACAGGAACGGGCCGCCGCTCGTGGACTGGTCGGTCCCGTCCAGCTCCAGCGTGTTGTGGCCGAGCGTGGACCGGAAGTAGGACCGCCACTCCGGCTGCCCGTGGTAGCAGTACGTCCCGGGGTCGGCGAGGACGTCGACGCCGTCGTGGCGGACCTCCACCGACAGCGCGTCCGCGTGCCCGTGCGCGGCGATGGAGAGGTACCCGAGCGGGCCGCCGTCGCAGCGGCACCAGATCTCGCCCCGCGCCCCGGCCGCCCGCAGGATCGTCATCCCGGCGTCCGCCAGGTGGGCCGGCCGCTCGGCCGGGCGGGGTGCGGTGACCCGGAGGCTCCCTGGCCCGGTGGCGGCCAGCGCGGCCAGCAGCGGCGTGCGCACGTCGGTGCCGTGCACTGCCGGCCACCAGGCGCGGCGGCCGAACAGCGCGTCGCCGGTCGCGAGCAGCGAGCCCCACCGGTGCGTGCCCGCGCCGTCCACGACGAGCCCGAACCCGTCGTCGGCGTCGCCCTGGCGCGGCGGGTGCAGCGCGGTGTCCACGACCGCGGCGAGCGCGTCGGACATCCGCAGCAGCACCAGCAGGGTCGTCTCCGGCACCGCCGCGCCCGCGGCGTGCGCCTCGAGCGCGCCGGCGAGGCCCAGCTCCAGGACCAGCCCGTGGTACTCGGTGGCCAGCTCCCGGTTGAGCCCGGAGCCGAACGTGTTGGCGGCCAGGTGCTCGTCGAGCGCGTGCAGCGCATCGGTGCGCCAGCCGGTCGACTGCGGGAACCACGGGAACGCCGACGCCGCCGCGAGCTGCCCCGCCAGCTCGGCGATGACGTGGTTGTTGGCCGACGAGCCCCGGCTGCGGAACGCCGCGAGCCAGCGCTGGTGGTGCCAGATCTGGTGCAGCGCCGCGGGGTTGTCCTCGAACAGCGCGGGCGCGCCCGCCCAGCCGTCGAGCAGCCTGCGCACCCACACCCACGAGATCAGCCGGATGCCCAGCTCGATGCCGCTCACCCAGTGCACGCTCGCGAGCGGCGGGTTCGCCGCCCACCAGTCCCGCAGGTGCGCGGCGGCCCGCTCGGCGTAGCGCTCGTCGCCGGTCAGCGCGTACGCGGCGGCGAGCACGGTCAGGTGCTGGTGGCGCGACGGCTCCCAGATCTGCTTGATGTCGCCGACCGCGTCCTCGCTGCGGTACGGGATGTCGAACGCGTAGGTGCCGGTCGGTGCGGCGCGGCCCGTCTTCGGGTCGGCCGACCAGTCCGGCGCCACCAGGTCGGTGCGCTCCACGCCGAAGTACACGGCGCGCCCGGCCAGCAGCTCCTCGGCGGTCTCCACGAGCCGCTTCACCGCGTCGGCAGGTACCTCCGGGAGCGCGAGCACGCTCGTGAACTCCCGGTGCTTCAAGGGGTTCGGCCGCGACGGGTCGGCGAACTCGTTGCGCCACCGCCGCTTGCGCAGCACGTCCCCCGCGCGGCCGGCGACCTCGCTCGGCCCCATGCGGGACAGCCTGCGCAGGTACCAGCCGGCCGACATCATGCCCGGGCGCCGTTCGGTTCGGCCGTATCCGCCGCCGTCTCCGCGGTCGCCCGCGCGGGCGTGCGGGCGGGCAGCTCGAGGCGCACCGGCGTGCCGCTGCCCAGGCTGGTCTGCACGGCCAGCGTGGCCAGCGTGGTCGCGACGAGCGAGTCGACGCTCACCGGCATCGGGCCGCCGGTCGCCGCCGCGGACAGGAACGCGTCCAGCTCGGCCCGCTGGCCCTTGTCCCGGCCCTTCGGCAGCCGCGAGGACAGCCAGCGCTTCTTCGCGTGCACGGACGCCTTCACGAAGTCGTCCAGCCTCAGCACCTTGTGGTCGGCCAGCAGGTCCAGCGTCTCCTTCGGGAAGCCGGGCGCGCCGGAGGTGGCGTAGGTGATCGCCGCGGTCGAGCCGTCCGGGTAGCGCAGCAGGATCTGCAGGTCGTCCTGGCCGGGCGTGGCGGTCGCGAAAACCGACACCGGGTCGCCGTCGAGCAGCCAGCTCACCGTGTCCACGAAGTGGCCGCCCTCGCCGGCGAACCGGGTGCCCTCGGCGTCGGCCTGGTTGTACCAGGAGCCGTGGTCCAGCGTGCCGGCGTTGACCAGGTAGCGCACCGACGCGGGGCCGACCCGGGTGCCGAACTCGGCCTTCGCCTGGCGCAGCAGCGGGGCGAAGCGGCGGTTGAAGCCGACCTGCAGCCGGTCGTTGCCGGACTCGGCGATCGCGTCCAGCACGACGGCCAGCTCGGTCTGCGACAGCGCCAGCGGCTTCTCCACGAACACGGTCTTGCCGGCCCGCAGCGCCCGCGCGGTCAGCTCGGCGTGCGAGCTGTGCCGGGTCACCACGAACACCGTGTCGATGTCGTCGTTCGCCAGCACGTCGTCCAGCTCGGTGGACGCGGCCGCGAAGCCGAACTTGCGGCGCGCGTTCGCCGCGGACAGCGCGGACGTGGTGACGACGTGGCGCAGCTGCACGTCCTCGCGCTCGGTCAGGTGCGGCAGCAGCATCGACGAGGCGTAGTTGCCGGCGCCGACGAAGCCGATCCGCACCGGCCCGCCGCCGCGGCGGACGACGGCCGCGGGCGCCACCGGGTCGGTGACGGTGACCGGGATCGTCAGGACCGGCGGCTCCGCGTCGGTCCGGGCGCCGGTCTGGGCGTCTTCGTAGCGGAACAGCACCGCGACGGCCTTCAGCTCGCCCTCGTCGAGCGCGCGGTAGGTCGGCTCGGCGTCGGCGAAGTCCGCCACGTGCGAGATCAGCGGCTCGACGTCGACCTTGCCGCGGCCCACCAGGTCGATGAAGCACTCGAGGTTGCGGCGCTCGGTCCAGCGCACGTAGCCGATCGGGTAGTCGCGGCCCTCCAGCTCGTAGGACGGGTCGTAGCGGCCCGGCCCGTACGAGCGGGAGAAGCGGACGTCCAGCTCCTTCTCGTAGTAGGCGTTCCACGGCAGGTTCAGCGAGCACTTGCCGATGTCGACGACCGTGCCGCGGTCGCGGGCCAGCTTCGCGGCCAGCTCAACCGGCCCGTTCGACGGGCCACCCGCCGCCAGGTACACCTGATCCACGCCGTGCCCGCCGGTCAGCTCGCCGGCCGCGGTGTCCACGACGCCCGACTCGGGGTGCGCGCACACCAGCGCGCCCAGCCGCTCGGCCAGCTCGCAGCGCGACGGGTCCGGGTCCACGCCGAGCACCCGCACGCCGGAGGCCACCAGCAGCTGCACCACGAGCTGGCCGATCAGGCCCAGCCCGATGACCAGCGCCACGTCGCCCAGCTGCGGCTCGCCGCGCCGCACGCCCTGCATGGCGATCGAGCCGACCGTGCCGAACGCGGCATGCCGCGGGTCGACGCCGTCGCCGACGCGCGCGTAGAGGTGCTTCGGCACCCAGTTCAGCTCGGCGTGCAACGCGTGCTCGTTGCCCGCGCACGCCACGATGTCGCCGACCGCGACGTCGTCGATGCCGGCGCCGACCTCGGTCACCACGCCGCACAGCGAGTAGCCGAGCGGGGTGTAGGAGTCGAGCTTGCTGGTCACCTTGCGGTAGGTGGCCGCGAGGCCGTTGGTGGCCACGCTCTGCATGACCTTGGCGACCTGGTCCGGGCGCGCCTTCGCCTTGCCGATCAACGACTTGCTCGCCTCGGACACCTTCATCATCTCGGTGCCCGTGGAGATCAGCGAGTAGAAGGTGCGGACCAGCACGCCGCCCGGCTTGCACGCCGGCACGGGCACGTCGAGCAGGGTCAGCTCCCCGCTCTTGTAGTTCTGAACCACTAGTTTCACGTGGGTTTTCCTTCTAGACGGCGGAAACGCGATCGGCGGCGGTGGCGCCGCGGTACCAGTACTCGAGGGTCAGCACGTGCCAGAGGTGCTTGGACCGGTCCTGCTGACCGGCGGCGTCCTCGGCGACCAGCTTCTGCAGCGCCTCTTTCCGCAGGAAGCCCGACGACACGAGCAGGCCCTCGTTGACGACCTCGCGCACCAGCGGCGCCAGGTCGCGGCTCATCCACGCCCGCAGCGGCGCGGAGAACAGGCCCTTCGGGCGGTAGACGATCTCCTTGGGCAGGATCGACATCGCCGCGTGCTTGAGCGCGGCCTTCCCCTGCCGGCCGGCGATCTTCTGCTTGCCGGGGATCCGGAACGCGGCCTTGACGACCTCTACGTCCACGAACGGCACCCGCACCTCGGTGGACGCGGCCATGCTCGACCGGTCCGTGTAGGCGAGGTTCAGGCCCGGCAGGAACAGTCGCGCGTCGGCCAGGCACATCCGGTTCACGTGGTCGGCCAGCGCGTTGTCGTTGTACGTGTCGGCGTGCTCGGTCAGCACGTCGTCGACGGTCTCCAGCAGGTCCGGGTTGACCAGGTCGAGCAGCTCGGCGCGGTCGTACATGGTGTAGCTGCGGCGGAACGCGGTCTCCTCCGGCAGCTCGGCGAACGACAGGAACCGCTTCGCGAAGCGCACCGAGCGGTAGCCACGCCTGGCGGTCGCCACCGGCAGCCGGTCCACGACCGTCTCGATAGGACGGCGGACGAGGCCGGGCACGTGCTGGTAGCGCAGCGCCAGCAGGTTCGCGAAATGCTTGCGGTAGCCGGCGAACAGCTCGTCGGCGCCCATCCCGGACAGCATCACCTTCACGCCCGCCTCGCGCGCGGCCGTGCAGATCAGGTAGGTGTTGATCGCGGCCGGGTCGCCGATCGGCTCGTCGAGGTGGTAGGTCATCTTCGGCAGGAGCTCGAGCACCTGTGGCGCGATCTCGATCTCGTGCAGGTCCACGCCGAACTTCCGCGCCACGACCCGGGCGTACTTGAGATCGTCGGGCATGGCCTCGAACTTGGCGTCCTCGGCGCGGAAACCGATGGTGTACGCGGAGATCCCGGGCTGGTACCGCGCGGCGAGCGCGGTCAGGTAGCTCGAGTCGAGCCCCCCGGAGAGGAACGTGGCGACGGGGACGTCGGAGAGCAGGTGCCGGCGCGTCGAGTCGGCGATCACCTCGCCGAGGTCCAGCGGCGGCAGGTGCTGCGCCTCGTTCGCGACCTCCTTGATGTCCCAGTACACGCCGCGCTGCTCGCTGCCGTCCGGGCGCAGCCGCAGCCACGAGCCGGGCCGCAGCTTCTCCGCCTCGCGGTACGCGCAGCGCTGGTCGGGCACCCAGTAGTACAGCAGCGACGCGATGAGCGCGCCGTCGTCCACCGTCAGCCCGTCCACTTCGGACGCCAGAGCCTTCAGTTCGGAGGCGAACACCGTGGCACCGCCGCGGCGGACGACGAACAGCGGCTTGATGCCGAACTGGTCGCGGACCAGCGTCAGCTCGCCGGTGCGCTCGTCGAAGATGCCGAACGCGAACATGCCGCGCAGCCGCGACAGGCAGTCGGTGCCCCAGCGCCGGAACGCCTCGAGCACGACCTCGGTGTCCGACGTGCCGCGGAAGCGCACCCCCGCCGACGCCAGCTCCCGGCGCAGCTCCGGCGCGTTGTACAGCTCGCCGTTGTAGGTGATGGCCAGCCTGTCGGAGACCATGGGCTGCGCCCCGGTCTCCGTCAGGTCGATGATGGACAGTCGCCGGTGTCCCAGGTGGACCTCACCGGTGCCCGCGCGGTGGGCGTAGCGGCCGGCGCCGTCAGGCCCGCGGTGCGCGAGCGTGTCGGTGAGCCGGTCGGTGAGCCTGCCGCCGTCGGTCCAGAGGTAGGTACCTGCGATGCCGCACATGGGTCGTCTCTCTCAGCTCTTCGGTCGGTGATCCGGCTGCACCGGGGCGAACCGCTTGGTCGGCAGGTCGTGCACGTCGTCGGCCCCGCCGTTGTTGAGATGCGGCTGCACGGGGGCGAACCGCTTCGTGGGCAGGTCGGCGTTCCCGTTGCGGCCGTTGACGCCGTTGGCCGGGACCGGCGCGGGGTAGTGCACCGGCATCGGCGTGCGGTCGTCGTGCCGGGTCTTGCCGGCCTCGCCTGCCCCGCCTGCCCCGGCGGGCTGCTCGGCGGGGACGGCCGGCGTCGACTTGGCCACCGGCTCGGGTACCCAGCTGGGCTTGCGCTCGGGATGCGGCCTCGGCGACGGCCTGGCCTCCGTCGTCGCGACCGGCTCGGGTACCCAGCTGGGCTTGCGCTCCGGGTGGGGCCTGGGCTCCGGCTGCGGCTCGGCCTTCGCGTCCTCCGCGCGCTCGTCGCTCGTCGACGTAGCGGGCTCGGCCTGCTCCGGCTGCTCGTCGTGGGCCTTCTCGTCGCTGGCCTGCTGGGCGACCGGTTCAGGCCGCGTGCCCGGCTCCGCCTCGGGACCGGGGACCGGGTCCGGCTGTGCGGGCTCCTTCTCCGGTTCCTGCGCCGCCTTCTCGGCCCAATCGTGCACGGGGCTCGGCTGCGACACCGCGATCGGGCGCCCGACGGCCGCCGGAACCGGTCGTGCGGCAGGCGTGACCGGTCGCGCGGCGGACGCCGGAGCCGGCTGCTCGGTATGCACCGGGACCCGCGCCACGACCGGTGCCGGAATCGGCTGCGGGGTCGCGACCTCCTCGGTCACATCCTCGTTCGTGTCCTCCTCCTCGTCTGCGGGCGCCGGAACCGTGCGGGCCTCGATGGCCGCTGGGGGCAGGCCGCGCCCGCGCAGCGCGGTGTACAGGCTGTCCCACAGGGTGCCGTCGGACTTGTCGCGCGGGTCCGGGTCCACCAGCACCACGCCGACGATCGGGATCCGGCAGTCGGCCAGCTGGCAGGCCACCGTGTGCAGCCACGCGGTGTTCGCGAAGCCCGTCCGCACCACCAGCAGTGTCTCGTTGCCGAGGTGGCGCAGGTCGGTCCACGCGGTGCCCGGAGTGACCGAGCCGATGCCGATGCGCGTCTCGCCCGGCCGGCCCGGCCCGGTCTCGTCCGCGCCGACGATCCGGATCGGCCGCACCGCGCGCCCGGTGATCTCGTGGAGGTCGCGCCCGGGCAGGTCGTCGGCGACGACGCGGCCCGCCGGGTCCTCGATGATGACGACGTCGCGGTCGGTGGACAGCTCGGTGGCGACGTCGAGCGCGAGCGCGGCCGCGAGGCGCCGCGAGCCGAGCTCCAGCACCGACACGGGCCCGGCGCCGCTGCGCACCAGGCGCACCAGCGTGCCGGCGACCCGCTTGCGTTCCCGCACCGCCCGCGACTGCCGCCAGAACCGGGTGATCCCCCGCCCCGGCATCGACACCTGCGCGATGACCGAGGCACCGAGGTGCGCGGCGATGTCTCTGCGCAGTACCGGTTTGTCGCGCACCACACCGGTGACCGCGGCGATCGTGATGCCTGCGACGAGCGCGAGGCCGAAGCCGATGGCGGCGTTGGTGGCGCTGGTGACGGGCAGGGAGAACGGCACGGCCCGCGGCGCGTCGACGATCTGGGTGCCGGTCGTCACTCGGGGGGCGCCGATGCCGGCTTCGTCGGCACGGTTGCCCAGTTCGGAGATCTTCGAGGTGAGCTCCGCCCGGCGGGCGTAGAGCGTCTCAGTCTCGGTCGCGCTGACGCCACCGTTCGCCGTGCCATCGGCCACGCCGTCGCCATTCTTGTCTTTGCCCGCCGCGGCGACCTTGGCCTCGGCGGCGGTGATCGCGCCGTTGACCTTGTTGAGCTCAACCTGGGTCCGGTCCTGCTGCGCGATCAGCGCTTTCGCGTCCGCGTCGGCAGCCATCTGCGTGCGCCGTACGTGGTCGTCGATGAACGCGTCGGCGAGCGCCCGGGCCCGGCGGACCGCCTCGCCCGTGCTCGTGCCGGTGACCTCGATTTCCAGCACGTTGCTGGTAAGCCCGGTGCCCTTGTAGGTCTTGAGGAACTCGTCGGGAGGATCGTCGGATCCGATCCGCTTCAGTGCGTCGCCCGCGATGCGGGTGGTCTGCAGCACGGCCACATCGGTCTGCATGAGGTTGCCCGAGTCGGACGCCTGGTCGTTCTCGTGCACGACCAGCAGCCGGGTGATGGCGGTCGGCGTGGGCGGCAGGAACACGGCCACCAGGCCGCCGGCGATCAGACCCAGCAGGGCGAGCGAGAGCCACATGCGGCGCTTTCGGCGGATCGCCACGATGAGCCGCGGCAGGTCGAGCAGTGTCTCGGCAACGGCGGGTGCCGGTGCCGTCGTCGTCTTGGCGCTCACCGGGTACCTGCCATCGCGTTGTGGGTGACCGGCACGGAAGGAGGACCGGACTCGGTCGTCTTGTCGGCGGCCGGTCGGGACCGGTGGACGATCACCGCGCCGAGCAGGCGACGCCCGGCGTCGACGCAAGCCTGTGTGAGCCCGAATAGCTCCCACTGGGTCCGGGTGCCGGCGGTGGTTACGAGCACCACGCCGGTCGTGTCGCTGGCGTCCGGCACGGTGGGCATCGCGGCCGAGAGCTCCGCTAGCTGCAGGACCGTGCGCCGGGTGGCGGGCCGAGGGTCGGCGCTCGCGCGGATCACCGGCCGCGGGCCCGGGGTGCCGAGGCGCTCGACGACGTCGGCGAAGGCGGGGATGTCGGTCACTACCTCGGTTGGGTCGCCGCCGGCGGCGGCCGACACGGCGAGCTGGGCGACACCGGCGAGCGCGTCGGGGTCGTCGTCCGCCACCAGGACGAGCGTGCTCGTTCTGGTGGTTTCGGAGCCCGACCCGTCGCGCAGCCGGCTCACCGCGCGCCTGTACCGGACGGCATGGTCTCGATCGCTTTCGGCCACCGACAGCTGCTCGACGAGCCACGGCTTGTCCTGCTGCAGCAGCCAGCGGAGCAGGGCGCGCCGTCGCGGCCCGGAACCGGAGGTCTCCGCGTTGTCCTCGTGCGGCACGGTGACGCTGCCCAGCACGGTCGTACCCAGGGCGGAGCCTATGTCGGCATCGGTGTGCAGCCGCCGGTCCCGGCGCGCCGCCATCAGGTGGGCGAACACGCCGACCAGAACGGCGAGCAGTGCGCCGCCGAGGGCGAGCTGGAGCAGCGTGGGCGCGGCCTTGTCGGTCGGCCGCTCGGCCGGGCCCATCACGACCAACTTCGTCAGGCTGGAGGAGCTCTCTGACTCGGTGAGTGCTGTCATCGACTCGTTGAGGGCGCTGCGCACTGCCTCAAGTTGAGTGCGGGCCTGCACGCTCTCGACACTGCGGCCGCCCGCCGCGTTGTGCAGCTGGGTGATCAGGGCGTTGGTCTGCTTGATCTGGTCGCGAAGCGCGTCCTGTTGTTCCTGCCGCAGGGTCGCGGAGGCGTCCGCGGTGTCGGCGGCGAGCTCGGTGGAGAAGGCCACGTACTCCTGGGCGACCCGGTCGGCGAGCTGTTGGGCCCGGTCGGGGCTGTCGGCGTCAGCGGTGACCGCGATGACGTTGCCGTCGGCCACCGCGGCGGTCACCGACTTCTCAAGGTCCGCTCCGCTGATCCCCCAATGCAGCGCGTCAGCGGTCCGGCCGAGTACGACCGAGCTGGTCGCGACCTGAGTCTCGGTCTCCAGCTCGTCGGCCGCCCGGGTGCCCTGCAGCACGACATTGGCAGATGCTTCGTAGCCGGGGGACAGGAGCAGGGAGGCGCCCGCACCGGCGATCGCGCCGACTATGGCGAACACGATCAGTAACCGCCACCGTCGCCGAAATACCTGCCCGACCATGGACAGTCGCACGGTTTCGTCGTTCACTGCGAGGACCCCCTTTCGAGGCACTGAGATCCGTGTCAAGTACGTGACAGCGGGCAAGTACTCACGAACCCCGTCGCCTCGAATCTGGCTTCGGTTACAGCTGGTTGGTAACTTTTAGTCAAACTGGGACATAAGGCACTTACGTTCTGTGGTCGATCGCTGACGCGTACGCCGCGAGCAGCGCTTCAGTCGAACGGGCCCAGGACAGCTCGCCTTCGACCCTGGCCTTGCCGATCTCACCCATCCGTGCCCGCTCGGCGGGATCGTCCATCAGCTGGGCGGTGAGCTTCGCGAACTCGGCGACGTCGTTGGCCCGCGCGTACACCGCCGCGGGGCCCGCGGACACCCGCGCCTCGCGCAGCTCGAAGGACACGACCGGCTTGCCCATGGCCATGTACTCCATGACCTTGTTCATGGTGGACACGTCGTTGAGCGGGTTCTTCGGGTCCGGCGACAGGCACACGTCCGCTGTGGACAGATAGCGGACGAGGTCCGCGTCGGGGATGCGGCCGGTGAACTCCACCTGGTCGGCCAGGCCGAGCGAGTCCGCGAGGCGCACCATCTCGTCGAAGGTGTCGCCCGCGCCGACGAACACGGCGTGCCAGTCGGTGCGGGCCTGCTCGTCGCGCAGCGCGGCCAGCGCGTTCAGCGCGTAGTCCACCCCGTCCTGCGGGCCCATCACGCCGAGGTAGCACAGCAGGTACGGCTTGCCCCTCTTGAGCTCCGGCTCGGGCGGCACCTGCCTGAAGCGCTCCACCGCGGGCGCGCTGCGCACCACGAACACCTTGTCCGGCGCCATCTTCCCGCGGGTGAGCGCGACCTGGCGGTAGCTCTCGTTGGTGGCGATCACGACGTCGGCCGCGCGGTAGGTGGCCCGCTCGGCCCGCAGCACCGCGCGGTAGAGGACGTCCTCGCCGCGGTCGAAGCGGGACAGGTACAGCTCGGGCACCAGGTCGTGCTGGTCGAACACGAACCGCGCGCCCTGCCGCTTGAGCATGCGGGCCACCAGGAACAGCAGGTCCGGCGGGTTGCATGCGTGCACCACGTCGACCTTGCCGACCGTCTTCACGATGCGGCGGGCGAGCCGCAGCTGGTGCCAGACGGCCGAGCCGTACTCCTTGAGGTAGCCGGCCGGACCGCCGGACGCCTCGTGCCACGGGTAGCGGTGGATGCGCACCCCGTCCAGCTCGACGTACGGCTCGGTGTCCCGTTTCGTCCCTTGTGGACAAATGACGTGGACCTCCCAGCCCGCGTCCCGCAGGGTGGTGGACTCCTGCCACACCCTGCGGTCGAACGGGACCGAGAGGTTCTCGACGAGAATCAGTGCTCTACCAGGCAAGTCCCACATACCCCGGCTCGGCCCGGCGCGCCTCGGCGCCGGGGATGCGGACGAGATCGACGATCGTCTTGTCGGTCGGACGACCGGTGCCGTGCGGCAGCGCCTCGAGCACGGCCGGGTCCTTGCACCCGACCACGCACACCTCGGCGTGCTCGAGGACGTCCTCGACCGAGGAGGACAGCAGCTGGCCCAGGTGCGGCAGCCGGGCCTCGATGAACTCCCGGTTCGCGCCGAGCAGCCGCGACATGGTCACGTTGGCGTCGTAGATGCGCAGGTCGTAGCCCTTGCCCAGAAGCCGCTCGGCCAGCTCGACCAGGGGGCTCTCGCGCAGGTCGTCGGTGCCCGGCTTGAACGACAGGCCGAACAGCCCGACCTTGCGCTTGCCGGTGCGGGCGACCAGCTCGAACGCCCGGCGCAGATGCTCCTCATTGGACGGCAGCAGGTGCGACAGGATCGGCACCGCCACGTCCGCGCGGCGCGCCGCGTACACGAGCCCGCGCACGTCCTTCGGCAGACACGAGCCGCCGAACGCGAAGCCGGGCCGCAGGTAGGCGGGGCTGATGTTGAGCTTGGTGTCGGCGAGGAAGACGTCCATCACCTTGTGCGAGTCCAGGCCGAGCGCCGCGCAGACCGAGCCGAGCTCGTTCGCGAAGCCGACCTTGAGCGCGTGGAAGGAGTTGTCCGCGTACTTGGTGATCTCCGCCACCGGGATCGGCACGCGGAACACCTCGCCGGGCAGCCCCTCGTACAGCGTGGCCACCGCGTCGCCGCTCGCCGCGTCCAGCTCGCCGATCACGGTCTTCGGCGGCTCGAAGAAGTCGCGGACGCTGGTGCCCTCGCGGAGGAACTCCGGGTTCACCGCGACGCCGAAGTCGACGCCCGCGGTCTTCCCGGACGCCTTCTCCAGGATCGGCACGAGCAGCTCCAGGCACGTGCCCGGCAGCATCGTGCTGCGGAAGACGACGGTGTGCCGGTGGGTGGCCTCCGCGAGCGCGCCGCCGATCTCCTCGGCGACCCGCTCCAGGTAGGCCGTGGACAGGCTGCCGTTCGGCGCGGACGGCGTGCCGACGCAGACCAGCGAGATCTCGGTCGCCGCGATCGCCGCGCCGACGCCGGTGGTGGCGCGCAGCGCGCCGGTCGCGACGACCTCGGCGGTCAGCTCGCCGATGCGCTCCTCCACGACCGGCGCCTGCCCGCGCGTGATGAGGTCGATCTTCGTCGGGTTCACGTCGACACCGACGACCTCGTTGCCGCGCGCGGCAAGGCACGCCGCCGACACGCAGCCCACGTAACCCAGGCCAAAGACGCTGATCTTCATGCGCCCACCCGATTCCGGGCAGCACAAAACACGCGTGACGTCACCACGCTGCATCCTCCGTCGGATTTTGGGACCCGGTCCCCGAACCGGGCAGGTCGTGCGGTGACATCGACGCCGCACCTGACTACTCGTTCAGTAGGTCGGTGGACCGTGGCATCCCGTTACCGGGTTCCTCAACCGAGCGTCACCTCACACCTGTAGCTTCGGCTGGGACATTGCCTGGACACTGCCTGGACATTGCCTGGGACACTGCCTGGGACATTCGCCCGTACATGGCGGCCACGAAGAGGAGTGCAGACGTGTTCGTACGTCGGATCGCGGTGGTAGGCACCGGTTATGTCGGGCTCACCACCGGCGCCTGCCTCGCCTCGCTCGGCCACCATGTCGTCTGCGCGGACGTGGACGCCGACAAGATCAAGCGCCTCTGTTCGGGTGAGGTCGACATCCTGGAGCCGGGGCTGGCGGAGCTGGTGTCCGGGGGGCTCGCGGCCGGCCGGCTGTCGTTCGTGCTCGGCGCGGCCGCGGCCGCCGAGGGCTGCGAGGTCGTGTTCCTGTGCGTGCCGACCCCGATGGGCGTCGGCGGGGTGGCCGACCTGTCGGTCGTCGAGTCGGTCATCGAGGAGGTCGGCGCGCTGCTGCCGCCCAACAGCGTCGTGGTCAACAAGTCGACCGTGCCGGTCGGCACCGCGCTGCGCACCGCCGAGCTGCTCGAGCGCGAGGACGTGGCGGTCGTGTCCAACCCGGAGTTCCTCCGCGAGGGCTCCGCGGTGCACGACTTCATGCACCCGGACCGGATCGTCGTCGGCTGCGACCAGCAGGACGCGGCCGAGCGGGTCGCCGCGCTCTACGCCCGCCTCGGCGCGCCGACCGTGCTGACCGACGCGGCCAGCGCCGAGCTCGTCAAGTACGCGGCCAACTGCTACCTCGCGATGAAGCTGTCCTATGTGAACGCGATCGCCGAGCTGTGCGACCGGCTCGGTGCGGACATCTCCGACGTCACCGAGGGCATGGGCTACGACAAGCGCATCGGCCAGTCGTTCCTGCAGCCCGGCCCGGGCTGGGGCGGCTCCTGCCTGCCGAAGGACACCTCGGCGATGCTGCAGCTCGCGGACGCCGCCGACTTCGAGTTCCGGCTCATCCGCGCCACGATCGACACCAACAACCGGCAGCGCCAGCGCATGGTCGAGAAGGTGCGCATGGCCGTGACCGGCAAGCGCGGCGGCTCGCTGTCGAAGGTGCGGCTCGGCGTGCTGGGCCTGACGTTCAAGGCCGGCACCGACGACCTGCGCGACTCACCGGCACTGGCCGTGGCCGCGCTGCTCCGCCAGGCGGGCGCGAAGCTTGTCGGCTACGACCCGGCCCTGCGCTCCGGCGACACCCGTGCCGACCTGGACGGGATCACCGTGGTCGACGACCCGTACGTGGCCGCCGAGGGCGTCGAGGCGCTGGTCGTGCTGACCGAGTGGCCGGAGTTCCGGGCGCTGGACTGGGCCAAGCTCGCCGCCGTGGTGGGCCGCCCGGTGGTCGTCGACACCCGCAACCTGCTCGACCCGGACGTCGTACGCCGGGCCGGCTTCCAGTGGGAGGGCCTAGGCCGCCACTGAGCCACTGCGCCGCCTCCCCGGAATTTAAAGTTGGGGTCATTTTGGTTGGTGCTGTCGCCTTTGGTGCGTACCCGTGGTTGGGTTGCGTTTCGTTCCCCTTGGGTGCGGTTGGTCAGGGGTCAATTTGCGCAGAACTCGTTGCCCTCTGGGTCTTGCATGACCCACCAGTGGCCTGCCGGGCCCTGGTTCACCTCGTTGACGCGGTTGGCGCCCAGGGCCTCGAGCCGCTCGACCAGCGCGACGAGGCTGTCCTCGCCGTGGACGTCGATGTGTAGGCGGTTCTTTGCCGTCTTGGGCTCCGGGACGTTCTGGAACAGGATTCGCCTGCCCTGGCCGACGCCGGTGGTCTCGTCGTAGGGGTCGTCGGGGTGGCGGATCGCCACCAAGCCGCGGAAGTGGCGCCTGCCGCCGTGCTCGGCGACCAGGTTCTCGGGGATCTGGCCGGCGGCCAGCAGGTTCTTGATCAGCTCGTCCTGGTTCTCCACCTCGTACTCGAGCGCGGCGGCCCAGAAGTCCGCGAGGGCGGGCGCGTCGTGCGTGTCGATGACCAGTTTCCAGTGCAGTGCCATGTGCGTCGTTATACCGGCGGGCACCGACAAATCAGCGGAACTCCACGATCGCCAGCGCCTGGTCGTCGTGCCGCTTGGGGCGCGGCCAGCGGGTGCCGTGCGGGTCGGACTCCTCGGCCGCGCGGACCGCGTCGAGCACGGCGTCCGCGCCCTTGTCCGCGACCAGCGCGAACACGGCGGCCCAGTCCGGGAAGATCCGGTAGTCGTCGACCCCGCAGGCCACGCCGTCGCTCGCGAGCAGGATCCGCCGGACGTCGGCGCGGGGCCAGGTCGCGCGCCGCGCCTCGTACGCGGCGTCGGGGTCGGCCTCCGCCACCCAGAAGCCGCCCTCGGTGTTGCGCAGCCGCCCGACCGCGGTGGCCGAGGTCCGCAGCGCCGCCACGTGGTCCGCGCCGTAGCCCTCGCCACCGCGCAGCCGGTCGCGGTAGGTCCCGCCCGGCCGGGGCAGCTTCGCGATCCGGTCGTCCTCGAGCGTCGACACGCCGCCGGCCGTCTCGACCGCGACCGGGCTGTCGGCGAGCACCAGCCCCTCGACGACCGCCTCGTCCCACCGCACGAGCGCGACCGTGCTGGACGGTGACTCGCCCGGCGCGAGCCCGTGGTCCCTGGCGGTGGACCGGATGGCGGCGGCCAGCAGGTCGGCGAGGTCCATGTCCGGGTAGCCGGTCAGCCGCGCGGCGAGCGCGCCCGCGAGCAGGCCCGCGTACCAGCCGCCGCTGCGCAGCCCGGGCCGCAGCGTCGTCGCGCCGTCCAGCACCACCACGGCGTTCGGCAGCACGGCGACCACGTCCTCGCTCGGCCGCGGCGCCCCGTCCACGCCGACGCCAGCACGCTCGGCGACCTCCACCACGACGTCCATGATCGAGATCGTATCTGTCAACTCAGGTTGACAGCGGACAGTTGTCAACATAAGTTGACGGCATGAGTGAGGCGACGGAACTGGCGAGTGCGGCGGGCGACCGGGACCCACGGGTGGGTCTGCGGGCCGTCGCCGCCCTGCGCACGCTGCTGGAACGGCTCGAGGCGGTGCAGGTGCGCAACGCCAGGGCGAGTGGTTGGTCGTGGCAGGAGATCGCCGCCGAGCTGGGAGTCAGCCGGCAGGCGGTACACAAGAAGCACGGGAGGTCCTGAACATGTTCGAGCGGTTCACCAAGCCGGCGCGGCAGGTCGTCACCGACGCCGTCGACGAGGCCGAGCGCGAGCGGGCGCCGCGGGTCGCGCCCAAGCACGTGCTGCTCGCGTTGCTGGGCAAGGAAACGCGCTCGGCCGCCGTGCTCGCCGGCGCGGGCGTCACGCGGGAGGCGCTGCTCGAGGCGTTCGAGGTGATCGCCCGCCGAGGCGGGCTCACCGACGCCGAGGCCGAGGCGCTGCGCTCGCTCGGCATCGACGTGGACACGGTCGTCGAGCAGGTCGAGCGCGAGCACGGCGCGGGCGCGCTCACCGAGCCGCGCACCCCGCGGCTGGCCCGTGTCCCGTTCGCTGACGAGACCAAGGAACTGCTGGTCACCACGCTGCGGCAGGCCGTGGAGCGCGGCGACCGCCGCATCGGTGACGAGCACCTGCTGCTCGCGCTGGCGTTCTCGGGCGGCGCCGCGCAGGTGCTGGCCGCGCACGGGCTGACCTACCCCGAGCTGCGGGCGCGGCTGGCACAGGCTGCCTAGAGCGGGGTGGAGAGGTAGGCGTCGGTGAGCCAGTCGCGGACCTGGTCGTCGACGTCGTCCGGCCCGCGCAGCTTGGTCTCGTGGTAGACGCGGCTGCCGGACACCGGGAGGCGGCGGCTGATCCGCGGGTCGGTCACCGAGTGGGACAAGATGAACGAGAGCGTCATCCAGCGGGTCTTCGGCCGCAGCTCGGCGAAGGTCCGCGACCGCTTGAAGAACAGCCCGACCGACACCGGCTCCAGGTGCAGCGGCCCGAGCGTGACCAGGTGGGCGTGCACCGCGTCGAAGACCGGCCGCTCGAACGGCGGGCCGTCGGCGGCGAAGTAGTCCTCGAGCGTCATGGCCGGCGCGCACTCGTGCGACTGGTTGCGCCTGCCGAACCGGCGGTCGCACTCCGGGCAGGTCCAGGCGGTCACCGCCCGATTGTGCCCCGCCACCGCACGAACGGGAGGAACGCCTGGGTGAGCGGCCCGATCGCGAGCGCGTACACCACGGTGCCGACGCCGACCGTGCCGCCGAGCAGCCACCCGGTGGTCAGCACGGTCAGCTCGATGCCGGTGCGGATCACCCGGACCGACACGCCGGTGCGCGCCACGAGCCCGGTCATCAGCCCGTCGCGCGGGCCCGCGCCGAGTCGGACGCCGATGTAGGCGGCGGTGGCCAGCCCGTTGAGCACGACGCCGCCGACCATCAGCGCGATCCGCCACGCCATCGCGTGCGCCGGGGCGAGCAGCGCGAGGGTCGCGTCCACGGCGACCGCGATCACCACGATGTTGGCCACCGTGCCGAGGCCCGGCCGCTGGCGCAGCGGGATCCAGCACAGGAGGACCAGCGCGCCGACGATCGCGGTCACCGTGCCGAACGTCAGTCCGGTCCGCTGCGACAGCGCCTGGTGCAGCACATCCCACGGGTCAAGGCCCAGCCCGCCGCGGATCATCAGGGCCATGCTCACGCCGTAGAGCACGAGGCCGCCGGTCAGCTGCGGCAGCCGGCGCAGCGGCCGGGTCGTCAACGGAATCGGTCTCAGGTCAATCGGTGCCACGTGGCCATCTTCAGGACGCATGTTCTTCTTTATCAATAGCCAATCTGCAAAGATTGGACATATGACGGCAGTTGTCCCATCAGGTGGACACGTTAGTGCCCGCAGATTGGCCCAGTTGCTGGGTGAGTGGCGCCGGCGCGGCTCCCGGCACGGCGCCGCCGACCTCGCCGCCGGCATCCGGCTGCTGGTCCTCGACGGCAGGCTGCCCGCGGGCACCGGCCTGCCACCCGAGCGCGAGCTGGCCGTCGCCCTCGCCGTGAGCCGCACGATGGTGGCCGGCGCGTGGGAGCGGCTGCGCGCCGACGGCCTGGTCACCAGCCGCCGCGGGGCGGGCTCGTGGACCGCGGTGCCGCGCGGTGCGGCGGCCGGCGGCGTGCTCGACGACAGCGAACCGCCGCCGCGGGTGATCGACCTGGCCCGCGCCGTGCCGCCGGCGATCCCCGGGGTGGCGGCCGCCGCGGAGGCCGCGCTGCCCCGGCTCGCGACGGAGCTGGCCGGCCACGGCTACCACGAGCACGGCCTGCCCGAGCTGCGTGCGCTCATCGCGGCGCGCTACACCGAGCGCGGCCTGCCGACGTCGCCGGACGAGGTGCTGGTCACCCACGGCGCGCACCACGCGTTCGCGATGGCGCTGCGGCTGCTGACCATGCCGGGCGACCGGGTGCTCGTCGAGCAGCCGACGTACCCGAACGCCATCGAGGCGGTCCGCGCCGCGCACACCATCCCGGTCCCGGTGGCGATGGCCGAGGACGGCTGGGACCTCGACGGGCTGGAGGCGACTCTGCGCCAGGCCGCGCCGCGGCTCGCCTACCTGATCGCGGACTTCCAGAACCCGACCGGCTTCCGGCTCGGCGATGCGGGCCGCGAGCGGCTCGGCGCCGCGCTGCGCCGGGCCCGGACCCCGGTCGTCGTCGACGAGACCCAGGTCGAGCTGGACTTCACCGGCGGCCCGCCGCCCGCTCCGCTCGGCGCGTTCGCGGGCGACCTCGTGCTCGCCACCGGCTCGGCGGGCAAGTCGCACTGGGGTGGCCTGCGGATCGGCTGGGTGCGGGCGTCCGCGGAGCTGGTCAGCCGGCTCGTCGCGGCCCGCCGCGGGCTGGACCTCGGCTCGCCGGTGTTCGAGCAGCTGGTGCTGACCGCGCTGCTCGCCGACCCCGGGTCAGCGCTCGACGAGCGCCGCACGCTGCTCGCCGCGCAGCGCGACGCGCTCGCCGACGCGGTGCGCGCGCAGTGTCCCGGCTGGTCGTTCCGGCTGCCGCCGGGCGGGCTGTCGCTGTGGTGCCGGCTGCCGGCGCCGGTGAGCACGCGGATCGCGGCGGTGGCGCAGAACTTCGGCGTCCGGGTGGTGCCGGGGTCGTTCTTCGGCCCGCACGGTGGTTTCGAGCGCTGGCTGCGGCTGCCGTTCGCGGCGGAGCCGGACACGTTGCGCGAGGCGGTGCGGCGGTTGTCGCTCGCCGCGGTGTCGGTGGCGGAGAGCCGTGTCCCGATGACGGAAAACGGGCTTGTTCCGGTCACGTGACTAGCGCAGCGGGCGCTACACACGGTAGAAAGCAGTGCGCTGGATGGCCTAGTCCACTACGACCATCCAGCGCACTGTTCGCCTCTGGTGGCTCGGCAGGGCCGACCGGCACAGCCCCTCGTTGTGCCGACCGGTCGAGGTGCCAGAGGGGGAGCCCCGGCGCCGCGGGGGCATCGCGGCGCCGGGGCCAGGTCCCGACCTGACCGGGCGCGGTCGGCAGGTCGGGTGGCTGTTGTGTCCGCTATCCGGTTGTGGCGACAACCGGTTCGGCGGTCGAGTCTGTTGCGAGTGATCGGCTGGCCTCGTTCGCGGCGGCTGGCGCCGGTTCAGGGCAGACGGATCCCGGCGGAGCCGGGTGAGCTCAATCGGGCGAGGTGGCGGGCAGCCCGCAGACGCGGCCCGTGCCGTCGGCCGCGCGGCTGCGGCTGGTGAACCCGGCGACCGCGGGCGAGCGGGGCGCCGAGATGGACGGCACGCCGAGTGCGCCGCGGGCGCCGCCCGCGTTGTCGGGGGCGCCGGACATCGAGTTCGCGCTCGGCTCGGCCGGGGCGGGCGGCTTGGCGGGCTCGGCCGGAGCGTGGTTGCCGGCCTGCTCGCCCGCGTGCGTCGCGGTCCTGGTGGGCTTGCTCCGGCTCGGCGGGGCGGCCGGCGCCGGGCTGTGTTCCGGTGCGGTCGCGACGGAGGCCGGGGCTGCCGGGGTCGCCGGCGGTCGGTGGGGGGCGGTCTCGCCCGGGACGACCGGCAGGGTGGCGTGCGGCGCGGGCGCCGGCCGGGCGGTCGTGACGTCGGCGCCGGCCACCTCCCGCACGGCCTGCTCGCCCTGGGCGACGGCCTGCTGCGCGGTCCCGGTCACGGCGTACTCGAGCGCGGCGGTGGCGTGGTGCGCGGTGTGGGCGACGCTCTCGTTCAGCGTGCTGAACACGCCGGCGAGGCCGACGGCATCGCCGGCATCGTCAGCATCGCCGGCCTCCTGGCTCGCGGTCCCCTCGGCCGGGCTCGGATCGTCGGCCGGCGCGGTGGCGGGCGGCTCGGCGAGAACCGGGTTCTGCGGGTCTTCGGCGGCCGAGGCGGAGGTCGCGAACAGGACGCTCAGCAACCAGCCGCCCGCGGCGAGCGCGGCGATCAGCAGGGCCCGGCGCAGCAGCCGGTGGCACCGGCCGGCGGGCGCAGAGCGCGCCCCGTCCACCGCGACCACCATCGTTCACCTGCTCACGCCACGTACCCAAGGGATGCCGACCGACAGTGCACACTATCTAGGAACGGACCGGCTATGTGCACCCTAGCTGTGCCGAATCCACCCGGAAAGACTGCAAAAGCGCACCTTATCGGCCGTACGGGCCAATGTTGATCACAAGCCGTGAACTCGGCCACGCCCGAGCACGGATGTCACGCTCCGCGTATTCCTACTCAATTCGGCGGGCGCCCGGCTCCGCCGTCCGGCCGCTTGCGTCCCACCTCGCGAACACGGAGGGGGACAAGATGAGCACGGACGGCGACCTCGTGGGGCGGGTCCGGTCGGGGGACGACGCGGCGTGGGCCGCGCTGGTAGGTGAGTACGCGCCGTTGGTGTGGTCGGTGGCGCGGCGTCACCACCTGTCCCGGGCGGACGCCGCGGACGCGTCGCAGAACACGTGGATCGCGGTCGCTCAGGGACTCGCCACATTGCGCCACCCGGACCGCCTGGCGGGCTGGATAGCGACGACCGCGCGGCGCGAGTGCCTGAAGATCCACGCGGCCGGCGCCCGCGAGGTCCCGGCGGACCGGATAGACGCCCCGGAGCCGACCGAGATCGGCCCCGAGCCCGCGGCACTGCGCTCGGCCCGCGACCGGCTGCTGTGGCAGGCGTTCGCGTCGCTGCCCGCCCGGTGCCGGGACCTGCTCGGGCTTCAGGCCCAGGCGCCGGAGCTGACGTACGCGCAGCTGGGCCGGGCGCTGGGCATCAACGTCAACAGCGTGGGCCAGACCCGCGGCCGGTGCCTGGAGCTGCTGCGCCGCCGCCTGGCCACGCTGGACATCCGAGAGGAGTCGGCGGGATGAACCTGCTCGCCGACCTGGCCCGCCTGCTGCGCCACGTGGACCCGATGCCGCCCCGCGTCCTGCGGGACGCACTGGCCGCGGGCACCCTGCTCGAGCGCACCCGGGTCGAGGCAGCCGGCTCGATGCCCGGTCCACGTGCGGCGGGGGACGAGCTGCTGGTGCTCGCCGAGACCGTGCCCGCCGTGCGCTCGCCGGGCAGGCGGCTGCGCATCGGCCACCCCGGAGCAGCGGCCCTGCTCGAGGTGGAGATCCGGCAGCTCGGCCCGGCCCAGCGCCTCGCGGGGCTCGCCCCGGCCGGTGCAACCCTGACCATCCGCCACGAGCGCGGCGACCACGGCGACCACGGCGACCACGGCGACCACGGCGACCACGGCGACCACGGCGACCACGATGTCCACGTCGACGGCAACGGGTACTTCAACGTCGAGGTCCCCGCCGGGCGGATCAGGATCCGGCTCCGCGGCGCCGAGTCCGGGTGGCTCTAGGCCAGCTTGTGCAGCCGCTCGATCGCCTCGTCCAGGACCTCGTCGCGCTTGCAGAACGCGAAGCGCACGACGTGGCGCCACTGCTCCGGGTGGTCCGTGAAGCCCTGCACCGGCACCGCCGCCACGCCGATCCGCTCCGGTAGCTGCCAGCACAGCTCGGCACCGTCCGCGAAGCCCAGGGGGCGGACGTCCACGCAGATGAAGTACGTGCCCGCGCTCGGACGGACGCCGAAGCCGGCCGCGCGCAGGCCTTCGGCCAGGCGGTCGCGCTTGGCCTGCAGGTCCGCGCGCAACGCGGACACCCACGCCGACTCCGTGGCCAGGGCGTGCGCCACCGCCGGCTGGAACGGGGCGCCGCCGACGAACGTCAGGAACTGCTTCGCCGCGCGCACGGCCGACACGAGCGGTGCGGGGCCGCACGCCCAGCCGATCTTCCAGCCCGTGCAGTTGAACATCTTCCCCGCGCTGGAGATGGTCACCGTCCGCGAGGCCATGCCCGGGAAGGTGCCCAGGGGGACGTGCTCGACGCCGTCGTAGGTGAGGCACTCGTACACCTCGTCGGTCACCGCGATCAGGTCGTGCGCCACGCACAGCTCCGCGATCCCGGCCAGCTCGGCGTGGGTGAACACCGTGCCCGTGGGGTTGTGCGGCGAGTTCATGAGCAGCAACCGGGTCCGCGGGCCGATCGCGGCGCGCAGCGCGTCGAGGTCCACCGCGAACCGGCCGGTCGACGGCTCCTCCACCAGCGACACCACCCGCCGCGTCGCGCCGGCCAGGGCCACCGACGCCGCGTACGAGTCGTAGTACGGCTCGAACAGCACCACCTCGTCGCCCGGCTCGACCAGCGCCAGCATCGCCGCGGCGATCGCCTCGGTGGCGCCGACCGTCACCAGCACCTCGGTGGCCGGGTCGAACGACGTGCCGTACCGGGTGCGCTGGGCCGCGATCGCCGCGCGCAGCTCGGCGCGGCCGGGGCCGGGCGGGTACTGGTTGACGCCGGACGCGATGGCCTCCTGCGCGGCCGCGAGCATCGACGGCGGGCCGTCGGTGTCGGGGAAACCCTGGCCCAGGTTGACCGCCCCGGTGCGGGCGGCCAGCGCGGTCATCTCCGCGAAGATTGTCGAGGTGAACGGCTCGAGACGGGGGACCAAGGGATTCTGACGCACGGGTAGGCAGTCTCGCGGACAATGGAGCTGTGCGGCAACTGACGGAGAGCGCCCCCATCCCGGGCGAGGCGGAGAAACTACGTGCCCTGCGCAGGATGAAGCTGGTGGCGCTGTCGTTCCTGCTCGGTGCCACCGCGGTCTTCCTTGCCATGTCGTTCTGGCAGGCGGCGGGCGCGCCGGCGTGGGCAGGCTACGTGCGGGCGGCCGCCGAGGCGGGCATGGTCGGCGCGCTCGCCGACTGGTTCGCGGTCACCGCCCTGTTCCGGCATCCGCTGGGGATCCGGATCCCGCACACGGCGATCATCCCGACCCGCAAGGACGCGCTTGGCGACAGCCTCGGCGAGTTCGTCGGCACCAACTTCCTCGCCGAAGGGGTCGTCCGCGACCGGCTGCGCCGGGTGGGCGTGGCCGCCCGGCTGGGTGGCTGGCTCACGCAGGACGCCAACGCCGAGCGGGTCACCGCCGAGCTCGGCACCGTCGTGCGCGGCGTCGTGGCGGTGCTGCGGGACGAGGACGTGCAGGCCGTCATGGAGCAGGCCGTCGTGCGCCGGGTGGTGGCCGTGCCGTGGGGGCCGCCGCTGGGCCGGGTCCTCGCAGGCGTGTTCGCCGACGGCTCGCACCACAAGCTCGTCGACCTGGTCTGCGACCGCGCGTACGAGTGGGTCAAGTCCAACCACACGGCCGTGCTGCGCGTGGTGTCCGACCGCGCGCCGACCTGGTCGCCGAAGTTCGTCGACTCGATGGTCGCGGACAAGGTCTACGGCGAGGTGCTGTCGTTCGCCTGGGCGGTCAAGACCGACCTGAACCACCCGATGCGCCTCGCGGTCGACAAGTTCCTCGCCGAGTTCGCCGACGACCTCCAGCACGACGAGGCCACGATGCAGCGTGCCGAGGCGGTCAAGCACCAGGTGCTCGAGCACCGCGAGGTGCAGAACGTGATCGGCTCGGCGTGGTCGACCGCGAAGGCCATGCTGCTCGATGCCGCCGAGGACCCGTCCAGCGAGCTGCGCAAGCGGGTCCGCGAGGGCCTGATCTCCCTCGGCAAGCGGCTGACCGACGACGACGCGCTGCGCGAGAAGGTCGACAGCTGGGTCGAGGGCGCGGCCGCGTACGTCGTGCTCAACTACCGCGACGAGATCACCACGCTGATCACCGACACCGTCCAGCGCTGGGACGCCGAGGAGACCTCGCGCAAGATCGAGCTCCAGGTCGGCCGGGACCTGCAGTTCATCCGCATCAACGGCACGGTCGTCGGCGCGCTCGCGGGCCTGCTGATCTACACGGTGGCGCAGCTGATCCTCTAGCCCGAGCGGGCGCGCTCGCGCCAGGCGCGGGCCTTCTCGCGGTTGCCGCAGACCCGCATCGAGCACCAGGTGCGCGAGTGGTTGCGGGAGCGGTCGTAGAACGCCCACCGGCAGTCGTCGGCGGGGCAGATCTTCACGCGGTCCCACTCGCCCAGCACGGCCAGCCTGCTCGCCGCGGCCAGCACCGCGCCGACCACGTCGCCCGCCACGAGCCGCGGGCCGCCGGGCTCGAGCGACACGGTGACCGCCGCCGACAGCGCGGCGGGTCCGGGCGCCGGATCGCCGACCGCCGCCCGGAGCGCGGCCCGCACCTCGGCGGCGGTGTCCCTGTCCCTGTCCGTGTCGGCGTCCGTTTCGGTCAGGGCGCGCGCCGCGAGCCACCCGCGGCGGCCCGCGGGATCGGTCAGCAGGTCGGTGCCCGCGTTCACGTCGACCGTGTTCAGGAAGTCGAGCACGAGGTCCACGTCGGCGTCAGCGGTCACGACACCACTGTATGCGCTTTGCCGGTTGCTGAGCCCGAGAAATCAGCAAAATGCCTGCTCAATGCACTACACACAAAGTGTATAGACGGCAGCTATACACACCATGTACTGTGCTCGACATGTCAATCGGGCACACGTTGCTGGGGTTGTTGGAACACGGCCCACGGCACGGCTACGACCTCAAGCGGGCGTACGACGAGCACTTCGGGCACGACCGGCCGCTGCACTACGGGCAGGTCTACGCGACGCTCTCGCGGCTGCTCAAGAACGGGCTCATCGAGGAGTCGGGCGTCGAGCACGGCGGCGGGCCGGACCGCAAGCGCTACGCGGTCACCGCCGAGGGCGTCACCGACGTCGAACGCTGGCTCGGCACGCCGGAGAAGCCCGAGCTCTACATGCAGAGCACGCTCTACACCAAGGTCGTCATCGCGCTGCTGTCCGCGCGCGACGCCGAGGTCGTGCTCGACACCCAGCGCGCCGCCCACCTGCGCGCCATGCGCGAACTCACCGACCGCAAGCGCGGCGGTGACCTCGCCGACCAGCTGATCTGCGACCACGCGCTGTTCCACCTCGAGGCCGACCTGCGCTGGCTGGAGCTCACCGCGGCGCGCCTCGCCGAACTTCGAAAGCAGGTGCGTTCATGAGCGGGAGTGACGAAGCGTCCGCCGTCTGGACGCAGGAGCAGCGCAGGCGTGAGGACCGAACGCCGAGCGGCGCACGGAGGAAGACGGCGGGTAGCGGAGGAACGGAGCGAATCATGGATACCGAGCCACTCCTGGTCGCCGACGCGATCGTGAAGTCGTTCGGGCCCACCAAGGCGCTCGACGGGGCCTCCATGACGGTCGCCGCGGGCGAGGTCGTCGCCGTGATGGGGCCGTCCGGCTCCGGGAAGTCGACGATGCTGCACTGCCTCGCCGGCATCCTGGCGCCCGACGCCGGCACGGTGACCTACGCCGGCCGCGACCTCGGCGCCATGCCGGACGTGCCGCGCAGCACCCTGCGCCGCACGGAGTTCGGCTTCGTCTTCCAGTTCGGCCAGCTCGTGCCAGAGCTGACCTGCGTGGAGAACGTCGCGCTGCCGCTGCGCCTCGGCGGGGTCAAGCGCCGCGAGGCCGAGCGGGCGGCCCGCGAGTGGCTCGCCCGCCTGGAGGTCGACGACGTCGCCCCCAAGCGGCCGGGCGAGGTCTCCGGCGGCCAGGGCCAGCGGGTCGCGGTGGCCCGCGCGCTCGTCACCGGCCCGAAGGTGATCTTCGCCGACGAGCCGACCGGCGCGCTGGACTCGCTCAACGGCGAGCACGTCATGCGCCTGCTGACCGACACGGCCCGCGAGTCCGGCGCCGCGGTCATCCTGGTCACCCACGAGGCGCGGGTCGCGGCGTACTCCGACCGCGAGGTCATCGTGCGGGACGGCCACACCAGGCAGGTGGAGTTCGCGTGAGGGGGTGGGTGAACGACCTCGCCCTGGGAGTCCGGCTGGCTGTCGGGGGCGGCCGGACTTCCTGGGCGAGGCTCGTCCTCAGCACGCTCGGCATCACCGTGGCGGTGACCGTGCTGCTCGTCGGCGCGTCCGTCGGCACGATGGTCGAGGGCTACCAGAACCGGTCGATGGCCAACGCGATCGGCACGAACCAGCCGATCGAGGGCGTCGACCCGACCTACGTGCAGTGGGGCGCCACCCAGTACCGCGGCGACTCCATCGACGCCGAGTACGTCCAGGCCGAGGGCGACAACCATCCGGTGGCCCACGGCATGAGCGAGCTGCCCGGGCCGGGCGAGATCGTGGCCTCACAAGCGCTCGCGGACCTGCTGGCCTCGCCGGACGGTGAGCTGCTGCGACCGCGGTTCCCGGGAAAGATCGTCGAGATCCTGGACCCGTCGGTGGTGCCCGAACCCGACGAGCTGATGGCCTATGTCGGCACGGACAAGAACCTCGCCAAGAACCCGAACGCCCAGCCCGTGTACAAGTTCGGCGACGCCGGGGCACGGTTCGTCCTGCCGCCGGAGCTGCTCGTGCCGATCCTGGTCGGCGTGGTCGTGCTGCTGCTGCCGGTGTTCATCTTCGTGGCCTCGAGCAGCCGCATCGCGGGCGCCGAGCGGGACCGGCGCCTTTCGGCGCTGCGGCTCGTGGGCTCGGGATCGCGGCAGGTACGCCGGATCGCGGCGGCCGAGTCGCTGGTCAGCGCGCTCGTGGGGCTCGTGCTCGGCACCGGGTTGTTCCTCCTGCTCCGGCAGTTCGCCGAGGGCGTCACCCTGTTCGACCTCAGCGTGTACGTCGACGACGTGCGGCCCGACCCGGTGCTCGCCGTGGTCATCGCGTTGCTCGTGCCCGCGCTGTCGGTGCTCACGGCGCTGTTCGCGCTGCGCCGCACGATCATCGAGCCGCTCGGCGTGGTGCGCTACGCCAAGCCGATCCGCCGCCGGGTGTGGTGGCGGCTCGTCCTGATCGCGGCCGGCATCGCGTTGCTGGTGACCCAGTTCGGCCTGGCGAAGGGCTCCAACACCTGGAGCGTCGCCGTGACCGCCGGGGTGGCGCTGCTGCTCATCGGCGTGCCGGTGCTGTTGCCGTGGCTCGTGGAGCGGGTGGCCGGCCGGATGGACGGCGGGCCGTCGTCCTGGCAGCTCGCGATCCGCCGGCTGCAGCTGGACAGCGGCACGTCGGCCCGCGTGGTCGGCGGCGTGGCGGTCGTGCTGGCCGGGGCGATCGCCCTGCAGACCGTGCTGATGACCGCGGAGAGCGACGTCGGCCCGAGCGGGTCCAGCGAGGACGCCGCGCCGACGGTCGAGGTGTCGGCCACGGCGGAGATCGCCGACGACGTCGTGGCGGACGTGCGGGCCCTGCCCGCGGTGAACGACACGCACACCGTGAAGATCGCGCAGGGCTACCAGCCGGGCGGGGACCTGCGAGCCGAGAGCTTCGCCATCGGCGTGATGGACTGCGCGACGATCAACGAGATGACCGACATCCGTGGCTGCGCGGACGGGAAGAGCTGGCTCGTCAGCAACTGGGGCACGCCGCCGGAACCCGGCCAGCGGCTGGAGTTCCGCGAGTACGGGCAGGGCGGGGCCGTCGACGCGCCGAACGACTTCGAGACGGCCGGTGCCTTCACCGTGCCCGAGGACGTGGTGCCGATCTCGATGCCGGGTCGCACGCCGATCTACCAGACGCTGATCGTCACGCCGGGCGCGCTGGGGGCGGCGAAGATCCCGGCCGAGAACGTCGCCGTGCACGTGATGGTGGACGACCTCGACTCCGACGGCGTGGAGCGGCTGCGCAACGCGCTCGCCGCGTACGGACCGGACGTCTACGTCTTCACGAGCAACACGACGGCCGACCTCAACACGACCCAGCGGACGTTCATCGCCGTGCGCAACGGGCTCTACGCCGGGTCGCTGTTCACCTTGCTGCTCGCCGGGGTGAGCCTGCTGGTGCTCGCGCTGGAGCACATCCGGGAACGCCGCCGGCCGCTCGCCATCCTCGCGGCCTCCGGTGTGCCGCAAGGAGTCCTGGCCCGCTCGCTGCTCTGGCAGGTGGCGCTGCCGATCGCGCTCGGCGTGCTCGTGGCGGTGCTGACCGGGGTGGGCCTCGCGGGGCTGATCGTCCGGCTGACGGGCGACCCGCTGACGATCGACTGGCTCGGCGTCGGGCTTCTGTCGGCATCCGCGGCGGCACTGTCGGTGCTGGTGACCGCGATGACGCTGCCGTTCCTGCGCAGCGCCACGCGGCTCACCTCGCTACGGACCGAGTGATCAGCCCGCCAGTCCCCACGCGGCGGACATGTGCCACGCAGCGCAGATGCCGACGTCGAGCAGGAAGGCGCCCGCGGTGCCGCACTGGCCGTCGGCGGTGCCCGGGTCGAGCGGCTGGCCGTGCCCCATGCCGGTGATCGTGTAGGTCTCCACCAGGGTGCGGCCGCCGCTCGCGTACACCGCGTGCGGGTAGCCGGCCACCGTGTCGGTGCTCGTCGGCGTGGCCGGGATGCCGTGCACGTTGGTCCACTGCTCGACGATCTCGGTCATGTTCGACGGGCTGACGGTGAAGTCGGCGTCGCCCTGCCAGACGCTGACCGTCGGCCACGGCCCGGTGTGGTCGCTCGCCCCGCGCACAGCGTCGCCGAGCTGGGCGGGCGTCTGGTTCTTGCCGGGGTTCATGCAGGTGAACGCGTCCACCATGCTGATCGCGCACTTGTACGGCAGGCCCGCGACGATCCCGCCACCGGCGAACATGTCCGGGTAGGCGGCGAGCATCACCGAGGTCATCGCGGCGCCCGCGGACAGGCCGGTCACGTCCACCCGGGCGGGGTCGGCGCCGGTGTCGGTGATCTGCTTGCGGACCATCTGGGCGATCGACTCCGCCTCGCCCTGGCCGCGCGCGATGTCGCCCGCTTCGAACCAGTTGAAGCAGGAGTTCAGGTTGTTGCCGCTCTGCTGCTGGGGCAGCACCACGGAGAAGCCGAACCGGTCGGCGAGCTGGGTCCAGCCGGACCCGGTGCCGTAGCCGGCGGCGTTCTGCGTGCAGCCGTGCAGGGCGACGACGACCGGCCGGCCCGCGGGCAGGCCGTCGGGGACGTAGCGGAACATCTTGAGCGCGCCCGGGTTGCTGCCGAACCCGGTCACCTCCACGATGCTTGCCGCGGAGGCGGAGGTCGTGCCGGCCAGCAGGCCGGCGAGCAGGGTGACTATGACGAGCAGGACCTTCTTCATGCCGCACCTCACTGTGATCGGCATCACTTTCCATCGACGTTAGGTAATTTCCGCCCAGATCGTGAGAGCGGTGACCACCACATTCACCACGGTGATTGTGGTGGCCACACGCATATCTCCCCGGCCGGGCGCTCCCTAGCGTCTGGCTCGCAGCGTCGCGCAGGGAGGTTCATCCATGATCGCCCGGATCGCCGTACTAGCCACCGCAGTGCTCGCGCTCGGCGGCCCAACCGCGGTGGCCGACACCGTCCACAGTGGAGCGCACTGTGGCCGGGCGGACCGCCTGCACGTGCCCTTCGCGCAGCGCCAGGAGGTTTCCTGCCTCGACGAGCTGACCACCGCCGGCACCGTCGCGTCCGGGCACACGGTCGAGGCGGACTGGACCGGGCTGACGCAGGCGTCGCTGCCGCAACCGAGTGGCGTGCCGGGCATCCAGGTGGACGGCTACTTCCCGGACACCTCCACCACGAATGCCCACCACGGCTGGAACCACGACGCGCAGTTCGTGCTGCGGCTGCCGGACCGCTGGAACGGCGGGCTGGTCGTGTCCGGCACGCCCGGCAACCGCCCGCAGTACGCGAACGACCGCGCGATCGCCGACTCGGTGCTGGCAAAGGGATACGCGTTCGCCGCGACCGACAAGGGCAACACCGGCCCGGCCTTCTACCACGACGGCCGCCGCCCCGGTGACGCGATCGCGGAATGGAACAGCCGCGTCACCCAGCTGGCGATCGCGGCGAAAGCCGTTGTGGCACAACGGTACGGCCACGTGCCGTCCCGGACGGTCGCGGCCGGCATCTCGAACGGCGGCTACCTCGTGCGCTGGCAGCTGGAGAACAACCCGTGGCTCTACGACGGCGGGGTGGACTGGGAGGGCACGCTGTGGACGGCGAACGGCCCGAACCTGCTCGACGTGCTGCCGGCGGCGATGCGCGCGTACCCGGCCTACGCGGCGGGCTCGGCGCAGGCGCACCAGGCGATGCTGGACGCGGGCTTCGCGCCGGGCTCGGAGTTCCTGTGGCCGTACCACAACCAGGTCTACTGGGACTTCACGCAGCGCACGTACCGCGAGGAGGTGGACCCGTCGTTCGACGGTGACCTCGACGCGGGGATCCCGTACTGCGCGAGCGGCACCCCGAACTGCGACGCGGACTACGACTACGCGACGCGGCCGGCGTCCGTGCACCGCGCGATCGTCCGGATCGGCCTGACGGGCCGCATCGCCAAGCCGCTGATCACCCTGCACGGCACGCTGGACACCCTGCTCCCGATCGCCCGTGACTCGGACGTCTACGCCCGCATGATCCACGACGCGGGCCGTGGCAACCTGTTCCGCTACCACCGCATCGAGCACGGCAACCACGTGGACGGCCTGGTGGACACCTACCCGGACCAGCTGGAGCCGATGGCCCCACACTTCCGCACCGCCTTCGACGAACTGGCAGCCTGGATCCGCTGAGCCCCCACCCCGCGAGTCCAACGCTCAGGCCCCGCGAGTCCAA
>DASYKY010000045.1:0-32331 GCA_035995025.1 Actinophytocola sp.
GTCGGTCATCACCTCGCGCAGGCCCGCCACGTCGTACACGTCCTGCAGGCACTCCCGCATGGCCTCCAGCACCACCGGGAACTGCTCGTACTTCGCCGCCACCGACAGCAGCTGCGCCGAGCGCTGCCGCTGGCGCCACAGGGGAGTGCGCTTGCGCGGGTCACGCCGCGGCAGCAGCAGCGAGCGCGCCGCGCACTCGCGGAACCGGGACGCGAACAGCGCCGAGCCGCCGACCTCCGCGACCACGATCTGCTCCACCTCGTCCGGCTCGAGCAGGATGTCCTCGGCCGCGGCGTGGATCTCCTTGCCGTCGATGTCCACGGCGTCGGGGAGCTGGACGACGATGCCGTCGTCGGAGTGCGCCACCCGCGCGTCGACCCCGCGCCGCTCCCGCAGCCGCGCGCCGATGGCCAGCGCCCACGGCGCGTTGACCTGCGCCCCGAACGGCGAGTGCACGACCAGCCGCCAGTCGCCCAGCTCGTCGCGGAACCGCTCCACCAGCAGCGTGCGGTCGTCGGGGACGTGCCGGGTGGCCTCCTTCTGCTCCGCCAGGTATGCAAGGAGGTTGTCGGCAGCCAGCACGTCCAGCCCCGCCGCCGTCGCACGTTCGCGCGCCGCGGGCTCCGGCATGCTCGACACCTCGCGGAGGAACCGGCCAAGCGCCCGCCCCAGCTCCAGCGGCCGCCCCGGCGCGTCGCCCTTCCAGAACGGCATCCGCGCCGGCTCGCCCGGCGCCGGCGTCGCGATGACCCGGTCGTGCGTGATGTCCGCGATCCGCCACGCCGACGTGCCCAGCAGGAACGTGTCGCCGACGCGGGACTCGTACACCATCTCCTCGTCCAGCTCACCCACCCGCGACCCGGCGCCCGACTCCGCTGCCGGCGTCATCACCGTGAACAGCCCACGGTCGGGGATCGTGCCGCCGGAGGTGACCGCGAGCCGCTGCGCGCCGGGCCGCCCGCGCAGCTCGCCGTTGACCCGGTCCCACGTGATCCGCGGCCGCAGCTCGCCGAACTCCTCGCTCGGGTACCGGCCGGCCAGCATGTCCAGCACCGAGATCAGCGCCGACTGCGGCAGCGCGGCGAACGGCGCGGCCCGGCGCACGAGTGCGGTCAGCTCGTCGACCGGCCACGGCTCCAGCGCGACCATCGCCACGATCTGCTGCGCCAGCACGTCGAGCGGGTTGCGCGGGTAGTGCATCGACTCGATGGCGCCCTCGCCCATCCGCTCCGCCACCACCGCGCACGACACCAGGTCGCCGCGGAACTTCGGGAACATCACGCCGCGCGACACCGCGCCCACCTGGTGGCCCGCGCGGCCGATGCGCTGCATGCCCGACGCCACCGACGGCGGCGCCTCGATCTGGATCACCAGGTCGACCGCGCCCATGTCGATGCCCAGCTCCAGCGAGGACGTCGCGACCACGCATGGCAGCTGCCCGGACTTCAGCGCCTCCTCCACGGAGCTGCGCTGCTCCTTGGACATCGACCCGTGGTGGGCCCGCGCGATGGTCGGCGTCTCGACCCCGGCCGCCCAGCCGGACTCGGCGATCGCCTCCGCGGGGAAGCGGCCGACGTCGGACGGATAGACCGGCCGCTCGGCCGCCAGCTCGTTGAGCCGCGAGGTGAACCGTTCCGCCAGCCGCCGCGAGTTGGTGAACACGATCGTCGACCGGTGTGCCCGGATCAGCTCCAGCACCCGCTCTTCGACCGCCGGCCAGATCGACGGGCGGCGCGTGCCCCCGGCCTCGCCCGTCATCTCCTCGAGCGTCCCGATCCCGCCGGGCAGCGGCGGCGGTGACGGAAGCGGCGTGTCCGGGTCGGGCGTGACCGGGCCGTCGACCGGCGGCGGGCCGTCGAGCTCGGTCATGTCCGCCACCGGGACCACGACCGTCATCTCGATGATCTTGCCGATCTTCGGCGCGACCACCCGCACCGGCCGGGTGCCGGCGAGGAACGCGCTCACCTCGTCGATCGGCCGGACCGTGGCCGACAGCCCGATGCGCTGCGCGGGCCGGGGCAGCAGCTCGTCGAGTCTTTCCAACGACAGCGCCAGGTGCGCGCCGCGCTTGGTGCCCGCGACCGCGTGCACCTCGTCGACGATGACCGTCTCCACGCCGCGCAGCGACTCCCGGGCCGCGGAGGTCAGCAGCAGGAACAGCGACTCCGGGGTGGTGACCAGGATGTCCGGCGGGGTGCGGGCGAACGCCCGGCGCTCGTCGGCCGGCGTGTCGCCGGTGCGCATGCCGACCGTGATGCCCGGCTCGGCCAGCCCGAGCCGCCGCGACGCCTGGCCGATGCCCGCCAGCGGCGCGCGCAGGTTGCGCTGGACGTCCACCGCCAGCGCCTTGAGCGGTGACACGTACAGCACCCGGCAGCGCAGCGTCCGCTCCGCCGGGCGGGGCTCGGTGGCCAGCCGGTCGAGCGCCCACAGGAACGCCGCCAGCGTCTTGCCGGACCCGGTCGGCGCGACCACCAGCGCGTGCTCACCCGCGGCCGCGGCCGACCAGGCGCCCGCCTGCGCCTCGGTGGGCGCGGCGAACGCGCCGGTGAACCACTGTCTGGTGGCCGGCGAGAACGGCTCGAGCACGTCGGTGGAACTCATGACCGCCATGGTGACTCAACCCACCGACAATTTCTGAACCCGCCGCCGTTGTCACGCCACGTAGTACACCGGCGACGGACAGCGGGATGTGTGGGACCCGTCCCATCGTGCGGGCCGGTCATGGCAGCATCTTGGCTGCAAACGTGGGCACCGTCCGCGCGATCGCTCGGGGGCGGGGTCGGACGAGGGGAGAGTCGTGAACGTCCTGTCGGTGGATCTCGGCACGTCCAACACGGTTGCCGTGCTGGCCGCGCACGGCCGCCCGCCGCGAGTGGTCGATGTGGACGGTGCGTCGATGATGCCGTCCGCGGTCTTCGCGGCCGAGGACGGACACCTCGTGGTCGGCCGGGACGCCGAGCGCCGAGCCCGCCTGGACCCCGCCCGCTTCGAGCCGAACCCCAAGCGCCGCGTGGACGAGGGCACGCTGCTGCTCGGCGACCAGGTCGTGCCGGTCACCGACGCGCTCGCCGGCGTGCTGCGCCGCGTGGCCGACGAGACCTCCCGCCAGCTCGGCGGCGCGAAGCCGGACGAGGTGCGGCTGACCCACCCCGCGCAGTGGGGTCCGGTGCGGCGCAACGTGTTGCTGTCCGCCGCCCGCCAGGCCGGCATGGGTTCCAACCTCGTCCTCGTGCCCGAGCCGGTGGCCGCGGCCGCGCACTTCGCCTCCTTTCCCGGCCAGACGCTCGCACCCAACCAGGCGCTCGCCGTGTACGACCTCGGCGCCGGCACCTTCGACGTCGCCATCGTCGGCGCCACCCAGAAGGGCTTCGTCGTGCTGGCCGAGGCGGGCCTGCCGGACCTCGGCGGCCTCGACGTGGACCAGGCACTGCTCGAGCACGTCGGCCGGCAGGTCTCGCACCGCGAGCCGACCCGCTGGCAGTCGCTGCTGCGCCCGGTGTCGACCGGCGACCGGCGCGCACAGCGGGCGCTGCGCGAGGACGTCAAGGCCGCCAAGGAGTCCCTGTCGCGCCACCCGCAGACCGAGGTGCCGCTGCCCGAGCCGTTCGACGACGTGCTGGTCACCCGCGTCGAGCTGGAGGCGCTGATCCGCCCCGGCCTGCTGCGCAGCGTGGAGCTGCTGGCCGGGACGATCCGCTCCACCGGCATGGCCCCGGATCGGCTCGTCGGCATCTACCTCGTCGGCGGCTCCAGCCGCATCCCGCTCATCGCGACGCTGATCGCCGAGCAGCTGCGCGTCGTGCCGACCAGCCTGGACCAGCCGGAGACCGCCGTCGCCCTCGGTGCGCACCACGTGCCGCAGGAGGGCGTCACGATGCGCACCAGCGACATCAGCAACACGATCGAGGACGTCCAGCGCACCCAGCAGGTGGTGGCCCCGCGCGGCGGCGGGTTCGCCGCCGGCCCGGCCGGACCGTCCAGCGGGGCCACACCCGTCCAGAGCGCGTACCCGAACAGCGGCCCGCAGCGCATGCAGGGCCCGCCCCCCGGTCCGCCCGGTCCGCCGTCCGGTCCGCCGCCGGGACCGCCCAGCACGCCGACGCCCGTGCCGGCGATGGCCGGCGGTCCGCAGCCCGCGTTCGCCCCGCAGCCCCCGCCGCCCGCGCCCGCCCGCTCCTCCAACCGGGGCTGGTACATCGCGACCGCCGTGGTCGCGGTGCTGGTGATCGGCGTGGTCAGCATCCTCATCGCCACGTCCGCCAGCGGTGGTGGCGGCACGGCGGGCGGGGCCGACTGCGACAACTCCGACGCCGACGCCAAGGGCTTCACCGAGTGCATGCGCCAGCTCGCCGGGGCGGTCGTGGAGAACAACGACTGCTCGAAGGGCGCGAAGAACCCGCTCGGCGGCGAGGCCATCGAGACGCCCGGCGCCACCACGGCGTCCTGCGCGATGAGCGACGACTACACCGTCATGTACATGCACTTCGGCAAGGGCGACGACGCGAAGACCTACACCGACGCCATCAAGCAGCAGTTCGAGAACCTGGGCGGCACCACCGGCGGCGCCAAGCCGGAGGAAGGTGACTGGAGCGGCGACGGGTTGTCCGGCACCTACTACTCGATCGACCTCGGCTACGGCAACGGCGTGCTGGTCTTCCAGGTCGGCGAGTCGCCGGTCGCGGGCGTGCTGATGCACATCAGCACCGACGCGACCGCGTCCAGCTCGGGCATCAAGGACTTCTTCGACCAGCACGTGAAGCCGGGCAGCGACGGCGGCGCCTGAGTGCAGGGGAGTGTCGTGACCGTCCTTTCGGTGGATCTGGGGACCTCCAACACGGTCGCCGTGCTCGCCGCCCACGGGCTGCCGCCGCGCGTGGTCGAGGTCGACGGGTCGGCCACCATGCCGTCCGCCTCGTTCGCCGCCGAGGACGGCGGGCTCGTCGTCGGCCGGGACGCCGAGCGGCGCGCCCGCCTCGACCCCGCCCGCTTCGAGCCGAACCCCAAGCGTCGCGTGGACGAGGGCACGCTGCTGCTCGGCGACGTCGTCGTGCCGGTCACCGACGCGCTCGCCGCCGTGCTGCGCCGCGTCGTCGAGGAGACGTCCCGCCAGCTCGGCGGCGCGAAGCCGGACGAGGTGCGGCTGACCCACCCCGCCCAGTGGGGTCCCGCGCGCCGCAACGTCCTGCTCGCCTCCGCCCGCCTCGCCGGCATGGGCTCGAACCTCGTGCTCGTGCCCGAACCGGTCGCGGCCGCCGCGCACTTCGCCTCCTTCCCGGGCCAGCAGCTGGTCCCCGGCCAGGCGCTGGCCGTCTACGACCTCGGCGCGGGCACGTTCGACGTGGCCGTCGTCGGCGCCACGCAGACCGGGTTCGCGGTGCTCGCCGAGGCCGGCCTGCCGGACCTGGGCGGGCTCGACGTCGACCAGGCGCTGCTCGAGCACGTCGGCCGCGAGGTGTCCATCCGCGATCCGAGCCGCTGGCAGCGCATGCTCCGCCCCGAGTCGACCGCCGACCGGCGGGCCCGGCGCGCGATGGCCGAGGACGTCAAGGCGGCCAAGGAGGCGCTGTCGCGGCACCCACAGACCGAGGTGCCGCTGCCCGAGCCGTTCCCGGACGTGCTGGTCACCCGCATCGAGCTCGAGGCGCTCATCCGCCCGAGCCTGCTGCGCAGCGTCGAGCTGCTGGCCGGGACCATCCGCGCGGCCGGGCTCAACCCCGGGCAGCTCGCCGGCATCTACCTCGTCGGCGGCTCCAGCCGCATCCCGCTCATCGCGACGTTGATCGCCGAGCAGCTGCGCGTCGTGCCGACCAGCCTGGACCAGCCGGAGACCGCGGTCGCGCTGGGCGCGCACCACGTCACGGCCGAGGGCGTCAGCATGCGCACCCGCGACCTGACCGGCATGCCGTCCCCGCCGCCCGCCTACCCGGCGGCGGGTCCGGCGGGCGGGCCGCGGCCCGCCGTTCCGGTCGGCCCGCCGTCCCGGCCGGTGCCGATGCCGGTGCCGATGCCGATGTCGGGCCCGATGTCGATGTCGATGCCCGTGGCGCACCCGTACCAGCCCGGGCCGTCCGTGCCGAACGTTCAGCCCGGGCAGCCCGGGCCGCCCGCCAAGTCCGGCAGGCGCGGGTTGTGGCTGGGCGTCGCCGGTCTCGTGGTGCTCGCGATCCTGGCCGTCGGCGCGGTGTTCCTGTTCCGCCCGGCGGGCGACCTGCCGACCGCCGACGACTGCCAGCAGAAGGGCGACACGGACAGCAAGGGGTTCAGCGGCTGCCTGCGCCAGCTCGCCGGCCCGGTGGCCGACTCCGACGAGTGCCGGCCCGCCGAGGCGAGCTCCGGCGCGGACGTCTCCTGCGCGCTGCAGGACGACTACCAGGTCAGCTACGCGCACGTGGCCTCGGTCGCCGACGCCACGAAGCTCGCGGACACCCAGCTGGGCAACGTGAACGAGGGCACGCACGTGGAGGCCGACTGGCGCGGCAACGGGCTCGACGGCCGGCTGCGGGCGGGCGTGAGCGGCGGCACCGGGATGCTCGTGTTCACGGTCAAGGACCGCCCGCTCGTCGGCTGGCTCAGCAAGACCGACCTGCGCGCCTCGGACGAGTTCACCCCGGACAGCCTGGCGGACTTCTTCGCCCGGCACGTCCAGCCGGGCACCTGATGCGCGTCGGGCTGGTCACGCTCGTCGTGCGTGACTACGACGAGGCGATCGCGTTCTACACCGGCCCGCTCGGCTTCGAGCTGCGCGAGGACACCGCGCTCGGCGACGGCAAGCGCTGGGTGGTCGTCGCCCCGCCCGGCTCGCCGACCGGTCTGCTGCTGGCCCTGGCCGACGGCCCGGCCCAGCAGGCGCGCGCGGGCGACCAGACCGGCGGGCGGGTGGGCTTCTTCCTGAACACGGACGACTTCGGCCGCGACCACGAGCGGATGCTGGCCGCCGGGGTGCGCTTCGAGGAGCCGCCGCGCCACGAGCCGTACGGCACGGTCGCGGTGTTCCGCGACCTGTACGGCAACCGGTGGGACCTCGTCCAGCCGCGCTAGCGGCGGTTGCGCAGCGCCCGGATGCCCAGCACGATCGTCACGACCAGCGCCGCGATGATGGCGATGTCGATCAGCACCGACTCCAGTCCGGTCGGTTGGAGATCGATGGCGAGCGACATGCCGGCCATTCTCCGCTGTCTCGTAGGCTGGTGTCGATGCGTACCACCGCCTTCCGCAAGATGATGGCCGAAGAGTTCGGCGAGATCCGGGCCGACATGCTGGCCCGCGACCACGTGTTCAGCGCGCTGGACAACCGCACCGTGGACCAGGCCCTCGAGGCCGGGATGCCCACCAAGGAGATCTGGCGCGTCGTGTGCGACGCGTTCGAGGTGCCCTTGGAGCGCCGGTAGCCCGACCGGCGTGTCGCCGTCGCCTCGAACAGGCGTTCGGCTAGCCTGGTTATCCACAACCGGGTCAACGATCCACAGGCCGCGCCTCGCGTCCCGAAATCGTCAGACCCTCCAGATAACGTCGCCAGCGTGAGTTCGAAACGGTCTCGACAGAATCAAGGTGGATCTCAGATGGCTGCAGCACCCGATCGTGAGAAGGCTCTCGACCTGGCTCTCGCCCAGATCGACAAGAACTTCGGCAAGGGATCGGTGATGCGTCTCGGCGACGAGGTCCGCGCACCGATCGAGATCATCCCGACCGGCTCCATCGCGCTGGACGTGGCGCTGGGTATCGGCGGCCTGCCGCGCGGCCGCGTCGTGGAGATCTACGGCCCGGAGTCGTCCGGTAAGACGTCGCTGGCCCTGCACGCGGTGGCCAATGCGCAGAAGGCAGGCGGCATCGCGGCGTTCATCGACGCCGAGCACGCGCTCGACCCGGAGTACGCCAAGGCCCTCGGCGTCGACACCGACGCGTTGCTGGTGTCCCAGCCCGACACCGGTGAGCAGGCGCTGGAGATCGCGGACATGCTGATCCGCTCCGGCGCGCTGGACATCCTCGTCATCGACTCGGTGGCCGCGCTCGTGCCCCGCGCCGAGATCGAGGGCGAGATGGGCGACAACCACGTCGGCCTCCAGGCCCGCCTCATGAGCCAGGCGCTGCGCAAGATCGCCGGCGCGCTGAGCAACTCCGGCACCACCGCGATCTTCATCAACCAGCTGCGCGAGAAGATCGGCGTCATGTTCGGCTCGCCGGAGACCACCACGGGTGGCAAGGCGCTGAAGTTCTACGCGTCGGTCCGCCTGGACATACGCCGCATCGAGACCCTCAAGGACGGCGGCGAGGCGGTCGGCAACCGCACCCGCGTCAAGGTGGTCAAGAACAAGGTGGCCCCGCCGTTCAAGCAGGCGGAGTTCGACATCCTGTACGGCAAGGGCGTCAGCCGCGAGGGCTCGCTCATCGACATGGGCGTCGAGCAGGGCATCCTGCGCAAGTCCGGTGCCTGGTACACCTACGAGGGCGACCAGCTCGGGCAGGGCAAGGAGAACGCCCGAAAGTTCCTGCGCGACAACCCGGACGTGGCCAACGAGATCGAGAAGCGGATCAAGGACAAGCTCGGCATCGGCGCCAAGCTCGACGCCGACGACACCGAGCCGGCCCCCGCCCCGGTCGACTTCTAGGCAGCGATGGCCAGCCGGCGACCTACTCGTGCCGCCCAGCCGCCCGGTCCGCCCGAGGACCCCGTCCAGCGGGCGCGGGACATCTGCCTGCGCCTGCTCACGGCCCGGCCGAGGACGCGGACGGAGCTACGCCAGGCGTTGCTGCGCAAGGAGATCGAGGAGGACGTCGCCGACCAGGTCCTGAGCCGCCTGGACGAGGTGGGCCTGGTCGACGACGCGGCGTTCGCGGAGCTGTGGGTGCACACGCGGCACATGAACCAGGGCCTGGGCCGTCGCGCCCTGGCCATGGAGCTCCGCCGCAAGGGCGTGTCGGACGACGTCGTCGCGGAGGCAGTAGCCACAGTGGACGCCGACGCGGAGGAGGAGCGGGCCAGGCAGCTGGTGCGCAAGCGCCTCCGCTCGCTCCCCGGCGCGGACGAGTCGGCGCGAGTGCGCAAGCTGGTGGGGATGCTGGCGAGACGTGGGTACTCGGAGGGCCTCGCCTTCCGGGTGGTGCGGGACGAACTGCGGACTGCCGGGGAGGAGTCCGACCTGCTGGACGGTTCGTTCTGAGCTTGCTTGGTGGGTCTGGGTTCCCGGGCCCGGCCGGGGCCGGGGGGATGTGGGGCGCCGGGGTCTGGGGTTGGTTCTGAGGGCTCGGTCGGGGGTGGGTTTGGTTGTGGTCGGGCCACTTTGGACATCGAGCGTCCGGTTGGACAGCTGGCGGATTTTGGCGACGGGCGCCCGAGATCGCGGCGGTTCCCACAGCCAGCCCAGCCGCGGCTTTCTCGACCGAGCGCCGCGGCCTTCGCGAACGCACGCGGCAGCCTTCGAGAACGCACGGAGCAGCTCCGAGAACGCACGCCGCGTCCTCCGAGAACCCAAGGCCCGCACGGATCCCGGGGAGTACGCCACGCAACCGGCCGTGGCTTTGGTCACCGAGAGCGCGCAACAGGCGATATCCGAAGGCCGGAAAGAAGGCCGTGACCACCGAGAGTACGGTCTTCGGGTGACTTGCGTCCGGGCATCGATTCAGCCCTGTTCAACGTGCCGGGGAACACTTCCGGTGCAGGGCGGCCGAGAGAGCCCGGCCCGCGTGTGGTACTTCTCCTCCTGCCACCGACGGCCTCGTTGGCGGCATGGCGCCGTCCTGCCGGGTGTGACACGCGGAACGCCGCCACCAGCGCAGATCCCCGTTAGTCTCTGACAATCGAATCTCTCGTTCTGGAGTCGAGGACACAATGAAGGCAGGCGTCGGTGCCCCATCCCGGGCGCACATACCGGAGCGCACGTTTCGAACCGACCGGTGGTGGGCGTACCCGCTGAGCACGGGTGCCATCCTGCTCTTCTTCATCGTCTACGCGACGGTCCGCATCTTCATGAACACCTACTACTGGGCCCCCGAGGAGCACTACCTCACGCCGATCTACTCGCCGTGCCTGAGTGCCTCGTGCGTGCCCGGTTCCACCCACTTCGGCACGCCGCTGCCAGAGGTGCCGCCGTTCCTGCCGATGGCGATCATCACCTTCGTGATCCTCGCCGGCTTCCGCGGTACCTGCTACTACTACCGCAAGGCCGGGTACCGCTCGCTGTTCCTCGCCCCGGCCGCGTGCGCGGTGCCCGAGCCGCACGGCAAGTACACCGGTGAGAGCCGCTTCCCCCTCGTGCTCCTCAACGCGCACCGCTACTTCTTCTACGGCGCGCTGATCTTCGGTCTCATCAACGTCTACGACACCGTCCTCGCCTTCCACGGCAAGGACGGCGGCGTCGGCATGGGACTGGGCACCGTCATCATCCTGATCAACCTGGTGATGCTCTGGGCGTACACGCTGTCCTGCCACGCGTGCCGGCATGTCATGGGCGGCAAGCTCAAGCACTTCTCCAAGCACCCGCTGCGATACCGCTACTGGCAGTTCGTGTCCAAGCTCAACACGCGGCACGGCGTGTTCGCCATGTCCTCGCTCGTCACGGTCATCGTGACCGACGCCTACATCATGGCGGTGTCGGCCGGCTGGATCACCGATCTGCGGATCTTCAACTAAAGAAGGACTCATGGTTCAGGTTCAGGTCGAGCGGTTCCCCTACGACGTGGTGGTCATCGGCGCCGGGGGCGCCGGACTGCGGGCCGCGATCGAGGCCCGGCAGCAGGGAAAGCGCACAGCGATCATCAGCAAGTCGTTGTTCGGCAAGGCGCACACGGTGATGGCCGAGGGCGGCTGCGCCGCGTCGATGGGGAACGTCAACTCCAAGGACAACTGGCAGGTCCACTTCCGCGACACCATGCGCGGCGGGAAGTTCCTCAACAACTGGCGCATGGCCGAGCTGCACGCCAAGGAGGCCCCGGAGCGCGTCTGGGAGCTCGAGACCTACGGTGCGCTGTTCGACCGCACCGAGGACGGCAAGATCAGCCAGCGCAACTTCGGCGGCCACACCTACCCCCGCCTCGCGCACGTCGGTGACCGCACCGGCCTCGAGATGATCCGCACCATGCAGCAGAAGATCGTGTCCCTGCAGCAGGAGGACAAGCGCGAGCACGGCGACTACGACGCCATGCTCCGCGTCTTCGCCGAGTGCACGATCACCGAGCTGATCAAGGACGGCGACCGCATCGCCGGCGCGTTCGGCTACTGGCGCGACACCGGCAAGTTCGTCCTCTTCGAGGCGCCCGCGATCGTGCTCGCCACGGGCGGCATCGGCAAGTCCTTCAAGGTCACCTCGAACTCCTGGGAGTACACAGGGGACGGTCACGCGCTCGCGCTGCGGGCGGGCGCCACCCTGATCAACATGGAGTTCGTCCAGTTCCACCCGACCGGCATGGTCTGGCCGCCCAGCGTCAAGGGCATCCTCGTCACCGAGGGCGTGCGCGGCGACGGCGGCGTGCTGAAGAACTCCGACGGCGAGCGGTTCATGTTCGGCTACATCCCCGATGTCTTCAAGGGGCAGTACGCCGAGACGGAGCAGGAGGCCGACGGCTGGTACAAAGACCAGGACAACAACCGCCGCACCCCCGACCTGCTGCCCCGTGACGAGGTCGCCCGCGCGATCAACTCCGAGGTCAAGGCCGGCCGCGACTCACCGCACGGCGGCGTGTTCCTCGACATCGCGAGCCGGTTGAAGGCCGACGAGATCCGCCGCAGGCTGCCGTCGATGTACCACCAGTTCAAGGAACTGGCCGATGTGGACATCACCAGCCAGCCCATGGAGGTCGGCCCGACCTGCCACTACGTGATGGGCGGCGTCGAGGTCGACCCGGACACCGCGTCCTCCGTCGTGCCGGGGCTGTTCGCCGCCGGTGAGGTCGCCGGCGGCATGCACGGCTCCAACCGGCTGGGCGGCAACTCGCTGTCCGACCTGATCGTGTTCGGCCGTCGCGCCGGCCTGGGCGCGACGGCGTACGTCGACTCGCTCGACGCCCGGCCCACCCTGTCGCAGTCCGATGTGGACGCGGCGGCGTACCGTTCGGTCGCCCCGTTCGACTGGCCGGCCGGCGGGCAGGCGGAGAACCCGTACACGATCCACGCCGAGCTGCAGCAGTCGATGAACGACCTCGTCGGCATCATCCGCAAGGAAGAAGAGGTCCAGCAGGCACTGGACAAGCTGACCGAGCTCAAGGAGCGGGCTCGCAACGTGGCCGTCGAGGGCCGCCGCGAGTTCAACCCCGGCTGGCACCTCGCCCTCGACCTGCGGAACATGCTGCTGGTCAGCGAGTGCGTGGCCCGCGCGGCGCTGATGCGCACCGAGAGCCGCGGCGGGCACACCCGCGACGACTACCCGGGCATGGACGCCCAGTGGCGCAACAAGCTGCTGGTCTGCTCGTCCACACCGGAAGGCAAGGACGCGACGATCACGCCGAAGGACCAGGTGCCCATGCGGGAGGACCTGCTTGAGCTCTTCGAGGTCGGCGAGCTGGAGAAGTACTTCACCGAGGATGAGCTGGCGGACCACCCTGGGAGGACCGAGAAGTGAGCGGAGCTTGCGGAGCGAACCAGAAAACACAGGGCGACCGCGAGCGGCGCCACCGAGCCGGTGAGGGGGCGTCGTGAGTTATAAGGCCAACTTCAAGGTTTGGCGGGGTGACGACGAGACCGGCGAGCTGCAGGACTACGTCGTCGAGGTGAACGAGGGCGAGGTCGTCCTCGACATCATCCACCGGCTGCAGGCCACCCAGGCCCCCGACCTCGCCGTGCGCTGGAACTGCAAGGCCGGCAAGTGCGGCTCGTGCTCCGCGGAGATCAACGGCATGCCGCGGCTGATGTGCATGACCCGGATGTCGGTGTTCAGCGAGGAGGAGACCATCACGGTCACCCCGCTGCGTACGTTCCCGGTCATCCGCGACCTCGTCACCGACGTCTCGTACAACTACGAGAAGGCCCGCGAGATCCCCTCGTTCGCGCCGCCGAAGAACGTGCGGCTCGGCGAGTACCGGATGAAGCAGCAGGACGTCGAGCGCTCGCAGGAGTTCCGCAAGTGCATCGAGTGCTTTCTGTGCCAGGACACCTGCCACGTCATCCGTGACCACGAGGAGAACAAGGAGCACTTCGCCGGCCCGCGTTTCCTCATGCGGGTCGCCGAGCTGGAGATGCACCCGCTCGACACCGAGGACCGGGTGCGCGAGGCGCAGGAGGAGCACGGCCTCGGCCTCTGCAACATCACCAAGTGCTGCACCGAGGTCTGCCCCGAGCACATCAAGATCACCGACAACGCGCTGATCCCGATGAAGGAGCGCGTCGCCGACCGAAAGTACGACCCGATCGTCTGGCTCGGCAGCCAGCTGTTCCGCCGGGGCAGCAAGAAGCACTGAGGACATACAAAAGGGGCGCCCCGGCCGGGGCGCCCCTTTTCGTATGTCGCTACAGGCCTCCGCCCATCCCTTCCCCGACGCCCACTGCGGGGACCTGCTCCTCCATGCCCCCGCCGCCGACCACCGCGCCGGTGCCCTTCTTGCGCCGGCGCAGCCACCGCTCCAGCCAGCTGGCGAACCAGCTGAGCAGCGAGTTGAGCACGATGTAGATGGCGGCGACGACGGTCAGCGTCGCGATGATGTTGCCGCCGTAGAAGGCCGCCGCCTCGGAGACCGAGGCCATCAGCTCGCTGTAGTTCAGCAGCGCGCCGCCGAGCGCGGTGTCCTTCACGATGACCACCAGCTGGCTCACGAGCGCCGGCAGCATCGCCGTGACCGCCTGCGGCAGCAGGATGCTCGTCATGAGCTGGCCCTTGCGCATGCCGACCGCGAGCGCGGCCTCCGTCTGTCCCTTGGGGAGCGACAGGATGCCGGCGCGGACCACCTCGGCGATGACCGCGGAGTTGTAGATGACCAGACCCGTGCACACCGCGTACAGCGGCCGGATGTCGCGCCCGATGTCGGTGAAGTTCACGTAGACCTGGTAGGCGAAGAACATCAGGATCAGCACCGGGATCGCCCGGAAGAACTCGACCAGCGTGCCCGCGGTCTTCGCGAGCCACGCGTGGTCGGAGAGCCGGGCGATGCCGAAGAGCGCACCGATCGGCAGCGCCATCGCGATCGACAGACCGGCTGCGACGAGCGTGCCCCCCAGACCCGGCAGCAGATAGGTCGTCCACGCGTCGGTGCCCGCGAGGTATGGGCTCCACTTCGCCCACTCGAGCTGGTTGTGGTCGTTCATGGCCGCCAGCAGCAGGTACGCGACGCCGACGAACACGAGCACGAACAACGCCGCGTAGAGAACGTTGCGCTGCCTGGCCCGGGGGCCGGGCATGTCGTAGAGAACCGAGGGGGCAGTCACGACTCCCCCTCGCAGGCTCGGTCGAGCCGCTCGCGGTCGCCCTGTGTCATTGGTTCGCTCGCAAGCTCGCTCACCGCTTCACCGCCACCTTCTTGGCCACCCAACCGAGCAGCAGCCCGGTCGGCAGGGTCAGGATCACGAAGCCCAGCGCGAACATCGCCGTGACGAGGAAGAGCGCGTCGCTCTCGTTCTCGATCATCTCTTTCATCAGCAGCGCGGCCTCGCCGACACCGATCGCGGCGGCGACGGTGGTGTTCTTGGTCAAGGCGATCAGCACGCTCGCCAGCGGCGCCACCACCGAGCGGAACGCCTGCGGGAGCACGATGATGCGCAGCACCTGCGTGAAGCTCAGGCCGAGCGCGCGGGCCGCCTCGGCCTGGCCGACCGGCACCGTGTTGATGCCGGCGCGCAGCGACTCGCAGACGAATGTCGAGGTGTAGGCGATGAACCCGAGCGCGGCCAAGCGGAAGCCCTGGTCGTCGAAGTTGTCCGCGCCCAGCGTGATCTGGAACGTCTGGTTCAGCACCAGCGAGGTCGCCACGATGATCACGGTGAGCGGCGTGTTGCGGACGAGGTTGATGTACGCCGTGCCGAACGACCGCATCACCGGCACCGGACTGACCCGCATCGCCACCAGGATCGTGCCCCAGATCAACGAGCCGATGGCCGCGATGACCGTCAGCTGTACGTTCACCCAGAACGCACCCAGCACGTCGTAGTCGCTGAGGAAGTCGAACACGGCCTATCGCACCCTCGCCATGGTATGGACGGTGGCGCGCCGCTCGCGCGACGCGCCACCGCGATGTCGGATCTGGAACTACTTCTCGGTGATCTCCGGCGGCTCCGGGATCGTGTAGCCGGCCGGGCCGAGGTGCTTCTCCAGGGACGACTTCCAGGCGCCGTCGTCCTCCATCTTCTTGATGGCGGTGTTGATCTTGTCGCGCATCTCGCTGTCGCCCTTCTTCAGGCCGACGCCGTAGTTCTCGTCGCTGAAGCCCTTGCCGACGAGCTTGAACTTGCCCTCGTTGGCGGCCGCGAGGCCGGCGAGGATCGTGTCGTCGGTGGTGATCGCGTCGACCGCGCCGCTCTCCAGGCCCGTCAGGCACTCCGAGTACCCGCCGTACTCCTGCAGGTCGGCCTTGTCGGAGTACTCGTCCTTCACCTTCTGCGCGGAGGTGGAGCCGGTGACCGAGCAGAGCTTCTTGCCGTCGAGCGACTCCGGGCCGGAGATCCCGCTGTCATCCGCGCGCACCAGCAGGTCCTGGTGGGCGATGAAGTACGGGCCCGCGAAGTCGACCTCGGCCTTGCGCTTGTCGGTGATCGAGTAGGTGGCGACGATGAAGTCGACGTCGCCGTTCTTGATCAGGGACTCGCGGTCGGCGGACTTGGCCTCGACCCACTCGATGTTGCCCGCGTCGACGCCGAGCTCCTTGGCGAGGTAGGTCGCCACGTCCACGTCGAAGCCCTCGTAGCCGCTCGGCGTCTTCTGCCCCAGGCCCGGCTGGTCGAACTTGATGCCGATGGTCAGCGAGTCCTTGCCACCGCTGCTTTCACCGCCACCGCCACCGCCGCCGCTGTCCTCGTTGCCGCTGCCGCAGGCCGCGAGCGCGAGGCCGATCGCCGTGGCGACCGCACCCGCACGCAGTACTCGGCTGAACCGCATGTCGTTCCTTCCGATCTGTCCACCCGCGACACGTCCGCGCCGCGAGCCCCGACCTTTTCGTGGTTACTCAGTGAGTGAGGATCTTGCTCAGGAAGTCCTTGGCACGCGCGGACTTCGGCGCGGAGAAGAACTCGCTGGGGATGGAGTCCTCGACGATGTCCCCGTCGGACATGAACAGCACGCGGTCCGCCGCGTTGCGGGCGAAGCCCATCTCGTGGGTCACCACGACCATCGTCATGCCGTCCTCGGCGAGCGTGGTCATGACGTCGAGGACCTCGTTGATCATCTCCGGGTCGAGCGCCGAGGTCGGCTCGTCGAACAGCATGACCTTGGGCTTCATGGCCAGGGCGCGGGCGATCGCCGCGCGCTGCTGCTGGCCACCGGAGAGCTGGGCCGGGTACTTGTCGGCCTGGTTGGCGATGCCGACCCGCTCGAGCAGCTCCGTCGCCGTGCGCCGGGCCTCGGCCTTCGGCATCTTGCGAACCTTGACGGGCGCGAGCATGACGTTGTCGATGATCGTCTTGTGGGCGAACAGGTTGAACGACTGGAACACCATGCCCACGTCGGCGCGCAGGTTGGCGAGCTCACGGCCCTCGGCGGGCAGCGGCTTGCCGTCGACCTCGATGGTGCCGGAGTTGATCGGCTCCAGCCGGTTGATCGCCCGGCACAGCGTGGACTTGCCGGACCCGGACGGTCCGAGCACGATGACGACCTGACCGCGCGGCACCTCGACGCTGATGTTCTTGAGCACGTGCAGCGGCCCGAAGTACTTGTCCACCTCCACCATCCGGATCATCGGTGGTGCGGTGTTCGCTTCGGTCATCAATCCTCCACGCGCGTGATCAACTGCAGGTAGCCGAGAGGGTAGCGGCAGGTTATCGGCCGAAACCTACCGCGACTTTGCGTCCGTTTCATGCCGGTTGGACCACCCCAAGGTCTCAACTCGGTCACGCGTAGGCTGAGCAGCTGAGATGACCACACGTACCTACCAGGTCCGCACGTTCGGTTGCCAGATGAACGTGCACGACTCCGAGCGGTTGGCCGGCCTGCTCGAGGACGCTGGCTACGCGCCGGCCGCCGGCGGTGGCGTGCCCGATGTCGTCGTGCTCAACACGTGCGCGGTGCGGGAGAACGCCGACAACAAGCTGTACGGCAACCTCGGTCACCTGCGGCCGACGAAGCTCGCCAACCCGGGCATGCAGATCGCGGTCGGCGGCTGCCTCGCGCAGAAGGACCGCGGCGAGATCGTCAAGCGCGCGCCCTGGGTGGACGTGGTGTTCGGCACGCACAACATCGGCTCGCTGCCGGTGCTGCTCGACCGCGCCCGGCACAACGAGCAGGCTCAGGTGGAGATCCTGGAGTCGCTCGAGGTCTTCCCGTCGACGCTGCCCGCGCGGCGCGACTCGGCCCACTCCGGCTGGGTGTCGATCTCCGTTGGCTGCAACAACACCTGCACGTTCTGCATCGTGCCCTCGCTGCGCGGCAAGGAGAAGGACCGCCGGCCCGGCGACGTGCTCGCCGAGGTCGAGGCGCTGGCCGCCGAGGGCGTGCTCGAGGTGACACTGCTCGGCCAGAACGTGAACTCCTACGGCGCCGAGTTCGGCGACCGGCTGGCGTTCGGCAAGCTGCTGCGTGCCTGCGGCGGGATCGACGGGCTCGAGCGGGTCCGGTTCACCTCGCCGCACCCGAAGGACTTCACCGACGACGTGATCGCGGCCATGGCCGAGACGCCCAACGTCTGCCACTCGCTGCACATGCCGCTGCAGTCCGGGTCGGACCGGGTGCTCAAGGAGATGCGCCGGTCCTACCGGTCCGCGCGGTACCTGTCCATCATCGACAAGGTGCGCGCGGAGTTGCCGGACGCGGCGATCACGACCGACATCATCATCGGCTTCCCCGGCGAGACCGAGGAGGACTTCGTGCAGACGCTGGACGTGGTCCGCGCCGCGCGCTTCTCCTCGGCGTTCACCTTCCAGTACTCCAAGCGCCCCGGCACACCGGCCGCGTCGCTGCCCGACCAGCTGCCCAAGCAGGTCGTGCAGGAGCGGTTCGACCGGCTGGTCGCCGTGCAGGAGGAGGTCTCCTGGGCGCTGAACAAGGAACTGGTCGGCACGACCGTCGAGGTGCTGGTGTCCACCGGCGAGGGCCGCAAGGACTCCTCGACGCAACGGTTGTCCGGCCGCGGCCGCGACGGGCGGCTGGTGCACTTCACACCGGCGGGCGCGGACGTGCGGCCGGGCGACGTCGTGCACGCGACGGTCACCCACGCGGCGCCGCACCACCTCGTCGCCGACGGCCCGCTCGTGTCGCACCGGCGGACCCGGGCCGGCGACAACTTCGCCGCGGGCGTGCGGCCGAAGACCTCCGGCGTCGGCCTGGGCCTGCCGTCCTTCGGGCCGCCCGCCGCGACCGAGGCGGTGGGCGGATGCGCGGTCCGATGACCTCCGGGGACGAGCGCGACATCGCCCGCCTGCGCAGGCAGGTCGACCGCGTCGAGCGCGACGCCGAGCGCCGCGCGGGACGCACCGTGGATTTCGGCGCCCGCGCGCTGGTCATCTCGGTCGCGGTGTTCGTGCTGATCGTGGGCTGGGTGCTGCCGTGGATGGCCGGCGCCACCGGCTACGAGGTGCTGCTGGGCATCGGCCCCGGCGCGGCGGGCAAGGCGAGCATGGTGCCGCGGCTGTTCGCGGCCACGTCGCTGGTGTTCGGGGTGCTGGCCTCGGCGCTGACGCTGACGACCCGGCGATGGGCGTTCGCGTGGGCGAGCGCGCTGGGCGGCTGGTTCGCGTCGGTGGACGGCGTGCTGGCGATCTGGTCGCGGCAGTCCTCGCACGCAGACCTCGGCGCCGGCCTGGTGATCGCGTGGGTGGCGATGGTGGTGATCGCGATCCAGTGGTTCCGCACCGCATGGTCGCGCCCGGACCCGGCCCGCGACGAGCCGGCGCCCGACCAGCCCTAACCGCGAGTCCAACGTCCAGCTCTCGCGAGTCCAACGTCCGCACGGTTGGACTCGCGGGTCGCGAGTGTTGGACTCGCGAGGCTCAGCGGCTGGCGACCGCGTTCTCCGCGGCGGCGAGCCACTCCCGCCACTGCGCGGCCTGCGCCTCCGCCTGCTCGGCGCGGCGCTTGTCGCCCGCGGCGCGGGCCTTCTCGGCCTGGGCCTCGAACTGCGCCACCCGCTCGCGGAACTGCGCCGCGCGGGCCTCGGCCTCCGGGTCGCTGCGACGCCACTGCGCGTCGACGGCGTTGCGAATCCTGTCCTCCACCGCGCGCAGCTTTCCCTCCAGCTCGCGGATCCGCTCGCGCGGCACCTTGCCGGCGTCGTCCCACTTCTCCTGGATCCGGTGCAGCTGCGCGCGTGCCGCGTCGAGGTCGGTGCCGGGGTTGATCCGCTCCGCCTCGGCGAGCAGCGCCTCCTTGCGCTTGGCGTTCTCCACCAGCTCCGCGTCGCGCTCGTTGAACACCGCCGAGCGCCGGCTGAAGAACTTGTCCTGTGCCGCGCGGAACTGCTGCCAAAGCGAGTCGTCGGCCTCCTTCGGCGCGCGGCCCGCCGCCTTCCACTCGGTCATCAGATCGCGGTAGCGCGCCGCGGTCGGGCCCCAGTCGTCGGACTCGGAGATCTCCTCGGCGAGCGTCACCAGCTCCTGCTTGCGTTCCTTGGCGGTGGCCCGCTGCCGGTCGAGGTCGGCGAAGTGCGAGCCGCGCCTGCGGTTGAACGTGTCGCGCGCCTTGGAGAACCGCTTCCACAGCTGGTCGTCGGTCTTGCGGTCGACGCCCTTGATCGTCTTCCACTCGTCGAGGATCGCCCGTAGCCGGTCGCCGGCCACCTTCCACTGGGTGGACCCCTCGGCGATCTTCTCCACCTCCGCGACCAGGTCCTGCTTGCGCGCCAGCGCCTGCCCGCGCGCCTCGTCGCGGGCGTGCTTCACGGACTCGACGGCCTGCAACGCCCGTTCGACGACGTGGTCGATGCGCGCGGCCAGCCCGGCGAGGTCGCCGACCAGCGCCGAGTCGGCCAGGCTCTCCTTGATGTGCTTGGCATTCGTCAGCGTGTGCTTCGGGTCGCCGGAGCCGGCGTGGAGCCGCGCGGCGAGCAGCTCCACCTCGGTGCGCACGTCGTCGAAGCGGCGCGCGTAGTGCGCGAGCCCCTCGGCGGGCTCGCCCGCGTGCCACGACCCGATCGCGCGCTCGCCCTCGGCCGTCTTGCAGTACACGGTGCCGTCGGAGTCGACCCGGCCCCACCGGTCCGGGTTGGCGGACGCCTCCGGCACCGGCCCGTTGGCGACCGGCGCGGCGGGCACTGCGGTGGCGGGCTGGGTGTGTGGCATGGCCGCGGTGGGCGGCGGCACCGGCTCGTGGCGCTTAGTCGGCGCGGCGGCCGGTGCCGGCGTCTCAGCCTCGGCGGCCGGTGCCTCCGCGGCCGGTGCCTCGGTAGCGGGTGCTTCCGTGGCGGGTGCCGGTGCCTCAGCCTCGGCGGCTGCTGCCGCTGGTGCGGCTGGTGCCTCGGTGGCTGTTGCCTCAGCCTCGGTGGGCGTTGGCTCGGTGGCGGGTGCTTCCGCGGCGCGTGTCTCCGTGCCGGGTGCCTCCGTGCCGGGTGCCTCTGCGGCGGGTGCCTCGGTAGCGGGTGCTTCCGTGGCGGGTGCCGGTGCCTCAGCCTCGGCGTCTGCTGCCGCTGGTGCCTCGGTGGCGGGTGCTTCCGTGGCGGGTGCCTCTGCGGCGGGTGCCTCGGTAGCGGGTGCTTCCGTGGCGGGTGCCGGTGCCTCAGCCTCGGCGGCTGGTGCGGCCGGTGCCTCGGTCGCCGTCTCGGGTTCGGCTGGGAAGGCGTCCGCCTGTACCGAGGAGGCGTCCGGTTCCGGGGTGGCGTCCGGTGCGGAGGCGGCGTCGGCCGGGGTGACGGTGGCCGGGGTGACCTCCACCGGCGCCGCCGGGGTGGCGACGACCCTGGCGGTCGGGCTGTCGGCCTGGGCGTCGGCGGGCGGAGCCTCGGGCGCGGCGGTCTCGTCGGCCACAGCGGGCTCTGCGCTCGCCAGCTCCTCGGTGACACCATTGGCGGCCCCCTCCACCGCGATCTCGACCTGCGTCGCGTTGGTGTCCTGGCTCGTGTCCCTGTCCGTCATGGCCGGCTCCTCCCGCCTGCGTTGCCCGCGCATCCGCGGGCGCCCCGCTTCCGCGGGGCCTGGCAACGTCGGTACCCGGCCCGCGTGGGGCCGTCGAACTCGCGTGGTACCCGCGCGCATTCAAACAGGTCATGGCGCGCCTCGGTACTCCACTGTTCAGGCTGGCTGCGCTCGGTGACGCCGCGAGCCCGGAGAGTTCAACTCGTGGCCCGAATGGGTAGCCTCGGACACCGTGATCGAGCGTGTCGCCGTCGTCCCGCACCCCCCGCTCCTGGTGCCCGAGCTCGTCGTCGCCGACGACCCCGAGGTGCGGGCCGTCCGCGACGCCTGCCTCGCCGTCGCGAGGGAGCTCGCCGCCGCCGCGCCGCGCTGGGTCGCGGTCGGCGCCGATCCCGGCGGCACCCGCGAGCTGCCCGCGGACGCGGTCGGCACGTTCCGCGGCTACGGCGTGGACGTCGTGTCCCGCTTGTCCGCCAACGAGAGCGCCAACGACCAAGACAAAGGCACCGACAAAGGCACCGACAAAGGCACCGACACCGAGCCCGACCCGGCTATGCCGCTGCCCGCGCTCGTCGCGGGCTGGCTGCGCGCGCAGGTCGGTGCCGAGCGGGTCCCGGTCCGCCTGGTCCCGGCCGATCTGCCCACCGCCGCGTGCCGGGCGTACGGCGAGCGGCTGGTCGCCGGGCTGGACGGGCCGGTCGGCCTGCTCGTCCTCGGCGACGGCTCGCACCGGCACGGTGAGCGCGCGGTCGGCAGGCCCGACCCGCGCGCCGGGGCGTTCGACGACGCCGTGCACGCCGCCCTCGCCGCCGCCGACCCGGACGCGCTGCTCGCCCTCGACCCCGCCCTCGCCGCCGACCTCGGCGCCGCGGGTCGCGCGCCGTGGCAGGTGCTCGCCGGGGTCGTCGCCGCGGACGGCAGGCGCTGGAAGAGCACCGACGCGCGCGAGCTCGTGCCGTTCGGCGTCGCCTACCACCTCGCCGTCTGGGACCCGATCCGATGAGGCCCATGCGACCGATGAGACCGGTGGCGATCGTCGGCCCGACCGCGGCCGGCAAGTCCGGCCTCGGCGTCGCGCTCGCCGAGACGCTCGGCGGCGAGGTGATCAACGCCGACGCCATGCAGCTCTACCGCGGCATGGATATCGGCACCGCGAAGATCACGGCCGGGGAACGACGCGGCGTCCCGCACCACCTGCTCGACGTCCTCGACGTCACCGAGACCGCGTCCGTCGCCGCCTACCAGCGCGATGCCCGCACGCTCGTCGAGAAGCTCCTCGCCGACGGCCGGGTGCCGATCCTCGTCGGCGGCTCCGGCCTCTACGTCCGCGCCGTGCTCGACGAGCTGGACTTCCCCGGTACCGACCCGGACATCCGCACCCGCCTCGAGGAGGAGCTGGCGCGCGCCGGCGCCGCCGCCCTGCACGCCCGCCTCGCGGCGCAGGACCCGACCGCCGCGGCGGCGATCCTGCCGTCCAACGGCCGCCGCGTGGTCCGTGCGCTGGAGGTGATCGAGCTGACCGGCCGCCCGTTCTCCGCGAACATGCCCAAGGCGGGTCCCGCCCGCTACGGCACCGTCCAGGTCGGCCTCGACCTCGACACCGCCGTGCTCGACGAGCGCGTCGACACCCGGGTCGGCCGGATGTTCGCCGACGGCCTGGTCGGCGAGGTGCGCGCGCTCGAGCGGCAGGGCCTGCGCCTCGGCCGCACCGCGTCCCGCGCGCTGGGCTACCAGCAGGTCCTCGACGAGCTGGACGCCGGCGAGGACATGGCCCGCGCCGCCGCCGAGACGGCCAGGGCCACCCGCCGCTTCGTGCGCCGTCAGCGCTCCTGGTTCCGCCGCGACCCCCGCATCACCTGGCTGGACGGGAGCCGCGCCGACCTGCTCGAGTCCGCCCGCGCGCTAGCCTGACCAGGTGGGAATCTCCTTCCTCAAAGGTCACGGCACGGAGAACGACTTCGTGCTGCTGCCCGACGTCGACGCCTCCCTCGACCTGACCGCCGCCCGCGTGCGCGCGCTGTGCGACCGGCGGGCCGGGCTCGGCGCGGACGGCGTGCTGCGGGTGGTGCGTGCCAAGGCGATCGAGGGCCGTCCGTCCGATGTGGACGACGACGTGTGGTTCATGGACTACCGCAACGCGGACGGCTCCGTGGCGGAGATGTGCGGCAACGGCGTGCGCGTGTTCGCCCGCTACCTCGTGGACGCCGGCCTGGTCGCCGGCCGCGAGTTCCCCGTCGGCAGCCGCGCGGGCAGCCGCGACGTGGTGGTCGGCGCGGACGGCGAGGTCGCCGTCGACATGGGGCCGGCCCGCGTCACCGGCGAGTCCGCCGCGACCGTCGGCGGCCGCACGCTGCCCGGGGTCGCCGTGGACGTCGGCAACCCGCACCTCGTCTGCCTCCTCGACCGCCTCGACGACCTGGACCTGACCGTGCGGCCCGGCTACGACCCGGCCGTGTTCCCGGACGGCGTGAACGTCGAGTTCGTCGTGGTCGAGGCGGCGGACCGGATCCGCATGCGGGTGCACGAACGAGGCGTGGGGGAGACCCGGTCCTGCGGGACGGGCACGGTCGCCGCGGTGGCCGGCGTGCTGCACGGCCGCGGCGAGACGACCGGCGCCGCCACCGTGGAGATCCCGGGCGGGCGCGTGCACGTCGAAGTCCGCGAGAACACCTGCGTGCTCACCGGGCCCGCCGCGTTCGTCGCTCGTGGCGAGCTGGATCGCGCCTGGTGGGACGGCATCCCGGAATAAACCGGGTCGATACGGTCGCTGAATCGTGCGAGCATTGTTCAGTACGACCGAACCAGACGGAGGAGTTTCACCACGTGACAGAGAATCTCAATCAGGGCCACTCCGATGACGGGTTGACCGACCTGGCTGAGCTCTCTGCGGGTGAACTCGAGCTCTCCGACCGCGTGGCGTTGCGCCGGGTCGCGGGCCTGTCGACCGAGCTGGCCGACATCACCGAGGTCGAGTACCGCCAGCTGCGCCTGGAACGGGTCGTGCTCGTCGGCGTGTGGACCGAGGGCACGGCAGCCCAGTCCGACGCGTCGCTCAACGAGCTGGCCCGGCTGGCCGAGACCGCGGGCTCCCAGGTCCTCGACGGCCTCGTGCAGCGCCGCGACCGGCCCGACCCCGCCACGTACGTCGGCTCCGGCAAGGTCCAGGAGCTGTCCGGCATGGTCGCGTCCGCGGGCGCGGACACCGTCATCTGCGACGGCGAGCTCTCGCCAAGCCAGCTGCGCCAACTGGAGGCGCGGCTCAAGGTCAAGGTCATCGACCGGACGGCGCTGATCCTCGACATCTTCGCCCAGCACGCGCGGTCCCGGGAGGGCAAGGCGCAGGTCGAGCTGGCCCAGCTGCAGTACTTCCTGCCGCGACTGCGCGGCTGGGGTGAGGCGCTGTCCCGGCAGGCCGGTGGCCGGGCGGGCGGCGGCACCGCGGGTGTCGGCCTGCGTGGTCCCGGCGAGACGAAGCTGGAGACCGACCGCAGGCGCATCCGGGCCAAGATCTCCAAGCTGCGCAAGGAGATCGCCGCGATGAGCATCGTGCGCGACACCAAGCGCGGCCGCCGGGTCGCGAACGAGGTCCCCAGTGTCGCCATCGCCGGCTACACCAACGCCGGCAAGTCGAGCCTGCTCAACGCGCTGACCGGGGCCGGCGTGCTGGTGGAGGACGCGCTGTTCGCCACCCTCGACGCCACCGTGCGGCGCACCGTCACGCCCGACGGGCTGCCCTACACGCTCACCGACACGGTCGGGTTCGTGCGCCACCTGCCGCACCAGCTGGTCGAGGCGTTCCGGTCGACCCTGGACGAGGTGGCCGACGCCGACCTCATCCTGCACGTGGTCGACGGCGCCGACCCCAACCCGGAGTGGCAGGTCGAGGCCGTGCGCGAGGTGCTCGGCGAGATCGCCGACCGCCGCGACGAGGGCCTGCCGACCGAGCTGGTCGTGGTCAACAAGACCGACGCGACCGACGAGGTGGCGCTGGCCCGGCTGCGGCACCTGCTGCCCGGCGCGCTGTTCGTGTCCGCGCACTCCGGTGCCGGCATCGCCGAGCTGCGTGACCGGGTCGCCGAGCTGCTGCCGCGGCCGTCCGTCGAGGTCGAGGTGCTGGTCCCGTACACGCGGGGCGAGCTGGTCGCGCGCGTGCACCGCGACGGTGACGTGCTCACGGAGCGGCACACCGAGCAGGGCACCGTGCTACATGCGAAAGTGAAGGCAGATCTGGCAGGTCTGTTGGAGAATTTCTCTGTGAACGGCACATCCGCCTGAGCCGTAATAGCTAGTAGCGGATACCGTAGGGGCTCCTGATCGGTCACGATCGGGTCACGGAGGTGTGGTTGTGCGGCGAGCTGTCCTAGCAGTGTCACTGCTGCTCGGGTTGGCGGTTCCGGCACAGGCAGCAGCAGCCGCTCAACCGGCGGCGCCGCCCAAGCCGGCGAACAAGTGCACGATGAAGGACCCCAAACTCGCCGAGCTGTCGGGCCTCTACGCCGACAAGGACCGCTGGTACGCGGTCAACGACGGCGGCGAGAAGGCCACCGTCGTCGTGCTGAAGAAGGACTGCACGGTCGAGCGGCAGATCATCGGCCAGATCGACCCGTTCGACGTCGAGGACCTCGGCCGCGCCCCGGACGGCGCGTTCCTGCTCGCCGACGGCGGCGACAACAACCTCGAGCGCACGACGGCCGCGCTGATCTCGCTCACCCCCGCCGGCAAGTCGACGCTGTTCCGGCTCACCTACCCGGACGGCAAGCACGACGCCGAGGCGCTGCTGGTCGGCGCGAACGGCGCGCCGTACTTCATCACCAAGGAGCCCGGCAACGCCGGTGTCTACTCGCCGATCCGCCAGCTCAAGAGCCCCGGCCCGACTCCGATGAAAAAGGTGGCCACGATCAAGCTGGCGGCCACCAACACGCCGGGCGGCCCGGTGCCGGGCGCGGTCGGTTCGCGGACCGTCACCGGCGGCGCGGTGAGCCCGGACGGCAAGGTCGTCGCGGTGCGCACCTACACCGACGCGTACCTGTACGCGGCGCCGGACAAGGACGTCGTGAAGGCGCTGAGCACCAAGCCGGTGCGGGTGCCGCTGCCGAACGAGGCGCAGGGCGAGGCCATCGCGTTCGAGGGCGACGGCTCGCTGGTGGCGGCGTCGGAGAAGGTCGGCCAGCCGATCCAGCTCGTGGCCAAGGCGACCTCGCTGGTCGGCGGCGCGGCGGCCCCGCCCGCCCAGCAGTCCGCGTCCCAGAAGCCCCCGGAGTCGGCGCCGCCCGCGCCCGCCGCCGGGGTGGCCAACAGCAACGTCGAGAAGCAGGGCATCCCGATCGTCCCGGCGGCCGGGGTCGCGGTCCTGCTCATCATGGGCGTGCTCGCCTCGCTGCGGCTGCGAACGTCCCGGTCCCGCCGCCGCTTCTACCGCACGGGCGGCTGAAGCCGCTCCGCGACGGCCAGCAGCAGGTCCTCGCCGCCGGGCCGGGCGACGAGCTGAAGCCCGGCCGGCAGCCCGTCGACCAGGCCCGCCGGCACCGACAGCGCGGGCAGGCCCAGCACGCTCCACGGGCTGGTCAGTGCGAGCAGGGCCGCCCGCACCTCGATCTCCGTGCCGCCGGCCCGGCCCTGCCGCGCGCCGACGGGCGGCGCGGTGATCGGGACGGTCGGCAGCGCCAGCACGTCGTGACCGGCGAACAGGTCCGGGATCGCGGCGATCGCCCGCCGCCGGTCCTCGAGGGCCCGCACGTACTCCCACCCGCGCACCTGCCCGGCCGTCTCGAGCCGCGCCAGCAGCTCCTCGCCGAACAGCTCCGGGGTGGCCGCGATGCGCTCGGCGTGGATCGCGTACGCCTCGCTGCTCTGGATCACGCGGTAGGCCGACAGCAGCTCCCGCGCGTACGGCACCTCGACGTCCGCGGCGTCCGGGACCAGTGCCCGGGCCGCGCGGGTCACGGCGTCGTCGGCCGGGTGGAACGTCTCCGGCGGCACCCAGCCGATCCGCGGCTCGCCGCTCGTGGGCCGGGCCGCGCCGAGGGCGTGCCACAGCAACAGGCAGTCGCCGGCGGTGCGCGCGATGGGGCCCACCGCGTCCAGCGTCGGCGACAGCGGGAACACGCCGTCCACCGGGATCACGCCGGAGGTGGGCCGGAGGCCGACGACCCCGCAGCAGGCGGCCGGGATGCGCACCGAGCCGCCGGTGTCCGTGCCGATGGCCAGCGGGACGATCCCCGCGGCCACGGCCACCGCCGACCCCGCGCTGGACCCGCCGGACATGGCCGACGGCCGGTACGGGTTGCGGGCCGGCCCGGCCGCGGACCTGTCGCCGGTGGGGCCGTAGGCGAACTCGTGCGTCACGGTCTTGCCGACCACGACGGCGCCGGCCTCGCGCAGCAGGCGGACGCAACCGGCGTCACGCTCGGGCACGTGGTCGGCGAAGTGCCGCGAGCCCATGGTCGTGCGCAGGCCGGCCGTGTCGACGAGGTCCTTCACCGCGACCGGGATCCCGTGCAAGGGTCCGCGATCCCGGCCCGCGGCGAGCTCGTCGGCGGCGCGGCGCGCGGCCGCCCGCGCCCCGTCCACGTCGACCGTGACGAACGCGTTCAGCGCCCGGCCGAGCCGGCCGGCCGCTGCCAGCGCGTGCTCCACCAGGTCGACGGGCGTCAGCCTGCCGTCGCGCAGTCCGGCGGCGAGCCCGGCGACGGTGTGCGCGGCGAAGAAGCCGGCGCCGGGTGGCGCCTCGATCACCGGCGGGCCGTCACAACCGGCGCAGGACCGCCACGACCTTGCCGAGGATCGTCGCGTCGTCGCCGGGGATCGGCTCGTAGGCCTCGTTGTGCGGCATCAGCAAGACATGGCCGTCCTTGCGCTTGAACGTCTTGACCGTGGCCTCCCCGTCGATCATGGCGGCGACGATCTCCCCGTTGTCGGCGGTCGGCTGCTGCCGGACGACGACCCAGTCCTGGTCGGCGATGGCCGCGTCGATCATCGAGTCACCGGCGACGCGGAGCAGGAAGAGCGCCCCCTCGCCGACGATCTCCTTCGGCAGCGGGAAGACGTCCTCGACGGCCTCCTCGGCCAGAATGGGCCCACCGGCGGCGATGCGGCCGAGGACCGGGACGTACGTCGGCCGGGGCGCGCTCGCGGTGTCCTCCTCGACCGTGTCCTCGCCGACCAGCGTCGTGGCGCCGACCTCTGCCGCGGGCAGCGGCTCGGCGTCGGGCGGCAGCACCCCGATCGCCCGGGGCCGGTTCGGGTCGCGGCGCAGGTAGCCCTTCTGCTCGAGGGCGCGCAGCTGGTAGGCGACCGACGAGGTGGAGGTCAGCCCAACGGCCTCGCCGATCTCCCGGACGCTCGGCGGGTAGCCGAAGCGCTCCACCCAGGTGCGGATCACCTCGAGCACCTCGCGCTGCCGGTCGGGCAGCTCGGCGTCGCCCCGGTCGACGCCCGGGAAGTTGCGTAGGTTCCCCTTGAGGGGCTTCCGCTTGGGGACACCCTTGGGTATTCCTCCGGGTTTGCGTGGCACTTCCCTTGCCTCCCTGCCCGCCGGTCGTTTGTTCGAACGCCCGGTTGTGACTGTCTGTTTCATCTGCGACTTCGACGTTAACCGGCTGCGACCGGGAGATCAAACATCTGTTCGACGACACGCCGGACGGTTCTCGTTTTTGTCGGTGCCCCGTGATACAAATTCGCACGAGGGTTCGATCGAACGACTGTTCGAGCTTCGAGCAAGTGTTCGAACGCGGCAGGAGGCAGAGATGAGCGTGGTCGCGCACCGGACGACAGAGCGGACCGAGCGGACCGAACGGGTCCAGCCGGCGATCCCGGCCCAGCGCCGCGGGCGCGAACCGGTCGCCCCGCCGTCCCGCCGCCGTGTCACGCGCGCGCCGCGCGTGGTCACCCGGACCGGCTGCGCGCCGCGGCAGCACCTGCCGGTCAGGTGGATGGTCGCCATCGCGGGCGTTGCCTGCGCCGCCGTGGTCGGCCTCGGTGCCCTGGCGTCGTCGGGCGAGTCCTCGGTCCCCGAGCGGACGACGGTCGTGCGAGTGGAGCCGGGCGAGAGCCTGTGGGACCTGGCGGGCCGGGTCGCCCCGGGCAGCGACTCCTCGGCCGTGGTGGACCGGATCCGGGACCTCAACGGCGGGCTGCCGAGCGGCGTCACGCCCGGCCAGCCGCTGACCGTCCCGTCCGAGTAGCGGCCACTCCCTCGAGTGTGAGTGCCGGCCCGGCCGTCCACTGCGCGGTCGAGCCCGAGCACACCGAACAGTCAGCTCAGCGCAGTGGCCCGTGCCTCTTCCGTATCCCTCGCGAGGCTGACGACACCGGCGCATCCCGACCACGGGTGACCACGCTCTCGGGTGACGTGGGCAACACCGGCACTTCCGCGTGTCGCACCTTGGGCGACTTGCATCATGTGGCGTCTAGGCATACCGTCGACCCCAACATCTAGTAGTTACAGCGCTGTAGTTAGTCCACAGGTTGGGGCATGTTGTCCACCGGCCATCCACAAGATGATCACCAGGTGGGCTGACTGCGGCGTCATGATGCCACGAGGGGTGATCCGGGATGCGTTGTCCGTTCTGCCGCCATTCGGACTCCCGGGTCGTCGACTCCCGGGAGGTCGACGAGGGCCAGGTCATCCGGCGGCGGCGGTCGTGTGCCAAGTGCAGCCGGCGGTTCACCACCGTGGAGGAGGCGGTCCTCGCGGTAGTCAAGCGCTCGGGTGTCACCGAACCGTTCAGCCGCGAGAAGGTCGTCACCGGGGTGCGCCGCGCGTGTCAGGGGCGGCCGGTCGACGAGGACGCCCTGCAGCAGTTGGCCCAGCGGGTCGAGGAGACGATCCGCGCGACCGGGCCCGCCGAGGTGCCGAGCCACGAGGTGGGGCTCGCCATCCTCGGCCCCCTGCGCGAGCTGGACGAGGTCGCCTACCTCCGGTTCGCCAGCGTCTACCGCTCCTTCTCCTCCATCGAGGACTTCGAGAAGGCGATCGCGGGGCTACGGAAAAACGAGGAATGAAGCGGCAACGAGTCAGGCACAGGCCACATCGGACAGTGACGTCAGCGACGTCAGCGACGTCAGGGACGTCAGGGACGTCAGGGACGTCAGCGACGTCGGGCCGGGCGTCCGTGCCAGGGGTAGCGAGTAACGAGGGAGAGGGACTGGTCATGACGGAGACGGTCGGCGCGTCGACGGGGCAGGACGCGCAGGAGGCGAGCCGGGGGCTCACCGTCCGGCGTGTGCACACCACCGAGGGGGTGCACCCGTACGAGGAGGTCACCTGGGAACAGCGCGACGTGGTGATGACCAACTGGCGCGACGGCTCGGTGAACTTCGAGCAGCGGGGCGTGGAGTTCCCCGAGTTCTGGTCGGTCAACGCGACGAACATCGTGACCAGCAAGTACTTCCGGGGCGCGGTGGGCACCCCGGTCCGTGAGCACTCGCTGCGCCAGCTGATCGACCGCGTCGTCCACTCCTACGTCGCCGCCGGCGTCAAGCACGGCTACTTCGCCACGCCCCGCGACGCCGAGGTCTTCGAGCAAGAGCTGATCTGGATGCTGCTGCACCAGGTGTTCAGCTTCAACTCGCCGGTCTGGTTCAACGTCGGCACGTCGTCGCCGCAGCAGGTGTCCGCCTGCTTCATCCTCTCCGTCGACGACACGATGGACTCGATCCTCAACTGGTACCGCGAGGAGGGCCTGATCTTCAAGGGCGGCTCCGGCGCCGGCCTGAACCTGTCGCGGATCCGCTCGTCCAAGGAGCTGCTGTCCTCCGGCGGCACCGCCTCCGGTCCGGTCTCCTTCATGCGCGGCGCCGACGCGTCCGCCGGCACCATCAAGTCCGGTGGCGCCACCCGCCGCGCCGCGAAGATGGTCGTGCTCGACGTCGACCACCCGGACGTCGAGGAGTTCATCGAGACCAAGGCCAAGGAGGAGAACAAGATCCGCGTGCTGCGCGACGCGGGCTTCGACATGGACCTCGGCGGCGCCGACATCACCTCGGTGCAGTACCAGAACGCGAACAACTCGATCCGCGTCTCCGACGTCTTCATGCACGCCGTCGAGGGCGGCACCGACTTCGGCCTGCGCGCCCGCACCACCGGCGAGATCCTCGAGCGCGTCGACGCCAAGTCGCTGTTCCGCAAGATGGCACAGGCCGCGTGGGACTGCGCCGACCCGGGTATCCAGTACGACGACACGATCAACGACTGGCACACCTGCCCCGAGTCCGGCCGGATCACCGCGTCGAACCCGTGCAGCGAGTACCTGCACCTGGACAACTCCAGCTGCAACCTCGCGTCGCTGAACCTGATGAAGTTCCTGCGCGAGGACGGCACGTTCGACGCCGAGCTGTTCTCTCGCTCGGTCGAGCTCGTGATCACCGCGATGGACATCTCGATCTGCTTCGCGGACTTCCCGACCGAGCCGATCGCCGACACCACGCGCAAGTTCCGCCAGCTCGGCATCGGCTACGCCAACCTCGGCGCGCTGCTGATGGCGACCGGCCACGCGTACGACTCCGAGGGTGGCCGCGCGGTGGCGGCGAGCATCTCCTCGCTGATGACCGGCACCGCCTACCGCCGCTCCGCGGAGCTGGCCGGCGTCGTCGGCCCGTACGACGGCTACATCCGCAACGCCGAGGCGCACCAGCGCGTCATGCGCAAGCACGCGGCGGCCAACGACCTCATCCGCACCTACCACCAGAACGACGCCGCGATCCAGCGGCTCGCGACCCACGAGTGGCAGCGCGGCCTGCAGGTCGGCGCGTCGAACGGGTGGCGCAACGCGCAGGCGGCGGTGATCGCGCCGACCGGCACGATCGGCCTGATGATGGACTGCGACACCACCGGGATCGAGCCCGACCTCGCGCTGGTGAAGTTCAAGAAGCTGGTCGGCGGCGGCTCGATGCAGATCGTCAACCAGACCGTGCCGCGCGCGCTGAAGGCGCTGGGCTACCAGGACGAGCAGATCGAGGCGATCGTCGAGTACATCGCCGAGCACGGTCACGTCGTCGACGCGCCGGGGCTGCGCCGCGAGCACTACGAGGTGTTCGACTGCGCGATGGGCGAGCGCTCGATCGCGCCGATGGGCCACGTGCGGATGATGGCGGCGGTGCAGCCGTTCGTCTCGGGCGCGATCTCCAAGACGGTGAACATGCCGGAGGCGGCCACCGTCGAGGACATCGAGCAGATCTACTTCGAGGGCTGGAAGCTGGGC
>DASYKY010000046.1:0-5038 GCA_035995025.1 Actinophytocola sp.
GCTCAAGCCGATCTACGAAGAGGTCGAGCTCGGGCGCGCCGAGGTGCGCGAGGTGTTCAAGTCCTCCAAGGTCGGCACGATCGCGGGTTGCATGGTGCTGTCCGGCGAGATCCGGCGCAACGCCAAGGCCCGGCTCATGCGTGACGGCGTCGTCGTCCAGGAGAGCCTGCCGGTCAGCTCGCTGCGGCGGTTCAAGGACGACGCGGTCGAGGTCCGCGAGGGCTTCGAGTGCGGTCTGACGCTCGGCTCGTACGGCGACCTCAAGGTCGACGACATCATCGAGACCTACGAGCTGCGCGAGAAGCCGCGCGACTGAGTTGTACGTCGGTGTCATCGAGCTGGATGTCGTCCTAGGCGACATCCACTCGCTGAAGGAGAAGCGATCGGCGGTGCGGCCGGTACTCGCCGAGCTGCGCCGCCGCTTCGAGGTGACCGTGGTCGAGGCCGGTCACCTCGACAAGCACCGCCGGTCGCTCATCGGCGTCGCCGCGGTGTCGGCCGACGCCGAGCACGTGCGCGAGCTGCTGGACGCGTGCGAGCGGCTGGTCGCCGGGCGCCCGGAGCTGGAGCTGGTCTCCGCCCGGCGCCGGTGGCTCGGCCCGAACGACTAGGAACTCACCGGAAGGAACGTCGTGGCTGACGCACCGCGCGCCCGCAAGCTCGCGAAGCGCATCGGGCAGATCGTCGCGTCCGCGCTCGAGCACGAGGTGAAGGACCCGCGGCTGGCCAGGGTGACGATCACCGACACCAAGGTCACCGCGGACCTGCACGACGCGACCGTGTACTACACGGTGCTGGGCGACAACCTCGCCTCCCCGCCGGACTCCGCGGGCGCCGCCGCGGCCCTGGAGTCCGCGAAGGGCGTGCTGCGCTCGCTCGTCGGGCAGGGCACGGGCGTCCGCTTCACGCCGACCCTGACGTTCGTCGCGGACACCGTCCCCGAGGACGCCAAGCGCATCGACGCCCTCCTGGCCCGCGCCCGCGCGGCGGACGCGGAGGTGGCCCGCCTGGCCAACGGCGCGCAGCCGGCCGGCGAGCCCGACCCGTACCGCGCCCCGCGCGAGGAAGTGGACGCGGAGGACGTAGCGGACTAACCCTCCAGCAGGTCGGCGAGGTCGCGCAGGATGCCGGTCGCCGTGCGGAGGTCGGTCAGGGTGGCGCGGGCCGCCAGCTGGTTCGTCCACGCCGCCTGGCGGCGTTCGACCAGGCGCAGTGCCGCGCGGCCGCGCGGGGTGAGCACCAGCTGCCGCGCGCGGCGGTCCCGGGGGTTGTGCCGGTGGCTCACCATGCCCAGCGACGTCAGCGACGCCACGGTCTCGCGTACCGTTTGGCGGGCCAGTCCCAGGGTGCGGGCGACCTGTGCCGCCGTGACCGGGCCGTGATCGACGACGGCGAGTACCTGCCAACGGGCTCCGGTGAGTCCCGCCGGACGGGCCAACGCCGCACCGGCCGACAGGAGCAATCCGTTGACCCGGACGATTTCCCCCAGCAACCCGGAAAACTCCTGGCCACGGTCGGTGAAGGCGACCATGGAACGCACCGTCACAGATTGACAGGGTCCTGTCAATAACGGGAAAGTCACGGCCGCAGTCCCGTGGGGCGCAAGGGTTCGGTACTGTCGGTGCCCCGACCAACAACCCGCCATGCTTGGGGTGAGACGTGGCTGCAGGCGATATTCGCCGTTCGCGGCGAGACGTTCTGCTTGGGGCGATCGGCCTAGGCCTGTCCGCCGCGGGCTGCGCGGCCAAGCCGACGGACGCTCCCGTCCGGAGCGCCCGTTCGCAGACCGAGAGCCAGGCGCTCTCGCCCGCGACGAGGCCGCCGGGCGGCGGCGCCAAGACGGTGACCCGGGAGCGCATCCGCTCGCTGTCCCGCGGCACCGAAGTCGAGCTGGTCATCATCCGGCCCGAGGACGCCGACCCGAACCTGCCCGTGTGCCTCGCGTTGCACGGCCGCGGCGAGGGGGCCGGCATGTTCGTCGACCTCGGCGTGCCGCGGATGCTGACCTCGGCGGTGAACTACCAGGGCACGCCGCCGTTCGCGATCGTCGCCGTCGACGGTGGCGACTCCTACTGGGTCGCCCGCGACGAGGACGACGACCCGCAGAAGATGCTCTCCGACGAGCTGCCCGGCTGGCTCGAGGAGCGCGGCCTGGCCACGAACCCGTTCGCCGTGCTCGGCATCTCCATGGGCGGCTACGGCGCGTTCAACTACGCCGCCAACCTCAACGACCCGGCCCTCGCCGCGATCAGCCCGGCCCTGTTCCTCAGCTGGCCGGAGGCGAAGGCCCGCGACGTGTTCGCCGACGAGAAGGCGTGGACGAACACGGACCCGCTGCGCAACCTCGACGCGTTGTCCGGCGTCCCGGTCGGCGTCTGGTGCGGCGAGTCCGACCCGTTCATCGACGCGACGCGCGAGCTCGTCGACCGGGTCGAGCCGGCCGTGGCGGACATCGAACCTGGCGACCACGACGAGCAGTTCTGGCGCAAAGTCCTGCCGGACGCGATCAAGTTCGTCGGTAAACGCATCGGCTGACGCGTATTCGTTAAGGCCAATCACTGGACGCGGCCGCTCGGTTACGTGAGGCTGTGCGGGTGCCCACCACGGATCTTGGTGCTGCCGCGACCCTGTTACGCACCGCGACCGATGTGACACTGCTCGCGCACGTCAGCCCCGACGCGGACGCGTTGGGCAGCGCGCTGGCACTCGGTCTGGCCCTGCACAGACGCGGGGTGGACGTCCGCGTCTCCTTCGGCATGCCCAGCGATGTGCCGGAGTCGCTGCGCGGGCTGGACGTCGAGGGCCTGGTCGTGCCGGCCGCCGCGGTGCCGGCCGCGGCCGGGCTGCTCGTCGTGATGGACACCGCCAGCAAGTCGCGGCTCGGGCAGCTCGCGGACCGGGTCAACGCCACCGCCGAGGCGGGCGGCGCGGTGCTGGTCGTCGACCACCATGCGTCCAACACGTTCTACGGCACCCACCACGTCGTCGACGAGACCGCCGAGGCCACCGCCGTGCTGGTGGTGCGGCTGCTCGACGAGCTGGCCTGGCCGCTGGAGCCCGACGTGGCCCGCTGCGTCTACGCCGGCCTGGTGACCGACACCAGCTCGTTCCGCCGCGCGCGGCCGGACACCCACCGGCTCGCCGCGCGGCTCATCGAGGCGGGTGCCGACCCGACCTCGATCGCCCGTGACCTGATGGACACCCATCCCTTCGCGTTCCTGCAGATGCTCGCGGGCGTCCTCGACCGCGCCGTGCTCGAGCCGGACGCGGCCGGCGGGCACGGTCTCGTGCACACCGCCGTGCGCCTCGACGACCTCATCGGCGTGCGGCTCGAGGAGGTGGAGTCGGTGGTCGACATCGTGCGCACCACGGCTGAGGCCGAGGTCGCCGCCGTGCTCAAGGAGATCTCGTCGGGCCACTGGACCGGCTCGCTGCGCGCCGTGGGCGCCGTCGACGTCCGGGCCGTCGCCGAGCAGTTCGGCGGTGGGGGGCACCGGCTGGCCGCGGGATTCAGCGCCGACGGCGAGCTCGAGGACGTCATCACGAAGTTACGCGAGGCCCTGCGGGATCCGGTCCTGCTTGCATCGGGTTGAGCACGGTTCATCGGCTGCGGCCTGAACAAGTGGTATAAACCAATCGCTGCGACGGGCCGACGGTTCGTGGTGGCGAAGAGCCTGGCGGACCGGCCCGGCGGAAACGGAGGATGAGTTGAGGCGCGTCATCAATGCAGTCGCGGTCGCGACCGTGGCGGCGCTCGGGCTCGCTGGCTGCGGAAGCGACTCGGGCGACAGTGGCAGCAGCACCGACCTGGAGCTGCTGGTCCCCATCTACGGTGACAAGACCAAGCCGTACTGGGAGGACCTGGTCAAGGCGTTCGAGGCCAAGAACTCGGACGTCAAGGTCAAGCTCGAGACCCAGAGCTGGGACGACATCTACACCGTGCTCGACACGAAGATCCAGAACGACAAGGCCCCGGACATCCTGGAGCTCGACGCGGCCGGCCCGGCCTACGGCGCCGACGACCTGCTGTACAAGGCGGACGAGATCGTGTCGCCGGAGACCATGAAGGACATCGAGCCGTCCTTCATCGACAGCGCCAAGATCGACGGCCAGGCGTACGGCGTGCCGACCGTCGCGTCTACCCGCGCGCTGTTCTACAACAAGGACATCTTCGCCAAGGCCGGCATCAGCGCCCCGCCGAAGACGTGGGACGAGCTGCTCGCCGACGCGAAGAAGATCTCCACCCTCGGCGGCGGCGTGTACGGCTACGGCATGCCGCTCGGCAGCGAGGAGGCCCAGGCCGAGACGTCCATCTTCGCCTATGGCGCCGGCGCGAGCTGGGAGTCCGACGGCAAGATGACCATCGACACGCCGGAGGCCACGGAAGCCCTGACCTTCATGAAGTCGATGATCGACCAGAAGGTCACGCAGCCGGACCCGGGCGCGACCGACCGTACGCCGCTGCTCGACGTCTTCATCCAGGGCAAGATCGGCATGATGCAGGGCCTGCCGCCGGTGGTCGGCCAGATCAACGAGAAGAACCCGAACCTGAAGTGGGACATCGCGCCGTCGCCGACCCCGGACGGCTCGCCCTCCACGCTGGGCGTCGCGGACTACTTCGTCGGTTTCAACAAGGACGAGGACAAGCAGGACGCGATCAAGAAGTTCCTCGACTTCTTCTACGAGAAGGACAACTACGTCAAGTTCAACGACAACGAGGGCTTCATCCCGGCCACCAAGTCGGGCGCCGAGGCGGCCGCGGCCAAGCCGGAGCTGAAGACGTTCCTCGCGTCGCTGCCGGACGCGAAGTTCTACCCGGCCACCAACCCGGCCTGGGGCCCGACCTCCGGCGCGTTCAAGTCGCTGGTCGGCCAGATCCAGACCAAGCCGGTGGCCGACGTGCTCAAGCAGATCCAGGCGAAGGCCGACGAGACGGGCTGACGCCGACCTCCCCCGGCCCGCCACGCCCGGCGGGCCGGGGGAGTCGCACGACCAGGAGGAAACCGACGCGTGGCAACACCCATCGCCGACCCCCCGC
>DASYKY010000047.1:0-15505 GCA_035995025.1 Actinophytocola sp.
CGTCGCCGGACACGGCGGCGCCGTCCTGGCGCACCACGTATGCCTTGCCGACCTCGCCGAGCCGCTCGTCCGGCACGCCGACCACCGCGGACTCGGCCACCCCGGGCAGCCGCGCGAGCGCCTGCTCCACCTCGGCCGGATACACGTTGAACCCGCCGCAGATGTACATGTCCTTGAGCCGGTCGGTGATCGTCAGGTAGCCGCGCTCGTCGACCCGGCCGACGTCGCCGGTGTGCAGCCAGCCGTCCGCGTCGATCGCGGCGGCAGTCGCGTCCGGGTCGTCGAGGTAGCCGAGCATCACGTTCGGTCCGCGCAGCAGCACCTCCCCCGCCGGCGGCTCGATCCGCAGCTCGAAGCCGGCCGCCGCGCGCCCGCAGGTGTGCGCGACGGTGGCCGCGTCGTCGTCGCGCCGGCACATCGTCGCGACGACCGCCTCGGTCAGCCCGTACGCGGTCAGCACGGCGTCGAGCTCCAGCTCGTTCTGCATCCGCTCGACCAGCACCACCGGCACGGTCGCCGCGCCGGTGACCGCGAGCCGCAGGCTGGACAGGTCGAACGCGGCGCGGTCGGGGTGGTCGAGCATGGTCTGGTAGATCGTCGGCGGGCCGGGCAGCACGGTGATCCGCTCGGCGGCGACGAGGCGCATCGCCGCGGCGACGTCGAACACGGCCTGGGGCACGATCGTCGCGCCGGTCAGCAGGCAGACGAGGATGCCGGCCTTGTAGCCGAAGCTGTGGAAGAACGGGTTGATCACCAGGTACCGGTCGGCCGCGGTCACGCCGCCCAGCTCCGCCCACGCGCGGGCCACGTCGAGCGCCTGGCGGTGCGCGCTCATCGCGCCCTTGCTGGTGCCGGTGGTGCCCGAGGTGAACAGGATGTCGCTGACGTCGTCTGGGCCCACCCGCACCTCGAGGTCCGCCGTTCCGCGCGCCTCGAGGTCCGCCCAGGCGATCGTCCCCGGCGGGGCGTCGTCGCCGGCGACCGGCACGTGCACCACGACCGGCGGCACCGGATGGCCGCCGGCGTGCAGCTCGGCGAGGCGGTCGCGGCCGAGGAACTCGCCGGCCACGACCAGGGCGGTCGCGTTCGTCCGGGTCAGCAGACCGGCGGTCTCGATGGCGGTGAACCGGGTGTTGACCGGTACGAGCACGGCACCCGCGGACGAGGTCGCGAGCGCGGCGACGACCCAGTGCCAGGTGTTCGGCGAGCACACGGCGACCCGGTCGCCAGGCGCGACACCCGCCGCGGCGAACGCGCCGGCGGCCGCGCGAACCCGGTCGTGCAGCTCCCGCCAGGACAGCCGGACGGCGCCGGCCGGGGTGGTGTCGACGAGCGCCTCGGCGTCGCCGAACCGGCTCGCCGCGCCGGCGAGGACGGCCGGGATGGTGTCCACCCGGTCATACTAGAACACGTTCTAGATGACGAGGCGGAGATCAGGCGAGGCGGAGATCAGGCGAGGCGGCGGATCAGCCGGGAGATCACAGAGGACACGATCAGCCAGAACAGCGCCGCGAGGCCGTAGTTGACGAGCACGCGCAGTTCGGCGTTGGCAGGCGTGAAGAGGCTGCGGAACGCGAGCGCGAGCGGGTCGGCCGCATGGGCGAAGAAGACGGTGATCCCGTTGTCCGGGTTCGCCTTGCCGACGGTCAGCAGTACGTGGACGACGAGGACGATCGCGAAAGCCAGTCCGGCCCAGCGGACCAGACCCGCCAGAAATCCCACCACGGTCGCGCGGACCTCGGCAGGACTGCGGCGCGGTTTACTGCGCGGTTCCTGCTCCGGTGCCTGCTCTACGTCCTGCGGACGCTCAGCTTTCGCGGCCATGGTGGGAGTCTGGCACGTTCACCACCGGCTGGCTACCAGCCGGTAGGCAGCGGTTACCGGGAAACAAGCCTGGCGAGGAACCCGGCGACCACGATCCAGAACACGGCGGCGAGGCCGTAGTTCAGGATCGTCTCGAGGTTGTTGTTGGCGAGGTTGAACAGGCCCGGGAAGAACAGCGCGAGCGGCTCGGCCAGCGACTTGATGAACTGGAAGAACGAGTTCGCCTGGTTCGCGCCGAACAAGATCATCAGAATGTAGACGACCTCGATCAACGCGAACAGTGCGCCAATGCCGGTGATGATCCGCGCAGCGGTGCCCCGACCGGAACTTACGGCCCATCGACGAGTAGTCATGGGGAGTGGATGCCCGAACCACCGTGTGACGAAACCCGTTCGGGGGACCAAAGCGCTAGCCCGTTCGGTCCATTATGTGGAACGGTGATTTCCCCGCCGCCGCACGCGGTCGCTACCCTGGCCCGCGTGGCACGCGTTCTCCTCCTTCGTTGCCGCGACGGGGCCTGACCAGACCGGCTCCCCGCCGCGGGGCGAAGCCTTGCCGGTCCTCGACATTCACCGAACCGGCCAGGAGAACCTCACATCATGACCATCCCGGACACCCAGCGCGCCGCGAACAGCAGGATTCGCCGGCCCTCCCGTCCCGCGCCCGCCGAGCAGCCGGCCTGGAACACCCAACTGGGCTCGCCCATGCCGATCCACCGCTACCGCCCGTTCGGCGAGGTGGTGGAGCCGATCTCGCTGCCCGACCGCACCTGGCCGGACAAACAGATCACCAGCGCGCCGCAGTGGTGCGCGGTCGACCTGCGCGACGGGAACCAGGCGCTGATCGACCCGATGTCGCCCGCCCGCAAGCGCAAGATGTTCGACCTGCTCGTACGCATGGGCTACAAGGAGATCGAGGTCGGCTTCCCGGCCGCCTCGCAGACCGACTTCGACTTCGTCCGCGAGATCATCGCCGACGGCGCGGTACCCGACGACGTGTCGATCCAGGTGCTGTCGCAGTGCCGGCCCGAGCAGATCGAGCGGACCTTCGAGTCGTTGCAGGGCGCGCACAAGGCGATCGTCCACATCTACAACTCGACGTCGATCCTGCAGCGGCGGGTGGTGTTCCGTGAGGAACGCGAGGGCATCAAGAAGATCGCCACGTCGGCGGCGGAGATGGTCGGTGAGTACGCGGCCAAGAACTCCGAGACCGACTTCCGCTTCGAGTACTCCCCCGAGTCCTACACCGGCACCGAGCTGTCCTACGCGGTCGAGGTGTGCAACGCGATCACCGAGATCTGGCGGCCCACGGTGGAACGCCCGGTGATCATCAACCTGCCGGCCACGGTGGAGATGGCCACGCCCAACGTGTACGCCGACTCCATCGAGTGGATGCACCGCAACCTGGAGCGCCGCGAGTCCGTCGTGCTGTCGCTGCACCCGCACAACGACCGCGGCACGGCGGTGGCGGCCGCGGAGCTGGGCTACCAGGCAGGCGCGGACCGCATCGAGGGTTGCCTGTTCGGCAACGGCGAGCGGACCGGCAACGTGTGCCTGGTGACGCTGGGCATGAACCTGTTCAGCCAGGGCATCGACCCGCAGATCGACTTCTCCGACATCGACGAGATCCGCCGCACGGTCGAGTACTGCAACCAGCTGCCGGTCGGCGAGCGGCATCCGTGGGGCGGCGACCTGGTGTTCACCGCGTTCTCCGGCTCGCACCAGGACGCGATCAACAAGGGCTTCGACTACCTGCGCGACCAGGCCGAGCGGGCCGGGCACCCGGTGGAGGCGCACCCGTGGGAGGTCCCGTACCTGCCGATCGACCCGAAGGACGTCGGCCGGACGTACGAGGCCGTCATCCGGGTGAACTCGCAGTCCGGCAAGGGCGGCGTGGCGTACGTGATGAAGACCGAGCACCAGCTGGACCTGCCGCGCCGGCTGCAGATCGAGTTCTCCCAGGTGGTCCAGCGCTACACCGACAACGAGGGCGGCGAGGTGTCGCCCGCCCTCATGTGGTCGACGTTCGACGCGGAGTACCTGTCGCTCGCCGCGCCCGTGGTGCTGCACGAGCACCGCATCAGCGACGACGGCGCAGGCCACGACGAGATCGCCGCGTCGGTCGAGGTGGAGGGCGACCGGCACGAGATCACGGGAGCGGGCAACGGCCCGATCGCGGCATTCGTGGACGCCCTGGCGTCGGTGGGCTACGACGTGCGTGTCCTCGACTACACCGAACACGCGCTCACCGCGGGCGACGACGCCCGCGCGGCGGCCTATGTGGAGTGCACGGTCGGCGACCGCGTGCTGTGGGGCGTCGGCGTGCACAGCTCGATCGTCACGGCCTCGCTGCGCGCGGTGGTGTCGGCGGTCAACCGCGCGCACCGCTAGCCGGGTGGCGGGATCCGCAACGCCCGCGGAGCCGGCCGCTGGTCGTGCTCGGCCGGGCCGTTCGCCGGTCGTCACCGGATGCCGTAGCCGCCGTCGACCACCAGCACCTGGCCCGTCACGTGGTCGGACATGCCGGACGCCAGGAACAGCAGCGGGCCGTTCAACGCGTCCCGCGGTCCCGCCCGGCCGGCGGCCTGGTAGCCCGGCGCGAGCACGTTGCACTGCACGCCAGCACCCGCGTACTCCAGTGCGATCGACTTCGTGAACCCGGTCAGCGCCGCCTTCGCCGCCGCGTACGCCGACACCGCCGGCACCGCACCCGCGAGCACCGACGACAGGGTGATCACCTTGCCGCGCCGCCGTTTCGCCATGCCGGGCACGTACGCACGGCACAGCCGGAACGCCGTGCGCAGGTTGACGTCCAGCATGTGGTCGAGCAGTTCGTCGCCGGTGTCCGCGAGGGCCGACGCGGTACCGGCGCAGACGTTGTTGACCAGGACGTCGACCGCCGGCTGGTCCGCGACGACCTGGCGCAGGAACTCCGCGTCGGTCAGGTCGCCCGCCTGCCCGTCGGCCAGCGCGCCGGTGGCGATCTGCTCGACCAGCGCGTCCTTGTCGTGGTCCACGCCGACGACCTTCGCGCCGGCGCCGCTGAACGCCGCGGCGGCGGCCCGGCCGACCGCTCCGCCCGCGCCGGTCAGCAGCACCCTGCGCCCGGCCAGGGACCAGGGTGGGGTACTCACACTGCCAGCCCTCTCTGCTGCGCCGTCCACACCTGACGGCCGGGTCGCGCTCGCGGCGCGAGCGCGCCCGGCCCACGGGTGATCAGGTGACAACTCACGCGGTGCCGACCACCTCCTCCGTCTCCGGCGACAGTCTCGGTGGTGCAAGCGTGCGGCGTCGCACTCGACGACCACTCGAGAACCGAGCAGCGAGCCACTCGAGAACCCTTGACACGCACGGCAAAGGCCCGCACCGGCGAGCCGGTGCGGGCCTTTGTGGACGCGTGCTACCCGGCCGCGGTGGCCAGGCCCGTCGGGTCGATGGTCTGCTCCTCCAGGTTCTCCGGGAAGTGGCAGGCGACCTGGTGGCCGGGCACGAGGTCGACGAGCGGCGGCTCCTCCGACGAGCAGATCTCCTGCGCCTTCCAGCAGCGGGTGTGGAACCGGCATGCGGGCGGCGGGTTGATCGGGCTCGGCACGTCGCCGGTGAGCCGGATGCGCTCGCGGCTGTGCCGCCGCGCGGTGTCGGGGATCGGCACGGCCGACAACAGCGCCACGGTGTAGGGGTGCATCGGGCGCTTGTACAGCGAGTTCCGGTCCGCCAGCTCCACGATCTTGCCCAGGTACATGACGGCGATGCGGTCGGACACGTGGCGCACCACCGACAGGTCGTGCGCGATGATCACGTACGTCAGGTCCAGCTCGTTCTGCAGGTCCTCCAGCAGGTTCACCACCTGGGCCTGGATGGACACGTCCAGCGCCGAGACCGGCTCGTCCGCGACGATCAGCTTCGGGCGCAACGCCAGCGTGCGGGCGATACCGATGCGCTGGCGCTGCCCGCCGGAGAACTCGTGCGGGTAGCGGTTGTAGTGCTCCGGCGACAGGCCGACCAGCTCGAGCAGCTCCTGCACGGCCTTCTTCGTGCCGTGCTCCGTCTTGACCTTCTGCAGCTTGAACGGCGCACCGACGATGGTGCCGACCGTGTGCCGCGGGTTCAGCGACGAGTACGGGTCCTGGAAGATCATCTGCATGTCGCGGCGCAGCGGGCGCATCTTGCCCGTGGAGAAGTGGGAGATGTCCTTGCCGTCGAAGACGATCTTTCCATCGGTCGGCTCGAGCAGCCGGGTGATGAGCCGGCCGGTCGTGGTCTTGCCGCAACCGGACTCGCCCACCAGCGAGAGCGTCTCCCCGCGCTGGACGGAGAAGTCGAGGCCGTCGACGGCCTGCACCGCCGCGACCTTGCGTTGCAGCAGCCCGCGCCGGACCGGGAAGTACTTCTGCAGCCCCGTGACGGTCAGCATCTCGTTCCCGGGCTCCGCGTTGGCGGCGGACGCCGCCTCGTCCGCTTCAGCAGTCACAGCCTCTTCCCCACTCACAGCTTCGGCTTGATCTCGTCGGTCCACAGCCGCAGCCGGTTCTCCGCGGTCAGGTGGCACGCGATCTGGTGGCCGTCGCCGATGTCACGCAGCACCGGCCGCTCGGTCTCGCTCTTGCCCTCGTTCAGCTCGCCGTAGGCACATCGCGGGTGGAACGGGCACCCGTCCGGCACGTTGATCAGGCTCGGCGGCGTGCCGGGGATCGGCAGCAGCCGCTCGGTCCGCTCGCGGTCCAGCCGCGGCATCGAGCCGAGCAGGCCCCAGGCGTAGGGGTGCTGCGGCTCGGTGAAGATCTGGTCGGCACTGGCGTACTCCGCGGCACGGCCCGCGTACATCACGAGGATGTCGTCGGCGAGCTCGGCGACCACGCCGAGGTCGTGGGTGATGATGATGACCGCGGAGTTGAACTCCGACTGCAGATCCCGGATGAGGTCGAGGATCTGCGCCTGCACCGTCACGTCCAGCGCGGTCGTCGGCTCGTCCGCGATCAGCAGCTCCGGGTCGCACGACAGCGCCATCGCGATCATCGCGCGCTGCCGCATGCCACCGGAGAACTGGTGCGGGTAGTCGTCCACACGCGACTTGGGGTTCGGGATGCCGACCCGGTCGAGCATGTCGATGGCGTGCTTGCGCGCCACCTGCTTGCTGACGTCGTGATGGATCCGGTACGCCTCGATGATCTGGTTGCCCACCGAGTAGTACGGGTGCATCGACGACAGCGGATCCTGGAAGATCATCGCCATGTCTTTGCCGCGCAGCTTGCGTACCGACTCGCGGCCGAGCCCGACGAGGTTCGTCCCGTTCAGCATGATCTCGCCGGAGATCTCCGCGGCGCCGGCCTTGTGCAGGCCCATGATCGACAGGCTGGTCACGCTCTTGCCCGAGCCGGACTCGCCGACGATGCCGAGCGTCTTGCCGCGGTCGAGCTGGAAGGACAGCCCGTCGACGGACTTCACCACGCCGTCGTCGGTCGGGAAGTGCACGCGCAGGTCCCGCACGTCCAGGAACGCGCCGGACGCGGGGGGCTCGGCCGCCCTGTCCAGGGCGGAGCCCGGCTCGAGGTAGATGTCTTCCTGTTCGGTCATGAGGTGCGCACCCTCGGGTCGACGACGGCGTAGAGCAGGTCAACGATCAGGTTGGCCAGGATGATGAACACGGCGCCGATGAGCGTCACGCCGAGTACCTTCGGCAGGTCCTGGTTTCTGAGCGCGATGACCGCGTACTGCCCGATGCCCGGCAGGGAGAACGTGGTCTCGGTGAGGATCGCGCCGCCCAGCAGCAGCCCCAGGTCCAGACCGAAGATCGTGAGGATCGGCGTCAACGCGGAACGCAGGCCGTGCTTGATCACCACCGAGCGCTCGCGCAGGCCCTTCGCCCGCGCGGTGCGGATGAAGTCCTCCTGCATCGTCTCGAGCATGCCGGCCCGGGTGAGCCGCGCGTACTGGGCCGCGTAGAGGAACGCGAGCGTGATCCACGGCAGGATCAGCGACGCCGCCCAGTCCCAGGGGTTGTCCTGGTCGAGCGGGTTGGTCCCGCCTGGTGGCGTCCATTTCAGGTTGTAGCTGAAGATGGACAGGGCCAGCAGGCCGGTGAAGAAGATCGGCAGCGACACGCCGGCCAGTGCTATGCCCATCGCGCCTCTGTCGAAGACGCTGCCGCGTTTCAGCGCGGAGAGCACGCCGGTCGCCACCCCGCCCAGCAGCCACAGGACCGCCGCCCCGGCGGCCAGCGACAGGGTCACCGGCAGCCGGTCGAGCAGGTCCGGCAGCACCGCGTTCTGGGTCTTGAACGAGTAGCCGAGGCACGGCGCGGGGCAGTGCTCGACGGAGGTGCCGGTGTCGTAGTCGGCGCCGGCCACCAGACCCTTGACGAAGCGTCCGTACTGCTCGTAGAGCGGGTCGGTGAAGCCGAGCCGCTCTGCCGCGAGGTGGGTCTGCTCCGGACCGGCGGTCTTGCCGACGTAGCGGGACGCGAGGTCGTCCGCGGTCTGGCCGCCCAGGCGCGGCACCTCGAAGAAGATCACGAAGACGACCGCGGTGACCACGAACAGCAGCAGCACCGCGGCGATCAGCCGGCGGATGATGTAAACGATCACGTCGGTGGCTTAAGGGGAACGGCGGGCCGCACGGGTTCTCCGTGCGGCCCGCCGGTCATCCGGCGCCGTCACCTACTTTCGGGCTACTTCTGCACGCCGAGCGTGGTGTAGTCGTACATGTTGTAGGCGTTGGTGATGAACACGTTGGTCAGCCGTTCCGGCCGGTACAGCAGCTGCTTCGCGTCGACACCCGGCAGGTAGTACGCGCCCTCCATGACCTTCTGGTCGATGTCGGCCCACAGGCCCTCGCGCTCCTTGGTGTCGAGCGTGGAGAGTGCCTTGTCGAGGAGCGCGTCGATCTCCGGGTCCTTGACGTTGAAGTTGGTGTTACCGGCGGGCCGGATGACCCGACTGTCCACGATCTGGCTCAGGAAGCCGAAGCCGTCGTTCCAGTCCGCACCCCAGCCGTAGACCCGCAGGCCCAGCTGGTTCTTCGTGGAGAAGGCGACGTTACCGGCGTAGATCTTGCCGTAGTCGTCCTGGGGGTAGGCCTTCAGCTCGGTCTTGATGCCGACCTTGTCCAGCGACTGCTGCAGCGTCTCGGCCGTGGCCTTCTCCGCCGCGCGCTCGGCGCGGTAGGAGATGTTGGTCGTGAAGCCGTCGGGCTGGCCGCACTGCTTGAGCTCGTCCTTGGCCTTGTCGATGTCGCCGTTGGGCTTCGACTCGAACTCGTACAGGTCGATCTTCTTGTAGCCCGGGATCAGCGGCGGCATCAGGTTCGTCGCGATCTTGCCGCCGCTCGAACCGCCGTAGGCACGCAGGTAGCCCTCGTGGTCGGTCGCGTACATCACGGCCTTGCGGCAGTGGATGTTGTCGAACGGCTTGACGCTGTTGTCGAACGACGTGAACCAGAGGCGGGCCTGGTCGGCCGTGTCGGAGAACTTCTTCTGGTCGGGATCCTGCAGGATCGTCGCCCGGGTCTCGGCCAGCACACCCAGGCCGGAGATCGCCACGTCGAGGTCACCGGCCTGCAGCCGCTGGTCGATGTCCTCCTGGTTGACGTTCAGGTCGACCGTGATCTCGTCCGGCAGCGCCTTGCGGCCCGTGTCCGGGTCGGTCTTGGGGTCGTAGTACTTGTTGCGCGTCAGGGTGAACCGCTTCTCCAGCTCGTTGGACGCGAACATGTACGGGCCCGTCGAGAGGACGTGCTCCTTGTACTTCGTCCCGGTGTCCTTGGCGGCCGGCACCGGCGCGGTCGCCGGCAGCATCGCCAGGTAGTCGAAGCCGGAGAACGGCTTGATCAGGTGGAAGATGATCGTCCGGTCATCGGGCGTCTCGATGGCCTTGAAGTTCTTCATCGTCGGGTCCTTGTCCTTGTACGGGCCCGCATAGCCCTTCAGGTCAAGGAAGTCGTTGAAGTAGGTCGGGCCGTTGACGAGGATGTCCTTGTCGAGGGACCGGGCGACGGCGTACTTGACGTCCTCGGACTTGACCGGGGTGCCGTCCTCGTACTTGATGCCCTCGCGCAGCTTGTAGGTCCAGGTCTTGGCGTCCGGGCTCGCCTCGCCGAGGCTCTCCGCGAGGTCGGGCACCAGCTCGTTGGACTTCTCACCCGGCGCCGACTTGAACGTCACCAGCGAGCGGGTGTAGTTGCGGATGAAGTTCCACGAGTAGCCGTAGTACGTGTCACCCGGGTCCAGCGAGTCGAAGTCGGCGTCGTTCGCCATCTTCAACGTGCCGCCCTTGGTGTCGGACGGGTTGTAGACCTTGTTCACGCCGGCATTGAACTCGGGGGTGCTGTTCTCGCCGCCCCCGTCGCTGTCCCCGTCGCCGCTGCTCCCGCCACAGGCCGACAGGCTTATCGCGAGCGCCACACCAGCGGCGATCGCCGTGACTCTCATCTTCGTCATTCCAGATGCACCCTTTTTTCCATTGGTCGGAGCCGGCTGGCTCGGCCTGTCAACTAGCTAGCGCCCCCGGGGATCGATGGCGTCGCGCAGTCCGTCACCGAACAGGTTGAACGCCAGCACGGTGATGAAGATCGCCAAGCCCGGCGGGAACATGAACCACGGATCGACCTTGTACCAGTGGGTCGCGTCGCTGAGCATGCCGCCCCAGGTCGCGGTCGGTGCCGGCACACCGACACCGAGGAACGAGAGTGCGGCCTCGAACAGGATGTTCGTCGGGATCAGCAGGGTCGAGTACACCAGGATCGGCGCCGCGAGGTTCGGCAGCAGCTCCTTGGCGAGGATGTAGGGCGAGCGGCCGCCGAGACTGCGGGCAGCGTCGACGAACTCGCGTTCACGCAGGGACAGGGTCTGCCCGCGGACGATCCGCCCGATATAGGGCCAGTTGAAGAAGCCGATGACGAACACGATGATCGCCACCCGCAGCCAGTAGCCGCGCAGCCCGGCCACCTCGTCGGGCATCGCGCCGACGAGAGCGAGGGCGAACAGCAGCAGGGGGAACGCCAGGAAGATGTCCATCAGCCGGCTGATCACCGCATCGACCCAGCCGCCGAAGTAGCCGGCGATCACGCCCATGACGGTGCCGATGACGACGGACAGCAGCGTCGCGAGGAACGCGATCAGCAGCGAGACCTGCGCCCCGTAGACGGTGCGGCTGAACAGGTCGCGCCCGTTGACCGGCTCTACGCCGAACCAGAAGTCGCCGCTGATACCACCGGGTTTGTGGATGGGCAGCGACGTCGCCTCGTTGACCTGGTCGTAGTGGAACTCGTTCGGCGGGTGGGCGAGCAGCTTGACGATCAGCGGCGCGAAGACCGCGACCAGGATGAGGAAGACGACGACCGCACCGCCGACGAGCGCGACCTTGTCACGCTTGAGCCGCATCCATGCGATCTGACCGAGCGAGCGACCCTCGATGGCCTTCTTGCTGGCCCCTTGGAGGGTAACTTCCGGTGGAGCTTCGGCGGTTTTGCCTGTCGTCTCGAGCGGAGCCGTCATGCCGTGGCCTGTCGCAACCCGTCCGGCGCCGGGTCCGGCCGGTGCGCATGGGTCGCCAGGACCGGCCGATCGGGTGGCGCGAACCGCGGGTAAGCCATCGCGCAATCCTCCCTGCGTTCGTCGGGATCTCACCGCTCGGAGGCAGACCCTAGCCGCTGTGTTCCACAACCTTTAACCAGGTGAGGTTACGATCCGAGAACACGGGCGCAGATTCTGCGCGGTCCGATCACTCTTGATCACACAGTGTGATCTGCGGCCGCTTTCGTTCCATCCACGTCGAACCAACCGGATTCGAACCGTTGCCAGGCCGTCAGCGGAGCACGGCTGGCCTCCCCGTCCCGCGCGACGGCTCGCGCCAGTCGCTCTGCGGGGTCGGGGAGCTCCCGCCACATGAGTGCGGAGAGTAGGGGCCGGACCGACCGCCTGCCCGCCGACACCCCCTCGATCAGCAGGACTTTCGGCGGGTTGACAGTGATCATCTCGCCGGGCCTCGGCGAGCCTTCCGACCAGTCGGTCCGGGTGTAGTGGCCGGGGCGGCCGGCGGCGAGCGGCACGAGGACGCCGTCACGCAGCCGCGGCCACCACGCGACGGGGTCGTCCCAGGTGGCGAAGTCATCCGTCCGGATGATCACCGCATCGAGGTCGGCGGCGAGCGTGTCGGCGAAGGTCGACTTGCCGGATCCCGACGGCCCGTCGATCGCGACGAGCGTGACCTGCCCCAGCCGCGGCTCTCCCAGCTTCACACGGTGCGGCGGCCGGTCAGGGCGCGGCCGAGGGTGAGCTCGTCGGCGAACTCGAGGTCGCCGCCCATCGGCAGGCCCGAGGCGAGCCGGGTGACGGTCAGGCCGGGGAAGTCACGCAGCATGCGGACGAGGTAGGTGGCGGTGGCCTCGCCCTCGGTGTTGGGGTCGGTCGCGAGGATCACCTCGGTGACCTCCTGGCCGGAGATCCGGGCGAGCAGCTCGCGCACGCGCAGCTGGTCGGGCCCGATGCCCGACAACGGGTCCAGCGCACCGCCCAGCACGTGGTAGCGCCCCTTGAACTCGCGGGTCCGCTCGATCGCGAGCACGTCCTTCGGCTCCTCGACCACGCACACCGCACTCGGGTCGCGGCGCGCGTCGCGGCAGATGCGGCACGTCGCCTCCTCGGAGACATTGCCGCAGATGTCGCAGAAGACCACGCCCTCCTTGACCTTCTGCAGGGCCTGCTGCAGCCGCGCGATGTCGGCCGGGTCCGCGCCGAGCAGGTGGAACGCGATCCGCTGGGCGCTCTTCGGCCCGACGCCCGGCAGCCGGCCGAGCTCGTCGATCAGATCCTGGACCGGGCCCTCGTACATGTGCGGCTACATGCCCGGCAGGCCGAGCCCGCCCAGCCCACCGGCGAGCCCGCCCATCCGGTCGGCGGCGAGCTGCTGCGCGCTGCTGCTGGCGTCGCGCACGGCCGCCACGATGAGGTCGGCGAGCGTCTCGGTGTCCTCGGGGTCGACCGCCTTCGGGTCGATGGTCAGCGACTTGAGCTCACCCGAGCCGGACACCACGGCGGTGACGAGGCCGCCGCCCGCGCTGCCGGTCGTCTCGGCGTTGGCCAGCTCCTCCTGGGCGGCCACCAGCTGCTCCTGCATCTGCTGGGCCTGCTGCAGGATCTGCTGCATGTCGGGTACGCCACCGGGTTGCACGCCGGCTCCTCTCATCGGTGTCGCGTCCCAGCGTAGTCGTGTCCGCGGTGCGGCATCGTGCGCGGGAGCGGAGCGGCGTGTTAGCGGCGAAGCGAAGCGCAGCATGAAACAGTGAGCGGCGTGCGGAGACCTCTTGTCGTGGCGATGTGCCTGGTCCTGACCGGTTGCGGGACGCAGGCCGCCGGTACGCCCACCCCCGCGCCGACCACGGCCGCGCCGGTGGCGACCACGTCCGCACCCGCCCCGGGCGCGAGCACGACCTCCACCGCACGCCCCCCGTCGCCGAAGCCCACCTCGGCCCCGCCGAAGAAGCCCCCGCCGCGTGCGGTGTCCGGCGTGGTCGTGCTCGACCCCGGCCACAACGGCGGCAACGCGTCGAACCCGGCGGCGATCAACAAGCCGGTCCCGGCCGGGCGCGGGCAGACCAAGCCCTGCAACACGACCGGCACCGCCACCAACGGCGGCTTCCCCGAGCACGCGTTCACCTGGGCGGTGTCGCTGCGGGTCCGCGACATCCTCGCGGCCCACGGCGTGAAGGTGCTGCTGACCCGCCCGAACGACACCGGCGTCGGCCCGTGCGTGAACGTGCGCGCGGCGGTCGGCAACAACGCGGCGGCCGACGCGGTCGTGTCGATCCACGCGGACGGCTCGACCGACCCGTCCGCGCACGGCTTCCACGTCGCCTACTCGTCGCCGCCGCTGAACGCCCAGCAGGGCGAGCCGTCGCTGCGGCTGGCCCGCACGATGCGCGACGGCATGCGGTCGGCCGGCTTCCCGCTGTCCACCTACATCGGGTCCGGCGGGCTGTCGCCGCGCGACGACCTGGGCGGGCTGAACCTGTCGACCCGGCCCGCGGTACTGGTGGAGTGCGGCAATATGCGCAACGCCACCGAGGCGGCCGCGTTCTCGGACAAGGTGGGCCAGCGGTCCTACGCGGCCGCGATCGCCGCCGCGATCCTGTCCTACCTCGGCTAGCGGTCCAGCTGGCGGGCGCCGAGCCGGTCGGTCAGCAGCTTCACGGCGCCGGCCTCGGGGCTCGGCGGCGGGTCCGGCTCGGGACCGTCACCGGAGAAGTAGTCCTCCTCGTCCGGCGGCTCGGGCGGGAGCGGCTCGTCGGCGGCTGCCGGCGCAGGCCGGGCCGGGGCCTCGGCGGCACGCGGCGGCTGCTCCTTGGGCGCGGGCTGGGTCGGACGCTGGAAGGTCGGCGGCTCCTTGGCGGGCGCCGGCCTCGGCGCGGCCGCCGCCCCCGGCCCGCCCTGGTCGGCGTGCACGCAGCGGACGTGCCAGCTGCCGCCGAAGACGCCCTCGAGCGCCTTGGCGATCGCGTCGACGTTGCGCGGCTCGCCGAGCCGGCGGGCGAGCGCGGCGGCGGTGTGGCCGATCGTGACGGTGTCGCCCTCGACGGACTGCACGCTCGCGTTGGTCAGCATCGCCTCGGTGCTGCGGCTGGCCTTGCGCACCTCGGTCAGCAGCTCCGACCACACGCGGCGGATCCCGGCCGCGTCGACGCCACCCTTCCCACCGCCCGCCGCGGCTGGTTCCGGCGTGCTCGGCTCCGGCGTCGGCGCGGGGGCCACAGCCGGTGCCGGGGTCGGTGCCGGGGTCGGTGCCGGGGTCGGTGCCGGGGTCGGTGCCGGGGTCGGTGCCGATGCCGGTTCGGCGGGCTTCGGGGCGGGCTCGGGCGTCTCCCTGGCGGCGGGCCGGGCGTAGTTCGACGCCTCCTTGGCGGGCGCTTCCTTCGCGGGCGCGGCAGGTTCCGCGCCACCCGCGCTGACCCGCCGCTCCATCCGCTCCAGCCGCTGCAGCACCGCCGAGTCGGCGGCCGCGTCGGTCGGCACGGCGCCGGGCAGCAGCATCCGCGCGCACAGCAGCTCCAGCAGCAGCCGGGGCGCGGTGGCGCCACGCATGTCGACCAGGCCGTTGTGCACGATCTCCGCGTACCGGGTGAGCGTGCCCGGCCCGAGCTGCTGGGCCTGCGACACCATCTTGTCCAGCTCGTCGGCGGGCGTGGTGACCAGCCCGCGCGCCCCGGCGTCCGGCACCGCGCGCAGCAGCACCAGGTCACGCAGCCGGTCGAGCAGGTCGGAGGCGAACCGCCGAGGGTCGTGGCCGGCCTCGACGAGCCGGTCGACCGTGCCGTACACGGTGCCGGCGTCGCCCGCGGCGAGCCCGTCGACCATGTCGTCGATCAGCGCCACGTCGGTGACCCCGAGCAGCGCGACCGCCCGCTCGTAGGTGACGCCCTCCGGCCCGGCACCCGCGAGCAGCTGGTCCAGCAGCGACTGGGTGTCCCGGGCCGAACCGCCGCCCGCGCGGATGACCAGCGGGAACACCGCGGGCGCGACCGTGGCGCCCTCGTCGGCGACGTTGCGCTCGAGCAGCTCGCGCATCGCGCTCGGCGGGATCAGCCGGAACGGGTAGTGGTGGGTGCGCGAGCGGATCGTCGGCAGCACCTTGTCCGGCTCGGTGGTGGCGAAGATGAAGACGAGGTGCTCCGGCGGCTCCTCGACGATCTTG
>DASYKY010000048.1:0-15998 GCA_035995025.1 Actinophytocola sp.
CACCGTGATCAAGGAGCAGAAGCTCCGCCCGAAGATCGACACGCACGACTACGAGACGAAGAGGGGCCATGTCATCCGGTTCCTCGAGCACGGGAACAAGGTCAAGGTGACGATCATGTTCCGCGGTCGTGAGCAGTCCCGCCCGGAGCTCGGCTTCCGGCTGCTGCAGCGGCTCGCCGACGACGTCGCCGAGCTCGGCTTCGTCGAGGCCGCGCCGAAGCAGGACGGCCGCAACATGATCATGGTGCTGGCGCCGCACAAGTCCCAGAAGACGCGGCCCAAGGCGAGCGCGGGCACCGACACGAACTGACCGGCCGGAGCGTCCGGCAAGGACACGGAGCGACCTGAACGCGACGCTCCGGTACACGAGCGCGAGGACTGACATGCCCAAGAACAAGACCCACTCCGGTACGTCGAAGCGAATCCGGATCACCGGTACGGGAAAGCTGCGCCGGCAGAAGGCCGGCATGCGACACAAGCTGGAGAAGAAGCCCAGCAAGCTGACCCGGCGCCTGTCCGGCACCACCGAGGTCGCCCCGCAGGACGTCAAGCGCGTCAAGCGCCTGCTCGGCCGCTGAGCCGCAGCCCCTTCCCATGACCACCCGGGCGGTTGTTCCCTCCGCCCTCGAGATCGACAGGATTTGAACCGTGGCACGCGTCAAGCGGGCGGTGAACGCCCACAAGAAGCGCCGGACGACCCTCGAACTGGCCAGTGGCTACCGGGGTCAGCGGTCGCGGCTGTACCGCAAGGCGAAGGAGCAGATGCTCCACTCGCTCAACTACGCCTACCGGGACCGCCGGGCCCGCAAGGGTGACTTCCGCCAGCTGTGGATCACTCGTATCAACGCCGCGGCTCGCCAGAACGGCATGACCTACAACCGCTTCATCCAGGGCCTCAAGGCCGCCGGGGTCGAGGTGGACCGCAAGATCCTCGCCGAGCTCGCGGTCAACGACGCCGGCGCGTTCGCCGCGCTGGTCGACGTGGCCCGCGAGAACGCCGACCCGCAGGGCAAGGCTTCCTGAACACGCACCTGACACGACCCGGGGACGGTCCTTTCACCGAGAGGACACCCCGGGTCGTTGCCGCTCGGGCCCTGACCAGGCGGGCCGGCCGGGTCAAGGCCGGCCGGTTCCTGGCCGAGGGCGCCCAGGCGGTGCGCGAGGCGTTGCGCTGGGCCGCCGCCGGCCGGGGCACCGTGCACGAGCTGTTCGCCGTCGCGCCGCCCGACGACCTCGCGGCGCTGGCCGCCGACGCCGGCGTGCCGGTGTCGGCGGTGACCGAGCGCGCCGCGGCCGGGCTGTCGGAGACCGTGACGCCGCAGGGCGTCGTCGCCGTGTGCGACCTCGTCGACGTCCCGCTCGCCGATGCGCTGGCCGGGACCCCGCGGCTGGTCGCCGTGCTGGCCGGGGTGGCCGACCCGGGCAACGCCGGCACCGTGATCCGGGTGGCCGACGCGGCCGGCGCCGACGCGGTCGTCCTGGCCGGGCACGCGGTCGACCCGCACAACGGCAAGTGCGTGCGGGCGTCCACCGGCAGCCTGTTCCATCTCCCGATCGCCCGCGCGACCGTCCCCGAGGCGCTCGCCGCGTGCCGCGCGGCCGGCCTGCGCCTCGTCGCCGCGGACGGCCACGCGACCGCAGACCTCACCGACGACCCCGCGCTCGCCGGCCCGACCGCGTGGGTCTTCGGCAGCGAGGCACACGGCCTGCCCGCCGACGTCGTCGCCAGGCTCGACCACGCCCTGCGCGTCCCGCTCTACGGCGACGCGGAAAGCCTCAACCTCGCCACCGCCGCGGCGGTCTGCCTCTACGCGACGGCCTGGCGGCAGCGCGCACCCGAGCGCGGTAGGTTCTGAGCACCAGAACGGCTGCGGGGTGGGCCGCGGTGGGCCGCTTCGCAACGTCGTGGCAAGGCCGTTGACCACCACTCATGCGGGCGACACGGGAAACTGCGTGCAGGCCGATTCATCCGATCACCTAGGATCGCAGTGCTCGGGGCAACCACAGCCGCACCGCCACGGGCAACCAGCCGCCATCGTTCCCGGGGAGCTTTCACCCATCATGTCCGGAGCCAACGACTCCTACGACCCGAAGCAGGTCGCGGCGCTCGCGCCGGAGACCCTGCAGGCCGCCGTCGAGCAGGCGCGCAAGGAGTTCTCGGCCGCGGCCGACCTGGACGCGCTGGCCTCGGCGAAACCGGCCCACCTCGGGGACAGGGCACCGCTGATGCTGGCCCGCCGCGAGATCGGCGCGCTGCCGCCGAAGGCGCGGTCGGAGGCCGGCAAGCGGGTCAACGAGGTGCAGAAGATCGTCCGCGAGGCGTTCGACGTGCGCCGCGCGGAGCTCGAGGTCGAGCGCGACGACCGGATGCTGCGTGAGGAGGGCGTCGACGTCACGCTGCCGTGGGATCGCGTCCCGCGCGGTGCCCGGCACCCGATCACCACGATCTCGGAGCGGATCGCCGACGTCTTCGTCGGCATGGGGTACGAGATCGCCGAAGGCCCCGAGCTCGAGACCGAGTGGTTCAACTTCGACGCGCTGAACTTCAAGAAGGACCACCCGGCGCGCTCCATGCAGGACACGTTCTACGTGGCGCCCGCGGACTCCGGCCTGGTGCTGCGCACGCACACCTCGCCGGTGCAGATCCGCGCGCTGCTCGAGCGGGACCTGCCGGTGTACGTCGTCTGCCCCGGCCGGACCTTCCGCACCGACGAGCTGGACGCCACGCACACCCCGGTGTTCCACCAGGTCGAGGGCCTGGCCGTGGACAAGGGACTGACCATGGCGCACCTGAAGGGCACGCTGGACGCGTTCGCCCGCGCGATGTTCGGCGACAAGGCCAAGATCCGCCTGCGCCCGTCCTACTTCCCGTTCACCGAGCCGTCCGCGGAGCCGGACGTGTGGTTCGAGGAGAAGAAGGGCGGCCCGGGTTGGGTCGAGTGGGGTGGCTGCGGGATGGTCAACCCCAACGTGCTGCGGGCGTGCGGGGTCGACCCGGACGTCTACTCCGGCTTCGCGTTCGGCATGGGCATCGAGCGGACCCTCCAGTTCCGCAACGGCATCCCCGACATGCGGGACATGGTGGAGGGCGACGCCCGGTTCACCGCCCCGTTCGGCACGGAGGCGTTCTGACCGCGCCGATCCGGCCGACCCGATCTTGTTGGTAGTTACGAAAGGAACGCCCCGTGCGGGTTCCCGTCAGCTGGCTCACCGAGCACCTCGAGACGGACGAGAGGTTCACCGCGGAACAGCTCGCGGACGCGTTCGTCCGGGTCGGCATCGAGGTCGAGGAGGTCACGTCGCTGAGCGACGTGACCGGCCCCCTCGTGGTCGGCCGCGTCGCGGAGATCGAGGAGCTCACCGAGTTCAAGAAGCCGATCCGCTACTGCATGGTCGAGGTCGCCGAGCCGGACGACGGTCCCGATCTCACCGAGGCGGGCGAGCCGCGGATGCGCGGCATCGTCTGCGGCGCGTCGAACTTCGTGGAGGGCGACCTGGTGATCGTCGCGCTGCCCGGCGCCGTGCTGCCGGGCGGGTTCGCGATCACCGCGCGCAAGACCTACGGGCGCGTCAGCGACGGCATGATCTGCTCGGCCCGCGAGCTCGGCCTCGGCGACGACCACCACGGCATCCTCGTGCTGCCGAGTGGTGACGCCGGTGCGGGCGACGACGCGGTCGAGCTGCTCGGGCTGGACGAGTCGGTCATCGAGCTGTCGATCACGCCGGACCGCGGCTACGCGTTCTCCGTGCGCGGCCTCACCCGCGAGCTGGCCTGCGCGCTCGACGTGCAGTACCGCGACCCGGCGGCCATCGACGTGCCGGTCGCCGAGGGCGCCGCGTTCCCCGTGGAGATCGAGGACACCGAAGGCTGCCGGCGGTTCGTGGCCCGCCGTGTCACCGGCGTGGACCCGACCTCGCCGACGCCGTGGTGGGTGCGCCGCCGCCTGCTGCTGGCCGGCATCCGGTCGATCTCACTGGCCGTCGATGTCACCAACTACGTGATGCTCGAGACCGGGCAGCCCATGCACGCCTTCGACACGCCGTCGCTGAAGAACCGCATCACCGTGCGGCGCGCGACGGCGGGCGAGAAGCTCACCACGCTGGACGACGTCGAGCGCACGCTCGACTCCGACGACATCGTCGTCTGCGACGAGACCGGTCCGGTCTCGCTGGCCGGCGTGATGGGCGGCGCGTCCACCGAGGTGCGCTCGGACAGCACGGACATCCTGCTCGAGGCCGCCATCTGGGATCCGGCGTCCATCGCGCGGGCGGTGCGCCGGCACAAGCTGCCGAGCGAGGCGTCCAAGCGGTTCGAGCGCTGCGTCGACCCGCTGCTGCCGCCGGCCGCCCTCGAGCGCGCCGCGCGGCTGCTGCGCGACGACGGCGACGGCAGCATCCAGCCCGGCCGCAGCGACGAGGGCACGACCCGGCCGCTGCCGACCGTGACGATGGCGATCGGATTGCCCGACCGGGTGGCCGGAGTGCCCTACGCCCGCGGCGTCACCGTGCGGCGGCTCAACCAGATCGGCTGCGGCACCGAGGTCGGCTCCACCGACGAAGGCACGCCGATCGTCACCGCGCAGCCGCCGAGCTGGCGGCCCGATCTTGCCGAGCCCGCGGACCTGGTCGAGGAGGTGCTGCGGCTCGAGGGCTACGACACCATCCCGTCGCAGCTGCCGCCGGCGCCGCCCGGCACCGGGACGACCGCCGCGCAGCGCCGCCGCCGGACCGTGGCGCGAGCGCTGGCAGAGGCCGGCTACATCGAGGTGCTGCCGTTCCCCTTCGTGTCACCCGCCATGTGGGACTCGCTCGGGCTGCCCCCCGAGGACAGCCGCAGGCGCACGGTGTCGCTGCTCAACCCGCTCGAGTCCGACCGCAGCGAGCTGTCCACGACGCTGCTGCCCAGCATGCTGGACGTGCTGGTGCGCAACGTCTCCCGCGGCACGCGCGACATCGGCCTGTTCCACATCGGACAGGTCGTACTGCCCAAGGCGCAGCAGGCGCCCGTGCCGGAGGTCGGCGCCGCCGGCCGCCCGAGCGACGCCGAGCTGGCGAGCCTGCACGCCGCCCTGCCCCAGCAGCCGACGCACGTCGGCGTGGTGCTGGCCGGCAACCGGCAGCGGGCCGGCTGGTGGGGTCCGGGCGAACCGGCCACCTGGGCCGACGCCGTGCGTGCGGCACAGATCGTCGCGGAGGCGGCGAACGTGACGCTGACCGTCCGCTCCGGCAACCTCGCACCGTGGCACCCGGGCCGCTGCGCGCAGCTGCTGGTGGGCGACCTGCCGGTCGGCTACGCGGGCGAGCTGCACCCCAAGGTCGTCGACCGGCTGGGCCTGCCGAAGCGGACCTGCGCCATGGAGATCAAGCTCGACGCCCTGCCGCTGACCGAGCGCCGTCCCGCGCCCGCGCCGTCGCCGTACCCGCCGGTGCTGCTGGACGTCGCGCTCGTGGTCGACGCCTCCGTGCCGGCCGCCGAGGTGGCCGACGCGCTGCGCGGCGGCGGGGGCGACCTGCTCGAGGACCTCAGCCTGTTCGACGTGTTCACCGGCGAGCAGGTCGGCGAGGGCAAGCGGTCGCTCGCCTACGCGCTGCGGTTCCGTGCCCCGGACCGGACGTTGACCGTCGAGGAGGCCACCGCGGCCCGCGACTCGGCAGTGGCCGTGGCGGGGGAGCGGTTCGGCGCCACGCTGCGCGCGTAGCACTCACCTCCCGGCCGGCCCTAACCGGCGGGCTGCCGTTGGTCGCTGCTCGTGTCGCTGCTCGTGCTCGTATGGAGTTGTGGGTCAGAGATGCTTGGTCGCCTCCTTGCGGGACAGCGGCGACAACGCGGGGTGCGCGTCCACGAACGCGCGGACCCATGCCGGTTCCGTGCGGGCGAACTGGCGCAGTGCCCAGCCGACGCCTTTCCGGATGAAGAAGTCGCGGTCGCCTTCGTTGGCCTCGATGCAGTACGTGAGCAGGGCGGTGTCGGTGTCCTCCTTGGCGCCGAGCTGGCAGATGATGGACGTGCGGCGGCGCCACAGGTCGGGGTCGGTGGCCCACCGCCGCATGACCGGGTCGATCTCCGCGCGGTGGGCCCGGAGTAACGGGCCGACGCGCCGGTTGGCCAGTTCGTCGACGAAGTCCCACCACGCGCCGGTGACGATCAGCTCGTCGTACATCGGCAACAGCGCGGGCGTCTGCCACGACGCGTACCACCGCTGCCCGGTGAGGTCCATCGCCAGGTAGCGCTCCTCGCGGTACTCGGCGTGCCGCCACAGCGACAGCACGGTGGCCCGCCACGCGTCCACATCGGACAGCACGTGCTCGGCGAACAGCCGTCTGCCGAGCACGCGGCGCTCGGGCGAGGCAACGCCGCGGAAGGGCATTTCCGACTTCATGTACCGCTGCATCTCCGGCGCCTTGCGTGGGTCGCCGAGTTCGGCGAGGCCCGTGCGGACGGCGGCCAGGAACGTGGTGGAAGCAGTAGCGATCTGGTTCGTGTCAGTCACGCCGCAGAAGCTACGCGGGCCCACTGACAAAAAGCGTTGTGCCTGGTAACCGGTAGATTGCGGAGCGTGCGGTCACGATCCTATAAATCGACGAATGGCGGTTTCCCTTCCACGCCCGCGGACGGCAGGCTCTCCCGGTGTCCTTGATCGGCATTGATCTACAAGGGACGACAAGTAGGAGAAAAGGGGCAAAGTGAACAGATTCGTTGCCGTGGCTGCGGCGGCGGCGGTTGTGGTCGGCGGGGTGGTCATAACTCCACTTGCGACAGCCGACCAGGCCAAGCCCGTGAGTAAGCATCAGGAGTACAACCCGCCGCCCATCGAATGGGGCGCCTGCCAGGACCCCAGGCTGGTGGCCGCGGGTGCGCAGTGCGGTTTCGTCGTGGTTCCGCTCGACTACGACAAGCCGAACGGCGAGAAGATCAAGCTCGCCGTGTCCCGGGTGACCCACAAGGGTCCGGACGACAAGGCCCAGGGCCCGATGCTGGTGAACCCCGGCGGTCCCGGTGGTTCCGGCCTCATCTACGCGATCTTCAGCGACTTCGTCCCGAACGGTGGCGGCGAGGACTACGACTGGGTCGGCTTCGACCCCCGCGGTGTCGGCCTCAGCCAGCCGTCGCTGAGCTGTGACCCCACCTTCGACGGCTACAACCGGCCGTTCTACGTGCCGATCGCGCCCAGCATCGAGCGGGCGTGGCTGAAGCGGTCCAAGGACTACGCCAAGGACTGCAAGCAGGCCGGCGGCAAGCTTCTCGATCACCTCACCACGATCGAGGTCGCCAAGGACATGGACAGCATCCGAAAGGCGCTGGGGTCCCAGCAGATCAACTACTACGGGTTCTCGTACGGCACCTATCTGGGTCAGGTGTACGCGACGATGTTCCCGGAGCGCATGCGTCGCGTGGTCTTCGACGGCGTCGTGGACCCGGGGCGGGTCTGGTACAAGTCGAACATCGACCAGGACATCGCGTTCGACCGCAACATCAAGGTGTACTGGCAGTGGGTCGCCAAGTACGACAGCGTCTACCACCTCGGCAACACCGCCGCGAAGGTCGAGAAGCTGTACTACAGCCAGCTCGCCAAGCTGCTGCGCAAGCCGGCCGCCGGCAAGATCGGGCCGGACGAGTGGACCGACGTCTTCCTGTCCGCCGCGTACTACGTGTACGGCTGGGAGGACGTGGCCAACGCGTTCTCCTCGTGGGTCCACGACGGTGACGCGCAGGGCCTGCTCGACCTGTACCCGCCGCCGGGCGACGACAACGGCCACGCGATCTACCTCGGCGTCATCTGCACCGACGCGAAGTGGGTGACGGACTACAACCGGTACCGGTTGGACAACTGGATCACCCACATCAAGGCCCCGTTCACCACTTGGGGCAACGCGTGGTTCAACGGTCCGTGCCTGAACTGGCCGGCCAAGTCCCACAAGCCGCTGAACATCAAGGACAACGGGCTGGACAGCGCTCTGCTGATCAGCGAGACGCTCGACTCGGCCACGCCGTACTCGGGCGCGCTCGAGGTCCGCAAGCGGTTCCCGAGCTCGGTGCTGATCGAGGGCGTCGGCGGCACCACGCACGCCGGCTCGCTGTCCGGTGTCGCGTGCACCGACGACACGATCGCCGAGTACCTGAAGACGGGTGCGCTGCCCGAGCGTCAGCCGGGCAACCACTCGGACGTGCAGTGTGATCCGGTGCCGCAGCCGGTGCCCGAGGGCGCCGCGGCGGCGACCGCGGAGAAGCGGTCCGCGTCGGCCTCCCCGGCCGAGCGCAAGGAGCTGGCGGTCTCGATCCCGCGCTGACTCCTCGCTTGATCACTGCCTGATCACTGCCTGATCGCGACGGGCGCCCCGGCCGACCGGCCGGGGCGCCCGTTCGTGTCCGAGCAGCCGTCCAGGTCTGGTCCAGGGCTGGTGCAGGCGTCCGCCCCATGCTGTGCGCCAACCCGAGCGGAAGGGACCGACATGACGACGTCCGAGCTGCCCGCCCTGCACGGCCTCAGCCCGTCCTTCGCGGTCACGGTGCTCGAGACCGACGACCCGGCGGCGTTCCTCGTGCTGCGCCGGTTCCTGCACGACACGCTGGCCGAGCCGGGCCGCGCGCACGCGGTTCGCGTACTCGGCGAGCTCCTGCTGACCGACCCGGCCGGCCAGGTGGACGGGCTCGGCTCGCTGGCCGAGCTCGGCTTCGACGGCCTGTACCTGGCCGTCCGCCAGCGCTGGCAGAGCCCGCGCTGGACGGACGAGGACGGGATCACCGACCTGACCAACGAGCTGACCCTGGCGCTGCGGCGGCACCGGCTGGTCGCCCTGCACACGTCGATCTCCGGCGCCGTGCTGCGCAGCTGGACCCGCGCGGGCGCTCCGTTCCGCCTCCTGCCGGACGCCGTCCTCGGCGCGTACGACCGGAAGACCGAGGACGCGGTGGACGTGGTCCCGGCGATGTCACGCCTGACGACCGGCGTCCGGCTGGACTTCCCGGCCTACCTCAGGCAGGTCACCGACGCGCTCGACGTGCTGGACAAGGCACTGGTGGCGGAGAACACCCCACCGCGGTTTGAGTGAGTTTGCATGACCGTGCATAATCATTCGTGTGACGGTACGGATCGCGGTCGGTGGGGCCAGCGGGTACGCCGGCGGTGAGCTCCTCAGGCTGCTGCTCGGCCATCCCGACGTGGAGATCGGGGCGCTGACCGCGGGCGGCAACGCCGGGTCGGCGCTCGGCGCGCACCAGCAGCACCTCGTGCCGCTCGCCGGGCGGGTGCTGGCCGAGACGACCCCCGACGCGCTGTGCGGGCACGACGTCGTGTTCCTCGCGCTGCCCCACGGTCACTCCGCGGACATAGCCGCGCAGCTGGCCGACGACACGCTCGTGGTCGACTGCGGCGCGGACCACCGGCTGGCCGACGCGAGCGACTGGGACCGCTGGTACGGCGGCACGCACGCGGGGACCTGGCCCTACGGCCTGCCCGAGCTGCCCGGCGCCCGCGCGCGGCTGGCCGGGGCCACGCGGGTCGCCGTGCCGGGCTGCTACCCCACCGGCGCCACCCTGGCGCTCGCCCCGGCCCTGGCCGCCGGCCTGGTCGAGCCGGACGTCGTCGTGGTCTCGGTCAGCGGGACCTCCGGGGCCGGCCGGGCCCTCAAGCCGCACCTGCTCGCCTCCGAGGTCATGGGCTCGGCCGCCGCCTACGGAGTCGGCGGCGCGCACCGGCACACGCCCGAGATCGCCCAGAACCTGCGTGCCGTGGCGGGCGGGCCGGTCGCCGTGTCGTTCACGCCGGTCCTCGCGCCCATGCCGCGCGGCATCCTCACCACGGCGTCCGCCCCGGTCCGGGACGGCGTCGACCCGGCGGCGGCGCAGGAGGCCTACCGCAAGGCCTACGCCGACGAGCCGTTCGTCCACGTCCTCGACGACGGCTGGCCCGCGACCGCGGCGACGCTCGGCTCGAACGCCGTGCACGTGCGCGTCACCGTGGACGCCGATGCCGGCAGGCTCGTCGCCATCACCGCGCTCGACAACCTCACCAAGGGGACCGCGGGCGCCGCCGTCCAGTCCATGAACATCGCGCTCGGCCTGCCCGAGACGGCCGGCCTGTCCACCGTGGGGGTCGCGCCATGACCGCCGGCGTGCTTCTCCTCGCGGAGGCGACATCTTGACCGTCAACGCGCCCAAGGGTTTCCGCGCCGCCGGGGTCGCCGCCGGGCTCAAGACGACCGGCGCCAAGGACGTCACGCTCGTGGTCAACGACGGCCCGCTCGACGTCGCCGCGGGCGTGTTCACCCGCAACAAGGTCAAGGCCGCCCCGGTGCTCTGGTCGCAGCAGGTGCTGCAGACCGGCCGGGCCAGAGCCGTCGTGCTCAACTCCGGCGGCGCGAACGCCTGCACCGGGCCGCAGGGCTTCCAGGACACCCACGCGACCGCCGAGCACGTCGCGCGGGCGCTGGGCATCGGCGCGATCGACGTCGCGGTCTGCTCCACCGGCCTGATCGGCGAGCGACTCCCGATGGCCGAGCTGCTATCCGGGGTGGACGACGCCGTCCGGAGCCTCTCGACCAGCCACCAGGCCGGTGTCGACGCCGCGACCGCCGTGATGACCACCGACACCGTCCCCAAGCACGCACAGTCCACACAGGACGGATGGACGGTCGGCGGCTTCGCCAAGGGGGCCGGCATGTGCGCGCCGAACATGGCCACGATGCTCGCGGTCGTCACCACCGACGCGGCGCCCGAGGACGCGCAGACGTCGCTGCGCGAGGCGGTCGAGGACACCTTCAACCGCCTCGACGTGGACGGCGGCACCTCGACCAACGACACCGTGCTGCTGCTCTGCTCGGGCGCGTCCGGCGAGACGCCGCCGAACTTCACCGAGGTGCTGACGGACGTGTGCCGGGACCTGGTGCGCCAGCTGCAGGCCGACGCGGAGGGCGTCACGAAGCACGTCACGATCGTCGTCCGCGGCGCGGTCACCGACGCCGAGGCGCACGTGGCCGCCCGGCAGGTCGCCGAGGACAACCTCTGCAAGACCGCGTTCTACGGCGCCGACCCGAACTGGGGCCGCATCGCGATGGCCGTCGGCAACGCGCCCGTCGAGTTCGACCCGGCCGAGCTGGACATCACGATCAACGGTGTGGAGGTCTGCCGGGAGGGCCAGAAGGCGGCGGACCGCGCGAAGGCCGACCTGTCCGGACGGGACGTCGAGGTCGAGATACACCTGCACGCGGGTGGCGGCACGGCCACGGTGCTCACCACCGACCTGTCGCACGCGTACGTCGAAGAGAACAGCGCGTACCCGACATGACGGTCGACGTCTCCCGCGCCGAGGCGGCCGAGAAGGCGGCCGTGCTCGTCGAGGCGCTGCCGTGGCTGCAGCGCTTCCACGGCGCGACCGTCGTGGTCAAGTACGGCGGCAACGCCATGGTCGACGACACGCTGAAGGCGGCGTTCGCGCAGGACATGGTGTTCCTCAAGCTCGCGGGCCTGCACCCGGTCGTCGTGCACGGCGGCGGCCCGCAGATCACCGCCATGCTGACCAGGCTCGGCATCCCCGGCGAGTTCAAGGCCGGCCTGCGGGTGACCACGCCGGAGACGATGGACGTCGTCCGCATGGTGCTCACCGGGCAGGTCAGCCGCGAGCTCGTCGGCCTCGTCAACGCGCACGGCCCGTACGCGGTCGGCATCTCCGGCGAGGACGCCCGGCTGCTCACCGCGCGGCGCCGGACGGCCACCGTGGACGGTGAGACGGTCGACCTGGGGCTGGTCGGCGACGTCGTGGCCGTCAACCCGGACGCGGTGCTCGACATCGTGCGCGCGGGCCGGATCCCGGTGGTGTCCACGGTGGCCCCGGACGCGGACGGCTTGGCGCACAACGTGAACGCCGACACCGCCGCGGCCGCGATCGCGGTGGCGCTGGGCGCGGAGAAGCTCGTGATGCTCACCGACGTCGAGGGCCTCTACGCGGACTGGCCGGACCGCGACTCGCTGCTCAACGTGATCCGGGCGAGCGACCTGGAGCGGCTGCTGCCCAGGCTCGCCAGCGGCATGATCCCGAAGATGGAGGGCTGCCTCGCCGCCGTGCGCGGCGGCGTGCCGCGCGCGCACGTGATCGACGGGCGGCTCGCCCACTCCGTGCTGCTGGAGGTCTTCACCAGTCACGGCGTCGGCACGATGGTCGTCCCCGACGAGGAGGTAGACCGGTGATAACGTCCAATGTGGACGGACAAGCCCGGTGGCGGGCAGCCGTCATGGACAACTACGGCACGCCCGCGCTGACCCTGGTCCGTGGCGCGGGGTCGCACGTGTGGGACGCCGACGGCAACCGCTACCTCGACCTCGTCGGCGGCATCGCGGTCAACGCGCTCGGCCACGCCCACCCCGCGATCGTCGAGGCGGTGACGAACCAGATCGCCACCCTCGGCCACACCTCGAACCTCTACGTCAACCCGGTCGCGGTCGAGCTGGCCGAGGCGCTGCTGGACGTGGCCGGGCTCGCCGGCCAGGCCAAGGTGCTGTTCGCCAACTCCGGCGCGGAGGCCGTCGAGGCGGCGGTCAAGCTCGCCCGGCTGACCGGCCGCGGCAAGCTCGTGGCGTGCGACGGCGCGTTCCACGGCCGCACCATGGGCGCGCTCACCGTCACCGGCCAGCAGCCCAAGCGCGCACCGTTCGAACCCCTGCTGCCCGGCGTCACGCACGTCCCGTTCGGCGACGCCGAGGCGCTGCGGTCCGCTGTGGACGGTGACACCGCGGCGGTGTTCCTCGAACCGGTCCTCGGCGAGGGCGGCGTGCACCCCGCGCCGGCCGGTTACCTGCAGGCCGCCCGCGAGATCACCACGAACGCCGGGGCCCTGCTGGTGCTCGACGAGGTGCAGACCGGCGTCGGCAGGCTCGGCAGCTGGTTCGCCTTCCAGCAGGCCGGCATCACGCCGGACGTGATCACGCTGGCCAAGGGGCTCGGCGGCGGCCTGCCGCTCGGCGCGTGCATCGGCGTCGGCGCGGCGGGCGAGCTGCTCAAGCCCGGTCAGCACGGCACGACCTTCGGCGGCAACCCGGTCGCCTGCGCCGCCGGCCTCGCGGTGCTCGCCACGATCGCCGCCGACGGCCTGTGCGAGCAGGCCGCCGCGCTCGGCAAGGAGATCGCCGCCGGTGTCGAGACGCTGCGCCACCCGCTGGTCACCGACGTCCGCGGCACGGGCCTGCTACTCGGCATCGGCCTCGCCGCCCCGGTCGCGCCCGCGGTGGCCGCGGCCGCGCAGCACGCCGGCTACCTGGTCAACAACGTCCAGCCCGACACGATCCGGCTGGCCCCGCCGTTGGTGCTCGGCCGCGACGACGTCACCGGTTTCCTCGCGGCGCTGCCCGGAATCCTCGACGCGACGAAGGAGGACTGATGATCCGCCACTTCCTGCGTGACGACGACCTGTCGCCGGCCGAGCAGAGCCACGTCCTCGACCTCGCCGACCGGATGAAGGCCGACCGGCTCGGCCTCCGCGCGCTCGAGGGTAAGTCCGTCGCGACGATCTTCGAGAAGAACTCCACGCGCACCCGGCTGTCGTTCGAGGTCGGCATCGCACAGCTCGGCGGCCAGGCGGTCGTGATCGATGGGCGCAACATGCAGCTCGGCCGCGAGGAGACCATCGAGGACACCTCGCGCGTGCTGTCCCGCTATGTCGACGCCGTGGTGTGGCGGACCTTCGCGCAGGCCCGGATGACCGCGATGGCCTCGGCGTCGACGATCCCGGTGCTCAACGCGCTCACCAACGAGTTCCACCCCTGCCAGGTCCTGGCCGACCTGCAGACCGTCCGGGAGCGGCACGGCGGGCTCGCCGGCCTCACGCTCACCTACCTCGGCGACGGCGGGAACAACATGGCCCACTCGCTGCTGCTCGGCGGCGCCACGGCCGGCCTGCACGTGCGCATCGCGGGCCCGGCGGGTTTCCAGCCGCACGGCGAGATCCTGCTCGACGCCAAGCACCGCGCCGAGGAGACCGGCGGCAGCGTCACGCTCCTCACCGACCCGCACGCCGCGGCCGACGGCGCCGACGTGCTCGCCACCGACGCGTGGACGTCGATGGGCCAGGAGAACGACGGCAAGGACCGGGTCTCGCCGTTCCGGCCGTACCAGGTGAACGCCGACCTGCTGGCCCGCGCCGCGCGGCGGGCGATCGTGCTGCACTGCCTGCCGGCGCACCGCGGCGCGGAGATCACCGACGAGGTCCTCGACGGCCCGGCGAGCGCGGTGTGGGACGAGGCGGAGAACCGGCTGCACAGTCAGAAGGCACTCCTGGCCTGGCTCCTGGAGCAGGCATGACCACGGCCAACGCGACCCGGGTGGCCCGGCAGGCACGCATAGTCGAGCTGGTCTCGTCGATGGGCGTGCGCAGCCAGACCGAGCTCGCGAAGCTGCTGGCGGGGGAGGGGATCGAGGTCACCCAGGCCACGCTGTCCCGCGACCTCGACGAGCTCGGCGCGGTCAAGCTGCGCGGCGTAGACGGCGGCGCCCCCGTGTACGTCATCCCCGAGGACGGCAGCCCGGTCCGCGGTGTGCAGGGCGGCACCTCCCGCCTGGGCAGGCTGCTGGCCGAGCTGCTCGTGTCCGCGGACTTCTCGGCGAACCTGACGGTGTTGCGAACCCCGCCCGGTGCCGCGCAGTTCCTCGCGAGCGCGATCGACCGGGCAGCCATGTACGAGGTCGTCGGCACGATCGCCGGCGACGACACGGTGATGGTCATCGCCAGGGAACCGTTGTCCGGCAAGGATCTCGCCGCCATCTTCACCGCACTCGCGGCAAAAACAGACGTGAACAAGGGAGAGAACAATGACTGAGCGGATCGTGCTGGCCTATTCGGGCGGCCTCGACACGTCCGTGGCGATCGGCTGGATCGCCGAGGAGACCGGCGCCGAGGTCGTGGCCGTCGCGGTCGACGTCGGCCAGGGCGGCGAGGACCTCGACACCATCCGCAAGCGCGCGCTGGACTGCGGTGCGGTCGAGGCCGTCGTCGCGGACGCGCGCGACGAGTTCGCCGAGCAGTACTGCCTGCCCGCCCTGCGGGCCAACGCGCTCTACATGGACCGCTACCCGCTGGTGTCGGCGCTGTCCCGGCCGGTGATCGTCAAGCACCTGGCCGAGGCCGCGAAGTACCACGGCGCCACGACCGTCTCGCACGGCTGCACCGGCAAGGGCAACGACCAGGTCCGCTTCGAGGTCGGCATCGGCGCGCTCGCCCCGGACCTCAAGGTCATCGCCCCGGTCCGCGACTTCGCGTGGACGCGCGAGAAGGCCATCGCCTACGCGCACGAGCGGAACCTGCCGATCGACCAGACGAAGTCCTCGCCGTACTCGGTCGACCAGAACGTGTGGGGCCGCGCCGTGGAGACCGGCTTCCTGGAGGACATCTGGAACGCGCCCATCGAGGACGTCTACTCCTACACCGAGGACCCGGCCGTGCCGCGTGACCCGGACGAGGTCGTGATCACGTTCGACAAGGGCGTGCCGGTGGCCGTCGACGGCGAGCCGGTGACCGTGCTGGGGGCCATCCAGCAGCTGAACCGGCGGGCCGGCGCGCAGGGTGTCGGGCGGCTGGACATCGTCGAGGACCGGCTGGTCGGCATCAAGAGCCGCGAGGTGTACGAGGCGCCCGGCGCGATCGCGCTGATCGCCGCGCACCAGGAGCTGGAGAACGTCACGGTCGAGCGCGACCTCGCCCGGTTCAAGCGGCAGGCCGAGCAGCGCTGGTCCGAGCTGGTCTACGACGGCCTGTGGTTCTCCCCGCTGAAGGACGCGCTGGACACGTTCATCGCGAAGACCCAGGAGCACGTCAGCGGCGAGATCCGGCTGACCCTGCACGGCGGGCGCGCGGTCGTCACCGGGCGGCGCAGCGAGCAGTCGCTGTACGACTTCAACCTGGCCACCTACGACGAGGGCGACACGTTCGACCAGTCGCTGGCCAAGGGCTTCGTGCAGCTGTGGGGCCTGCCGTCGAAGATCGCGGCGAAGCGCGACCTGCACCATGCCTGA
>DASYKY010000049.1:0-41309 GCA_035995025.1 Actinophytocola sp.
GGGCGCACAGGCGATGGCCGACCTCGCGGAGATCGATGCGCTGGCCGAGCAGCTCGCGCAGTCCTATCCCGGGGCGCGGCTGGAGGACATCGACGTCGAGGCGCTGGAGCGCCAGCTGGACGAGGACGCGGCGGTCGACGCGCGGCGGCTGTCCGAGCTGGAGCGTGAGCTGCGCGGGCAGGGCCTGCTGGAGCGGGCGCCGGACGGCTCGCTGCGCCTGTCGCCCAAGGCGCTGCGGCGGCTCGGCCAGACCGCGCTGCGCGACGTGCTCACCGCCGCGCGCCGGCAGGGCAGGCGGGACTCGCGCAACGCGGGCGCCGCCGGCGAGCCGACGGGTTCGACCCGGCAGTGGCAGTTCGGCGACACCGAGCCGTGGGACACCTCGCGGACGGTGCGCAACGCGGTGCTGCGCACGGCCTCGACCGGGGGCTCGGTGTCGCTCGACGTGGTGGACCTGGAGGTCACGGAGACCGAGCAGCGGGCGCGGGCGGCCGTGGCGCTGTGCGTGGACACGTCGTGGTCGATGGTGCAGGACGGTCGCTGGGTGCCGATGAAGCGCACGGCGCTGGCCCTGCACCAGCTGATCACCACGCGGTTCCGCACGGACGCGTTGCAGCTGATCGCGTTCGGCCGGCACGCGCGGTCGGTGGAGCTGGCGGAGCTGGTCGGCATGGAGGGCGTGTGGGAGCAGGGCACGAACCTGCACCACGCGCTGCTGCTGGCGGGCCGGCACCTGCGCCGGCACGCCGACGCGCACCCGGTGGTCCTGGTGGTCACCGACGGCGAGCCGACGGCACACCTGGAGCGGGACGGCGAGGCGGTGTTCGACTACCCGCCGCTGCCGGCCACGCTGCGCAAGACGTTGGCGGAGGTGGACGCGCTGGCGAAGCTGGGCGCGTCGGTCACGGTGTTCATGCTGGGCGAGGACCCGTCGCTGGCCCGGTTCGTCGACCTGATCGCAAGGCGCAGCGGCGGGCGGGTGGTGAACCCGGACCTGGACGGCCTGGGCGCCGCGGTGGTCGGCGACTACCTGCGCAGCCGCCGCCCACGGCACTGACGGCTACTTGGCCCGGTCGTCGGGCTGCATGGCGCCGAACACGTTGCCGTCCGGGTCCTTGAAGTAGGCGAGCCACCCGACGCCCGGGACGGCGTGCTTGTCCAGCGCGATCGTCCCGCCGGCGTCGTTGATCGCGGCGCGGGTGGCGTCGAGGTCGGGCACGTCGATGGTGTTGACGAAGGAGCTGACCGGCGCGTCCGCGGCGGGCGCAGGCCCTGGCCTGGGCACGATTCCGCCGTCGATGCCGGGGTTGGTGTCGCCGGTGGTGATCAGCCAGTACGGCTGGTCGCCCCACTGCTCGATCTTCCAGCCGAACGCCTGCTCGTAGAAGGTAGCCACGCGCTGCGGATCGGTGGCGTGGATCTCGAAGTGCACGGGACGGGGCATGTGCGCCCTCCGTTTTGTCGGTGGTGGGTCGAAGCGTCCCCGACCACAGCAGTGAACATCCAGGTCACCGTCGGCGCAAGGAGTTCTGTCTTCTAGGTTGTCGCCGCGCAGCCGCGCTCGTCATGCTGGGACGACGCGAGCTCGCTGGGGGCATCGATGGCCGACGGGTTCTTACCTGGGCACACGTACGACAACGTGTACCTGATCGTCATCGACGCGTCCGGCTACTCGAGCATCGTGCGGCACAATCCGCTCGACCGCGCCGCGCACGCGTTCGACGAGCTGCGTGAACGTGCCGTCGCGCGGGTCGGCAAGGCGGCCGCCAAGCTGCACTGCGCCCGCGCCGAACTGTGGTCCTGGCGCGGCGACGGCGGCATCCTGGCCGTACACGACGAGAACGAGAGCGTCGCCCGCGACGCGGCGCTGACAGCCGCGCGTGACGTCCTGCGGACCGATCTGCCGCAGGTCCGCGACAGCTTGCGTCGCACTGAGCTGAAGGGGGAGCTGCGACTACGGGTCGCGGTGCACAAGGGCACGATCCGCTACGGCTCGAACGGCGGGTCGGGCGCCATCCATTCGCCGGTCATCAACCTGGCCGCGCACCTGGAGGAGCTGACGCCGCCGGACTGCTTGGCCATCTCCGAGGCGGTTTACGAGGTGGCCGGTCGGCACGCGGACGCATTCGTGCATGTCGGCAGGCACGAGAACAGCGACGTCTACCTGATGACCCCGAGCGGCTCCGCGCAAGACGCTCGCAGAGCGTGGCTCGCGAAGGCGGGGCTTGCGGGCAGCACGACGGTATCCGCGCAACCGCAACGTCCAAGCCAGGAGGAGAAGGCCCGGCTGGTCGCGGCGGCGCGGTCGGACGTGCTCGACCTCGGGACCGCGCTGCGCACCTGTTCGCGGGCCATGACCACGACCGATCGTCCGGCGCGCTACCGCGACGCGGTGCTGGAATTCCTGGCCCGCGGCGGCACCTATCGTGCGGTACTGCTCGACCCGTCGTGTGAGGCGACCGCGACCCTTTCTCGCTACCGTGGTGAGGACCTGCCGGCAAAGATCCGTACGTCGATCGTCGCCTTCGGACAGTTCAAAGAACGCCACGGACTCATGGCTGACCGCCTGTGCGTGTATCAGTCGCGTGCGTTTCTCGGCTTTGCGGCAATTGCAGTGGACCTGGATTCACCGGATCCGTTGGTACTGTATTCGCCATACCTGATGAGCGTCCTGGATATTCACATCGAACACGGCGACTCCCCGCATTATCTTGCCACTATATCATCGGGTGATCTGCTCAGCGGTCTTACCGAACTGGTCGCGGCCATGGTCGACAATGGTTCTCTAAAACGGGTGCTGTGACGTTCAAGCTGTCAACTTGCGTGAACCTCGTGTCGCGTGTCGTTGATTGTTTTACGTCTGGGTGTGGGGAAGGATCCGGGTCGTGTACGTGGCTCAGGCTCTGCAACTGCGTGATGGTGATCGGGCGCGGCTGGAGGCGTTGACTCGGGTGTCGACGGCTCCGGCCGGCCTGGTGGCGCGCGGCAGGATTGTGTTGATGGCGGCTGATGGCGTGCCCAATACCGAGATCGCGCAGCGGATGCAGACCAGCAGGCCAACGGTGCTCAAGTGGCGTGATCGGTATGCCGAAGCGGGGATCGCGGGGTTGGGCGACTTGCCGCGGCCGGGCCGCCGCCGGGAGATCGACGAGGTTGAGGTGCTCGCTGAGACGCTGGCGGACAGGGGAAACCCGCCTCCGGACCTGGGCGTGACGCACTGGTCGTCGCGGCTGCTGGGAGCTCGGCTGGGGATCTCGTTCGCCACCGTGGCCCGGATCTGGCGCAAGTGGAACATCCAGCCGCACCGCATCGAGACGTTCAAGTTCTCTACCGACCCTGAGCTGGAGCCCAAGATCCGCGACGTCGTCGGGCTCTACCTCGACCCGCCCCAGGGGGCGGTGGTGGTCAGTGTCGACGAGAAAAGTCAGGTCCAGGCGCTGGACCGCACCCAGCCGATCCTGCCGCTGCGCCCGGGACTTCCGGCCCGGCAGACCCACGACTACGTCCGGCACGGCACCACCACGTTGTTCGCCGCGCTGGAAGTGGCCACGGGCAAGATCAGCGCCGACGCGTGCTACCCGCGGCACACCAACGTCGAGTTCCTGGCCTTCCTCAAGCAGGTGGCCAGGGCGCACCCCCGGATCAAGCTGCACGTCATCTGTGACAACTACGCCACACGCAAGCACCCTGACGTGCAGGCCTGGCTGGCGAAACACAAGCGGATCACCCTGCATTTCACCCCGACCAGTTGTTCCTGGTTGAACATGGTCGAGATCTTCTTTGGCATCATCACCCGCCAAGCCATCCGCCGCGGCAGCTTCCTCAGCATCGACGATCTCGAAGATGCCATCCGCCGATTCATCGACGCCTACAACCAACGCGCCACGCCATTCACCTGGACCAAGACCGCGGAGGACCTACTCTCCAAGATCACACGTAAACAGACTTCAGACACGCGACACTAGGTGTTGTTGGCCGACAGCATGAATTGTGTCTTAACCGGGGCTAGGACGTGATGTCCTTTGTGCGGAAGCGGCGCCAGGCCAGGAGGCTGAAGAAGGCGCCGTAGGCCACTGCGGAGAAGGCGCCCGCCGCCATGTTCGACCAGTCGATGTCGGTGGAGATGAGGTCGGACCAGGCGAACGCGTAGTGGGTCGGCAGGTAGTTGCGGAGGCCCTCCAGGGCGGTGATCTGGTCGAGGATCTGGGACAGGATCGCCACGAGCACGGTGCCGCCCACCGCGCCGAGTGGGGCGTCGGTCGAGACAGTGAGGAACAGGGCGAGGCCGGCGACCCACAGCAGGTGGATGGCCAGGTAGCAGATGGTCAGCACCAGTGCGACCATCGCCTGGTCGAACGGGATCGCGTCGCCCGTGGGGCTGATGGCCTCGCCCGCGCCGTAGAACACGACGCCCACGCCGAGGGCGACGGCCGGCAGCAGCGTGATCGAGAACAGCGACAGCAGCGCCGACGTGAACGCCTTCTGGCGTATCAGGCGATGCCGGGGGATGGGCATCGCCAGCAGGTACTTCAGGCTCGACCAGGACGCCTCGCTCGCGATGGTGTCGCCGAAGAACAGGGCGACGATCATCGGGAGCAGGAAGCTGCCGGTGGCGAACAGGGCGAAGACGACGAAGTTCGGCGCGCTGCTGGTGGCCAGGTCGACGAAGCCGCCGGACCGCGCGCCGCCGTTGTCGGTGCCGAACTCGAACGCCGCCCAGAGGATGAACGGCAGCAGCACGAGAAAGCCGAGCACGAGCTGCACCCGCCGCCGCCGGATCTGGCGGGTCAGCTCGACGCGCAGCCGCAACGTCCGCCGTGCCCGGTAGCCGACGACCGAACCGTCGGGCGCGACCTCGACGGTCTCCTGCGCGGCCGCCTCGGCCAGCACCTCCAGCGCCGCCGGGTCGGTGTGGACGTCGTGCTCATCGAAGTTGTCGACGGTCATCGCGCGGTGTCCTCTCCGACCAGCTGCAGGAAGGCGTCCTCCAGGCGGCGGCGTGGGCCCGCCTGCTCCACGGCCACGCCCGCGCGCACCAGCGTGGCCAGGGCCTCCGCCCGGGGCAGGCCGTCGAGGTCCGCGTGCACCAGGGGACCGTCGACCACCACGTCCTCCACGCCGTCGACCCCGCGGAGCACCTCGGCGGCCTCCGTCGGCTGGTCGACGCGGAACGTGGCCTCGCCGCTGCCGCCCACGATGGCGTCCACCTCGCCGGACGCGACGAGCCTTCCGTGGTGCATGACGACGACGTGGTCACACGTCTGCTCGACCTCCGCCAGCAGGTGCGACGACACCAGCACCGTGCGCCCCGCTGCCGCGTACCGGCGCAGCACCTCGCGCATCTGGTGGATCTGCGGAGGGTCGAGCCCGTTGGTCGGCTCGTCGAGCACCAGCAGGTCCGGCAGCCCCAGCATCGCCTGCGCGATCGCCAGCCGCTGCCGCATGCCCTGGCTGTACGTGCGCACCCGCCGGTCCACCGCGTCGCCGAGGCCCGCGATCTCCAGCGCCTCCGCGACGTGCGCCTTGTCCGCCGGCCGCCCGGTCGCCGCCCAGTACAGCTCCAGGTTCGCTCGCCCGGACAGGTGCGGCAGGAACCCCGCCCCCTCGACGAACGAGCCGATCCGGGACAGCACCGGCGCGCCCGAGTGCACCCGGTGGCCGAACACCCGGATGGTCCCGCCGGTCGGCCGGATCAGCCCCATCAGCATCCGCAGCGCCGTCGTCTTGCCCGCGCCGTTCGGGCCCAGCAGCCCGAGCACCTGCCCGCGCTCGACCCGGAACGACAGGTCGTCGACGGCCTTCACCCCGCCCGGGTACAACTTCGACAGCCCCTCGATCACCAGCGGCACGTCGACCAGCCCGGCGTCCGCGTCGACCGACCGGCGCCTGCGCAGCGCGCCCCACAGACCGGCCAGCACGCAGATGCCCAGTACCACCGCGATCCCGACCAGCGGACCAACCGGCGGGCCGGTGTCCGACCGCGTGCCCGACACGACCGGCGCGTCGACCGTGGCGTCCGGCGAGATCGACACCCGGTACGCGGCCGCCTGCGTCGGCGTCGCGTAGGCCTGGTCGGTCGTGCTCACGACCATCTCGATCCGGTGGTCGGTCTCCACCGGGCGGACGATCCCGGGCAGCGTCACGGTCAGCTCGACCGGAGTCCCGTCCGCCGGCAGCGACGGGATCCGCAGCGGCGAGACCGCCGAGCCCGGCAGGGTCCGCGTGTTGTCCGAGCCGACGTCGTACAGCTTCGCGAACAGGACCGCGCCGCCCTTCGGCGCAGGCAAGCCCTTCACCGCCGACACCCGCATCCGCACCGTGCTCGCGCCGGCGACCAGCAGCTGCGAGCTCAGCGGCCGGCTGTCGAACCGCGCCGACTGGCCCGGCAGGTCGATCGACAACCGCCCGGCCAGCCGCGACGAGCTGCCGACCACCGCGCCCAGCCCCGGCATGCTGCTGATCGCGGCCGGGTTGCCGCCCGGCGGGTTGATGATCGTCTGCTCCGGCCCGTAGACCCGCACCCGCCGGCGGTCGGTCGACGTGCCGTCCAGCCCGGGGTAGGTGCCGGTCGACACCGTGCGCACCGACGGCGCGCCCTGCACCCGCAGCGCACCCTGTACCGCGTACTCGAACCCGGTGCCCGGGTCGCCGCCCTGGTGGCGCAGGTGGAAGTCGAACCAGTCGATCATCTGGGCGCGCAGCTCCGGCCCGGGCCGGCCGCCGTCGTGCCCGCCGGTGTACCAGATGACCTTGACCTTGCCGCCCGCCGCGCTGATCTGCCGCGCCGTGGCGTCGGCCTGGTCGAGCCCGAACAGCGTGTCCTGCTCGCCCTGCACGAGCAGCGTCGGCTGGGTGATCCGGCTGGTGACCGTCACCGGCGACACCGAGCGCAGCAGGTTCACCGTCCGCGCGCTCGCCTGCCCGGTGGTGGCGACCTGCGCGTACGCCTGGCAGAAGTCCTGGCGGAACCGGCCACACGGGTTGCCCGTCGACGGCTCACCGCCCCCGCCACCGGCGGGCGGGGAGCCGCCCGACGAGCCGGCGTCGGCCGGGGCCGCGCCCGGGTCGGCCGGCGCGGCCGCGTCGTCGTCCTGGCTCCCCGCCTCGACCGCGTCGGTGGACGGGTCCGCGAGGCTCGCGCCGCCCACGCCCGCGCCGAAGAAGATGCCCGCCCAGGAGCGCTTGAACACGCCGTTCGGCGCGAACGCGTTGGCCGCGGGCGTGTCCGGCGTCCGGCCCGGCGTGGCCGAGTTGGGCAGCAGCGCCTGGCTGAGGTCGTTGTACGTGATGCTCGGCGCGAGCGCGTCGACCCGCTTGTCCGTGCCGGCGAGCAGCAACGTGAGCGCGCCGCCGTAGGAGCCGCCGGTGACTCCGACCCGCGGGTCGTCCGGGCCGTCCTGGACCACCTCCGGCCGCGTGCCGAGCCAGCTGACCAGCTTCGACGCGTCGGCGACCTCGGCGTCGCGGGAGTTCAGCGCGATCTGCCCGGTGCTGCGGCCGAAGCCGCGCGCGGAGTAGGTGAGGGCCACGAACCCGCGCTGCGCCAGCTCCCGCGCGTCGCCGTCGACGCTCTGTTTGCTGCCGCCGAACCCGTGCGCCACGATGACCGCCGGGGCGGGCGTGTGCTCCGGCAGGTACAGCGTCGAGTCGAGCCGGATGCCCTGGCCCGCGCCGCTCAGCGTCTGCGACCGCGTGTGCACGGCGGGCGGTTCGTCGGCCCGGTTGAGCCAGATCACGCCTGCCGTCCCGACCACGACGACGACGAGCGCGATCAAGATCCAACGCAGGCGGGGGCGGGAGAGTCGGGCCACGCCGAAACCGTATGCGACGCTTGCTGAGAGTGGCTGAGAGGCTGCCCGGTCAGCCCGAAATGCCCGTTCCGTCCGATTGTGACCAACGCCATGCATACATCGGACAATCTGGACTGGTGCGATCCCGCGCGGCACGCGATACTTGCGGGTAGTGGAGGGGAGTATTCCTTCGCGTCGATGTCGTCAACACGGATCGCCTCGTGCGGATCCCGGCATCGGCGGCCGGTCGCGGGCCGGCGGAAGAGACCTCCGGTCAGACGTGCGTCCAGACCGGAGGTCTATTGAATGAACGTTCCCGTGTGGATCTGGCTCGCCACGATCGGCGGCCTCCTGGTGCTGCTTGCCATCGACCTGGTCATCGTCGACCGAAAACCGCACGAGGTGACCATCGGTGAGGCCGCCCGGTGGGTCGTCTTCTACGTGGCCGTGGCCGTGCTCTTCGGCATCGGCATCTGGATGTTCGCCGGCGGCACGCACGCCGGCGAGTACTTCGCGGGCTACATCACCGAGTACTCGTTGTCCGTCGACAACCTGTTCATCTTCCTGGTGATCATGTCGGCGTTCGCGGTGCCGGTCATCCACCAGCACAAGGTTCTGCTGGTGGGCATCCTGATCGCGCTCGTGCTGCGCGGCGTGTTCATCGCCGTCGGCGCCGCCGCGATCGCCCAGTTCAGCTGGGTGTTCTACGTGTTCGGCGCGTTCCTGGTCTACACCGCGATCCGGCTGTCCCGGTCGAACCTGGGCGGCGAGGACGACGAGGACTACGAGGAGAACAGGGTCACCCGGTGGGCCAGGAAGGTCTTCCCGGTCACCGACGATTACCACGACGGCAGCGTCTTCACCCGGGTCGGCGGAAAGCGGTTCGTGACACCGCTGTTCATCGTGATGATCGCCATCGGGTCGGCGGACCTGATGTTCGCGGTGGACTCGATCCCGGCGATCTTCGGCCTCACGAAGGAGCCGTTCCTCGTCTTCGCCGCCAACGCGTTCGCCCTGATGGGACTGCGGCAGCTGTACTTCCTGCTGGGCGGGCTGCTCCGGCGGATGGTGTACCTGTCGATCGGGCTCGCGGTCATCCTCGGCTTCATCGGCGTGAAGATGGTCCTCGAGGCGCTGCACACCAACGCGCTGCCGTTCATCAACGGCGGCCAGCCGCTCGCCGTGCCGACGGTCAGCATCGCCGTATCGCTGTCGGTCATCGTGGGCGTGCTCGTGATCACCGCGGTGGCCAGCCTGCTCAAGACCCGTCGCGACGACCGCCGCGCATTGGCGGCCGCGGCGTCCGACGTGCGGGCGCAGGACGTGCAGGCGAGGGACCGGGCGAACACCTGATCAGGCCACCTCGACCAGGTCGTACCGCGAGTGCAGCTCGTTCCACGTGGCGTGGTGCCAGCCGTCGGCGGAGTGGTAGCGGCCGTCGTCACCGGGTTGCCAGGTGCGCATCCGGGTGTCGCGGACGATCGGGTGGTCCGCGGGGTCGGGCGTGGTGCCGACCAGCCAGACGCGGGGTCTTTCCTCGTGCTCTTGCGTGTTCATGGTGGGCCTCTCGATGCTCTGTCCGGGTGCTGTCCGGTGTGCTGTTCGGTGATGTGATGCCGCTCACCAACCTTTCGTCACTGACGCTAAGGAGGCTTGGGCTATAGGGACATCGGGGACACCCCCGGTTTCCCGGTGGGGGTTCCCCTACCCGAAGCACGAGCTAGAGCAGGGTGTAGTTCAGGGCTTCACAAATTCGTGACAACGGCAGGTCGAGGCCGGGATAGTCCAGCGGGAGCAGGACGTCCGGGGACGTCGGCAGCGCGTCGCCCGCCGATGGCTCCCACAGGCAGACCGCGGGGTCGCCGGAGTCCATCGACGAGCGGTACCAGAGCCCGTCCAGGTCGGGGAAGGCGGCGCGGATGGCACGCGCCCATGCCTGCGTGACGTCCTTCGGGCCGCTGCTGATCTCCTGCGACGCGCCTGCCCGGGTTGGCCACAGGCCGGTCAGGTCCAGCAGCCGCAGCGTGCGCCGCGGCTGGAACACCACCAGGTGCGGGCGGCGCGTACATCTGTCCACAATGGACGTCTGCTGGTAGACCTCGGCGACGCTGGTGCGCGCCGAGAGCCCGAAGTACAGCACCCCGACGTCCGCTTTGCCCGGCCGCCCGCCGGCCCGCGGCGGGTGCGGGTCGAACCGCGCGTGGGGGAGCGGGCCGGTGGTGCGGAAGGTGTTCCAGCGCTGCTGGTGCGCGCCGGCCGCGGCGAACACGCGGACGAGGCGGGTACCGGAGTGGACCGCGACGACGTCCTCGTGCGGGCGTAGCAGTTTCGTCAGCGCAGCAGGGGCCGGCGGCTGGGGGAGCCGTGACATTCCTCGATGTGTCTCCTGGTCGCCGGCGGTCGGACAGCTCAGCCTAGACCGGGCCGGTGCACAGGGTGAGCGGTTCGGCTCGGCGCGTGGCGGTCAGGCCGGGATGCCGAGCGTGGCCACCAGCCGGGCGACGGTTGCCGGGTCGCCACCGGCGAGCAGCCAGTCGCGCGCGGTCGTCGGCTCGCCCGCGGTCCGCAGATCCTGCTGCGGTGTGGTCATGAAGCCGGCCACCACGAGCGGCGGCTGGTCGTCCGGCACGGCGGCGAGCACCACCTCGAGGCCGGGCAACACGCCGTCGTTGGTGAACTGCCACACCGGTAGCCGCCAGCCGCCGCCGTCCTTCCAGCCGGTGAGCCTGCCGGCCGCCAGCCGGTGCCGAACCCGGCTCGCGTCGACGGCGATCCGCTCAGCGGCCCCGGCGACGGTGAGCGCGGTGTCGCGGAGGACGGCCTGGAGTGCGACGGTCCGCGCTCGCGGATCGCGCTCCCTTTCCCGCCGGGGCGCGAGATCCAGCCCGACGTCGGTGAGCGCCGCGGCCTGCGAGTCGGTGAAGTACTCGGCCGGGGAGGGGTCGACGGGGGAGAGTTGCCGCGCGGCGTCCTCGACGAGCGCGAGGAACTCGTCGGAGTCCACCCGCACCCCGGCGCGGGCGAGCGCGGCGCGCAACGAGGTGGCCATGAGCACAGATTAGCACGAGCGTGCGCCCTCGTGCGCCCTCGTGCGGCCGCGACAACGCGGCACGGCCGTGCTGCGGCACAGCAGGCAGAATCCAGCCGTGGCCGACCTCTACCTGGGCATCGACATCGGTACCTCCAGCTCCAAGGGCGTGCTGGTCACCGCCGAAGGAAGGATCGTCGCCAGGGCGAGTCGCGCGCACCGCACCGCCACCCCGCACCCCGGCTGGGTCGAGCACGACGCGGATACCGTGTGGTGGGCGGACTTCGTGGCCCTCGCGCGCGAGCTGGCGCCGGCCGCCGACGGGCGGCTGGGCGGGCTCGCGGTCAGCGGGATCGGGCCCTGCCTGCTGCCCGCCGACGGCGCGGGCCGGCCGCTGCGTCCCGGGATCCTCTACGGCGTCGACACCCGCGCCGGTACCGAGATCGCCGAGCTGACCGAGGAGCTGGGCGCCGACGAGATCCTGCGCCGCGGTGGCACGCCGCTGTCCAGCCAGGCGGTCGGGCCGAAGATCCGCTGGCTGGCGCGCCACGAACCCGGCGTGTACGAGCGCACCGAGATGCTGCTGATGGCCAGCTCCTACCTCGTGCACCGGCTCACCGGCCGCTACGTGCTCGACCACCACTCGGCCAGCCAGTGCGACCCGATGTACGACCAGCTCGCCCTGGACTGGGCGCACGACTGGGCCGCCGCGGTCGCACCCGGTCTGCGCCTGCCGGAGCTGCTGTGGCCGACCGAGGTCGCCGGCGCGGTCACCGCCGCCGCGGCCGCGGAAACCGGGCTGCCGCAAGGACTTCCGGTCACCGCGGGCACGGTCGACGCGTGGGCCGAGGCGACCAGCGTTGGCGTCCGTGAGCCGGGCGACGTGATGGTCATGTACGGCACCACCATGTTCCTCGTCCAGGTGCTCGAGTCGCCGACGCCGCACCCCGGCCTCTGGACGACCAGCGGCGTCTTCCCCGGCACCCGGTCGCTGGCCGCCGGCATGGCCACGTCCGGCGCGGTCACCGACTGGCTGCGCCGGCTCGTCGGCGGCGAGTTCGCCACGCTCGTCGAGGAGGCCATGCGGGTGCCGGCCGGCAGCCGCGGTCTGCTGGTGCTCCCGTACTTCGCCGGCGAGCGCACACCGATCTTCGACCCGGACGCGCGCGGCGTGATCGCCGGGCTGACGCTCGAGCACGGCCGCGGCGAGCTGTACCGGGCGACGCTCGAGGGCATCGCCTACGGCGTGCGGCACAACCTCGAGGTCATGCGCGAGGCGGGCGGCGACCCGCGGCGGCTCGTCGCGGTCGGCGGCGGCACGCAGGGCGGGCTGTGGACGCGCATCGTGTCGGACGTGACCGGTGCGGCGCAACAGGTACCGGCCGAGACGATCGGTGCGTGCCTCGGCGACGCGCTGCTGGCGGCGGTGGCCACCGGCGTGGACGTCGACCCGGCGGCGTGGAACCCGGCCGGCCACACGGTCGTGCCGGACCCCGCGGCGCGGTACGACGACTTCTACCGGAACTACCGCGAGCTCTACCCGGCGACCATCGAGGTGGCGCACTTCCTGGCGGCCCGTCAGCACGCGGCCGACGACGAGTGAACTTATGCCGGGCTTAGCCGCGATGTAGCCGCCCCCGGCAGTCTTCTCCCGTAGCGGGATGGGTCCCCGCAGAAAATGAGAAGGGTGAGGGGAAATCCACATGCGAAAGATCACCACGGTGCTGCCGATCGTCGCGCTGTCGATCATCGGCCTGGCCGGGACCGCGTCCGCCGACGTCACCACACAGTCTGCTTTGGACGGTGTGTGCCAGTCCGGCGAGTTCTGCCTGTACTACAACAGCAACGAGCAGGGGTCGTTGAGCGACTTCGAGCTCGGGGTGAAGGACTTCGCCACCGTGCGGTTCGTCGCCACCGGGGCCGGCAAGGGGGAGCTGGTGAAGAACAACGCCGCGTCCGCGTGCAACAAGGACGACAACCTCACCGCACGGGTGTTCTTCAACTCGAACTGGGCGGGCGCGCACGACGACATCGCGCCGGGCACCTGCCGGAACCTGGTGAACACGTACAACGAGAACGCCTCGTTCCTGTGGATCGCGCCGGGGGCCTAGGCACGGCCGAGGGGGGATCGGCCGCCCCGCACCGGCTCCGTGACCCGGGCCGGTGCGGGGCGGCCACCTAGTCGGGAAACCGGCCGGTCGCGCCGACGGACCGCCGGAGCGTGCGCGCCTGGTCGAGATGCCGCCGCGCGCCGGCCGGGTTCCCGTTGTCCGCCTCGAAGTTGCCCAACAGCTCCCAGCACTGGGCCTCGTCGAGACGGGATCCGTTGCGGCGGAAGATCTCTGCCGCGAGCTCGAGGTCCGGCGCGGCGCGTGCCCGGTCGCCTCGCCGCGCGTGGATCTCGCCGGACTTCACCAACGTATACGCGACGCATCGGTCGTCGTCGAGGCCGGTGAAGATGTCCCGCGCGCGCTCCAGGTCTTCGAGCGCGGTGTCCGGGTCGTGCAGTGCGCTCATCTCCCGCAGCACCACCGCCTCCCGGTGCACGTCGCCGAGCGTGCGGCACAGCTCGAGCGCGTCCGCGAACCACGTGCGGGCGTCGTCGTGGTCGCCGCGCGCCAGGTGGATCGCCCCGATCCCGCTCATCAGCTGCGCCTCGGTGTGCCGGTCGCCCGCCGCGGTCACCAGCTCCAGTGCCTCTGTCGCGCGTGCGAGGGCCGGCCGGTGCTCGTCGAGCACCCGGTGGATCGTGCCCAGCCCCGCGGTGGCGAGGCCCTCGCCGAGCTTGTCGCCCACCTGCCGGAACAGCTCGACCGACCGCCGCAGGTTCGCGGTCGCCTCGGTGAAGTTGTCCCGGTAGATCTGCACCTGCGCGAGCCCGCGCAGCAGCACCGCCTCGCCGAGCCGGTCGCCGGCCCGCCGGACCGCGCCGAGCGCGATCTGGTGCCCGCGCTGCCAGTCCTCGTAGCGGCTGTGGTGGTCGTAGTAGGGCACCGCGGCGGTCGCGAGCTCCCACGCGAGCTCGGCCAGCCCCCACTCCGCGGCCAGCTGCACCGCACCGATCAGCGCCGCCCGCTCGGTGTCGAACCAGCCCACCGGGTCCCCGGCCACCCGCCGTTCCACGCCGGCCCGGACGCGGCGGCGGGGCGCGGCGCCCGGCGGCGGCCGGAACAGGCTGGGCGGCAACGCGTCGACCGCGCGCGACGCGAGGTCGAGCCAGGTGGCGAGCAGCCGGGTCACCGCGTCGCGGCGCTCCTCGACCGGGATCGCGTCCGCCGCCTCGGCCGCGTACGCCCGTAACAGGTCGTGCAGCCGGTAGCGGGGCTGGCCGGTGACGTCCGTGGTGGTCAGCCGGGCCAGGTTCGCGTCGACCAGCGTGTCGAGCACGTCGCGCGAGTCCGGCCGGTCGAGCAGCGGGTCGAGGACCCAGCCCGGCACGGTCTGCGGGCCAAGGATGCCGAACAGCCACAGCGCCGTGACCGCCTCGTCGGGCAGCAGCCGTACGGACAGGTCGAAGCTCGCCCGCACGCCGAGGTCGCCCAGCTTCAGCTCGGACAGCCGGCGCGACTCGTCCTCCAGCCGCTCGCGCAGGACCCGCAGCGACCACGCGGGACGGCCGAGCAGCTTGCCTGCCGCGATCCGGATGGCCAGCGGCAGGCGCCCGCACGCGCGCAGGATCGCCGTGGCGTGGTCGGGTTCCCGGCCCACCCGCTCCGAGCCGACGATGCAGGTGAACAGGTCGAGCGCCGCGCCGGTGTCGAGCACGTCCAGCTCGATGTGGCGGGCGCCGGGCAGGTCGGTGAGCACGCCGCGGCTGGTGACGATCGCGGCGCAGGTGCCGGTCGGCGGCTGCAGCCAGCGGGCCTGGTCGGCGTGCGCGGCGTCGTCGAGGACCAGCAGCATGTGGCGGTCCACGAGCAGCGACCGGTACAGCGCGGCCCGGGCGTGCAGGCCGTCGGGCACCGCCGCGCCGGTGACGCCGAGCGCGTGCAGCACCTCGGCCAGCAGCACGGCCGGGTCCCGGGGTTCGGGGGAGGTGCCGGCGAGGTCGAGGTAGAGCTGGCCGTCCGGAAACCCCGGCGCGGCACGGCGTGCGGCGTGCAGGGCCAGCGTCGACTTGCCTACGCCGGGGCCGCCGGAGAGCACCGCGACCGGCGGCGGCCCGTCGGGGGAGCGGTCGGCGAGCAGCCCGGTGAGCGCGTCGAGCGGCCCGTCGCGGCCGGTGAAGTCGGGCACGTCGGCCGGCAGCTGACAGATCGGCGGCACCACGACGGCGGGCGGCGCGGCCTCGCGCGGGCCTGTCTCGATCTCGCCGGCCAGCAGCTGCTGGTGCAGTTCGCGCAGCGCGGCGCCGGGCTCGACGCCGAGCTCGCCGACGAGCATCGTGCGCACCCGCTGGAACGCCTGCAGCGCCTCGGCCTGCCGGCCGGCGCGGAACAGCGCGAGCATCAGCCGGTGCCAGCCCTGCTCGCGCAGTGGGTGCTCGCCGACCAGCTGCTGCAGCTCGCCGATCAGCATGGTGTGCCGGCCGCACGCGAGGTCGGCGTCGACGCGGGCGTCGAGCGCGGTCAGGCGCTGCTCGGTGAGCCGCGCCGCCTCGACCGCGACGGCCGCCGACTCCGGCACGTCGGCGAAGGCCGGGCCGCGCCACAACGCGAGCGCCTGGCCGAGCAGCTCGGCCGCGTGCTCGAAGCCGCCGCGCCGCTGCTGGCGGTGGCCCTCGGCGGCCAGGGCCAGGAACCGCTGCGCGTCGGTGTCGTCCTCGCCGGGCACCAGCCGGTAGCCGGGCGCGGTCGTGACCAGCAGCCGGCCGTCGCGGTCGCCGAGCAGCCTGCGCAGCCGCAGCACGTACCCGTGCACCTGGGTGGTGGCGGTCTTGGGCGGCGCGTCGCCCCACAGCTCCTGTACGAGCTGGTCGATCGGCACGACCTGGCGTTGGCGGATGAGCAGGTTCGCGATCAGCAACCGCACCTTCGCGGCACCGACACCGCTCCAGCTCGTGCCGTCGAAGACTTCCAGCGGCCCGAGGAGCCGGATCTTCACGTGTGGAGCCCTCCCAGCCGGCGCCCGTACCGCCCTCCACCGTACCGTCTTCCCCCGCCTGCCAGCGAAGGCAATGATCCGGCCGGCCCTGCTGTCCAAAAAGGATGGTCAGGTCGATATCGCGGGGCGCGCGAGGTCGGTGTTGTCGACGACGACCGTGGCACGCGCCCGCGGGTCGCACTCGGCGATGTAGCGCCGCTGGCCCTCGATGTAGCGATGGTTGGACTCGGCGCGCGGGTCGGGATCGCCGTAGCCGCGGGCCGCGCCGCGGGGGATCGACACGGCGAACGGGACGTCGAGCCAGACGGAGTAGTCCCAGTAGCCGGCGAGCTCGTCCCGGTGGGTGAAGATGCCGTCCAGCACCAGGATCGCGTCCGGCCCGGCGGTCCGCGGCGCGACCTGCACCGGCGACTCGGCGTGCACGTCGTACACCGCGTGGACGAACCGGCGCGAGCCGCCGGGCCCGAGCGGATCGAGCAGCAGCTCGACCATCCGGGCGTAGTCGTAGGAGTCGCGGTAGTACCCCTCCGGTGAGCCGCGCCCGCGCCGGTGGCGGATCGCGCGCGGATGGTGGAACCCGTCGACGGACGCGCGGACGACTTCGGTGCCCCGGCCGGACAGCACGGCGGCGAGCTCGTCGGCGAGATGCGTCTTGCCGGCGCCGTCCACGCCGTCGACGCCCACCCGCCGCGCCGAGCGGGCGAGGATCTCGCCGGCGAGCGCGGAGAGGAGTTCGGCTCGCACGCGGCGAAGTCAACCATGTCGTGTGCAACGCATTCGGTGAAGGTGTCCGTCCTGGGTGCATGAACCAGGACTTACCGAGATGGCCACGGATGGCTGTCGCCGCCGCGGCAGTGGTGGGGTTGGGTGCCGGCGTGGCCGGCACGGCTGTGGTCGTCGGGGTGTCCGACGGCGGGGGGACGCGGGGCGTCGACGCCGGCGCGATCACGCTCGTCGCCTACGACTCGTGCGAGTCGGCGCTGCATGAGCTGAAGTCGGCCGCGTTGCCGCACGTCGGGGCGTACGGCATGAGCGGCGACCTCGGGATCGCCCGCGGTGGCGAGGGGGACGTGGCGGTCGCCCAGGAAGCACCGGCCGCGCCGCCGGCACCGGGCGGCGGCGCGGCCGCCAAGGGGGCCGTGCCGTACGAACAGGACACCGGAGCCGGGCGCTCCGCGGCGGAACCGGACGCGGCGCCCGACCACTCCGGCACCAACAACTACGAGTCCGATGTGGACGAGCCGGACATCGTGAAGACCGACGGCCGCCGGGTCGTCACCATCGCCGACGGCAGGCTGCGCGTGGTGGACGTGGCCTCGCACAAGCAGACCGCGAACCTCGCGCTGCCCGGCGGATATGCCACCCAGCTGCTGATCTCCGGCGACCGCGCGCTCGTGCTGACCGCGGCCGGCGGCGTGGCGGTTCCCCTGCCGAGCGGCGGCGTCGCCGAAAAGCCCATGCCCGGCGGCGGCTCGCCGGGCGAGCCCGTGCCGGACGTCTCGCCGCCCATCGACGAGCCCACCCCGACTCCCGGCAAGCCCGTCGACCCGCCCGTCGACCCGGCGTTCGGCACGCAGCTGGTGCTCGTCGACCTGACCGGGTCCGGCAAGGTGCTCGGCACGCTCGCCGTCGAGGGCGGCTACCTCGACGCGCGCCAGATCGGCTCGGTCGCGCGCGTCGTGGTGCGGTCCGCGCCGCGCCTCAAGTTCACCTATCCGGACGGCCGGATCACGCCGTCCGACGCCACCGACCGCAACCGCGGCGTCGTCGAGTCATCGTCCATTTCGGACTGGCTGCCGCGCTACCAGCTGTCCGCGGACGGCCACCGCAGCACCGGCGAGCTGGTCGACTGCACCGCGGTGAGCCACCCGGCCAGCTACACCGGCGCCGCCATGCTCACCGTGCTGACCGTCGACCTCACCCACGAGCTCGCCACCGGCGACCCGATCAGCATCGCGGCCGACGGCGACACCGTGTACGGCAGCGGCCCGAACCTGTACGTCGCCGACGACCACGTCGTGCGCGGCGCGGCGGGCTTCGGCCCCGCCGACCGGCCCGCGCCCGGCGGCGGGCGCACGGAGATCTACCAGTTCGACATCTCCGGCACGGGCAGGCCGGTGCACGTGGCCTCCGGCGGGGTGGCGGGCACGCTGCTCAGCCAGTACTCGCTCTCCGAGCACGACGGGAACCTGCGGGTCGCCACGACCACGGCCGACGGCGACGGTTCGCACAGCGGCATCAGCGTGCTCACCCGCCGCGGCAAGGAGCTCGCCGCGGTAGGCCGGGTCGACGGGCTCGGCCGGGGCGAGAAGATCTACGCGGTGCGCTTCCTCGGGAACACGGCGTACGTGGTGACGTTCCGCCAGACCGACCCGCTGTACACAGTGGACCTTTCGGTGCCGGCGAAGCCGCGGGTGACCGGCGAGCTGAAGATCACCGGCTACTCGGCGTACCTGCACCCGCTCGGCGACGGCAGGCTGCTCGGCGTCGGCCAGGAGGCGACCGCCGAGGGCATGACGACCGGCACCCAGGTGTCGCTGTTCGACGTGTCGAACCAGCGCGGTGCCCGGCGCGTGGGCCAGCTGCAGTACGCGGGCGGGCATTCGGAGGTGGAGGGCGACCCGCACGCGTTCCTGTACTGGCCGGCCAAGAACCTCGTCGTGATCCCCATGAGCGGCACGATCGCGGACTCGTCGGGGCGGTACCCGGACGCGGGTGCGATGGTGCTCAAGGTGACCGGGAACGCGATGTCCGAGGTGGGCATGGTCCGCCACGAGGGGGAGGCCTACGGCGGCATCCCGTTCATGCCGCGCCGCGCGCTGGTGATCGGCGGCGAGCTGTGGACGGTGTCCCAGGCGGGCGTGCTGGTCAGCAACCTGGACTCGCTGGCCGAGGTGGCCTGGCTGCCCTTCGCCTGACGCGTCCGCTGGTGCCGCGGGCCCGATGTGCGTACACAGGGGAGTGTGACCGACTATCCACCCGGCGAGGACCCACGGCGCTGGCGGGCGCTGTGGGTCACCCTCGCCGGCGGGTTCATGATCCTGCTGGACGTCAGCGTGGTGACGGTCGCGGTGCCGTCGATCCAGCAGGGGCTCGGCTCGTCGGCCAGCGCCGTGCAGTGGGTGGTGTCCGGTTACCCGTTGACGTTCGGGCTGGCGCTGGTCGCGGGCGGGCGGCTCGGTGACGCGTTCGGCAGGCGCCGGATGTACCTGTACGCGCTGTCCGCCTTCGTGGTCACCAGCGTGCTCGCCGGCCTGGCGCCGTCGCTGCTCCTGCTGGTGCTCGCCCGGCTGCTGCAGGGGCTGGTGGCCGGGCTGGTCACGCCGCAGAACGGCGGGCTCATCCAGGACCTTTTCCGCGGCGCCGAGCGCGGCCGCGCGTTCGGCCTGCTCGGCGCCACGATCGGCGTGTCTACCGCGGCCGGCCCGGTGGTCGGCGGGCTGATCCTCAGCGCGTTCGGCGAGCCGGACGGCTGGCGCTGGGTGTTCCTGGTGAACCTCCCGTTCGGCCTGCTCACGCTCGTGCTCGCGTGGTTCCTCGTGCCGCCGATCCCGCGCCGGGAGGTCTCCGCCGACATCGACGTCACCGGCATCGTGCTGCTCGGCCTGGCCGTGCTGTGCCTGCTGTTCCCCGTCGTGCAGTCCGACGCGGGCGGGCTGCAGCGGTTCTGGTGGCTGTTCCCGCCGGCCGTGCCGCTGGGCTATGCGTTCGTTCGCTGGGAGCGGCGCCGGGTCGCCGCGGGGCGCGCGCCGCTGGTGGACCTGCGGCTGTTCACCGACACCCCGGGCTACTCGTTCGGCTCCGCGATCGGCGCCGTGTACTTCTGCGGGTTCAGCGGCATGTGGCTGGTGTTCGCGGTGTTCTTCCAGGCCGGGCTGGGCTTCTCGCCGCTCGAGTCCGGGTTGTCGGTGACGCCGTTCGCGCTGGGCTCGGCGGTGGCGGCGTGGCTGGCCGGCCGGCTGGTGGATCGGTGGGGCAGGCGCCTCACGATGGCCGGGCTCGCCATGGTCGCGACCGGGCTCGGCCTGGTCGGCCTGCTCACGCTCGTGGTCGACACCGACCACCTGATGTTCGCGATCGCGCTGCCGCTGCTGCTCGCGGGCATCGGCGGGGGAGCGGTGATCTCGCCGAACACGACGATCACCCTGTCCTGCGTGCCGAGCGGCATGTCCGGCGTGGCGAGCGGCGTGCTGCAGACCGGCCAGCGGATCGGCACGGCGGTCGGCACGGCGCTGCTGGCCGCGATCTTCTACGGGTTCGTCGGCGCGATCGGCAGCTATCCGGCGGGGCTCGCCGCCGCGCTGTTCGCCGCGGTGGTGCTCGTCCTCGTCGCGCTGGTACTGGCCGTTGTTGATTTCCGTGGGAATCTTGGGAACAACGGGTTGGAAATTTTCCCCGAGCACTCTATGACATCTGGTCAATAACTACTATTCTCGCCTGCGGAGGCGTTCTTGCCGGCCGCGGTGGCTCCCTGCGCACCAAGCCGCCGTGGTCCGAGGGCCGCTTTCTGTCGCTCAATTCCTATTTACGGGGTCGGCGTTTCGCGAGGGCGGCCCGTGCTTGCCCGCGCGTTCGCGCCGTCCATGGGACGGAGAGATCGAATGCGAAAACTGTTGGTCCGAGCGCTCGTGGTCGCGGCCTCCGCCGCGACGGCCTTGCTGGTCACGACGGCCGCCGCCCAGGCGTCCGCCCAGCCCAAGGAACACGACCCGGTGTTCGACAACGGCACCGGATCCGTCGGCGTGCTGGTCACCAAGCTCAGCCATGCCGACGCGACGTCCCGGCTGCGCTCGTCGGGCATCACCTGGTCCTCCAGCGGTGGCTGCAGTGACCGGAACAACTCGACCTGCACGTCGTTCGACCAGGTCAACCTCACCACGATCCAGGGCATCCAGACGCTGAAGTCGGCCAGTGGCTGCGGCATCAACGTCACCGGCGGCACGGAGACGGGCCACGCGAGCGGCACGTACAGCCACTGGAACGGCTACAAGCTGGACATCGGCCTGAACACCTGCGTGTCCGGCTACATCCAGGGGACCTTCACCTCGATCGGCGGCAGCAAGTGGCAGTCGGGGTCGGGGAACGTCTATTACCACGAGGGCAACCACTGGGACATCACGTACTACAACTGCGGCGGCTGCTGATCCCCGTCCGCGCTCACGGCGCCCCCGGTCCCGGCCGGGGGCGCCGTGCCGTCTCCCACCGGATCGGCAGGTGCTTGATCCCGTTCTGGAAGTTGGAGCGCAGTCGCCGCGGCTCGCCCGCCGGCCCGACCTCGCCGAGGATGTCGAACAGCGCCGTGAACAGCGCCCGCATCTGCACCTTCGCCAGGTGCGCGCCGATGCAGTAGTGCGGCCCGTGGCCGAAGCCGAGGTGGTCGTTCGCGGTGCGGGTGACGTCGAAGCGGTCCGGCGCCGCGAAGGCCCGCTCGTCGCGGTTGGCCGAGGAGAACCACACCACCACCTTGTCGCCCGCCTTCACCCGCACGCCGCCGAGTTCGGTGTCGACGGTGGCCGTCCGGCGGAACCGCATGACCGGCGACCACCAGCGCAGCATCTCCTCGACCGCGCCCGGCAGCAGGCTCCGGTCGGCGCGCACCTTCCGGTACTGGTCCACATTGGACATCAGGGCGTACAGGCCGCCGGGCAGGGCGTTGCGCAGGGTTTCGTTGCCCGCCACGGAGAACAGCCAGAAGAGGTTCTCGAACTCACCGAGGGAGACCTTGCCACCGGCGTCGTCGACCTCGCGCATGAGGTTGGACATGATGTCGTCGCCGGGGTTGCGCCGCTTGTACTCGCCGAGGTCGTGCGCGTAGGCGTAGAGGTCGGGCATGCCCTCGCGGGTGCGCTGGTCGGGGAGCCGTCCGTGCTCGTCTGGTTGCGGCCGCAGCGCGAGCGCGCGCTTCGCGAGCTCCGTGGCGCCTGCCGGGTCGGCGCGCGCGGAGATCGCGTACTCCTCGTCCTGGTGGCCGATCACGCGGTTGCTCCAGTCGAACATCAGCCACCGGTCCTGGCTGGGCACGCCGAACAGCTCGGCGAGGGTGAGCAGCGGGAGATCGGCGGCGACCTCGGTGGCGAAGTCGCACTCGGTGCGATCGGCGACCCGGCCGACGAGGTCGCGGGCCCAGCCGTCGATCCGGTCCTCGAGCCGGGCGATGGCGCGCGGGGTGAACGCGCGGGTGAGGAGCTTGCGCAACCGCGAGTGCTCGGGCGGGTCCTGGTTGAGCATCATCTGCCGGACGAACGCGAGCGCCCCGGCGTCCGGCGGGTCGGTGATCTGCGTGGCGCGCAGGTGCGAGGAGAAGACGGCCGGGTTGCGCATGACCTCCTTGACCTCCGCATGCCGCAGCACCCCCCAGAAACCGGGCCCGGCGGGGAGGTGGTCGATCGGCGGCTCGTCCATCCACACCACCGCGGCCTCGTCGCGCAGGCGGGCGAACGTCTCGTGCGGCACGCCGGACAGGTAGGTGTCGGGGTCGACGATCGCTGCGGTGTCGGCGGGCATGGCGCCATTCTGCTCCCGTGTGCGGCAGGATCGTGATCGTGAACGTCTACCTGGCCCGGCACGGTGCGGGCGACCCGGTTCTCCTTCTGCTGCACGGACTCGGCGCGACCGGCGAGGTGTGGTCCGGGCTCGTGGCGTCGCTCGCGGACCGGTGGCCGGGCGAGGTGCTGGTGCCGGACCTGCCGGGGCACGGGCGGTCCGCGCCGCTGCCGCGCTACTCGTTCGGCGCCCTCGCCGCGGCGCTCGCCGATGCGCTGCCGGCGGGCCGGCCGGTGGCGGTGCTCGGCCACTCGCTGGGCGGCGTGCTCGGGCTGACGCTCGCGAGCGGGTGGTTCGGGGTGGACGTGACCGCGGTGTGCGGGCTGGGGATCAAGGTCCGGTGGTCGCCCGAGGAGCTGGCGAAGGCGGCGGAGCTGGCGGCCCGGCCGGCGAAGGTGTTCGGCACGCGCGAGGAGGCGATGGAGCGGGCGCTCAGGGTCGCGGGCCTGGCGGGTCTGGTGCCTTCGCTCGATTCTGGTGTTGTGCCGGTGGTGGGGTCGGACGTCATGTCAGCCGTTGCGGCGACGGCTGCGTCGGCGGCCGGGTTGGTGGCTGAGCCGGCCGCCGGGTTGATGCCGGAAGGCTGGCGGCTGTCGCTGGACCAGGCCACGTTCGGGGTCGGCGCACCGGACCTGGCCGGGCTGCTGGCGGCGTGCCGCGCGCCGGTGGTGCTGGCCGCGGGGGAGCGGGATCCGATGTCACCGCGGTCGCCGCTGCGCGAGCTGCGGCCGGATGCGGTGGAGCTGGCCGGGCTCGGCCACAACGCCCACGTCGAGGACCCGTCGGCGTTATGGCCGCTCGTCGACCGGCTAGCGAACGCCCAGTAGGTCGACCACGAAGACGAGGGTCTCGCCCGGCTTGATGGCGCCGCCCGCGCCGCGGTCCCCGTAGCCGAGGTGCGGCGGGATGACGAGCTTGCGCCGGCCGCCGACCTTCATGCCGGCCACCCCGCGGTCCCAGCCGGCGATCACCCGGCCACCGCCGAGCGGGAAGCTGAACGGCGCGCCACGGTTCCAGGAGGCGTCGAACTCCTCGCCGGAGGAGTGCGCCACCCCGACGTAGTGCACGCTGACCTGCTGACCGGGCCGCGCCTCGTCGCCGTCGCCCACGGCGATGTCCTCGACGACCAGATCGGCCGGCGGCGAACCGTCGACGGGGTCGACTACGGGCTTTTCGAGGGCCATGCGGTTCTCCTTCACGGATTCTTCAGTCTTACCCGGCTCATCCAACCAGCCGACGCGCCGCAGGGCCGGACAACCGCACCACCTACCGCCACAAAGCCGAGTGCAAAAGCAAACGCCCCAGCTCAGACCTCTGCGCGGTCGCAAGGGGGACCCCTGGTGCCAGCCTATCGGCGCGGTCTGACGGAAACGGGAGGGAAGCGGGCGGCTGTGGACAAGCCGGGCGGTTGTGGATCGTTGACATGTGACCTTTTGGTCACCTATTCTTCCGGTATGACCGACGACGACAGGGTGTTCAAGGCGCTCGCGGATCGGACTCGGCGTTTCCTGCTCGACCGGCTGTTCACCAAGGACGGCCGGACGCTCACCGACCTCGAGTCGGAGCTGGAGATGACCCGGTTCGGCGTCGCGAAGCACCTGCGCCAGCTCGAGGACGCCGGTCTCGTCACCACCCGCAAGGCCGGCCGCGAAAAGCTCCACTTCCTCAACGTGGTCCCGATCCGGCTGATCCACGACCGTTGGATCGACAAGTACACCGAGCCACAGGTCGCGGCCCTCGCCGACCTGAAAACCGTCCTGGAGGACAGCATGACCAGCACCGAGACCGGCACCACCGTCCAGGTCCACCGCGTCTACATCAAGGCCACCCCGCAGGCGATCTGGGATGCCATCACCAGGCCGGAGTGGACGCAGCGGTACGGCTATGGCGGCAGAGCCGCCTACGACCTGCGCCCGGGCGGCGAGTTCAAGGCCCACGCGAGCGAGGAGATGAAGAGGTTCGGCGGGCCGGACGTGATGGTCGACGGCGAGGTGATCGAGGCCGATCCGCCGCACCGGCTCGTACAGACCTGGCGCCCAGCCTGGCTCGACGAGAGCTACACGCGGCTCACCTACGAGATCCGCGAGGGCCAGAGCGGCGTCTGCGCGCTCACCGTCACCCACGACCTGCACGACGCGCCGCAGACCGCCGCGCAGGTCGCCGGCACCGTCGAGGGCGCGGGCGGCGGCTGGCCCGAGGTGCTCAGCGACCTGAAGACGTTGCTGGAGACCGGTTCCCCGCTTTACAGCACCACGGTGGCCGAGCGCTTCGAGCAGCGCTGACCGGCAGTCGCCCGGCACCCCGCGCGGGTGCCGGGCGGCCGGGTCCGAAGTGGATGGCCAACACGTTCCCGGCGCCCCGAGCGATACCCCGCGTATGAGCACCGATCGCGTCCTGGGCGTGGACGCCTGCCGGGCGGGGTGGGTCGGCATTTCGCTGACCGGACACCGCGTCGACGCCTACCTGACCCGCACGATCGCCGACCTCGTCGCGACGGCCACCGCGGACGGCGAGCTCGCCGTGATCGCCATCGACATCCCCATCGGCCTGCCGGACAACGGCCGCCGGCAGGCCGACGTCGAGGCCCGCGCGACGGTCGGCAGGCTGGCGTCGTCGGTGTTCATGACGCCCGTGCGCGGCGCGCTGGAGTTCCACGACCACGGCAGCGCCAGCGCGCACAACCGCGAGCGGGCCGGGGAGGGCATGTCGATCCAGGCGTTCGGCATCCTGCCCAAGGTGCGCGAGGTCGACCTGTGGCTGCCGGGCGCGCCGTGCCGGGTCGTCGAGGTCCACCCGGAGGTCAGCTTCGCAGCGCTGCACGGCACCCCGCTCGACGTGCGCAAACACACCTGGGCCGGTGCCCGGCTGCGCGACCGCCTGCTGGCCGGCGCGGGTGTCACGGTCGGCGACATCGGCGACGCGGGCACGAAGGCGGCCGTCGACGACGTCCTCGACGCCGCGGTCGCCGCCTGGACCGCGCGCCGGGTCCACGAGGGCACGGCCACCTCGCTCCCGGCGACCGCGGAGACCTTCAGCGACGGCGTGGCGACGTCGATCTGGCGGTGATCGCGTCGCGGGCGCGCGCGACCAGGGCGCGGCCGGCCGGGCTGCCCGGACCGCCGGCGCGCCACGCCAGCACCAGGCGGCCGCGCAGCGCGGGGCGGGTGATCGCGAGCGAGCGCAGCCGGCCGGCGCGGGCGGCGGCGAACTCGCCCGGCAGGATCGCCGCGCCCAGCCCGTGCGCGGCGAACTCGGCCAGCACCTCGGGGGCGCTCGCCTCGAACGCGATGTGCGGGGTGAAGCCGTTGGCCGCGCAGGCATCGTCGAGGCGGGCACGCAGGCCGGTGCCGCGCGGCAGGCTGATCAGCGGCCGGTCGCGCAGCGTGTCGAGCGTGATCGTGTCGTGGACGGCCAGTTCGTGGCCGAGGCCGACGGCCGCCACGATCGGCTGGTCGGTGATCACCTGCACCTCCACGCCGGCCGGGACCCGGCGGCCGATGCTGACGATCGCCGTGTCGAGGCGGCCGGTGCGCAGGCCGTCGACGAGTTCGTCGGAGGCGGACTCGGTGAGCGTGATCTCGACGGCCGGGTGGTCGTCGTGGAAGCCGGCGAGCAGGCCGGGCAGGTCGACGTCGTGCGAGGTCACGGCGCCTACGGCGACGTGCCCGCGGAGCAGGCCGGTCAGCTCGTCGACCGCGAGCCGGGCGCCGGCCACGGCGGCGAGCGCGGCGCGGGCGTAGGGGAGCACCGCCGCGCCCACGTCGGTCAGCCGGACCGAGCGGCTGGTGCGGTCGAACAGGTCCTGCCCGAGCTCCCGCTCGAGGCGGCGGATCTGCGCGCTGACCCCGGGCTGGGCCACGTGCACCCGCTCGGCGGCGCGGGTGAAGCCGGCCTCCTCGGCCACGGCGACGAGGTACTCGAGTTGCCGCAGTTCCATAAGCGTTGATTCTAGCTCCGAGACAAACCATCTCTTGGACTTCTGAGTCGTGCCGCCGCACAGTGGAGGCATGAACGCCAAGGAACCCGAAGACCTGACCCGCCTTTTCGTGGCGCGAGCCAACGCCGGCGACGTCGACGGCCTGGTCGATCTGTACGCGCCGGACGCGGTGCTCGCGTACCCGCCCGGCTCGTCGACCGTCGGCCGGGAGGCGATTCGTGCGGTGCTGGAGGGCATGCTCGAGCACGCGCCGCGCCCGTTCCCGCTCGAGAGTCCGCTTCCGACGGTGCGGTACGGCGACCTCGCGCTGACCTCGACCCGTTCGGCCGACGACACCGGCGGCCGCGTCCAGGTCGCCCGCCGCCAGCCGGACGGCACGTGGCTGCGCATCATCGACCGCCCGGAGCTCCCGCCGGCGGACTAGTGCCCCGGACCTGTTGCTTGCCGACCTGTCACGAGCTCGAGGACTCGGCGACACCCCACCACAGGTAGTCCCGGGCGCGCGTGGCCGCGACCAGGTATTGCCGTTCGCGCACCGGGGGCTCGACCACAGGGCCGCCGTTGGTCACCTGAACTGTCAGCACCGCTTGGAAATCCAGGCCCTTGGCCCGATGCACTGTCCCTACCTTGAGCTTGTCGTCAGCCTCGCCCTCGTAGTGATCGAGCGTCAGGTAGGGGATGCCCGCGCCACGGAGGATCGTCGTGCAGTGGTCGAGATCCTTGTGGTGAAACACCAGCAGTGCGGCCTGGCCACGTGGCACCGGCAACTTGGCGATGACGTCGGTGAGTACCGTCGGCAGGTCGCCCTTCGGACCACGCCAGGATCCTGTCTCGCCGCCGGTGTTGGCGGACTCGGCCTGGCGTAACGCAACGCCGGCGGCGCCGTCGAGGTCGTCCACCTCGTTGGTCGCGTCGAAGCGCAGGGCGAAGTCCAGCACCGAGGCGCGGTTGCGGTAGTTGATCTTCAGCACCGCGCCGCGACCTTGGATGGGGATCCCGGCATCGGACAGCCGCCAGCCACCGGGATAGACCTGCTGCTGCCCATCGCCGATCAGGAGCAGTTGATCATGACCGTCACCGGCGAGCTGCCGGAGCATGCGCAGCCCCACCAGCGTGATGTCCTGGACCTCGTCGACCACGACCGCCGCGTACGGCTTGTCCGGCGGACAAGCCACCAGTTCGCGCAGGGCGAGGGTGACCGCGTCGTTGTGGTCGTGCAGGTTCTTGTGCCGGAGATTGTCCTGGTATGTCTCGTAAAGCTGCCACGCGCGCCGGCGTTGCCCTTCGTCCAAGGGCAGGCTTCGGCCACGGCGCGACACCCGGACATAGGACTCGACGTCGGTGAGGCCACGTCCCTTGATGACCCGGTCGATCTCGGACTGCCAGTAGTGGGGTGCCGGGTCGATCGTCGACAGCGAGTCTCGGTGCACCGTCCATGCGCGGCCGAACGCGTCGTCCACCTTGCTCTGCTGGATGGTCACAGCGATGTCGCGGCTGATGAGGAACTCGCGAATCCACGCGTGCAGGCCGGTGAACTCGACCCGGTTGGCGACCTCCGGGGCAAGGTGGCGGAAGAACATCTCGTGCACTTTCGGCAGCGTGCGCACGAAGGTCGTGAAGAGCAGCGGGTTCACGCTGCGGTGGGCGAGGTGGCGCAGCCGGTGCAGGGCGACGACGGTCTTGCCGGTACCCGCGGGTCCGCTGATCCGGGCGGGCCCGCCGTAGTGGCGGGAGACTATGTCGTTCTGCTCGGGGTGCAGGAAGGTCATCCATGTCTCGAACGGGCGGCGCTGTGCCGCCTCGAGTTGACCGGCGATGAGCTCAGCAGCGTCGAGCAGCTGGGTCGGCTCGGCCTTCGGCTCGGTCCGCTGCACCGACAGGCGCTCGTAGCCGGGGAGCCGCTCGGCGAGCTGGTCGGCGATATGGGTGGCGAGCTTGGCGCCGAACCGCGGTTCCTTCCGGAACAGCGAGGGCAGGTCCCGTTCGGTGAGCAGCTCGTAGGAGTGACCGCGCGACCTGGATCCACCGCCGGCCGTGATCACTACGTGATGAATGGCGCTGTTCGCGAGCCGAAGGCCGCGCGGCCCGGTGACGCCCGCACACCGTTCCTCGGCTCGCCGGGCCACGGTCAGCGTGGTGGTCTCGTCGGGCGGTTCGTCGGCCACGAGGACGGCGAACACCCCGCCCGCACCGACGAGGATGGCATCGGCACATGGCTGGTTCGCGCTGGTGGCGGCGAAGAAATGCCAGCGTTCGGCGGTGCGGGCGAGCAGCTCGGTGAGCACCCGGCGGGCGAGCGGCGAGGCGCTGGGCAACGCGTTGCCGAGCACATCCCTGGCCACCCGCTGAGCCCGCCGACGATCGTGCGCGTTCAGGCTCACTCGGTCCCCCAACTCTCGTCACCGTTGATGACGACTGTATTACGGAACGCACCCGATGACGATCACTTCATGATCTCCAATCGAGCGTCGGCGTGCGTTAAACGTTGGGGAGCGGGTACGTCCTCGTCAACGACGTAGGAGGAGGACGAACTCATGATCATGCGCCGGATAGCCCGCCCGATGCTCGCGGCCATCTTCGTGTCCGGCGGTATCGAGCAGCTGCGCAACCCGAAGCCGCCGATGCGGGCCGCCGAGCCGGTGCTCGACAAGACGGTCGGCAAGGTGGAGGACAAGCTGCCCGACGAGGTCCCGACGGACACCGAGTCCCTGGTCAAGATCGACGCGCTCGTCAAGATCGGCGCCGGGCTCGCGCTGGCGCTGGGTAAGTTCCCGCGGCTGGCCTCGCTGCTACTGGCGGGCAGCCTGGTCCCGACGACCGCCGCCGGCCACCGCTTCTGGGAGTACGACGACCCGCAGGAGCGCGCCGCGCAGCGAATCCACTTCTTCAAGAACGTCGGACTGCTGGGCGGCCTGATGATCGCCGCGGGCGACACCCACGGCAAGCCGTCGCTGGCCTGGCGTGCCAAGCACGTCGCGAGCGCCGCCTCGGGCACGGTCGCGGGCAGCACCGCCGCCGCTACCGGCAAGATCCAGCAGCTCGCCGATACGGCGAGCGGCAAGGCCCAGAAGATCACCGATGTCGCGAGCGGCAAGCTTCAGGAAGCGACCGGCTCGGCGAAGGGCGCGGCCAAGGGCTCCGCGAAGGGCGTGCGGGCCGCGAAGGGCACCGTCAAGTCGCTCCTGCCCGGCTAGGGACTCCTACCAGGCGCGCTCCCGCCACTCGCCGAGCTTGGGGCGTTCCGCGCCCAGCGTGGAGTCGTCGCCGTGGCCCGGGTAGAACCACGTGTCGTCGGGCAGCTCGTCGAAGACGCGGGCCGAGACGTCGTCGAGCAGGGACGTGAAGTCCTCGGGGGACGTCGTCTTGCCCACGCCGCCCGGGAACAGCGAGTCGCCCGTGAACAGGTGGCCGTGGCCGGACGGGTCGCGGTACAGCAGCGCCACCGAGCCCGGCGTGTGGCCGCGCAGGTGGATGACCTCCAGCGGGCAGTCGCCGACCGGCACCGTGTCGCCCTGGGTGACGAAGCGGTCCGGCGGCACCGGCAGGGGACCGGCGTCCAGCTCGTGCGCGATCGTGTTCGCGCCGTACGCGCCGGCCACCGCGCCCAATGCCTGCCAGTGGTCGAAGTGCTGGTGCGTCGTCACGATCGTGCGCAGCGTGGGGCGGGCGTCGTCGTGGCCGATGAGGTCCGACAGCCGCTCGGGGTCGTTCGCCGCGTCGATCAGCAGGGCCTCCTGCGTCGCGCGGCAGACCAGTAAGTAGGCGTTGTTGTCCATCGGCCCGACGGACACCTTCGTGATCGTCAGCGCGTCCAGCGTCCGCCGCGCGGCCGGCCCGCGCGCCTCGACATGACCGTTGTAGTCCTCGACAACATCCACGGCGCGACCCTAGCGCGCCCCACCGACAACCCGACAGCCTCGGACGTCAACCCCAGGCGGGTAGTACCGGCACGTCACCGCGCAGGTCGCCGCCGTCACCTCGGCCGGTCAGCCACGCCAGCACCGGGGCGGCCGCGCCGGACACCTCGTGCGCCTCGCCGCCGGCCCCGCCGACGAGATCCCACACCCGCTCCTCGCCGTTCGGCAACGTCACCGTCAGGTGCACCGACGGCCCGTCCGGCCGGTCGACCAACCGCGCCACGGCCGTGCCCAGCATGCCCTCGAGCTTCTCGCCGGGGACGTCGCCGAACCCGAACTCCACGTCGAGGTCGACCAGGTGCACCCACAGCTCGAACAGCCGCATCGACGGGATGTTCGCCGCCGGGAACACCATCGACGCCCGGCCGGCGACCGTCGCCAGCCACTGCGAGTCGGTCAGCCGCTCGCCGGCCGTCGCGAAGCGGTCGCCGGCCGCGCGCAGGTCCTCGTGCACGACCTGGGCGAGCCGGTCGGCGCCCTCCTCGATGTCCGCGTCGCGGTCGGCGGTGCTCGGGTACATCGGGTGCTCGACCCCTGTCCGCGCCCAGGTGAGCAGGTTCACGAGGGCGTCCGCGTTGCGCGCGAGGTGGGTGACCACGTGGGCCCGCGTCCACCCCGGCAGCCGGCTGGGCCGGCGCATCAGTTCGTCGGTCAGCTCGCCGACCACCCGGTCCAGGATCTCGGTCGCCGCTCGCACGTCGGACAGGCAGCGCCTGGCCTCGGCGGCGGCGGATCGTTCGCGTGCGCGGCGTTGTTCGGGCACACCGTCGTGCCGCACGGACGCTTCCGATGAGATGCTGGAGCCAGTCATACCGCCATCCCCGCGAGTCGGTAGTTCAGAATGGGCTTTGCACCAGACCTGGTGACTCCAGACTAGGTGATGTGGCGCCCACCTGGGGTAGCCGCTGGCTCGGGACGACCGGCGCAGAAATTGTCGGTGCCCCGTCCTAGCATGGCGCCGGGCACGTGGAACAGGTCTGCAGGCATCGCCTGACCTGCACGTGTCCGATTCAGAGCAGCATCGTCGAAGGGACTTCAGTGGCCGACCGCCTCGTTGTTCGCGGCGCCAGGGAGCACAACCTGCGCGGCGTGGATCTCGACCTGCCACGGAACAGCATGATCGTGTTCACCGGGCTCTCCGGCTCCGGCAAGTCGAGCCTGGCCTTCGACACGATCTTCGCCGAGGGACAGCGCCGGTACGTCGAGTCGCTGTCCGCGTACGCCCGGCAGTTCCTCGGCCAGATGGACAAGCCCGACGTCGACTTCATCGAGGGCCTCTCGCCCGCGGTGTCGATCGACCAGAAGTCGACCAGCCGCAACCCGCGGTCGACCGTCGGCACGATCACCGAGGTCTACGACTACCTGCGCCTGCTGTTCGCGCGCGCTGGCAAGCCGCACTGCCCGCAGTGCGGCGAGCCGATCAGCAAGCAGACCCCGCAGCAGATCGTCGACCAGGTGCTCGCGATGGAGGACGGCCTGCGCTTCCAGGTGCTCGCGCCGGTCATCCGCGGGCGCAAGGGGGAGTACGTCGACCTGTTCTCCTCGCTGCAGTCGCAGGGCTACTCGCGCGCCCGGATCGACGGCGCGGTCCACCAGCTGACCGACCCGCCGAAGCTGAAGAAGCAGGAGAAGCACGACATCGCGGTAGTGATCGACCGGCTCACGGTCAAGGCGTCGGCCAAGCGCCGCCTCACCGACTCCGTGGAGACCGCGCTGCGCCTGGCCGACGGGCTCGTCGAGCTGGAGTTCGTCGACCTGCCGGACAACGACCCGGCCCGCATCCGCGGCTTCTCCGAGAACCTGGCGTGCCCCAACGGTCACCCGCTCGCGATCGAGGATCTCGAGCCGCGGTCGTTCTCGTTCAACTCCCCGTACGGCGCGTGTCCGGTGTGCACGGGCATCGGCGTCCGGCAGGAGGTCGACCCGGAGCTGGTGGTCCCGGACGACGAGCTGAGCCTCGAGGACGGGGCCATCGCGCCGTGGGCGGGCGGGCAGACCGCCGAGTACTTCGTCCGGCTGCTCGGCTCGCTGGCCGAGGCGGTCGGTTTCCGCATGGACATGCCGTGGCGCAAGCTCACCGCCAAGTCGCAGAAGGCCGTGCTGCACGGCATCGACGAGCAGGTGCACGTCCGCTACCGCAACCGGTACGGCCGCGAGCGTTCGTACTACGCGAACTACGAGGGCGTAATCCCGTTCCTGGAGCGGCGCCAGGAGCAGACCGAGTCCGACTACATGCGGGAGAAGTACGAGGGCTACATGCGGGAGGTGCCCTGCCCCGCCTGCCAGGGCACGCGCCTCAAGCCGGAGATCCTCGCGGTCACCCTCGAACACAAGACGCGGGGCGCACGGTCGATCGCCGAGGTGTCCTCGCTGTCCATCTCCGAGTGTGCTGAGTTCCTCGACGGGATGCGGCTCGGCCGCCGCGAGACGATCATCGCGGGCGCCGTGCTCAAGGAGATCCAGGCACGGCTGCGCTTCCTGCTCGACGTAGGCCTCGACTACCTTTCACTCGATCGTGCGTCCGGCACACTTTCCGGTGGTGAGGCGCAGCGCATCCGGCTCGCCACGCAGATCGGCTCCGGGCTGGTCGGCGTGCTGTATGTGCTGGACGAGCCGTCGATCGGCCTGCACCAGCGGGACAACCACCGGCTGATGGACACTCTCATCCGGCTGCGCGACCTGGGCAACACGCTGATCGTCGTCGAGCACGACGAGGACACCATCCGCGGTTCCGACTGGGTGGTCGACATCGGCCCGGGCGCGGGGGAGCACGGTGGCAAGATCGTCCACAGTGGACCGTTCCAGAAACTGCTGAAGAACAAGGAGTCGCTGACGGGGGCGTACCTGTCGGGCCGGGAGCAGATCCCGGTGCCGCCGATGCGGCGGGTGGCCGACCGCAAGCGGCAGCTCACCGTGGTCGGCGCGCGCGAGCACAACCTGCGCGGGATCGACGTGTCGTTCCCGCTCGGCTGCCTGGTGTCGGTCACGGGCGTGTCCGGCTCGGGCAAGTCGACGCTGGTCAACGACATCCTGGCGACCGTGCTCGCCAACAAGCTGAACGGCGCGCGGCAGGTGCCCGGCCGGCACACCCGGGTGCGCGGGCTCGAGCTGGTCGACAAGCTGGTGCGGGTCGACCAGTCGCCGATCGGCCGAACCCCGCGGTCCAACCCGGCGACCTACACGGGCGTGTTCGACCACGTGCGCAAGCTGTTCGCGGCCACGACCGAGGCAAAGGTCCGCGGCTACCAGCCGGGCCGCTTCTCGTTCAACGTCAAGGGCGGCCGCTGCGAGGCGTGCGCGGGCGATGGCACCATCAAGATCGAGATGAACTTCCTGCCGGACGTGTACGTCCCGTGCGAGGTGTGCAAGGGCGCCCGGTACAACCGGGAGACGCTGGAGGTGCACTACAAGGGGAAGACGGTCTCCGAGGTGCTGGACATGCCGATCGAGGAGGCGGAGAAGTTCTTCGAGCCGATCCGCGCGATCCACCGGCACCTGAAGACGCTGGTCGACGTGGGCCTCGGCTACGTGCGACTCGGCCAGCCGGCCCCGACCCTGTCCGGCGGCGAGGCACAGCGCGTGAAGCTGGCGTCGGAGCTGCAGAAGCGCTCGACGGGCAAGACGGTGTACGTCCTCGACGAGCCGACCACCGGCCTGCATTTCGAGGACATCCGCAAGCTGATCGGCGTTATCAACGGCCTGGTGGACAAGGGCAACACGGTCATCGTCATCGAGCACAACCTGGACGTGATCAAGACGTCCGACTGGGTCATCGACATGGGCCCGGAGGGCGGCAACGGCGGCGGGACCGTCATCGCCGAGGGCACGCCCGAGGACCTCGTCGAGGTCGAGGCTAGTTACACCGGGCAGTTCCTCGAGCACGTTCTCGCTTGAGTTGGTTGGTTCGTTCGTTCGGGTTGGGCGGGGCCGGGGATGTGGGGCGCGCCGGGTTGTTGGGTTGGTCTCGGTGGTGCGGCGGGCTGCGGTTTCGTTGTGGACGGGCCGCTTTGCCGCTGATCGGTTGCGTTGGTGCCAACCGATCGGCGTCGCTCGGTGCCTCGGGTTCCTCGCGGTGCGGTATCCCGGCGCCAGTTGTGAACGCGTGTTTCGCAGGGCGAGCCTCGACACGCCGCCGGACGGGTCTGCCGCTTCGGCTGATCAGACGGTCGGGCCGGTCAGGTCTCCGGATCGGTCAGGCCGCTGGACTGACCAGTCGGCCTGACCGGTCAAGTCCTCTGGAGCGGTCAGCTCTCCGACTTCGTCAGGTCGTAGGTGACGTCCGTCAGTTCCTCGGAACGGGTCCACAGGGCCTTGGCCATCGCCGGGTTTTTTGCCGACCTCGAGCAGCTCACCAGCTTCGGGTGGCCGTGCTGGCCGGTGACGCCGCCCGGGCCCGCGAAGCTGCCGCTCGGGACGTCCGCCAGTGCTGCGTACAACGTGGGGAGGGCTCCCATCGCCGCGCTCTGGGCGATCAGCCGGTTCCCGAGCGCCATCACCTGGTCCTGCAACGACTCCGTGTGGGACTGCAGGTTCGTCGACGCGTAGCCCGGGTGCGCCGCGGTCGCCTTCAGTGGGGAACCGGCCGCGGTCAGGCGGCGTGACAGCTCGAAGATGAACAGCAGGTTCGCGAGCTTGGACTGGGCGTACGCCGGCCAGCGGGAGTACCTCCGGCGCTCCCAGTTCAGGTCGTCCAGGTTGATCCGGCCGATCCAGTGCACCGAGCTCGACACCGACACCACCCGGTCGCGCAGCTTCGGCAGCAGCAGGCCCGTCAGCGCGAAATGACCCAGGTGGTTCGTGCCGAGCTGGAGTTCGAAGCCGTCCGCCGTGCGGCGGTTCGGGGTGGCCATGACGCCGCCGTTGTTGATCAACAGGTCTACGTCGTCGGTGATCGAGTCGGCGAAGGTGCGGACCGACGACAGGTCGGCCAGGTCCAGGGCGCGGACCTCGACGTCGCCGGTCAGGGATGCCGCGGCCGCCGTTCCCTTCGAGACGTCGCGGCAGGCCATGATCACTCTGGCGCCCGCCTGGGCCAGCTCGCGCGCCGCGACCAGGCCGATGCCGCTGTTGGCACCGGTCACGATCGCTGTGCGTCCACTTTGGTCTGGAATGTCCGTCGTGGTCCACTTTGCCATGGCCGCACTCTAGTCAACGGCATACTCGAGGGTGTGGCGCTCAACGACTACCGGTTCCGGGACGTCTGGTCTGTCCCCGCGGACGCCCCCCGCGTCTTCGACGCCCTCGTCGACCTTCTCAACTGGCCCCGCTGGTGGCCCGACGTCCGCACCGCGCGGCAGATCGACGACGACACCGCCGAGCTGACCTGCCGCGCCGTGCTGCCCTACGTCCTCACCTTCCGCCTCCACCGGGTGACGCAGGACGCCGACGCCGGCCTGCTCCGCGTCGACATGACCGGCGACCTCGACGGCTACTGCGAGGCCGTCGTCCACCGCGGCGACGACAGCTCGCGGCTCGCCATCGACCAGCGCGTCGCCATCACCAAGCCGCTGCTGCGCGCCCTCGCACCGATCGCCCGCCCGTTCTTCACCGCCAACCACGCCGCGATGATGTGGCGCGGGCAGCGCGGCCTGCGCGGCTACCTATCGCCACGAGTCCAGCACCGCCCGGACGTCGGCGCGTAGCCGGTCCGTCAGCCGCCCGGCCGGCGCCAGTGCCCAGTCCAGCTGCGCGCCGTGCGCCAGCCCGGCCACGATCCGCGCCGCGCGCGCGGGCGGGGGAGCGCCCGGCAGCCCGGCCCCCGCGAGCAGCACGCGCAGCACGTCGCGCACCCGCGCGCGCAGCGCCGACAGGCCTTCGCGCAGCGCCGGGTCGCTCATGTCGACTCCCAGCTGCGCCAGGTGGTTCGAGACGGTCGCCGGGTCGGTGACACCGTCGGTGGTGACCAGCGCCGCGGCCACCACCGCGGCGACCGGGTCCGCCTGCCGGGCCGCGGCCGCGTGCATGCGCGCCGCCACGCCGTCCGCGGCCGCGCGCATCATCGCCAGCAGCAGGCCCTGCTTCGAGCCGAACCGGCCGGAGACCGTGCCGACCGCGATGCCCGCCTCCGCCGCGACCTGCGCCAGCGTGAAACCGGGGCCGTGCCGGCCGATCACCCGGCCGCACGCGTCCATCAGCTCGTCGTCGGAGATCTTCCTCGGCCTGCCCACAGGAATTATTGAACCACGGATCGGAAACTCGGCGTACTATCCGAACGACCGTTCAGGAAGGGGTGCCGATGGCCACGTGGCAGGAGATCGAGAAGGAAGCGCCGGAGTTCGCCGAGCATGTGCGTGGGGTGTTCACAGCCGGCAAGCACAAGAGCATCGCGACGTTGCGCTCCGACGGCTCACCCAGGATCAGCGGCAGCGAGTGCGAGTTCGCCGACGGCGAGGTCACGTTCGGCATGATGAGCGACTCGCGGAAGCTCGCCGACGTCCGCCGCGACCCGCGCATCGCGATCCACAGCCCGACCCTCGACCCGCCCGAGGACGCCAAGTGGGTGGGCGACGCGAAGCTGTCCGGCCGCGCGGTGGAGATCCCCGCGCCGCCGGACACCCCGCACGACGGGGCCGGCTTCTTCCGGATCGACATCACCGAGGTCGCGCTGACCTACCTCGGCGGCGAGCCGCCCGACCACCTCGTCATCGAGTCGTGGCATGCGGGACGCGGCCACGAGCGGCGGACCCGGGCCTGAGCTACGCCTGACGCGCGGGCCCGCCGGTCTCGGCGGGCTCGGCCGGTGCCGTCTCCGCCTCCTCCTCGGCGGGCGCCGCGTGCGGGTCGTCGAGCATGGTCGACTCGTCGAACGGCTCGTCGCCGGCGAGCACCCGGTCCGCCTTCGCCCGGTCGAACTCCTTCGTCCACGTGCCCACGAGCACGGTCGCGACCGAGTTGCCGGCGAAGTTCGTCAGCGCCCGCGCCTCGGACATGAACCGGTCGATGCCGACGATCAGCCCGACGCCGTCGACGAGGTCCGGCCGGTGCGTGGACAGGCCGCCGGCCAGCGTCGCCAGCCCGGCGCCGGTGACGCCCGCCGCGCCCTTCGAGGCGATGATCATGAACAGCAGCAGCGAGATCTGCTCGCCGAGCGAGAGCGGCGCGCCGGTGGCCTCCGCGATGAACAGCGTGGCCATCGTCAGGTAGATCGCGGTGCCGTCGAGGTTGAACGAGTAGCCGGTCGGCACCGTGATGCCGACGACCGGCTTGCTCACGCCGAGATGCTCCATCTTCGCGATCAGCCGCGGCAGCGCGACCTCGGAGGACGAGGTGGAGAGGATCAGCAGGAACTCGCGGCCGAGGTAGCGCAGCAGCTGCAGGATGTTCATCCGCGCGACCACCCACAGCAGCGTGCTGAGGATGCCGAACACGAAGATCAGGCACGTCACGTAGAAGCCGAGCATCAGCACCGCGAGGCTCTTCAGCGCGTCGATCCCGGTCTCGCCGACCACCGCGGCCATCGCCCCGAACGCACCGACCGGCGCCACCCACATGATCATCGCGAGGATCCGGAACACCAGCCGCTGGATGTACTCGACCGCGACCAGGATCGGCTGGCCCGTGCCCTTCAGCGCCTGGATGGCGAAGCCGGTGAGCAGCGCGATCAGCAGTGTCTGCAACACGCTGCCCTCGGTGAACGCGGACACCAGCGTGGTCGGGATGATGCCGAGCAGGAAGTCGACCGTGCCGGTGTCGCCCTCGACCTGGCCGCGGCCCTCGTCGCGCAGCGCGTCGGTGAGCTGCAGCCCGTCGCCCGGGTGCAGGATGTTGCCGACGATCAGGCCGATGGCGAGCGCCACCGTCGACATCACCAGGAAGTACCCGATGGCGAGCGTGCCGACCTTGCCGACCTTGGCCGCCTTGGCGACCGACCCGACGCCGATCACGATCGTGCAGAAGATGACCGGGCTGATCATCATCTTGATCAGGTTGACGAACCCGGTGCCGAGCGGCTTGAGCTCCTTGCCGAAGTCGGGCCACACGAGGCCGACGAGGATGCCGAGCGCGACCGCGGCGAGCACCGCGATGTACAGGTAGTGCACGCGATCCCGGCGACGGGTGGGTTGCGTTGCGGTGTCGGACACGGCACATCACTCCTCGCGGGGCCGGCTGCAGGGCGCCTGACGTAACCAGATTGTCCGAAACGATATGACCCAGGTCACGTTTCTGTTCATTACGTTCATGCTTCACCTGAAGTCGGCACACGTCGGGAAGCGGGCCACACTGTGCGCATGAACAGAGGCGGTCGCCTCGGGCGCTGGAGCCTGGCGGGGCAGCTGCTGGTCCTGCAGGTGACGATCGTCGGGCTGCTCGTCGCCGTCGGCGCGCTGCTGGCCTACCTCGACGTCGCGGACCGGGCCGAGGACTCGACGCGTGACGAGGTCGTCGCGGTCGCGCTCACCATCGCCGACTCGCCGGCGGTGGTCGACGCGGCCGCCGGTGCCGACCCGAGCGCGGTGCTGCAGCCCTTCGCCGAGCGGGTCCGGCGCGACACCGGCGTCGACTTCATCACGATCATGGACCCGCACGGCCGCCGGTACACCCACCCGAACCCCGAGCTCATCGGCCGGCAGTTCCTCGGCCACACCGCCGAAGCCCTGGCGGGCCACACGTTCACCGAGACCTACACCGGCACGCTCGGCCCGTCGGTCCGCGCGGTCGTGCCGGTGTTCGACGGCGACCGGCGGATCGTCGCGCTGGTCAGCGTGGGCATCACGCTCGACGCGATCGCCGGCCAGGTGCGCGACCGCGTGGTGCCGCTGGCGATCATCGCGCTCGTCGTGCTCATCGCCGGGCTGGCCGGCACGTACCTGGTCAACCGTCGGCTCGCGAGGCGGACCCACGGGCTCGGCCCGGCGGAGCTGAGCAGGCGGATCGAGTACCACGAGCAGATCCTGCACACCGTGCGCGAGGGCCTGCTGCTGATCGACCAGGACGGCCGGGTGACGCTGTGCAACGACGCCGCGCGCGAGCTGCTCGACCTGTCCGGGGACGTCGAGGGCCGTCCGCCTGCCGAGCTCGGCCTGCCGCCCGCGATCGTCGAGAGCCTCGGCCGGGTCACCCGCGACGAGATCCAGCTGACCGAGCGACGGGTGCTCGTGGTCAACTCCGCGCCGGTCCGCGCGGGCGACCGCGCGCACGGCACCGTCGTGACGCTGCGGGACCACACCGACCTGCAGGCGCTGACCGGCGAGCTGAACTCCGTGCGCGGGTTCGCCGAGTCGCTGCGCTCCCAGGCGCACGAGGCGGCGAACCGGCTGCACACCGTCGTGTCGCTGGTGGAGCTGGGCCGCACCGCCGAGGCCGTGGAGTTCGCCACCGCCGAGCTGGCGCTGGCCCAGCAGCTGACCGACCGCGTCGTGGGCGCGGTGTCCGAGCCGGTGCTCGCCGCGCTGCTGCTGGGCAAGGCGGCCGAGGCCAACGAGCGTGGCGCCGAGCTCGTCATCACCCCGGAGACCGAGATCGACGACGCGGTGCTCGGCGGCGACCAGGCCGTCGCCCGCGACGTGGTGACGATCCTCGGCAACCTCGTCGACAACGCGATCGAGGCGGCGCTGGACGGACCCGGTCCGCCGCGGGTGTTCGTCACGGCCCGGACCGAGGCGGGGGAGCTGGTGCTGCGGGTGGCCGACACGGGACGCGGCCTGGCCGCCGGCGCGATGCCGGACCTGTTCGACCGCGGCTGGTCGACCAAGAACGACCCGGGTCGCGGCCTCGGGCTCGCTCTGGTGCGCCAGGCGGTCCGGCGCAACCACGGCACGATCGACGTGGTGAGCGACGTCGAGAGCGACGGGGGTGCGGTGTTCACGGTCCGGCTGCGGGCGGTCCGGCTGCTGGAGGCCCGGCCGTGATCAACGTGCTGGTCGTGGAGGACGACCCGGTGGCGGCCGAGGCGCACCGGCTCTACGTCGAGCGGGTGCCCGGCTTCGCGGTCGCGGGCGTCGTGGGCACGGTCGCCGAGGTGCAGCGCGCGCTGCGCCGGGACACCGACCTGCTGCTGCTCGACCAGTACCTGCCCGACGGCACCGGGCTCGAGCTGTGCCGCTCGCTGCGCGCGTCGGGCAGGCTCGTCGACGTGATCATGGTGACCTCCGCGCGGGACCTCGCCGTCGTGCGCGCGGCGGTGTCCAGCGGGGTCGTGCAGTACCTGCTCAAGCCGTTCACGTTCGACACGCTGCGCGAGAAGCTCGAGCGCTACGCTCGCTTCCGGCGCGGTGTCGACGGCGTGGACGGGGCCGGGGTCGCCGACCAGACCGAGGTGGACCACCTGTTCGCGACCCTGCGCGGCACGGACAGCGGGCTGCCGAAGGGCATGAGCGGGCCGACGCTCGACGCGGTGGTCGCCGTGCTGCGGCGCTCGGCGGACGGCCTGTCGGCCGGCGCCGCCGGTGAGGTGCTGGGCATGTCGCGGGTGACCGCCCGCCGGTACCTGGAGTACCTGGCGGACAACGGGCTCGCGGTCCGCCAGCCGCAGTACGGTCAGGTCGGCCGCCCCGAGCTGCGTTACCAGTGGGACCCGGCATAAGCAAGACGCGACGGGCGTTCTGCTAACCTGTAGGACGCGACCAGCCTCGTGCGAACGAGGCCGCGAAGTGGAGCCCCGCTCCCACCCGAGTCACCGCAGGTGGCCGGGTTCCGGTCGCCGCGACCGGTGCCGTTCGGCGCCGATGGCGGTGTCTCGGCGAACGATGCCGAGGATCGGTCGGAAGCGGGCCCCGTGCACTCCAGGTGTGCGGGGTTCGTGCTGTGTGTGGGGTTTCGCGTCGAGCGTCGTCAGGACAGAGAACTCGGCCCGAGGAGGCCCCATCAGCTCCGAGACACGTATCAATGACCGCATCCGAGTCCCGGAAGTCCGACTGGTCGGACCGAACGGCGAGCAGGTCGGGATCGTGCGCATCGAAGACGCACTGCGACTGGCTCAGGAGGCGGACCTGGACCTCGTGGAGGTTGCCCCGCAGGCACGACCGCCCGTCTGCAAGCTCATGGACTTCGGCAAGTTCAAGTACGAGAGCGCGCAGAAGGCGCGGGAGTCCCGCCGAAACCAGCAGCTCACC
>DASYKY010000050.1:0-112033 GCA_035995025.1 Actinophytocola sp.
GGCCAGGTCTCCGTGGGGGGACCTGGCCGCCGCCGCATGTCCTGCCACGCCGCGCCGCGAGCTGGACGTCCACAATGGACTCGCCGCTACCTCCCAGGGCCCGACCAGCCGCCGCAAAATCCCTGTATCACACGCGCGCCCGGCCACCTCTGTATGACAAGGAGACACGGAGGTGTGCCATGTGGACCAAGATGTTCTGGAAGGACGCGACGGAGCGGGCGGTGCGGACCACCGCTCAGGTCGTCGTCGCGCTGGCGGCCGCGACGGGCTCGGGCCTGCTGGACACCGACTGGATCGCGACGTTGTCGGCGGCCATGATGGCCGGGGTGCTGTCGGTGCTGACGTCCGTGGCCGCGGGGGTCACGACCAACGACGGCACGGCCTCGACGATCGCCGGCGCGGGCCCCCAGCCCGAGCCGGCCGCCACCCCGGCACCCGCCGTCGAGGAAACGCGGGTCCCGGCCACCTGACGCGGCGGCCACGTTTCCCGGAGGTGCTCCACCTGCTCGACGCGCTGCCCTACCGCGCGGTGTCGGGATAGAAGTAGTTGTGGCGGAACGACTTCCACTCCGCCAGGTCCCTCGTGCACCTCGGGGAACTCCGACAGCTCGCGGGCGATGTCGGCGTGGCCGTGGGCCTCGAGGTGCTCGAGCGTGGTGCGCGTACCTGCTCCACCTGGTCGGCGACCCGGCCGACGTGCCGGACCTGTGGGCGGCCAAGCACGTCGACTTCGATACGGACGATCCGAGATCTCCGCGAACAGGATCCGGCGCAGCAGCGCGTGGTGTTCGCGGGCCCGAGCCGGGTCGATCTCGGCCAGCAGCCGCTCGCGCGCGGCCGGATCGCCGAGGTCGCCGGGGCCCGTCTGACATGCGCGGCACCCTGGACGACCCGTTGTCGGCGATTGACTGGCACGCGTACCTACTCGTGAGTAGTCTGCAGGCACCGTCACCGATGCCGGGAGAACAGCCATGCCTCGCCGTCCACTCGCGTTGCTCGTCGCGGCGGTCGCCGCCCTGCTCGTCGCCACCGGCTCCAGCGCCCAGGCCCAGGAGCCCCTCGTCTACGTCGCCCTCGGCGACTCCTACAGCGCCGCCTCCGGCGTGCTGCCACCCGACCCGGCCGCGCCGCTGCTGTGCCTGCGCTCGTCCCGCAACTACTCCCACGTGCTCGCGGCCCGGACCGGCGCGCAGCTGACCGACGTCTCCTGCGGCGCCGCCGAGACCAAGCACTTCACCACCGCCCAGTACCCCGGTGTCGCCCCGCAGCTCGACGCGGTCGGCACCGGCACCGGCCTCGTCACGATGACGATCGGCGGCAACGACAGCAGCGTGTTCATCGGCGCGATCCTCGCCTGCGGCGCCGCCGGCGTCCTCACGCTCGGCAACGGCAGCCCCTGCGAGAACCTCTACGGCTCCCACTTCGAGGACACCGTCCGCACCACGACCTACCCCGCGCTGGTGTCCGCGCTCCAGGCCGTCCGCGGCAAGGCGCCCGGCGCGCGCGTCGCGATCCTCGGCTACCCGTGGATCGTCCCCGCGACCGGCGGCTGCTTCCCCAGGATGCCGGTGGCCCGCGGCGACGTGCCCTACCTGCGCTCGCTGCAGGCCACGCTCAACGACGCCATCGCCCGCGCAGCGGCCGCGACCGGCGCGACCTACGTCGACCTGTCCGCCGCGTCGAACGGGCACGACGCCTGCCAGCCGTCCGGCACGCGCTGGATCGAACCGGTGCTGGCGGGGACGAACCCCGTGGTCGTGCACCCCAACGCGCTCGGCGAGGCGAACATGGCCGCCCAGGCGATCAGTACTCTCGGGATTGGTTGAACCATTCGAGGCGCGCGGCCGTATCCGGGAGAGAGGTGCACCAGACGATCCGAGGAGTGAGCCATGCGCCTGTTCGGAAGCAACGGCCGGCACCGCAAGAAGGCGAGCATCGGGCTGGCCGCCCTGGTGGGCGCGGCCGGCATCGCCGCGGCCGCGATCGCGATCAGCACCGGGACCAGTGCGGCCGCCGAGTCCTGCGGCGGCCTGGACACCGCGCTGCAGAACAACCTGAACTTCATCGCCGCCCAGCAGGCCGCCCCGGACGCCCAGTCGCAGGCCCGCATCGCCAACCGGCTGGCCGTGGTCGACCAGATCCAGCAACGCCGCCAGGCCGCCGGCTGCACCGGGGACGTGGTGGCGCAACCCGTGAACACCGACGGCTCCGGCGAGTCGTGCGCGGGCCTGGACACCGCGCTGCGCAACAACCTCAACTTCATCGCCGCCCAGCAGGCCGCCCCGGACGCCCAGTCGCAGGCCCCGCATCGCCAACCGGCAGGCGGTCGTCGACCTGATCCAGCAACGCCGCGAGGCGGCCGGCTGCGACGGCTGACTCCGGGAGGCCGCGCCTTCCGGAGCCGCCGCAACGAGATCAGGCAGCCGCCTCCAGCGCGTTGTAGAAGCCACCGCGCTGGCCCGACGCGGTCGGGTGGTAGGACTCGTCGACGGGCCAGGTGACGCTGTTGAGCCAGCGCTCACCCGACGCGCAGATCTCGTGGCCCGCGAACGTGTTCCGCGCGTCGATGTAGGTGAACCCGTGCGCGGCGGCGCGGCCGGAGGTCACCGACGCGAGCACGTCCGCGGACTGGTTGATCGCGGCCCGCTTCGTCTCGCTCAGGCCGATCCAGCAGCTGCCGCCCAGCTGGTAGATGTGCGGGTAGCCGAGCACGATCACCCGCGCGCCGGGCGCCCGGCCGCGGATCTGGCTGTAGACGTTGTCCAGCCTGCCGGGCAGCGTGGCGCGGGCGAAGTCCTGCGCCTCCTGGTTGCGGCTGACGCAGCTCGAGTCCGAGCCGAGGTTGCAGTCGGTCATCACGTCGGCGAAGCCGGCGTCGTTGCCGCCGATGGAGATCGTCACGAGCGAGGTGTCCGATGTGACCGAGGCGATCTGGCCGCCCAGCACGTCGCTCGTCACCGCGCCCGAGCAGGCGACGAACGCGAACGACGACGGGGCGTTCGCGTTGGCCCACAGCTGCGCGTAGGAGTTCGCGCTGCGCTTGCAGCTGCCGCTGTCGCCGTAGCTGCCGGCGCCGGTGCCGGACGAGTACGAGTCGCCGAGCGCGACGTATCTGCCGGCCGCGGCCGAGGCCGGGACCGCCAGCCCGACAACGGTCAGCGCCGCGAGCGCGACGGCGAGGACGGGACGGGTGAGACGCATGGTGTACCTCCGGGGATGCAGGGTTTCCCGGGTCCATCGTCGGGCGCCAAAGGCTCGTGGGAAAGCCACCCGTCAGCTCTAGTTGTTGCCAGATTCCCACGTGGCCACTCACCCGCTGCATGTCCTGCACGACGAGCCCGGCTGAGCACCGGACCGTCAGGGCCGGAACGCGGCGATGACCTTCGCCAGCCGGGCAAGCGGTTCGGCGTCGGTCAGGTCCGGGAGGCTGAGCATGACCTCGCCGACGCCCGCCTCGGCCAGCTCGCGGAACCGTCCGATGTGGTCGTCGACCGTGCCGGCGTGGACGGTGGCGGCGTAGCGGGCCGGGTCCTGGCGGCGCGGGCGCAGCCGCTCGACGAGTGCGGCGACCTCGCGGTCGTCGGTGCCGACGAGTGCGGTGGACAGGTGGGTCAGCTCGATCGGGTCGCGGCCGGCCGCCGCGCAGTGCTCGCGGAGCACGGATGCCTTGCGCCGCACGGTGTCCAGGTCGCCCATGACGTTGGCGGCGTCGGCGTGGCGGGCGGCCAGCCGCAGCGTGCGCCGCTCGCCGCCGCCGCCCACGAGGATCGGCACGTGCGCCTGCAGCGGCCGCGGGTAGCAGGACGCCTCGGGCACGGACAGCACCCGGCCCTCGAACGCGGGCCCGCCCGGTCCCCACAGCAGCGGCAGCAGGCGCAACGCGTCCTCGAGCAGCGCGTAGCGCGCGCCGGTCGCCGGGAAGTCCCAGCCGTACGCGGCGTGCTCGGCCTTGAACCAGGCGAGCCCGAGCCCGCACCCGGCCCGCCCGCCGCTGAGCACGTCGAGCGTCGCGATGATCTTGCCGAGGTGCGCGACGTTGCGGTAGGTGATGCCGGTGACCAGCGCGCCCAGCCGGACGCGCTCGGTGCAGGCGGCGAGGTAGGCGAGCGTCGTGTAGCTCTCGAGGAAGTTGTCCCAGGCGCGGCCGACCTGCGGGATCTGCCGGAAGTGGTCCATCACGTAGATCGCGTCGAACCCGGCGTCCTCGGCCCCGGCGGCGATCTCCCGCAGCCGCGCGGCGGTCTCCGGGGTCCCGCCGTCGAAGGTGAAGGCCGACAGGTGCAGCCCGAACCGCAGCCCGGCCGGCCGCTCCTCCTGACGTTTCGCGGCCGCCGAGGAGGACACGAACGGGGCCGGCACCACCCGGATCGGCTGCGGTGCGAGGACGTCGTCGTAGCCCTCGGCGGGCAGCAGGTCGCGGACCGCGCGCCACGTCTTGAGCTGGGCGGTCAGCACGTCAGCGGGGATGCGCTTGTCCCGGTTGCGATTGCGCGCCCGGCACTCGGCGGCCGGCGTGTCGAAGGCGACCGCGACGCAGGCGAGCCCGTGCCGCCGGGCCAGCTCCAGCCAGGCCCGGCGCCGGTCGGTGTCGAGCCCGAGCGTGTCGATCACGGTGGTCAGCCCGCGGCCGAGCCGGGCGGCGACGATCTGTTCCAGCAACGCGAAGGCGTCGGCGCTGGCGGTGATGTCGTCCTCCCCCGCGCCGGCCACGGCCCGCAGCCGGTCACTGGACACGACGCTGTCGGCCGGGAAGTGCTCGGCCGCCCAGGTCGACTTGCCCGCGGCCCCCGGCCCGACGAGCACCACGACGCAGGGCGACGGCACGGCGAGCGTCACCTGTTCGCCTCCGCCCAGATGCCGCGGACGTGGCCGACGTGTGCGCGCATCAGCCGCTCCGCGCCGTCCGCGTCGCCCGCCGCCATCAGGTCCAGCAGGTCGGCGTGCTCGTGTGCGGACGGGACAAGCGCGCCCCGGTCGGCCAGGGAGCGCAGGCCGTAGATGCGCGAGCGGGCGCGCAGCGAGCGCACCGTCTCCACCAGGTGGTGGTTGCCCGCCAGCGCGAGGAGGCGCAGGTGGAACTCCATGTCCGCCGCCACGTGCGCGATGAGGTCGCCGCGCGCGGCGGCGGTCTCGATCTCCGTGGCGAGCGGGCGCAGCTCGTCGAGCACCGCCGGTGCGACACCGGCCGCGGCGATCCGGCGCACGGTCGGCACCTCGATCAGCGCGCGCAGCTCGCTCAGCTCGTCCAGGTCCTTCTCGGACAGCTCGGTGACCCGGAAACCCTTGTTGCGCACCGTGTCCACGAGGCCCTCGCCGGCCAGGTCGAGCATCGCCTCGCGGACCGGCGTCGGCGACACCCCGAACTGCGTGGCCAGGCTGGGCGCCGAGTACACGACCCCGGGCCGCAGCTCGCCGGAGATCACCGCCGCGCGCAGCGTCTCGGTGATCTCCTCCCGCAGGTTGCGCCGTGTGCCCAGCGCGGGCAGGGCGAGCCCGTCCGTCATGACCGTTGCTCCCAGCTGCTCGCGGCGATCACCAGATCCTCCCACGCCATCCCGACGCTCTTGAACAACACCGGCCGCCCGCGATCGACCGGCACGCCGCGCACGACGTCCGCCAGACCGACCACAGTGGACGGATCGAGCACGCCGGCGGCCACCGCGGTCACCACCTCGCCCGCCTCGCGCAGCGCCGCCGCCCGGGCCTCGACCACCACCGTCGACGCGCCCACGAGCGTGTCGTCGACCTCCCGCGCGCCGGGCTCGTGCGAGCCGACGGCCACGACCACGGTCCCGGGCCGCACCAGGCCGCCGTCGAACAGCGGGGTCCGGGACGTGGTCGCGCACACCACCACGTCCGCCTCCGCGACGTCCGCGACGGAACCGGTGCGACCGTCCACGGAGGACGCGAACTCGCCGGTGCGCGACCGGCCGACCACGGCGACGTCCGCGACCGGGCGGACCGCGCGGATCGCCGCGACGTGGCCGCGGGCCTGCGGGCCGGTGCCGAACACCACGAGCCGCGCCGCGTCCCGCCGCGCCAGCACGTCGACCGCCAGCGCGGACACGGCAGCCGTCCGCACGGCCGTCAGCTCCTGGGCGTCCATTGTGGTCAGTGGGGCCAGGGTCGCCGCGTCGAGCAGCAGGTATGTCCCCTGGATGCGCGGGCGGCCCCGGGCTGGGTTGTCCGGTGCCACGCTCGCCACCTTGACGCCGACGTAGCGGCCCCACTCGGCCGGCATCAGCAGCAGGTGGCCGTGCGTCACCGGGACCACCGACCGGGGCGCGCCCGCCTCCGGGTCGAGCCCGGCGCACAGCGCGGACCGCAGCGCCGCCACCGCGGCACGGAACGGGATCACAGCCGGAACCCTTCCGGGAACGGGTCGTCCGGGTCGAGGAAGTACTGCGCGGTCCCGGTGAGCCACGCGCGTCCGGTGATCGTCGGCAGCACCGCTGGCAGGCCGCCGACCGACGTCTCCCCCACGAGCCTGCCGGTGAAGTGCGTGCCGATGAACGACTCGTTGCGGAAGTCGGTGTGCAGTCCCAGCTCGCCGCGCGTGTGCAGCTGCGCCATCCGCGCGCTGGTGCCCGTGCCGCACGGCGAGCGGTCGAACCAGCCGGGGTGGATGGCCATCGCGTGCCGGGAGTGCCGCGCGTCCGACCCCGGCGCGGCGAGGTACACGTGGTGGCAGCCCGCGATGTCCGGGTTCTCCGGGTGCACCGGCCGGTCCTGCTTGTCGATCGAGTCCATGATGGACAGTCCGGCGTCGAGGAGGCGCTGCCCGGCCGCGCGGTCGAACGGCAGGCCGAGCTGCTCGAGGCCGAGGATCGCGTAGAAGTTCCCGCCGAACGCCAGGTCGTACCGGACGTCGCCGAACCCGGGCACGTCGACGACCCGGTCCAGCCCGAGCGTGAACGACGGCACGTTCTGGATGGTGACCGAGCGCGCCACCCCGTCCGCGACGGCGACCTCGGCGACGACGAGCCCCGCCGGGGTGTCGAGCCGGATCGTGGTGACCGGCTCGGTGACCTCGACCATGCCGGTCTCCACGAGCACGGTGGCCACGCCGATCGTGCCGTGCCCGCACATCGGCAGGCAGCCGGACACCTCGATGAACACCACGCCCCAGTCGGCGTCCGCGCGGGCGGGCGGCTGCAGGATCGCGCCGCTCATCGCGGAGTGCCCGCGCGGCTCGTACATGAGCAGCCGCCGCAGGCCGTCCAGGTGCTCGATGAAGTGCATGCGCCGCGCGAACATGGTGTCGCCGGGGATGACGCCGACGCCGCCGGTGATCACCCGGGTCGGCATCCCCTCGGTGTGGGAGTCGACGGCGTGGAAGACGCGCTTGGCCCGCATGTCAGGACAATCCTTCTGCCAGGGCCTTCTCGGTGGCCTGTCGCACGGCCGCCTCGTGCTCCGGTGTGAGCGGCACGCGCGGCTGGCGGCACGGCCCGCCCCGGCGGCCGGCGATGTCCATGCTGAGCTTGATGGCCTGCACGAACTCCGTGCGGGAGTCCCAGCGCAGCAAGGGATGCAGCAACCGGTACAGCGGCAGCGCCTTGGCGAGGTCCCCGGCCGACGCCGCCTGCCACAGCGCCACGCACGCCTCGGGCAGCGCGTTCGGGTAGCCCGCGACCCAGCCCGGCGCGCCGGCGATCGCCAGCTCGAGCGCCACGTCGTCGGCCCCGCACAGCACGTCCAGGCCGGGCGCCAGCTCGGCGATGCGGTAGGGCCGCCGCACGTCGCCGGTGAACTCCTTGACGCCGACGATCAGCCCCTCCCGGTACAGCTCCGCGAGCAGCTCCGGGACGAGGTCCATCTTCGTGTCGATGGGGTTGTTGTAGGCCACGATCGGCACGCCGGCCCTGGCGACCTCGCGGTAGTGCGCCAGCACGGCGCGCTCGTCGGCGCGGTAGGCGTTGGGCGGCAACAACATCACGGCCGGGCACCCGGCCTCGCCCGCCTGCTCGGCCCACCGCCGCGCCTCCGCGGCCCCGTACGCGGCGACGCCGGGCATCACGGTGAACCCGTCCGGCGCCGCGGCGACCGCCGTGGCCACCACGCGGGCCCGCTCCTCGGGCGTGAGGGTCGGGTACTCCCCCAGCGAGCCGTTGGGCGTGACGCCGTGGCAGCCGTGCGCGGCCAGCCAGGCGACGTGCTCGGCGTACCGGTCGTGGTCGACGGCGAGGGAGTCGTCGAACGGCAGCGCGGTCGCCACCAGGACTCCGTGCCACGGCTTGGTCATGGTTCCTCCACGTGTTGTTCCGCCAGGCTTCCCAGCGAGATCGGCGCCGCGATGGGGCGGGTGCTGAAGCCGCGCAGGTCGTCCGCGGTGACCGGGCCGGCCAGGCAGGCGGTCGCGTACCCGCACACCCGTCCCTGGCACAGCCCCATGCCCGGCCGGGCGAGCAGCTTCACCGCCCGCGCGCCGGTCGCCCCCAGGTCCACAATGGACCTTTTGATGGCCGCGACCGGGACCTCCTCGCAGCGGCACACGAGCGTGTCGTCGGCGAGCCAGGTCTGCCAGCCCGGCCGGACGGGGTAGGTCCGGTGCATGGCGGCCGCGAACGACCGCAGGCCGGCCCGGCGCCTGACGAGCCGCACGGGCACCGGCGCGCCCGCCGCGTGCCGGCCGGCAAGCTCACCCTCCACAACGGACAGGTCCACGCCGCCGACACCGCAGACCTCGCCCGCCAGGTACACGCCGGGCACGTCGGCACGCTGGTGCTCGTCGGCGGTGGCCACCAGGCTGCCGTCGGCGTCGAGGTGGGTGGCGCAGCCGAGCTGCAGCGGGATCTCGAGCTGCGGTGTGAACCCGTACCCGACGGCCACGGCGTCGCACTCGAGATCCCGCAGGGCGACGGGCCGCCAGTCGGCGCCGAGTTTCGCGACGGTCACCGCCTCGACCCGGTCGCCGCCGTGCGCGGCCACCACGGTCTGTCCCGTGTGGAACGGCACCCGGTGCCGCCGCAGCACCCGCAGGTACGCGGCGCCCTCGGCGAGCTTGGCCGGGTTGCGCAGCACGGCGGCCGGGTGGCGGGCGAAGCCGAGCGGGGAGCCCGCCTCGAACACGCCGAGCACCCGGGCCCCGGCGGCGGCGAGCCCGGCGGCGACCGGCAGCAGGAACGGCCCGGTGCCGGCGACCACGACCCGATCGCCGACCACGACGCCGTGTCCCTTGAGCAACGCCTGCGCGCCGCCCGCGGTGTACACGCCGGGCAGGGTCCAGCCGGGGAACGGCAGCTGCCGGTCGTAGGCGCCGGTCGCCACGATCACGGTGGCCGACCGGATCTCGCCCGCGTCGGTGTGCGTGGTGAAGCCGTCACCGGTGCGCTCGACGTGCCAGATCGCGTGGCCCGCCCGGAAGTCCACGGGGGTCCGGGGGCCGTCCTCGCCCTGGCGGTGGCGCCAGTACTGGCCACCCACCCGGGGCGCCGAGTCGACGAGCGTGACCCGCGCGCCGGCCCGGTGCGCGGCGCTCGCGGCCGCGAGCCCGGCCGGACCCGCGCCGAGGACGGCGATGTCAGCATCCATGGCCGGTGCCCTCCTGCGGCCGGACGTCGTCGCCGTCGTGGACCTCGATGAGGCAGGCCCGCTGGTTGGGGCGGCCGTTCACGACCACCAGGCAGTCGAAGCAGATCCCGATCCCGCAGAACACGCCGCGCGGCGTCCCGCCGTGCCGGGTGGTGCGCCACGCGCGGTACCCGGCCGCGATCAGCGCCGCCCCGACGCTCTGCCCCGCCTCGGCTTGGATCTCTTTGTCGCCAAAGGAAAATGTCGTCATGCCACCGCCTCGAACCGGTCGGCCCCGAAGGGCGCCAGGTCCAGGTCCGGCGTAGCGCCGGTCAGCGCCTGCGCGATGAGGTGGCCGGTCGCGGCGGACAGCCCGATGCCCGCGCCCTCGTGCCCGCACGCGTGCACGAGCCCCGGCACGCGCGGGTCGGGCCCGATGACCGGCAGGTGGTCGGGGCAGTACGGGCGGAAGCCGAGGTAGCTGCGCAGCAGCGTGACGTCCGCGAGGAACGGGAACAGCCCGACGGCCTGCACGGCGAGCGCGCGCAGTATCGGCAGCGACATCGTGCGGTCGAACCCGACGCGCTCGCGGCTCGCGCCGATCAGCACCGTGCCGGCCCGGGTGCCCTCGACGACCACCGACGTCTCCAGCCCGGCGTCGTCGCTGGCCACGTTGGCGACGTAGTCGGCGGTGTAGACCTTGTGCCGGATGACTGAGGAAGGCAATGGCTCGGTCACGAGGACGAACCCGCGGCGCGGCAGCACCGGCACGGGCGCGTGGGCCAGCTTTGCGATCTCCCCGCCCCAGGTGCCGGCCGCGTTGACCACCCACCCGGTGGCCAGATCGCCCGCGCTCGTCCGCACCCCCGTAATCGCGCCGCCCTTGTCCCGCTGCAAACCCACGACCTCCGTTCCCGTGTGGACGGTCGCGCCGTGGGCGCGGGCCTGCCGCAACAGCTCGACCGCCGCGAGCATCGGCTGGACCTGCATGTCCTGCGGGTAGTACGCACCACCGGCGACGTCCCGGGTCAGCCGCGGCTCCAGCTCGGCCAGCCCGCCCGCGCCGACCCGGGTCACCTCGAGGCCGGCGGCGCGCTGCCGCCCGACGAGTGTGTCGAGCCCGGCCGCGGCGTCCGCCGTCCGGGCGACCACGACCCCGCCCTTGGCATGCAGCTCGAACCGGTCGCCGCCGAGCCGCTCGCCGAGCTCCGCCCACAGCCGGAGGGACAGTAGCGCGAGATCCAGCTCCGCGCCGGGCTCCTTGTCGGACACGAGGATGTTGCCCTCACCGGCACTGGTCGTCCCGCCGGCGACCGCCCCACGCTCGACCACGCCGACCCGCAACCCGGCCGCCGCGCAGTAGTAGGCACAAGCAGCACCGACCATGCCGGCGCCGATCACCAGCACATCCACACCAGTACTATGTCACATTGCACAGCCCTCCGACAGCCGTTGTCCACAACTCGCGCAGCTGTCCACATGTGGATCTTGGCGGGCGTTTTAGTCGGTGGTCACCGGTAGACTGGCGCTGAGGGGTGCCCCCGGAGAGGGTGGGGGTTCCGGCAAAGTCGATCACCCCGGTGAGCGCAGGCACGACATTCTTGATGATCATGTGAGTGTCCATGCCCCATGATCATTGTGAGAGTGTCGTGCCCGCTGTGTCAGCTTGCCCGAGCCCCGACGTGCTGCACCGCATGGACTCCGATACCGAGCCCGAACGGTTGGCTGATCTGGGTCATCACCTGGCGACGGTTCCCAACCCTCGCGATCCGCGTGGGGATCGCCATGGCCTGGCCTCGATCCTGGCGCTGGCCGCCGCGGCAGTCGCCGCGGGCACGCACTGCCTGACCGCCATCGGCGAATGGGCCGCCGACGCCCCGCAACACGTGCTGGCCGCACTCGGAATGGGTCCGCGACGTCACCTACCGCGAAGACACCTCCCGAACCCGCACCCGCACCCCGCGCCACGGCCACCCCTTCGCAACCTGACCATCTCCGCACTCCGCCTCACCGGACACCACAACATCGCCAAAGCCCTACGCCACATGGCCCGCGACACAACCCGACCACTACGACTACTCGGAATCACGCCCTGACCAGCCCACACACTTTGCCGGGGCCCTGCCGGAGAGGGTGGGGGCAGCGTGTTGTCGGCGGCGCTGCGTTACGTGTGCGTGCGGGCTTTCGGCTCGGCTCGCGGTTCACGGCGGCCACCGACAACGAGGGTCACGGACCACGGCTGCCTTGGCCATCATGGGGAGCATGGAATTCACCGAGGTGGTGCGCAGGCGGCGGATGGTCCGGTCCTTCACGGACGAGCCGGTCGCGCCCGGGGTCGTCGAGCGGATCCTGGACACCGCGCGCCGCGGGCCGAGTGCCGGGTACAGCCAGGGCGTCGAGTTCGTCGTGGTCACCGACGCCGCCGTGCGCCGCGCGGTCGCGCCCGACGACGGCATGCTCGCCACGTCCGGGCACCCGAACTTCGTCGCGCAGGCGCCGGTGCACGTGATCGTGTGCACCAGCCCGGAGATCTACCGCGCCCGGTACCGCGAGCCGGACAAGATGCGGGTCGCGGCGGGCTGGTCCGACGAGGAGCTGTGGGAGGTGCCGTACTGGTACACCGACGCGGGCGCCGCCCTCATGCTGATGCTGCTCGCCGCGGTCGAGGAGAACGTGGCGGCCGCCTTCGTGGGCTGCGACGCCGACCGGCTGCGCGAGCTGCTCGGCATCCCGCCGGACTACGTCCCCGTCGGCATCGTGCTGCTCGGCCACGCGGCACCGGACGCACGCAAGTACGGCGACGTCAGCGCCGACCCGCGCAAGCGCCGCCCGCTCACCGACGTCGTCCACTACGGGCGCTGGGCAGCGCGAAGCCGCTAATCACCTGCGTCGGATGAGGCGGCCCGGCACCGACGTCGGGCAGCGTCACCGGCACGGGGGCAAACGGGAAGCGAGCAGTTCAATGCGCCTTGGACGACGTGGGGCACAGCGGCAGCGGTCGAACCTGCTGGGCGCGGCGGCCAGGACCGCGGTGATCGCCGGCACCGCGTCGGCGGTGACCGGCGCGGTACGGCGGCACAACCACAACAACCACGCCGAGCAGCCGCCGGCGGCCACGGGCATCACCGATGACCAGCTCAGCAGGCTGGAGCGGCTCGCCGACCTGCGGAAGGCCGGCGTGCTGTCCGACGACGAGTTCGAGGTCGAGAAGGCCAAGATCCTCGGCCGCGGCGTGGACGCCCCGAGCTGATCAGGTCCCCTCACCACCGCCGAGGGGGAACCGTCATCGGTTCGCGGTGAGCAGTGCCTCCCCCACCTCCGTGCGGGCGTACAGCACGTACCGGCCCGTGCGGTGCCCGGCGACCAGGCCCGCCGCCCGCAGCGCGGTGAGGTGCGCCGAGACGCCGCCGGCCGCGAGCCCCGTGCGGCCCGCGAGGTCCGTTGTGGACACTGGATTGTCCAGTTCGGACAGTAGGGTCGCCCGGGTGGCGCCGAGCACCGCGGCCAGGGCGGCGGGCGCGGCGGCCGGCCGGCGTTCCCACAGCGTGGCGATACCGCGCGGCGGGTAGCGCAGCGTCGGCTGCCAGCCCGGCGAGGTGATCGAGAAGACGCGCGGCCACACGAAAACCGACGGCACCAGCAGCAGCCCGCGCCCGCTCAGCCCGCGGCGGTCGGAAACGTGCGGGTGCGCCACCCGCAGCCGCTCGTCGGCCCAGGTCACGTTCGGGTCCAGGTCGGCGAACAGCGCCGCCGCGCCGCCCGAGGCCAGCCGCCGCGCCCGGTGCAGCACGTCGCCCTCGAGCAGCGCGCGGATCCGCGGCCAGAACGGCTCCAGCGCGAGCGACCAGAACTCGGCGACCACCTCGCACAGCCGCGCGAGCCCCGCCTCGGGGTCGTCGTGCAGCACCGCCGTGTGCACGGTCCGGACCTCCGCGATCATGTCCAGCTCGCGGCGCACCTCCGCGGGCGGGGTGGCCCGCAGGACGGCCAGCTCGGTGTCGAGGTCGGGCAGCGGGGTGGCGGGCGGCGGCGCGACGAAGCCGGGAATGCGCCGCGTCGGCACCGGCACCAGGTCTCCCAGCAGCCGCCAGTCGAGTCGGCCGAGCCGCGCGGTGGCCTGGTCGGCCCACGCCTGGTGCACCGGATGACCGCCGCCCTTGAGCACCCGCACCGCCGCGATGACCTCCCACAACGGCGAGAACGCGAACCGTGTGTGGGCGACGTCGCGCGCGGTGAACTCCAGCTCGAGCATGCGTGAATTCAGCCTCAGCCGAATCCGTCGAGTCAAGGCCCAAGGTCGGGCACCGTTCGCAAGGTGAAGATTCTCACCGTCAACCGCGACTTCCGCCTGCTGTTCGCCGCCGTTGCGGTGAGCAGGCTCGGCACGTCCGTCGGCTACGTCGCCGTCCCGGTCGTCGCGGTCGCCGCCCTGGACGCGACGCCCGGCCAGGTCGGCCTGCTCGGCACGCTCGCGACGGTCGCGTTCCTGCTCATCGGGCTGCCGGCCGGCGCGTGGGCCGACCGGCTCCGCAGGCGCCGCGTGCTCATCGCCGCGGACCTCGCCCGCGCCGTGCTGTTCGGCTCGGTGCCGGTCGGTTACGCACTCGGCACGCTCACGATCACCTGGCTGTACGTCGTCGTCCTGCTCGCCGGGGTGGGGACCGTGTTCTTCGACGTCGCGAACCAGTCCTACCTGCCGCAGGTCGTCGGCAGGCCCGCGCTGCTGGTCGCGAACGCCCGGCTGGTCAGCATGGACGGCATCAACGACATCGCGGGCCGCGGGGTCGCCGGCTACCTGCTCACGGTCGTCGCCGCGCCGGTGGCCGTGGTGCTCGACGCGGTCAGCTACCTCGCGTCCGCCGCGCTCATCGTCCGCATCCGGCAGCGCGAGGAGCCGCCCGCCCGGACCGGCGGGACGCTGTGGCGGGAGGTCCGCGAGGGCACCGGATTCGTGCTGGCGCACCCGATCCTGCGGGCGGTGGCGCTCTCCGGCGCGATCACGAACGTGGCGTTCGCGCTGATCATGACGATGCTGCCCGTCGTGTTCGTGCGCGACCTCGGCGTCGGGCCCGGCGTGCTCGGGCTCTGGCTGGCCGGCGGCGGCGCGGGGGCGCTGCTCGGCTCGCTCGTCGCCCGGCGGCTGGCCGACCGGCTCGGCGCGGGGCGGGTGGTGTGGCTCGCCGGGCTCGCGACCGCGCCGTTCGGCTTCGCGGTGCCACTGATGGACACCGGCACGCTCTGGCTCGCCGCCGGCTGCTGGCTGGTGGTCGTCACCAAGAGCGGCATCGACAACGTGATCAAGATCAGCTTCCGGCAGCGGGTCACGCCCGACCGGCTGCTCGGCCGGATGAACGCCACGTTCCGGTTCGTCCTCTCCGGCGCGCTCGCGGTCGGCGCCGCGCTGGCCGGCGTCCTGGGCGAGCTGGCGGGTCCGCGCGCGGCGCTGTGGGCGGGCGCGTTCGGGATCGCCGTCGTCTGGGTGCCGATCGCCTGCTCACCGCTGCGCACGATGCGCGACCTCGACTGAACCCGTTCGCGGCGCTTACGCGGCACACCGCGCGGCCGATACCCAGAGTGAAGAGTGCGTCGGGGACCGCTTCGCACGGAGGTGACCGGTCATGCGGCGCGTAGGGTTCCCCGGTATGGAGCCCCGGCGCGGCGTCCTGGCCCCCGAACTGGACCGGTGGCGCCGCAACGCGAACGAGGACGACCGCCGCACGGCCGTCGTCCGGCTCCGCAACGGCACCGACGCCGAGCAGGCCGCGACCCGGCTGGCGGCGATCGGCATGGACGTCACCGATCTCGGTGCGGGATCGGTCGTCGGCAGCGTCTCGCCGCCCGTGCTGTACCGGATCGGTACGCAGCCGTGGGTCCTCGCGGTCGAGGGGCCGCGCGGCCTGCGGCCGCTGGCGGGCGGGTAGCCGCCGACGCACTTCGCTGTCCCGGAACGGTTTCGGGACGACCTGGTCGACAGTGAGGTGCAGGCATGGAAGCACGGCGTGATACCCGACTGGACTCCCGGCTCCGCAACGCCGCGGCGTTCGCCCGGTCCGCGGACCGGCCCGCCGGTGACGGCGTCGGCGGGCGCGCACTGGACGTCGCCGGCGTGATGGCCGCGCAGGGGAGGTTCGCCGCGCCCGACCGGACCACGGTCAAGCTGCTCGTGCGCTCCGGCGGCATGGCCGCCGCGACGTCCTGGTGCGCCGAGTCCGGCGGCGAGGTCCTCTCCGCCCCCGGCGACGCCGCGGGCGACGTGGTGCTGCTCGCCGACGTCCCGGTCGCCCGTCTGTCCGAACTGGACGGACAGGCGTGGCTGCGCCGCGCCGAGGCACCGAAGGAGCTGTACTCCCGCATGGACCGGGCGCGTGGCCCGGTGACCGGTCTCGACGCGACGCTGGCGATGCCCGACCACGCCGGCCTGACCGGCGCAGGCGTGCTGGTGGCAGTCGTGGACAGCGGGGTCGACTACACGCACCCCGACTTCCGGCACACGGACGGCACCACGCGCCTGGAGAGGTTCCTCTGGGCCCGGCAGGCCGACGACGCCGACACCTCGCAGGTCGACGTCTTCGACGCGACCCAGATCGACAAGGCGCTGGGCGGCGGCCTGGAGATGCCGGCGGGCGACCCCGGCGGGCACGGCACCCACTGCGCCTCGATCGCCGCGGGCAACGGGCTCGGGCTCGTCGACCGGCGGTTCCGCGGTGTCGCACCGGAGGCCGCGCTGTTCGCGATGCGCAGCGAGCCGCTGCTCGACGTGCACACGATCCGCGGCATCCGCGAGGCGTTCGAGCTCGCCGGCGACCGGCCGTGCGTACTCAACCTCAGCAGTGGCACGCACTTCGGCGCGCACGACGGCACGTCCGCGCTGGAGAACGAGATCGCCAGGACGTCCGGCCCCGGTCGCATCTTCGTGGTGGCGGCCGGCAACGAGGGCGGCGACGGCATCCACGCGTCCGGCCGGCTCGCCGTCGGCCAGGACCTGGTCATCCCGTTCCGCGTCGCCGACACCGGGCTGCTGTACTGCGACGTCTGGATCCCGCGCGGCGACGTCGTCGACGTGTTCCTCGAGACCCCCGACGGCCAGCAGTTCGAGCCGGGCCCGGACGAGGTCACGACCCCGCAGGGCACCTTCGTCGTCGACTTCGTCGAGAACCCGCTCAACCGCGACCAGAACCTCACCGTGCTGATGGTCAACGGGCGGGTGGACGACCGCTGGTCGGTCCGCATCCGGCCGATCAAGGTGCTCCAGGGCGAGGTCCACGCGTGGGCGGGCACCGTCATGGGCGGCCGGAACATGTTCCCCGGCGCCCCGCTCGACGGCCACACGGTGGGCATCCCGGCGAGCGAGGAACGCGCCATCACGGTCGGCTCCCTCGTCAGCCGCACCACCTTCGAGGGCCCGAACGGCGAGGCCACGCTCCCCGCGCTGGCGTTCGACACCCTGTCGACGTACTCCAGCCAAGGCCCCACCCGCATCGGCGGCCTCAAGCCCGACATCGTCGCGCCCGGCCAGGTGATCACCGCCGCGCTGTCCGCGGGCTCGGAGTTCGCGCACGATCCGCGGCTCGCCACGCGCCTGCACCCGAGCGGCAAGTACCTGACCATCCAGGGCACGAGCATGGCGACGCCGTTCGTCTGCGGGCTCATCGCCCTGATGCTGCAACAGGAACCGACCCTCACCCCCGAGGACGTCCAGCAGCGCATGCGCATCACGGCCCGGCGCGACGCGCAGACCGGCCAGGTCTGGAACCCGCGCTACGGCTGGGGAAAGCTCGACGCCCAGACGATCCTGTCCACCTAACCGGCGGGCCGGAAGGCGACGCGATCCCCGGCGACCAAGGGAAACCGGCCGTCCGTGGTCACCCGGTCCCCGTTGACCGTGACCACGGCGCGCCGGTCCGCCCCCACCGCCCGCGCGGCGGCGCCGACCGTCGCGGCCCGGACCGGGTTGCCGTCGACCATGACCTCGGGCGGCTCGCGGTCGCGGGCGGCCGCGTAGTCCCCGGGTGTGTTGACGTTGAGCACGGAGTCGAGCTCCGGGTCGCGCGCGGCCAGCTCGGCGTCCGCGAGCAGCGCGGCGTCGTCGAGCTGCGCGACCGCGCAGTGCCGGAAGATCATCCCCGGCCGGTCGTCGCCGCGTGCTACGAGGTCGGCCACCAGCCCCGCGATCCGGGTCCGGTACGCGGCGGCCAGCGGCTGGCGGAACCCGCGCGCCATCGGCAACGCCACGTCGAAGTGCCCGCCGTCGGTGCGCTCGCCGTCGGTGTCGTCGGTGAGCCCGCGCAGCACCCGCCGCACGTAGGCGGGGTGCAGGAAGGGCAGGTCGGTGGAACACACGAACGCGACGCCCGCCCGGTCCGCGACCGCGGCGAGCCCGGCGGCCAGGCCCTGCATCGGCCCGAGCCCCTCGACCGGATCCTCGACCACCGCGACCCCGGCCGGCAGCTCCGGCAGCTCCTGCCCGCGCGCCGCGACGACGACCACGGGCCCGTCGACCGCGCGGGCGACCACGGCGGTGGCGCGGTACAGCAGCGTCGAGCCGTGCCACTCGAGGCCGGCCTTCGCCGTGCCCATCCGGGCGGACCGGCCCCCCGCGAGCACCACCCCCGCCGACGTCACCACCCGCCCGATGGTAGGCGCATGTGGACGGTCGGGCACGCACGGGAGTGGCCCCGGGAGGAATGCCTCCGCGGCCACGACCGGAACGCGTCAGCCGAGGTCGGTGATGACGGTCTTGGTCTCGGCGTCGAGGACCTTCCAGATGTTCACCCACACCGTGCCGGCCCGCATGCGCTTCGCGGTGCGGCATGATGTCGGCCTCGTTGCGGAAGGGCGCCGCGGCCACGACCGGGCCGAAGATCTCCTCCCGCACGGCCTCCATGTCCTCGCGGGTGCCGGTGAGCACGGTCGGCGCGACGAGGTAGCCGCCCTCGCCCACGCGGTTGCCGCCGACGATCTTGGCGCCGTCGTCCCGGCCGGACTGGATGTAGCCGGTCACCCGGTCGAACTGTTCCTGCGACACCAGCGGGCCCATGGTGGTCTCCGGGTCGAGCCCGCCGCCCACCTTGATCATCTTGGCCTGCTCGGCGACGCCCGCGACGACCTGGTCGTAGAAGAAGATCGCGTGTGCGGTTGCCCGCCGCGGCCTTGACGATCTCCTTGCCGACCTCCGTCGAGCCGCTGACCGTCAGGTCCCGGTGGCCAGTCCGAACGCGACAAAGCACGCCACCCCGAGCACGATCGCGATCAGCGCGCCGGCCCACCCGCCCGCGTCACGGTCCCGCATGCCGAAGAACGCCGCGACGAGCGCCCCCACCGCAAGCACGAGACACACGACGCCCGGCACGCTGCCGGCCCCGCCCTGCCAGATCAGCAGGCCGGCACCCAGCCCGCCCCCGAGCCCGCCGATGATCGCGACCCACTCGCGGACTCCGTCGAGCAGCGCACCACCCGCGGCCTTCCCCGCCTTACGCCAGGACACCGTCAGCTCCCGTCCTTCCGCCGTCCGGTCCGCTTCTTGAGAACCGTCATCGGCTGCTCCTCGTCGTCGTGGTCGCGGCGACGCTTGGCGACCGCCTGTTCGGCAGCGGCGCCGGCCTCCTCGACCTCGCGCTTCACCCGGGCCGTCTCGTCCAGGAACGCCGTCTGGTTCTCCCGGTACAGCCGGGTCGCCGCGGGGTCGGCGGTGCCTTCGCGGATCTGCCGCCAGGTCAGCTCGCCCCGGTCGACCCGCTCCTGCAGCGTCCGCGCCGCCTGCCCGGACCGTCCCGACCGAAACGACTCGGCGACCTCCCGCTCGAGTCGCTGGAACTCCGCGGTCGCGGTGACGTCGGTGCTGGTGATCGACCGCATCGCGGCGCGGGCGTCCTGGCCCGCCCGCCGCACCGCCGCGACCGAACCGCGCAGCTCCGCGGTCAGCGCGCGCAGCCGCTGGGCATTTTCGTCGGGGCTCGTCATCACGTCGTCCCCGGCGCGTCCGGCCCGCCGTAGCTCGTCGACGGCACGCTCACCTTGGTGGCGGGCGCGTGGTCCGGCCGGTCCGCGGCGATCATCTGGAAGATCGACACCGCCGCCTGGACCGCCTTCTTCACCGCGTCGTACACGCGGTACGCCTTGATGACACCGTCGGCGATCTCCGCGGCCCGCATGACCGCGACGACCGGCCCGCCGGTGCCGAGAATGCTGAACAGCATCTGGATCAGGTCGATGGCCGCCTGCAGAAACTCCTTCGCGACGGTCGCGAGCTCACGCAGCGTGTCCCGGACCGTCTCGCACATGATGCCGTTCTGCGCGAAAGCGTTGTGCCACTGGACCATGTGCGCCTGGAACGCCTGGGCCGCGTTACCGTCCCAGCTAGGGGCGAGCTCGGTCATCCCCGCGGTCAGGTTGGCGGCGATGTCGGAGCTCGCCCAGGCCAGGTTGTTCCACGCGTCGGCGAGGGACAGCAGGTCGCCCCAGTCGCCGCCGACGGTCTCGGTCAGCCAGTGCACGACGTCGACCTCGTGGCCGAACTGCCGGGTGACCCAGGCGACGGCGTCGTTGATCCAGCCCACCACGCCGGGGAGCACGTCGGTCACCGAGTCGGTGACCAGCTCGTCGTAGTTGCCCGGCGGGTTGAGCCGGCCGAGCGGGCGCATGGTGTCGGCGAAGCCGACGGTCGCGGTCGGTGTCATGTCACTCGGGCCGCTGGCCAGGCCGGGTGCCGCCCTCCGGCCCCCTGGGTGCGATCTTGTCCATCTCGGCCGCGGTGGCGGCGTCGACATCGGCGTACTCGTCGGCGGTCTCCCGCAGGCCCTGGACCGTCGCACCCAGTTTGGTCAGCATCGTGGCCAGCGTGTCCCGCTCGGCCGCCACCATGCCTTCGACGAGGTTCTGGAACTGGAACATCAGCCCCATCAGTCCCTCGGCCTGGCTGCCCGGTCCGTCGAGGTACTCCCGCAGCTGGCCGGTGTATCCGTGGTTGCGCTCCAGGAGCCCCGCGTACCCGCGCAAGGCCTCCGGGTGCACGACAAACTGCTCGTCGGTCACCGCTTCCCCTCCCCAGTGGATCACGGCAATCGTATCGACCCGGTCACCACGCGTCAGCGAAACCCGGCAAATGCCAGCAGCCGCACGGGGACGGGCGAGGTTCAGGCTGGTTGCCGGGCCGAGTGGAACACGGTGGTGAGGTAGTCGGCGAGGCGCTGGTCGTCGCTGTCGGTGGACGCGTAGCCGAGGTAGCCGTCCGGGCGGACGAGGGCGACGCCCCGCTCGCCGATGCCGTAGCGGTGGGCTACGACCCCGGCCGGGTCGGCGATGCCGCCGGGGGACGACACCGCCGTGGCGACGGGCACAACCGTCCCAAGTGGACCGATTGCCGCGCGGAGCCGGTCCTGCGCGGCCAGGTTCGGGTCGGTCGTGAGCAGCAGGTGACCGGGGCGGCGGAGCAGATCGCCGAGCCAGACGTCGGCGCCGTCGGCCGTGCGCAGGCCGGGGACGTCCGGGGCGTGGTCGCCGGGGCGGGCGTGCGAGCCGGGGCCGGTGTCGCCGTGGACGATGGCGCTGTGCCGGTAGGCGATGCCGGTCTCGGCGAAGCCGGTCATCAGCTTGTGCCCGAGGGCGGGCACGTGCCCGAGCACGAACAGCCCCATGTCGCGCAGCGCCGCGGCGGGGCCGGACGTCGTCATGACCGAGGTCATCAGGTTGGTCTGCTTCACCACGCCGGCGCCGACCGGGTGGCGTTCGGCGTGGTACGAGTCGAGCAGGGCGGGGTCGGCCCGGCCGGTGCTGACGAGCGCGAGCTTCCACGCGAGGTTGACCGCGTCCTGGATGCCGGTGTTCATGCCCTGCCCGCCGGCCGGGCTGTGGATGTGCGCGGCGTCGCCGGCGAGCAGCACCCGGTCGTGCCGGTAGCGCGGGACCTGCCCGTGGTGGATCTCGAAGTAGGTCAGCCAGTGCGCGTCACCGGCGTGCCACTGCCCGCCCATCCGCTCGTCGATGAGCTGCTGTGTCTGCGCGATGGTCGGCACGGCGCCCGGTTCGGGGGCGTCGACCAGGAACATGAACCGGGTGCGGCCCGCCGGCAGCGGGAACACCCCGCCGATGCCGTCCGGGTGCGCGAACATCCGGATCGTGTCCGTCGAAAGCTCCGTACGGGCGGCGACGTCGGCGAACAGGAAGTGCTGGCCCTGGAACACGCCTTCGATCCGGGTCCCGACCGCTGAGCGCACCGTGCTGTGCGCGCCGTCGGTACCGACGACCCAGCCGAACCGCTCCCGCGCGGTGCCCGACGGCGACGTGAGCGTGACCGTCACCCCCGACGCGTCCTGCTCGAGCCCCTCCAGGCGCACGCCACGCTCCACGACGACGCCCAGCTCGGTGGCGAGCTCGCCGAGGACGGCCTCGGTTTCGGACTGGGGCAGGTCGAGCGCCCGCGGGAACCGCGACTCCACCTGGCTGGTCTCGATCCGCACCCGCGGCGTCGCCTCCCGCCCGGTGAACACCTCCATCGCCGCCTGCGCCACCGCCCGCGCCTCGACGCGGTCGTGCACACCCATCGCGGCGAGGTGCTCCTGGGTCCGCGCGTGCACGATCACCGCGCGGGACTGGTCGGTCGGCGCCGGGAGACTGTCGATCACCCGGACCATGGCACCCTGGCGCACCAGCTCGCACGCGGCCACCAGGCCGACCGGCCCGGCGCCGGCCACGAGCACGTTCTGTCGTTCGTTCATCGTCCGCTCGTCTCCCCAGCAGACGAACCATGCGCCTCGCCGGTGCGAACGTCAACCGCCGGGGCCGCGGTCAGGCGGGCAGGTCGAACCGGTAGCCCTGCTCGACGAGCCAGGGCAGCACCCGCTCGAGGGCGGTGATGGTCTGCTGGCGGTCGCCTCCCGCGTCGTGCAGGAGGACGACGTCGTCGTCGCCGGCCCGCTGGATCGAGGAGACGATCGAGTCCACGCCGGGCCGGGTCCAGTCCTCGGTGTCGATCGACCACGCGAGCGGCTGCATGCCGTGCCGGACGGCGATGTGCTGCACGGAGTCCGGATCCGGGTCGCCGTGGGGCGAGAACGCGCCGGTCGGCGCGCGGAAGTAAGGAACCTCCGCATCGGGCACCGCGGCGAGGATCGCGTCGCGACAGTCCGTGATCTCCGCCTTCCGCTTCGCGACCGGGAGGTTCGGCAGTTCCTCGTCGTGGTGCATGGTGTGGTCGCACAGCGCGTGCCCGGCGTCGGCGATCTGGCGGACCAGGTCGGGATATGCCTGCGCGTTCGTCCCAACGAGACAGAACGTGGCCGTCACCTGGTACTGCGCCAGCAGGTCCAGCACCTGCGGTGTCCACATGGGATCGGGCCCGTCGTCGAAGGTGAGCGCGATATGCAGGCCCGACGTGTGTTTCGTGCTGCCCACGATCACGTCCGGATCCGGCTCACCCGGCGACATGTCCGAAGTGGACGCAACGGGCGTCGCCGCCGGCGGCGACGCCGAGTCCTCCGGAAGCGGCAGGCCCGAGACCATCACCGCCCCGCACGTGCCCAGCGCGGCCGCGACGACAACGAAACCGGCGATGGTCTGCCACGTCTTCACAAGGATCCTCCCCCGTCGGTGCCCTTTTGCACAGGAGAGACGTGATCGCGGCGGTTCGGTTGGGAGTTGTCGGCATGAATGAGCACTTGGTCACTGACAGGCAACCTCGCCCACCGCAGGACGTCCTGATGCCGTAACGCCACCAGGTTCACCTCGGTGGCCGGCGTCAGCCGCGGGCTGACGCCGGCCGGACCGATTGGGACGCTCGGCTACGCCATGGCGACGTGCACGAACGTCAGGATGGTGGACGGGCCGAGCAGCACGCCGATACCCAGCATGCCGTAGTACGGCCGGTCCAACACGAACATCGCCGCGTGCAGACCGATCGCGGCGACCACACTGGACACCAACAACACCAACACGACAACAGACACGGAACTGTCCTAACGCGAGTGAGAGGAACGAGGGCGCGCGTCAGCGGGTCGCGCACCGGTTCGGCACGCGACGGGACGCGTCAAGCAGGTCTCAGCTCACGTTGGCCGGCGGTCCGCGCGAGGACCGCGGCGGTGGCGCCGCGCATCCGCGGCGCGAGTCGCCGACAGCGGCGGCACGCGAACGCCGGAGTGGCGGGCTCCCAACCGTTGCCGGCTCGCACACGATCCACGAGGCGTCCGGTGTCGCAGGCCGGGCCGCGACCAGGCGCAGCGGCTCGTTCTGGGAGGTATGCGGGGTGCCCTGCCACGCGTGTCCGGCGGACACCGGCGCGTTGACGACCGGCGCATGCGGCGGCGAGGCCCCGGCCGGCTGGACGACGCCGACCAGGACGAGCAACGTGGCGACCAGCAAGCCGAACCGACCGGTCCGTGCCATGCCGTCACCTCCCCGTCAGTTCGCCGCGAGCATGGATCCTACGTCGGCCCCGGACCATGCCACCCGACGCGGCCCGGGACGGCGCCACCCGCGATCCTCGGCCCCATCGACGCCCTGCTGCTCCTGATCGGCGCAGGGAGACGTCCGATGATCACTCACCGGCCTGTCACCGTCCGAACTGGACACTGCCAGGCCGGATCAGCGGACCTATGTGGACCTGTCGCGGGCGGGCGGCGCGGGCTTGCCGAAGCCGGTGAACCCGCCGCGCCTGCGTAGTTCCTCGATGTCCTCGTGGTCCATGGGACGGCCGGGCAAGGGCGAGCCGGGGGCGGCTCGCAGGCCGTCCATCATCAGTGCGAACAGGCGCCTGAAGACCAGCTCCCCCAGTTCGTCGTCGGCGGTGGTTGGGACCAGACGGGACATCAGCATCAGGGTGAGCATCGTGTCCCCGATGCCGATGTCGGGGCGGATGGTGCCCGCCTGCTGGGCGCGGCGCAGGAGCCGGCGGGCGGCGGCGATGACCTCGTCGCGCTGTTCCGAGATGGCCGGGGAGCTCTGGATGGCCTGGTAGGCGCGCGGCGACACCGTGGTCACGGCCGTGCCCAGGCGAAGCTCGAGCGCGGACTGCAGAAGGCCGGTCAACGCTGCCGCGGGGTCCGGTTCGGCCTGCTCCGCCCGCCGCGCGAGGTCGGCCAGGCGGGTCAGGTTGTCCAGGCTGACCGCCTTGATGAGCTCGTCGCGGTCGGGGAACCGCCGATAGAGGGTGCCCACGCCCACCCCCGCCGCCCTGGCGATCTCCTCCATGGGCACGTCCACGCCGACCTGGGCGAACAGAGCTCGCGCCGCATCGAGGATCTGCCCGCGGTTGCGTTGGGCGTCGGCGCGGAGCGGCGCCGGCTCGTGCTCGCGCTGCACCTCCACCGGCCCGGCCCACCTTCTGCTCATGCTGTCCAGCAGGCGGATTGTCGCATCCGGCCAGTGAAATCTCGCCGTCACCCATACGGCGGATATGGAGGAATAGCTTCCACTTCGCTACACTACGTAGCCAAGCGGAAGCATACCGTCCACATGCGCTTTTGGGGTGATGGTCGCCATGACAGAAGCTGTCTCCAATCGGCTCGCCGAGGCCGAGTTCCCGGTCGCCCGCGGTTGCCCGTTCGCCGCGCCCGCCGAGTACGGACAGCTCAGGGAACAAGGGCCGATCAGCAAGGTCCGCCTGGGCGGCGGCGGCGGCGAGGCGTGGTGGGTGTCCGGCCATCCGGAGGGGCGCGCCATCCTCGCCGATCGCCGGTTCTCCTCCGACCGCCGGAACGAGAACTTCCCGCTCGCCAACGCCGACGCGGCCACCCGCGAGCGATTTCGCAGCCAGCCGCCGTCGCTGATCGGCATGGACGGCGCCGAGCACACCGCCGCCCGGCGCGCCCTGATCAGCGAGTTCACCGTCAAGCGGCTGGCCGCGCTGCGGCCCAGGATCCAGCAGATCGTCGACCACTTCGTCGACGCGATGCTGGCGACGCAGCGGCACCCGGTGGACCTGGTGAAGGCGCTGGCGCTGCCGGTGCCCTCCATGGTGATCTGCGAGATGCTCGGCGTCCCCTACGCCGACCACGACTTCTTCCAGCAGCGCACCGCCGCGCTCGTGCGCCGCAGCGCCGACTCGCGGGACCGGCAGCGCGCGTTCGAGGACCTGCGCACCTACCTCGGCGAGCTGATCGACCGCAAGGTCGCCGAGCCCGGCGACGACCTGTACAGCCGCCAGATCGCCAGGCAGCAGGCGGACGGCACCTTCGACCACGCGAGCATGGTCAGCCTGGCGTTCCTGCTACTCGTGGCCGGCCACGAGACCACCGCGAACATGATCTCCCTCGGCGTCGTCGGGCTGCTCGACCACCCCGACCAGCTGGCCGTGCTCAAGGCCGACCCGGCCAAGACACCACTGGCCGTCGAGGAACTGCTGCGCTACTTCACCATCGTCGAGACCGCCACCTCCCGCGTGGCCACCGAGGACGTGGAGATCGGCGGCGTCACGATCAAGGCAGGCGAGGGGGTCGTCGTCTCCGGGCTCGCCGCCGACTGGGACCCCGGAGTCTTCGAGAACCCCGACCGCCTCGACGTCCAGCGCGGCTCGCGCCACCACATCGCGTTCGGCTTCGGCCCGCACCAGTGCCTCGGCCAGAACCTCGCCCGCGTCGAGCTGCAGGTCGTGTTCGACACCCTCTTCCGCCGCATCCCCACGCTTCACCTGGCCACCCCGGTCGACGACGTCCCGTTCAAGACCGACGCTGGCATCTACGGCGCCTGGGAGCTCCCGGTCACCTGGTAGCCAGGCGGCGGCTCCCTCGCGCCCGGCAGTGGGTGGACGGGCCGTGGTCTCAGCCGGGGTCCGGGCCCGTGTGCGACGATGCCGCCGTGACCGACGCGCCAGCCAGCCAGCCGCGCTCCGGCGCCCAGGCCGTCGAACGGGCGCTCGGCGTGCTGCGCTGCGTCGAGGCCGACGACGAGGGTGTGGGCGTCACGGAACTCGCCCAGCGGACCGACCTCACGGTCAGCACGACCCATCGCCTCGCCCGCACGCTGACCGAAGCCGGTCTCCTGCACCAGGATCCGCGCACCGAGCGCTACCAGCTTGGGCCCGCGCTCGTCGTCCTCGGCCGGAAGGCGGAACAGCGGCTCGGCTACCGGCAGGCGCTGCCGCTGCTCGAGGCGCTCGCCGCCGCGACCGGCGAGTCGATCAACCTCGGCATCCGCGCGGGCGACGAGGTGCGCGTCGTGCTGGACGTCGTGTCCCACCAGCCACTGCGGTTCTCCCAGGCGGCCGGCAGCCGGGTACCGATGCACGTGTCGGCCATGGGCAAATGCCTGCTGGCCAACACCGGCGACATCGGCGACCAGATCGACCGGCTCGGCGACCTCGTGCAGGCCACCCACCGCACGATCACCGACCGGGACCAGCTGCGCCAGGAGCTGGAGCTGGTCCGCGAGCGCGGCTGGGCGCTCAACGACGAGGAACGCAACCCGGGCGTGCGCGCGATCGCCGCACCGGTGCCGCGGCCCGGCGGCGGCGCGATCGGCGCGATCGCGGTCCAGGGCCCCACGACGCGCATCACCGACGACCGGCTGCCAGAGCTCGCCGCACTGCTGGACAAGACCGCCCGGCAGGTCGCGCCGCTGCTCGCCGGGCCGGCCGAGAGTTAGCCGGGCCAGGCGACGTCGTCGACGGTCAGCCACGGTTCGCCGGCCACTCCGGCGGCGGTGTGGTCGCCACCGCGCGGCACGACACCTTTTCGGATCTCGGTGTCGATCCGGGGCCGTCCCGTTCGACGCGCAGGTATGACTGACACCGTGAACGAGCCGATCTCGACCACCAACCTCGACCGGTCCGGGTCCGCGGAGCTGCCCTGGAGCCGGGCGCGCGACGTTCTCTCCGGCGACACGCCGACGGCCGACCTGACGTTCTTCGTGGCGACCGTGCGGCCCGACGGACGGCCGCATTCCGCGGGTGTCGGGGCCGTGTGGGTGGACGGCTCGCTGTACTTCGTGGGCGGGCCGGGCACGCGCAGGTCACGAAACCTGGCGGCGAACCCGGTGTGCAGCGTGTCGGCGCGCATGCGCGGCATCGATCTCGTGCTGGAGGGCGAGGCCCGCCGGGTCACCGACTCCGCCACGCTGGAGCGGGTGGCCGCCGTGTACCGGAGCGGCTGGCCCGTGACGGTGGAAGGCGACGCGTTCACCTCCCCGTACAGTGCGCCCAGCGCGGGCCCCCCGCCCTGGCATCTGTACCGCCTCATGCTGCACACCGCGTTCGGCGTGGCGACGGCCGAGCCACACGGCGCCACCCGCTGGGACTTCGCCCACTAGGCCCGCAGCACGGACGGGCTCGGCGAACCGCTGCCGCAGCACGAGAACGGCGATCGCGAGGCTGACCTGACCGACGATGATCACTTGAGCGGCTTGGGCCAGCGGGGCTCGCCGTTCACGGTCCGGTCGGCCAGCAGCGGGCCGCCGGCCGGGAAGACGAGCGACCCGACCGTGCGGATGTCCATCAGAACGTCGGCTCCGGCACGCGCACCGCGCCCGGCGACAGCAGCGCGGCGATCTCGAGGAGGTCGTCGAGCTCCGCGCTGCACTCGGGACACTCGTCGGCGTGCTCCAGAACGGGCCGCCCGTCGTCCGGGTCCAGCTTGCCCAGCGCGAGAACGCCGAGGCTCTCCCGGAACACCTCGTGCGCCCTGCCGCTCGTGGTCACGCGCCAACACTCACACGACGGCCACTGGCTGAACACCTAGTTCTCAGGGCCCGATCCAGTCCACTCCGGACGGCGGCCGGCGACGTTCACCCAGCGGCTGCGGGCCGGACCACGCACCGGAGGCCGAGATGGCACGTGGCGGTGTCGATCGCCTGTGCCATCCGGGCGGCCGGGCGGTAGCGGCGGCAGTAGTTCGCCGCGCACAGGTAGGAGCCGCCCTTGATCACCTTGCGCGGGACCCGTTCGCCGCGTTCGATGCTGCGGTCCCGGGGGCTCGGGCCGCAACAGGAGCCGGCCGGGGCGTCGTGGCCGGCGTACCAGTCCGAGGTCCACTCCCACACGTTGCCGATCATGTCGCGGAGGCCGTAGCCGTTCGGCGGGTAGCGCCCGACCGGGGCGGTGCCGACGTACCCGTCCGCCGCGGTGTTCTCGTACGGGAAGCGGCCCTGCCAGGTGTTGGCCATCCACACGCCGTCCGGGATGAACTCCTCGCCCCACGCGTAGGTGGCGCCGTCCAGCCCGCCGCGTGCGGCGAGCTCCCACTCCGCCTCGGTGGGAACGTCCTTGCCGGCCCAGTGCGCGTAGGCCTCGGCGTCCTCCCACGCCAGGTGCACGACGGGGTGGTCAGGGCGGTCGCGGATCGAGCTGCCGGGCCCGTAGGGGTGGCGCCAGTTCGCGCCGGGCTCGTAGGTCCACCAGTTGTAGGCGTTGCGCAGGTCGACCTCGTGCTGCGGTGCGACGAACACCGACGACGCCGGGACGAGCAGCTCCGGCAGGGCGTCCGGGTAGTCCGCCGGATCCGGTGCCTGCTCGGCGAGCGTGACGTGGCCCGTCGCCCGGACGAAGCGCTCGAAGTCACGGTTGCGCACCGTGGTGCGATCGATCCAGAACCCGCCGACCGTGACGTCGTGGACCGGCGCCTCCTCCGGGTAGTGGCCTTCGGAGCCCATCGCGAACGCGCGGCCCGCGATCCACGCCATGTCGGCGGTCGGATCCGGGCGCGCGGCCACCGTATCCCTGGGTCCCCGGCCGGTGCGTGCGGTAGCCATGTCGTGTTCACCTGCCTGCTGTACGCGACGAGGCCACACCATCCCAGGGGGCCGGGCCCGCCTTCCTCACCCGCGCCGGGTGACATCCGCGGGTGCGTATCGCTCGTCGTGGGTGACGTGTCCGCCCGGTGTCCGCGCTTAGGGTCCGCGGATGGCAACTTTCGCTGGTCAAGTAGACGACTTCCCGTCCGGCGGCGGACCGGCGTTCGGCCTGCCGCGGGCGCTCGTCGTCCTGTTGTGTGCCGCCGCCGCGGTGGTGGTGTTCGCGGGGATCCAGGCCGCCGCCTGGCTCGTCGCCCCGACGTTCCTGGCGCTCGTGATCGTGATCGCGGTGTCGCCGATCGCGTCCGGGCTCCGGCGGCACGGCTGGCCCGGGTGGCTGACCACCCTGGTACTGGTCGTCTGCGTATTCGGCACGCTGGGCTTTCTCGCCGTCGGCGTCATCGTGTCGGTGGCCGCGCTGGCGACGAAGCTGCCCGAGTACGCCGCCAACGCCAGCAACGTGGCCGATTCCGTGACGTCCTGGCTGAGCCAGTTCGGGGTCGGCCCGGACCAGCTCAAGCAGGCTGCGAACTCGCTGGACCTCGGCAAGATCAGCGGGCTGCTGTCGGCGCTGCTGAGCAGCGTGGCCGGGCTGGCGACCAGCCTCGCGTTCCTGCTGGCGCTGTTGCTGTTCCTGAGCATCGAGTCCTCCGGTGTGGGCGACCGGCTCACCTCGATCACCACGGACCGGCCGGGCATCGGTGTCGCGCTGACGAAGTTCGCCACCGGCACGCGGCAGTACCTGCTCGTCACCACGGTGTTCGGGCTCATCGTGGCGGTCCTCGACACCGTCGCCCTGTGGATCATGAACGTGCCGCTGGCCATCACCTGGGGCCTGCTGGCCTTCATCACCAACTACATCCCGAACATCGGGTTCATCATCGGCCTGATCCCGCCGGCGCTGCTCGCGCTGCTCTCCGGCGGGCCGGACCTGATGCTCGTCGTGATCATCGTCTACGGCGCGCTGAACTTCGTGCTGCAGTCGCTGGTGCAGCCGCGGTTCATCGGGGAGTCGGTCGGCCTGTCGACGACCGTGACGTTCATCTCGCTGGCGTTCTGGGCCTGGCTGCTCGGCCCGCTGGGCGCGATCCTCGCGATCCCGTTGACGGTGCTGGTCAAGGTGCTGCTGGTGGACGTCGACCCACGCGCGCGGTGGGCGGACGCGCTGCTTCGCTCGTCTCCGAAGGAGCTGGACGAGGCGACGCTGGCCGCACTCGCCGAGCGGCGCAAGGCCCGGCACAGGTGGCATCTGCGCCGCGGCAGGCCGGCGCCACCGGCCGAGCCCGCCGAGCCCGTGGCCGCGACCGAGGAGCCGGGCGCTTGAACGGTGTCATCGGCGACCTGCTGCCCCTCGCGGTCGGCATCGCCATCTCGCCGGTGCCGATCATCGCGGTCATCCTGATGCTGCTCGCCCCGCGGGCCGGTGGCGCGAGCGTGGGTTACCTGATCGGGTGGGTCGCCGGCATCGTCGTCGCCACCACCGTGATCGCGCTGGTCGTCGGCGCGGCCGCGGAGCCGGGCGAGGCGAGCGGCCCGTCGACGGCCACCGCGGTCGTCATCCTGTTGCTCGGGATCGGCTGCCTGGCCCTCGCGTTCAGGCAGTGGCGCGCCCGGCCGAAGCCCGGCGAGCACGCCGCGCTGCCGGGCTGGATGGCGAAGATCGACGAGGTCACGCCGGTGAAGGCGGTCGGCCTCGGCTTCCTGCTCTCCGCGGTCAACCCCAAGAACCTCGCCATGTCGGCGGCCGCCGGCGCGGTGGTCGCGGGTGGCGGTCTTTCCCTCGGCCAGAACGTCGTCGCCGTCGCGGTGTTCACCCTCGTCGCCGCCTCGACGGTGCTCGTCCCGGTCGTCGGCTACCTGCTGGCGAGGAAACGCATGGCCCCGGCGCTGTCCTCGCTGCGGGAATGGCTGGAACAGAACAACGCCGTCGTGATGGCGGTGCTCCTGCTCGTCATCGGCACGGTTCTGATCGGCAAGGGCATCGGCGCTCTCGGGTGAGTCCGAACGACCGGTGGCCGGGTGCGAAAGCACCCGGCCACCGGCCTCTCTCACTCAGGAGTCAGCTGGTCGACACGTCGTCGATCAGGAAACTGGTCTGCAGCGACGGGTCTTCCACGCCGGTCCACTTCAGCGTCACCGACTGGCCCGCGAAGGCCGCCAGGCTGGACGACCGCGCGACATACCCCGTCCCGGAGTTCAGGTTGGAGAACGTCGCCAGGGTCGTGCCGTTGGCGGTCAGGGTGAGCTTGTCGTAGGCCGCCGACGGCTGGTCGTCGGTGTCGATCCACAGGAAGTAGTTCAGCGTCGCGTTGCAGCCGGCCGGAATCGAGACGACCTTCTGCAGCGTGTCGGTGTGGGTGCGGCCGTAGCCGTCGAGCCACGCGAAACCGGTGCCCGCGTGGGCGTTGGCGCCGGTGTTGATCACACCGGCGGTCGCCGTCCACCCGGTGGCGCCGCTCTCGAACCCGCCGTTGGTGATCAGGTTCTGGCCACAGCCACCGCCACCACCGCTGATCGTGAACGTGAACGCGGTCGACCCGCTCTTCACCGGGTTCGAGCTGTCGGTCACGTTCACCGTCACGTTGAACGAGCCACCCGAGGTCGGCGTGCCCGACACCTGGCCGCTCGTCGCGTTGATCGAGATGCCCGCGGGCAGCCCGGTCGCCGAGAAGTGGTACGGCGAGGTGCCGCCGCTCGCGGTGACGGTGAACGGCGTGATCGCGGTGCCCACCGTGCCGGTCTTGTTGCCCGGGTTGCCGACGGTGACGCCGCCACTGGCCGAGCAGGTCGGGTCAGCGGACTGTGCCGGCACGCTCACCGCGTCCCACGCCTGCTTCGTCTTGTTGAACAGACCGCAGGTCGCGTCGAGGTTCTTCGCCGAGGTCAGCGTCCAGGTGCGGTACTTCAGGTACGAGCTGCTGGAGGTCTTCATCAGCATCGCGCCGTACATGATCTTGATGGCGTTCTGGATGCCGACGCCGGTGATGGCAGTGCTGTTGCACGTCGGGCTCGTGGGCTGGCCGTTGGTCGGGCTGGTGCCCTCGGCCAGCAGGTAGAACCAGTGGTTGCCGGGACCCGCGGCCGCGTGCACCTCGCCGCCCGGGATCGAGCTCGAGTAGCAGTTCGGGTCGCCGATCAGCGACGGGTTGTACATGTAGCGGATCGGGCCGTCGCCGACCAGGTTGACCTGCTCGCCGACGGTGAAGTCGGGGGTGTCGCGGGTGGACTCGTTGGCGAACCACTCGCTGGCCGCGCCGAAGGTGTCGGCGACGAACTCCTGGGTGCCACCGTTGGAGATGCCGCCCGGGGTGTGGTCGTCGATGCCGTGGCCCTGCTCGTGCGCGATCACGTCGATGGCGCCGATCCAGCCGCCGGCCTGGTTGTGGCCGATCTGGATCTGGGAGCCGTCGTAGAAGGCGTTGAGGTCGTTCAGGCCGACCCGGATCGGCCACGCGCCGCCTGCGCCGTCCGGCCCGTTGCGGCCGAGCCAGGTGGAGATCATCGCGTTCTCGGTCTGCGAGCCGAAGAACGCGTCGACGCAGCCGGTCTCGCGGTTGCTCGCGGTGCCGTTGCCCCACGAGTCGTCGGGGCCGGAGAAGACCTGGTTGTTGGCCGCGTCCTGGCAGCTGAGGTTCGTGATGCTCGGGTCACGCAGGGAGAAGGTGGACCCGGAGTGCGTGGTGCTCAGGGTGACCGGGTTGGCGTTCCACGCGCTGGTGCCGGAGCCGTGCATCACGTGCTCGCGGGTCTCGAGCACCTTGCCGGTCTGTGCGTCGACGACAACGGAGAGCTTGCTGTAGCCCTCGCTGCCGGTGCCGGTGACCGTGGTCTGGTACGCGAGCCCGGGCGTGCCGTGCGCGTAGACGACGAGCTGGGGGGCGGTCACCGCGGTGACGGACTTCAGCGCGCCGCGGGCGGTCGCCTCGGCCTGCGCGGCGGTGAGCTTCGGGGTGGTCGAGGCCAGGTTGATGGTCTGGTCCTGGGAGACCGAGGTGTGCATGACCTGACCCGAGGAGTTGGTGACGACGACGAAGTCGCCGCCCACCACGGGAAGGTTCTTGTAGGTGCGGTCGAACGGCACGTACTGCGTGCCCTTGAAGTTGACCGCTGAGTGCTGCGTGAACTTGTCGCTCGCGCTCGCGTGCAGCGCGGCGGGCTTCGACGCCACGAAGGCCGACGCGGCGCTCGCGGCGCTCGGTGCGGCGCCGGATATGGGTTGTGCTTGTGCCGTGGACGTTGCGACGACCGCGATGCCCGCGGCCAGTACGCCGGCCGAGGCCAGCGCGACAATACGTCTCAATGACATGGACGGAACTCCTCTGTGCAGGGCGCAGCGCCCCCAATCCCTCGATGGGGGTCACATACGTGAAGAGGTGAGCTGGTCCGCGCGAACCAGGTCAAGAATCAAGCGCAGGTCAGCGCCGCACAAGTGCCGTTTGGCCCACTACTTATAAACAGATAAACATATGACTGCGTATCCCGGATATCTCGGACATCCATGCCGCAAACCGCCGGTATCAGTCGAACTGGTCACCCACCGCCCTCGCGGACACCCCTTCCCCGCTCCCCCGACGTGCTGACCTGCGGTTTCGTGTTGCCGATCCGCCTGCGCGGGGTGGTGGAACTGCCCTAGGCTCGGGTGCGTCGGACAGAAAATCTCACACATTCAGGCAACTTGGGGGACGAGTCGTGGCGTTCGCGGACCAACTGGACCAGACGATCGAGAAGATCATCGACGAGGCGATCGACTACTACATGGACTCGGTGGGCTGGTTCCAGGCCGATACCGGCAGCTACCACTTCACCGGCGACCCGACCTGGGAGTGCACGCCGCCGGGCAACCCGGCCCGGACGGCGGGCGGCCAGATCACCCACAGCGGCTCGCCCGAGGAGTGGGGCTTCGACTACGGCACCGGCACCAACGCCGGCTCGTTCGTCTACGGCCACTTCGAGGACACCATCCGGGACATGTTCAGCTCGTGGCGGGAGATTCCCACGCCCGCTGACTTCGACCAGTACCTGAACTACCTGCGCGACGCCGCCTGGTCCATCTCGCTGACCAGCTCGGGCGACAAGGTCCAGGACATCGGCAACGTCGAGCTGAGCGCCGTGAAGTTCCTCCAGGACCACATCGGCGGGGACGACATGAACGGCCCGATGATCTACGCGTTCGACCAGAACTTCTGCACCCCGCTGCCCCAGGTGATCCACGGGCAGTACGCCGTCATGCTCCTCGCCGGCACTACGCTGTGTGGCGAGAAGGAGATCTGGACCAACGCGGAGCAGGACATCCTCAACATCGCCAACGAGATGCTGAAGGGGATGCAGGCCCGCGGGTCGGGTAGCTCGATCAACATCAAGACGATCATTTCGCTGATCAGCATCGCCACGGTGTTCCCGGTCCCGGGAAAGCAGATCCTCTCCGGCGCGGGCACGGTGCTGGGCGCGCTGGACTCGCTGCTCCACCCCGGCGGCCAGCCGACGCAGCCGACCGCCAAGTTCGAGGCCAGCACCCCGGACGGCGTCGTCGGCAAGGGCGCGGACGCCCTCAAGACGCTCGCGCAGTCGATCCGCGGCCTCGAGGACGACATGGCGAACAAGCTCAAGGACGCCATGAACACGGTCACCAGCCGGGCCGGCTCCTTCGACCTGCCGAAGCCGAAGCTGCTCGACACGACCGAGATCGACGAGATGAAGGTCAACCTGGACGAGCTGCACTTCATCGCGACGGAGACGCTGCCCAAGATCGAGAAGCAGCTCAACGTGGCATCGGACAACGCCTCCTACGGCGGCTGGTGCTCCGACGCGTGGTACCGGCCGATCGACATCGGCGTGTCCGACACCGTGTACGGCCCCTACGACGAATGGTCGGCGGTGGCCTCGCTGGCGAAGGAGCTCACGGCCGACCTGGCCTGGGAGGTCAAGGCGAGCGGCGAGCACCTGGCGATCGCGGCCGAGCAGACCGGGCGGACCGAGGCGCAGATCGAGGACTCCATGAAGCGGCACGCCAAGATGCTCGACGGCGGCAGCGGGTACGACCCGATCGGCGACGCCACCAAGTGGGTCAACGAGCACCACTGATCCGCCCGTGGCCGGGCGTTCGCGCCCGGCCACGGCCCGCGGTCCGAACACCCGGGAAACCCGCCGCCTTTGCGCGTTTCGCACTGGATGGGCCGCATAACCGCTTTCCTTAGGTAAACTAATTGCTCACTCAGAGCCACGCGGAAACGGTTCGCCAAGGCTGACAAACCCGGCAATCGCCCGATCTTGGTCGGTCTAAATGCGCACTTCACGCGTATTTCCGTGACAATGCGTCACATTCCTTCGCGACGGCCATCCGAAAGGGTGGCCGTTTACCCTCCGCCGGGCAGTTCGCCGATTAGCCTCTCCCGCTGTCCACCAGATGGGCTTCGAGAAGGGATCTCTCATCGTGCGACGAAGTTTCGTGCTGTTAGCCTCCGTGGCCGTGGTCGGTGGCCTCGCCTGGGCGGTGCCGGCGATCGCGTCTACGGACGGCCGGGTCGCCATCCCGCGATCGCATCCGGACTGGGCCACCGCGCACAGCAAGGTCGCGGACACCAATCCGCAGTCCCGGCTGTCGTTCCGGGTCTATCTGAAGATGCGCGACCAGGCCGGCGCCGAGGCGCTCGCCAAGTCCGTGTCCGACCCGGACAGCCCGTCGTTCCGCAAGTTCCTGAGCACCGCGCAGGTCCGGGACCGGTTCGCGCCGACCCGGCAGACCGTCGGCTCGGTGCGACAGTGGCTGTCCGACACGGGTTTCCGCGTCGGCGAGATCCCCGCCAACAGCGCCTACGTCACCGCGACGGGCAGCACCGACCAGGTGCAGCAGGCATTCGGCGTGCAGCTCGGCCAGTACAAGGTCGACGGCAAGACGCTGCGCGCCGCGGACAAGAACCTGAGCGTGCCGTCCGACCTGGCCCCCGACGTGCTCGGGGTGGCGGGGGTCGACCAGAGCACCGCCATGGTCACGCCGGACCACGAGACCGGCACCAGCGGCAAGCCCGCCACCACCGGTTCCCGCACCCAGTCGAAGCCCGCCGACGTGCCGCCCGGACCGGGCTTCCGCAACGCCGAGCCGTGCAGTGCCTACTACGGCGAGAAGACCGACACCACCGACCCGGCGTTCGAGGGCAAGCACCTGCCGTACGCGCCGTGCGGGTACAAGCCGGGCCAGCTCCGTTCCGCCTACGGCATCGACAAGACCGTGAAGTCCGGTGTGGACGGTCACGGCACCACTGTCGCGATCCTGGACGCGTTCGGCTCCCCCACCATCTTCAACGATGCCAAGACCTACGCACAGCGCAACGACCCGCAGCACCCGCTGCGGCAGGCGCAGTTCAGCCAGCACGTGTACCCGCCCACCCCGGAGCTCGAGCCGCCGGACCAGTGTGACGCGGCGGGCTGGTACGGCGAGGAGACCCTGGACGTCGAGGCCGTGCACGCCATGGCACCCGGCGCGAACATCTTCTTCGTGGGCGCGTCGGACTGCCTCGACTCGTCCATCGACGTGGCGCTGAACGACATCGTGGCCGGGCACCGGGCCGACATCGTGTCCAACTCCTACGGCGACCTCGGCGAGGACGTCCCGGCCGAGGAGGTGCAGGCGTTCAACCAGATCTCCGTGCAGGCCGTGCTGGAGGGCATCGGCCTGTACTTCTCCTCCGGTGACGGCGGCGACGAGGCGGCCGATCTCGGCTTCCCGTCGCCCGACTTCTCCGCGTCGTCGCCGTGGGTCACCGCGGTCGGCGGCACGTCGATGGCGGTGGACGCCCACGGCAAGCGCCAGTTCGAGACCGGCTGGGAGACCGGCAAGAGCAACCTGACCGACGGCAGCTACCCCGCCCCGGCCTTCTCCGGCGGCGCCGGCGGCGGAACCAGCAGGCTGTTCGCGGAACCCTTCTACCAGAAGGGAATCGTGCCGGACGCGCTGGCTCGGCAGAACCAGACCGGCGACAACCGGGGCCGTGTGGTGCCGGACGTGTCGGCGCTGGCCGATCCGAACACCGGCTTCCTGGTTGGCCAGACCCAGACGTTCAGCGACGGCGTCTACTACGACCAGTTCCGCATCGGCGGGACCAGCCTCGCCTCGCCGCTGATGGCCGGCATCGTCGCGGTGGCCGACGACCTCGACCACGTGCACCACGGCTTCATCAACCCGGTGATCTACCAGTTCACCTCGCACACCGGGTCGCTCAACGACGTGCAGCACGTGGACGCGGCGGTCGAACGGGTCGACTTCGCGAACTCCGAGAACGCCGACGACGGCCTCATCGTCTCGGCGCGGACGCTGGACTACGGCGACCTGACGATCCACACCACCCGCGGCTACGACAACGTGACCGGAGTCGGCTCGCCCGGCGGCCGGTCGTTCCTGTTGCTGCTCTGACCGAACCGTTCCGATCACGGGCCCCGGCGCACACCTGCGCCGGGGCCCGTGTCATTGGTTCGAGGTAGCCTGGCTGAGCCTCGCATCCGGAAGGGAGCCCCGACCGCATGCCATCGTCTTTCGAGCGCGAGGAGAACTGCCCGCCGCCATCAGTGCCGCCATCAGTACAGCCGGCCGGTTAGCTGGTGGAGTACGGACAGGCAGCCGAGGCCGCGCAGGAGCCTGAGACACCCGCGGCACACCCGGTGGGGTGGGGTTTCATCGCGCGCTACACGTTGGCGTACATGGGTACCTGCCTGGTGTTCCTGGCGCCCTTGCTGGTGACGCTGGCGTTGAAGGTCAACTCGCTGGTGGGAATCGAACGCGCACCGGCGAACCTGGCGGTAGTCGCGGGGGTCGGCGCGCTCCTGGCGATGGTGAGCAACCCGTTCTTCGGCAAGATGAGCGACCGTACGTCCTCGCGGTGGGGCATGCGACGGCCCTGGATGGTCATCGGCCTGCTGGGCGGCTCCCTCGGCGTGCTCGTCGTCGCGCTGGCGCCGAGCATCGCGGTTGTCCTCATTGGATGGTGCATCGCCCAGCTGTTCTTCAACGCGTTGCTCGCCACCATGGTCGCGGTGTTGCCGGACCAGGTCCCGGCCGGTCAACGTGGCCTGGTCTCGGGTGTGCTGGGGGTCTGCATTCCGATCGCGTCGGTGAGTGGCACGTTCCTGGTCCAGCTGTTCACCGGCAGCCAGGTCGCGATGTTCCTGATCCCGTGCGGGATCGGCGGGTTCTTCGTCCTGCTGTTCGTGGTCTCCCTGAACGACCGCCGGCTTGCCAAGGCGGACAAGCCGCCTTGGTCGCTGCGGGAGCTCGCCAGCACGTTCTACGTCAACCCGCGCAAGAGCCCGGACTTCGCCTGGGCGTTCAGCAGCCGCTTCATGCTCGTGCTGGCCTACGCGTTCCTGACGACCTACCAGGCCTACTACCTGCTGGACAAGCTCGGCAGCGCCGAGGGCGATGTGCCGCACCAGATCTTCCTCGGCACACTCGTCCAGGCCGCCGCCGTTGTCGCCGCCTCCCTCATCGGCGGCGCGTTGTCCGACCGGACCGGCCGGCGGAAGGTCTTCGTGTTCGCCGCATCGGTCGTGTACGGCGTGGCGATGTTCGTGATCGCCATCGCGTCCGGCTTCAACGGTTTCATTGTCGGCATGGCGATCGGCGGACTCGGTTTCGGCATGTACATGGCGGTCGATCTCGCGCTCGTCGCCGACGTGTTGCCGGACAAGGACAAGGCTGCGAAGGATCTCGGGGTGTTGAACATCGCCGGGGCGCTTCCCTCGTCCATCGCACCGGGGATCGCGCCGGCCATCCTCGCGATCGGCGGCGGCAGCTACGGCGTGCTCTACGCGGTCGCCGGGGTCTGCGCTGTCGTCGGGGCCGTCGCCATCCTGCCCGTGAAGGGCGTCCGATGACGCACGGAGCGGCCCACCGGTGCACGGTGGGCCGCTCCCGCTGACGCGGTTGTCAGGACGTGGTGACCGGGGAAGGCTTGAAGCCCTTGACGACCAGCCAGACGCCGAGCGACAGCTCCCAGACGAAGATCGGGGCGGCCGCGATCCCGTGCCACGCGGAGCCGAGCTCGTAGGCGCCGAAGAAGATGGCGGTGAAGTCGACGAGGAGCAGAACGCTGCCGATGAGTCCCACCGTGGGGATGAGGCGTGGCACCAGCCTGGACCGGTACATCAGGGTGCCGAGCAACACGGCGTTGAGCGCCGCCATGAGGTTGGGGCCGAGCAGGAAGGTCCAGTCCCGGACGCCGACGAGCGACTGTCCTACTGCGACGAGCGAGGCATCGTCGGCTCCCGCACCCACGTTCTGCCGCATGGTCACGATCGAAAGCAGGCTGACGACGCCGATCACGATGATGGCGGCTTCGAGGAGGCGGGTGGTGACGAAGCCGAGTGCCAGGCCTTCGTGCTGCCGCTTGACCACCGGATACAGCGTGACGGCGGTGCCGATGCCGGCGAGCGCGGTGATCACGTCGAGGAAGCAGCCGAGGAGCACGCTGGTGCCGGAGCCGGCGCCGAGGATGTAGTCGGCGTTGTCCAGCACGGGGCTGAGGAGGAACAGCGCGGGGATGGACGCGGCGAAGGTGATCAGGTAGAACGCGCCCGCCACGAGGGCGGTTCTCCTCGCCGGGTCCGCGGGGACGCGTCTCGGCGCCGCGGTTCGGGCAGTGGTGGTCATGTCAGTCTCCTGGGGGTGGGTCGTCGGGGTCGGTGTCGAGCTGGGTCACCGAGAGCAGCGGCAGGCCGGTGTCGCGCACCTTGTGCAGCAGTCCGTGCAGCGCTGCCTGGTCCACGACGGGGCCTTTGAGGACGGTCGCGCCGTCGTTGGTGGTGGTGAGGGTCATCCCGTCGAACCGGGTGGCCCAGCGGGCGGCGAGGTGCCCTTTGATGCGGATCTCGTACCGTCCTTGCATGACCGCACGGTAGGAGCGGATGTGATTAGCGGACATCACCACACCTGGTGACGAGCGTGATGAACTACCGCTTGCGCGACAACAGGTCGAGCTCCCCCGCCTGGCGCACCGCCGCGCGCCGGCTGCTGACGCCGAGCTTGGCGTAGATGTTCCTGGTGTGGGTCCGCAGGGTGTTCAGCGACACCACGAGCTCACGAGCGATGGCCGGACCGTCGAGATCGGTTCCGAGCAGCCGGAGCACCTGCAGCTCGCGGTCGCTGAGCGGCTCCACGAGACCCTGCGTGCTGGTGGCCCGCGGGCTCTCGCCGCAGGCGTCCACCAGCCGGCGAACGTAGGTCCGCGAGCCCCGCCGTTTCGCGACCGCTCTGAGCAGGGCGAGCACCGGCGCTCCCTCGCCCGCGAACACGCGGACGTACCCCTCCGGTTCGGCCAGGGTCAGCGCGCGTTCCAGCGCGGCAAGGGCAGCCGGGGTGTCGCCGCGGGCATGGTGGGTGAGCGCCTGGAGCACCAGGATCTCGATGACGCTTCCCGTCCGCTCCCCCGCCTCCGCCGCCGTAAGGAGACGCTGCAGGAACCGGGACGCGTCGTTGGCTTTGCCCTGCGCCATAACGATTCTGGCCAACGTGACATGCTCGAACTCGTGTAGGTAGGACACTTCGTCGTCGACGGACAGGCCCCGCTCGCGAGCCCAGCCGAGCGCCTCGCCGACCTCGCCCTGCGCGGCCAGCAGGCGCGCCCGCAACGCCGGGACCGGGCGCACGTCCGGGAAGAAGTCCCCCACGTACACGTGCTGTGCCTCGTCGAGCAGCTGGATCGCGCCGCGCGGATCGCCCTGGGCCTGCCGGACCCGGGCCATCGCGACCCGCCGGCGATAGGGGTTCTGCGGCAACCCGGTGTGCTCGCCGAGCTCCTGGCCGCGCAGCAGGTGTCCGGTTGCGGCGTCCAGGTCGTTGCGCTCGAGGGCGATCTGGCTCAGCCCGACGTACATGTCCGGCGTTCCCCGCAGCACGGTTCCGCCCTGGTCCGCGGCGAGTCGCAGCGCCTGCTCGTAGGTGCGCAGCGCCTCGCCGAGGCGTCCTTGTGTCATGCGGATGTCCGCGAGCGCGATCGAGCAGCCGAGGATGTCGGCGAGGTTCCCGGCCAGTCGCAGCCCGTCGACGCAGGCGGAGTAGGCCTTGTGCGCGGCCTCGAGGTCTCCGTTGTTCCAGTACGCGAGCCCCAGCAGCGCCGACGCCCCGGCCAGGGTGAGGTGATCGTCGCCGACCGCCCGGTCGATCGCGCGATGGGCGTGGCCGATGGCGGCGGGCATGTCGCCGTGCACCAGCGCCAGCGCCGCTCGGTACATCTGGATCATCCCGGGAAGACGGCGAAGCTCCTCCTCGTCGACGACGTTCTCGTCCAGGCACAGCTCGACCTCGCGCAACCGGGCATCGACGCCCTCGAACTCGCCGCTCGACATCAACGCCCCGATCAGGCCGACGGCCAGCATCGGCCGGGCCCGGACGACCGCATCGGGCAGCGCGTCCAGCCAGCCCCGGATGACTGGCTCCCGCCTGGTGCGCAGGAGCGCCGGGATCGCGGACTCGACCAACCCCGCCGCGCGCTCGACGTCCCCGGCAGCCAGCGCATGGCGGACTGCGGCCGACGGCTCACCGTTCTGGTCGTACCAGCGGCTCGCGCGGCCGTGCAGCTCGTCGACCTCGTCGGCACGCTCGTCCAGCAGCCGCGTCCGCAGGACGTCCGCGAAGAGGTGGTGGTAGCGGTACCACCGGCGGCGGTCGTCGAGCGGTACGACGAACAGGTTCGCGCGGTCCAGCGACTCCAGCATCGCCTTGCCGCCGTGCTGTTCGGTGACGGCGTCGCACAGCGGGCCCGTCAGCCGGTCCAGGATCGACGTCCGGACCAGGAAGTCCCCGACGTTCCCGGGTTGGCGCCGCAGCACCTCCTCGACCAGGTAGTCCACGATGTACCGGTCATCGCCCGCGAAGCCGGCGATGAAGTCCGCGACGCCGGTCCGCCCCTGCATCGAGAGCGCCGCCAGCTGCAGCGCGGCGATCCACCCCTCCGTGCGCGCCTCCAGGACCGCGATGTCGTCCGCGGTCAGGTCCAGCCCGACGACGTCGTTGAGGTAGTCCGTGACCTCGTCCGGGGTGAAGCGCAGCTCGGCGGCCCGCACCTCGACCAGCTCGCCCCGCGCCCGCAGCCGGGCCAGCGGCAGCGCCGGGTCGGCCCGGCTGCTGATCACGAGGTGCACCTGCGGTGGCAGGTGCTCCAGCAGGAACACCATCCCGGCCTCGACGTCGGGCCCGTCGACGAGGTGGTAGTCGTCGAGCACCAGGTGAACCTCGTGGGGCACGCCGCCGAGCTCGTTGAGCAGCGTGGCCAGCACCGTCTCGATCGGCGCCTGCGGTGACTGCAGGAGCGGCAGCGCGCCGCCGCCGACGCCGGGCACGACGGTCTGCAGGGCGGTGATCACGTAGGTCCAGAACAAGCCGGGCCGGCTGTCACTCTCCTCGAGCGAGAGCCACGCCACGGACCGTTCCCCGGCCGCCGAGTCCGCCAGCCACGCGCTCAGCAGCGTCGTCTTGCCGAACCCGGCGGGCGCGGAGATGAGCGTCAGCCGCGACTCCGCGCCACGGCTCAGCCGCTCGCTCAGGCGCGGGCGGGCCACCACGGTGCGGCGGAGCTTGGGGATGTAGAGCTTGGTCCCGACCAGGGGGCTTGCCATGGCAGCTCCCCTCCTGCTCTCGACCGGGGACCCGGCTCGAGCGTAGAGCACGCCGCCGGGCCCGCACGGACGTCGAACTCGACCTGCCCGGTCAGTTGCGTGCGGCCACTGACCGTGGTGCGCCCCGGCGAAGGACGTTCCGAGCGCCTCGGCGGGTTCGGCGTGGACTTCGAGCTGTGGGGCCACCAGACGGGTCGGCGGTCAGCTGAGCGAGGCCCCACTGGGAATTTTTCCCACCGAATGGGTCTGCAGTCCGGTTGTCGGTACCGATTAGCGTCCGATAGGGCTCGTCACAACGAGTCACGAGGGAACACTCTCCTCACCCTGCTACCGGAGGCTTCCATGTACAGACGACTTGCCGTCGGACTGATGTCCGTCGTCGTCGCGGGCGCTACGGTCCTGATCGCATCGTCCGCGCAGGCCGCCCAGACGACCGTCCAGCCCGCCCAGCCCGTCCAGAGCGTCACGCTGGCCAGCACCATCGCGCTCAGCAACTGCTCGGCTTCGCTGGTCCGGTTCCCGAACTCCGCCGGCACCGACCAGGCGATGATGCTGACCAACGGGCACTGCTACGAGGGCGGGTTCCTCCCCGCGGGCGAGGTGCTGGTGAACGAGCCGAGCACCCGGTCCGGCACGTTGCTCGACGCGTCCGGCAACTCGGCCGGCACGGTCGGCGCGGACCTCGTGCTCTACGCCACGATGACTGGCACCGACGTCACGCTCTACCGGTTGACCGACACCTACGACGCGATCAGCAGCTCGACCGGTGCGACGGCGCTGACCATCGCGGCCGGCCATCCGGCCGACGGCAGCGCGATCGGCATCCCGTCCGGGTACTGGCAGCAGGTGTGGAACTGCCAGGTCAACGGTTTCGTCAGCACGTTGCGCGAGGACGAGTGGACCTGGCACGACTCGATCCGCTACGACACCGCCTGCGACACCATCCACGGCACGTCGGGATCGCCGGTCGTGGACGAGGCCAGCGGCCAGATCGTCGGTATCAACAACACCGGCAACGACGACGGCCAGTCCTGCACCCTGAACAACCCGTGCGAGGTCGACGAGAACGGCAACGTCACGGTGCACCAGGGGCAGAGCTACGGCGAGGAGACCTACTGGTTCAACACGTGTCTCGACGCGAGCAACGCGCTCGACCTGAACACGCCGGGCTGCCTGCTGACCGCGCCGGCGGGCTCGGCAGGTCGTGGTCACCAGGACGCCGCGTAGCGGTCGTCGGCTGAGTCGGGCCCGAGCTTCCTGCGGGCGTACGCCGCGGCGGCCGCCGGTGCGGATTTCGAGTCGGAGTCCGCACCGAGGGGCCGCTGCGGCAACGGGTCATCGAGCACTGCTGCTCGTCAAGAGGCATGCGCGGTCGAGGCGCGGACCACCAGCTCGGTGGCGAGTTCGATGTGGTGGGACTCGATCTTCTCGCGGCCGGCCAGCCGGAGCGCGGTGCGCAGCGCGACGCTGCCCATCTCCCGCAGTGGCTGTCGGATGGTCGTCAGTGGCGGCGAGGACATCCGGGCCAGGACCGTGTCGTCGAAGCCGACCACGCTCAGGTCTTCCGGGATGCGCAAGCCGCGGATGCGGGCGGTCTCGATCACGCCCAGCGCGATCTCGTCGTTGGCCGCGAAGATCGCCGTTGGCGGCTCCGCGAGGTCCAGCAGCGCCGCGGCACCGAGCAGGCCGGTCTGGTGCGTGAAGTCTCCTGGCCGGACGTAGCCGCGCGGCACCGGCGCCTTCTTGGCCTCCATCGCGGCCCGGTAACCGTGCACGCGCGCCTGGTTGCTCGGGGCGTCGGCCGGCCCGCCGAGGTAGCCGATGCGGCGGTGGCCGAGGGAGAGCAGGTGGTCGGTCGCGGACAGGCCGCCGGCGAAGTTGGTCGCCCCGACGCTGTTGACCTGGCTGTGTGGCTGGTGCAGCGGGTCGAGCACGACCAGCGGAAGAGCCACCTGGGTCAGGTCCTCCAGCCGTGCGGCGGTGTACACGCTGGTGACCGCGATGAGCGCGCTGCGCCCCGCCGACACCAGGTCCCGGGCCCAGTGCGGGGCGGCGTCCGGCTTGCTGGTCACCACCGCGACCCCCTCCTCGGCGGCGGCGTCGATGATGCCGTCCAGGGCCTCGGCCACGTACGGCCTGAAGCCGCCCGCGAACTGCACCTCGATGGTCGGGCGTACCGCGGCCTCGGCGCGGCGGGACACGGGGGCGACGTAGTCGTGCTGGTGCAGCAGTTCCTGCACCCGGGAACGGGTCTGCGGCGCGACGTCGCTGCGCCCGTTGACCACTTTGGACACTGTGGCGACGGATACGCCTGCCAGGCGCGCGACGGCCGCCAAGGTCGTGCGTCTAGTGCTCGCCGGCATCGGCATCCTCCAGCCGCACGTCGACCGGCGTGGTGAACCGCCGGTCATGGCCGACGAGACGGGTGGGGCCGGTCAACCGGATGGCGACCCGGCACGGAAGCTCGGTCGACGAGGTCCCGACGAGCACCTCGACCTCGCCGGGTTCGACGATCCGCCGCAGCTCCCGGCCGGTGAACGCGGTCCGGTCGGCGTGCACGTGGAACCGGACCCGTGCGCTCCCGCCCGGCTCGAGCCAGACCTTGGCGAAGCCGGTCAGCTGCCGTACCGGGCGGGTCACCTGGGCGACGACGTCGTGCAGGTAGAGCTGGACGACCTCGTGGCCAGGCCGGGTGCCGGTGTTGCGCACCCGCACCGACACCGCGAGCTCGCCGTCGGTGGGCAGCTCGGTCGTGCTCGCGCGCAGGTCGTCGACCTCGAACGTGGTGTACGACCTGCCGTACCCGAAGGGGAAAAGCGGCGTCGGGTCGATGCTGCTGATGCCATGGGTGTTCGCGCCGAGTGGTGGCTGCAGGTACGTGCCCGGCTGACCGCCCGGGCGGCGGGGAACCTGCACCGGCAGCTTTCCCGCGGGCTGGACCCGGCCGGACAGCACCCCCGCGATCGCCGCCGCGCCTTCCTGGCCGGGCATGAACGCCTGCACCAGACCGGCAGCTCGCGGGTGCACGTCGCCCAGTGCGTACGGACGACCGGAGACCACCACCACGACCACGGGTGTCCCGGTGGCGAAAAGCTCCGCGAGCAGATCGGCCTGCACACCCGGCAGCCGCAGATCCTCGGCGTCGCAACCCTCGCCGGAGGTGCCGTCGCCGAACAGGCCCGCGCGGTCGCCCACCACCGCGACACACAGGTCCGCCTCGCGGGCCGCGGCCGCGGCCGCGGCGAACCCGGACCGGTCCTCGCCGCGCACGTCGCACCCCGGCTCGTGCACGAGCTCCGTGTCCGGAAGCTCCGCGCGCAGCGCGTCGACCACGGTCGGCACCGCCACGCCGAGGGCCATGCCGGGATAGCGCGGCAGGACGTGGTTGGGAAAGGCGTAGCAGCCCATGAGGCTGCGTGAGTCGGCGGCGCACGGCCCGACCACGGCGACCCGGCCCGGCGCGGGACGTCCGGCGCCGAGCAGCGGCAGCGCGCTGCCCGCGTCGAGCAGCACGATCGACCGCTCGGCCAGCTCCTGTGCCAGCACTCGGTTGGCCGGCGAGTCCAGATCGACCTCGGCCGCGGTGGCGACCGACGCCTCGGGTGTCCAATCAGGATCGAGCAGTCCGAGCTGGACCTTCTGCGTGAGCAGCCTGCGCACCACCCGATCCACTGTGGACTCCGATAGTTCGCCGTCGTCGATCCGGGTCACGAGGTGCTGGCCGAAGCCGAGCGTGTCGGGCAGCTCCACGTCGACGCCGGCGCCGAGTGCGGCCACGCCTGCCTCGTCGATGGTCGCCGCCACCAGGTGCATGGTGGCGAGGAACGGGACCGACCAGTAGTCGGAGACGACCGTGCCGGTGAACCCCCAGTCCTCGCGCAGCAGATCACGCAGCAGCCACGAGTCGACACCGGCGGGCACACCGTCCACATCGGAGTACGCGTTCATCACCGAGCGGGCCCCGCCCACCGCGATCGCGGTCTCGAACGGCGGCAGGACGACGTCCATCAGCTCCCGGCGACCCATCGGCACCGGCGCGTGGTTGCGAGCGGCCCGGGACGCGGAGTACCCGGCGAAGTGCTTGAGAGTCGCGATGACGCCGGCGCCTTCCAGGCCGCGGACGTAGGCGGCGCCGAGCATCGCGACCAGGTAGGGGTCCTCCCCCATCGTCTCCTCGACCCGGCCCCACCGGTAGTCCCGGACCACGTCGAGAACCGGGGCGAGGCCCTGGTGCACACCGACCGACCGCATGTCCCGCCCGATGGCGGCGCCCATCCGGCCCACCAGGTCCGTGTCGAACGTCGCGGCCCAGGCGATGGCCGCGGGATAGACCGTGGCGCCGTAGGTGGTGAACCCCGTCAGGCATTCCTCGTGGACCAGCGCGGGAATGCCGAGCCGGGAGCTACGCACGACCGTGTGCTGCGAGGCGACCAGTTCCGCGGCTCCCTCCGCCACGGTCACCGGCCGGCTGCCGTACACCCGGGTGAGGTGGCCCAGCCCGTAGCGGGCGGCCTCCGCCAGCGGCACGGCGCCGCCCGCGAAGACGTCCTGCATCGGCGCCACCTGATGGTCTTCGGACTGCTCGGCCATGTCATTGCCGACCCAACGGCTGCCGAGCTGCCCGACCTTCTCCGGCAACGTCATCTCGGCCAGGAGGGCGTCGACCCGGTCCCGCACGGGCAGCGCCGGGTCCCGCCAGCGCGTGACGGCCCGGCCCGCGGAGGGCGACCGATCAGCTGTCGTCATCACGTCCTCCGCTCCGAGACCAAAGTTTCGAAACCTTTCGAAGGTCGGAACAAGGGTACGTAGACCGTGTTATTTCAACAACTATCCCAGTGACCTTGACACGCACTTCACTGCAATCCTAGCCTCGTTGAACCTACGGTTTCGAAACTTTCGTAGGCGGCTCGGGGAGGAAGCCGACGACCCTCGAGAACGGAGAACTCAACGTGGAAACTCCAATCTCTCGTCGCACCGTCCTCGGCCTCGCGGCCAGCGTGCCGGTCTCGATGGCACTCGCGGCCTGCGGCGGTACGTCCGGTCCCGGCGCCAGCGGTGGTGGCGCCACGTACTGGTACCTGAACGGGCAGCCTCAGGAAGGCGTCCGGACCGGCGCCGTGGATCGGTTCAACAAGGCCAATCCGAACGACAAGATCGTCGGGACGACCTACCAGAACGACGCCTACAAGACGAAGATCAAGACCGCCCTCGGCGCCGGGCAGGCGCCGACGATCATCTGGGGCTGGGGCGGCGGGACGCTGCGCACGTATGTCGAGGCCGGCCAGGTCGAGGACCTCACCTCGTGGTTCGACCAGCACTCCGACGTGAAGGACCGGCTGTTCCCGTCCACGTTCGGCGCGGCGACCGTCGACGGCAAGATCTACGCGATGCCGTGCGAGACCGTGCAGCCGATCATCCTGTACTACAACAAGAAACTCTTCGACGACGTCGGTGTGGACCCGCCGCAGTCCTGGGACGAGATCATGGCCCTTGTGCCCAGGTTCAACGCGAAGGGCATCGCGCCGTTCTCCCTCGGCGGCCAGTCCCGCTGGACGAACATGATGTGGCTGGAGTTCCTGTTCGACCGGATCGGCGGCCCGGAGGTGTTCCAGGCCGTCTTCGAGGGCGAGAAGGACGCCTGGTCCAACCCGATCGCCATCACCGCGCTGACCAAGGTGCAGGAGCTGGTGAAGGCACACGGGTTCATCGAGGGGTTCTCCTCGATCACCGCGGACTCCAACGCCGACCAGGCACTGCTCTACACCGGCAAGACCGCGATGATGCTGCACGGCTCCTGGTCCTACGGCATTCAGCAGACCGACGGCGGCGACTTCGTCTCCAGTGGTGGGCTCGGCTTCATGAACTTCCCGCCGGTCGACGGCGGCAAGGGCGACCCCAGCAACACCGTCGGCAACCCGGGGCAGTACCTGTCCATCTCCTCGAAGGCCAGCGCCGCACAGAAGGAGACCGCCAAGAAGTTCTTCACCAACGGCGTCCTCGACGACGAAGAGGTGAAGCAGTGGATCGGCACCGGCGGGGTCCCGGTCCTGAAGGGCACGCAGGACCTGCTGGCCGCCGACAAGAACGCCGAGTTCCTCAAGTTCACCTATGACATCGCCAGCAACGCCAAGACCTTCGCCCAGTCCTGGGACCAGGCGCTCAGCCCGACCGCCGCCGAGACGCTGCTGGACAACATCGTCAAGCTCTTCCAGCTGTCCATCTCACCGCAGCAGTTCGCCGACAACATGAACGCGGCAATCGGGCAGTGAGCAGAGGCAAGGACCCTGACCCGTCGCAGACCGCCGCCTCAGGGGAACGTGACGCGAGCCAGCCACAAGTACGTGACCAAACCGCACGTTCGCCGTCCAACGTGACCGACAGGGTTAATTCCGGGGAGGCGGTGCTGCCTTGGCTGGCCGCGCCGGCGCTGGTGTTCTTCGTCGGCTTCGCCGTCCTCCCCGTCATCGGCGTGCTCGCGCTGAGCTTCACGACGTGGGACGGGATCGGCGACATCCACCCGTCGGGGTTGACCACGTGGCGCACCGTGCTCGCCGACCCCGGGCTGCCGCACGCCGTCTGGATCACGTTCCTGGTGATAGTCGCGTCCTGGGCGGTCCAGACACCTTTGAGCATCCTGCTCGGCACGTTCCTGGCCGGGCATCAGCGCTACCGCGGGGTGCTGGCCGTCATATACTTCATCCCGTTGCTGCTCAGCTCCGCGGCGATCGCGATCGCGTACAAAGCCTTGCTGGACCCGAACTTCGGGCTCGGCGCCGGGCTGGGCATCGAGTTTCTCAGCCAGGACTGGCTGGGCAAGCCAGGACTCGCGTTCGGCCTCGTCGTCTTCGTCGTCTCCTGGCAGTTCATCCCGTTCCACTCGCTGATCTACCAGGGCGGGGTCCGCCAGATTCCACAGTCCATGTACGAAGCCGCGCAACTGGACGGCGCGGGGCGGATCCGCCAGTTCTTCAGCATCACGCTGCCCCAGCTGAAATACACCATCATCACGTCGTCGACGCTCATGGTGGTCGGGTCACTGACCTTCTTCGACCTCATCTTCGTGCTGACCGAGGGTGGCCCCGGAGACGCCACCCGGGTGCTCGCGCTGGACATGTACAAGCGGGGCTTCCAGGCCAGCCTGATGGGGCCGGCCAGCGCCATCGCGGTCATCCTCGTCCTGGTGGGTCTGGCCCTCGCGTTGCTGTTCCGTCGGATCGGTGGCCGCGACCCCGCCCAGAGCCAGTTCGAGGGCGCCTGACATGAGCGCCACACTGACCAAGCCACGACCACGGGCAGACAACGCCCGCGAGCCGCGGTATCGCAGCGGTCCGGCTCGTCGGCGCAACTGGCTCGGCGGTCTGGCCGGCTGGCTGTGGCTCGCCGTCGTGGTCGTGCCCATCTACTGGATCCTCATCACCAGCTTCAAGGCCCAGAGCGGCTACTACACGAGCAACCCGCTGGTACCGCCGGACAATCCGACGCTGGACAACTACCGCTTCGTGATCGAGTCCGATTTCATCACCTACTTCGTCAACAGCGTCGTGGTCACGGCGGGCGCGGTGGTCCCAGCGGTCACGTTCTCGTTCATGGCCGCCTACGCCATCGTGCGGGGCTGGCAGAACCGGTTCCTCCGCGTGGCGAACGGGCTGTTCCTCATGGGCCTCGCCATCCCGCTGCAGGCCACGGTGATCCCGATCTATCTGATCATCATCAGGCTGCAGCTGTACGACAGCCTGATGGCGATGATCCTCCCGTCGATCGCGTTTTCCATCCCGCTGTCGGTCCTGGTACTGACCAACTTCATCCGCGACGTACCCAAGGAACTGTTCGAGTCGATGCGTATCGACGGCGCCAACGAGTGGACGACGCTGTGGCGGCTGGCGGCACCGCTCACCCGGCCGGCCATCGTGACCGTGACGATCTACAACGCACTGACCATCTGGAACGGTTTCCTGCTGCCGCTGATCCTCACCCAGAGCCCCACTCAGCGGACCCTGCCGCTCGCACTGTGGACCTTCCAGGGCCAGTACAGCGTGAACGTGCCGGCCATCGTCGCCGCCGTCGTCCTCACCACCCTGCCCATCCTGGTCCTGTACGCGTTCGGCCGCCGCCAACTGCTCAGCGGCCTGGCCGCCGGCTTCAGCCGTTGACCACGCGGTAGCGCAGGTGGGTCGCGGCCGGCGTGACGATCGCGTCGGTACGTTCCAGGGCGATCGCGGAGTCGAGTGCGTCGAACAGTGGCGTGCCGCCGCCGAGCAGGATCGGCACCACGTGCACGATGATCTCGTCGACCAACCCCAACGGAAGCGCCTGCTGCATGACGGTCGCGCCGTGCAGGCCGACGACCTTGTCGCCGGCCGCTTCCGCCGCCTGTTTGATGGCGCCGACCACGCCGTCGGTGACGAACGTGTACACCGACGGGTGCGCCTCGGTCGGCGCGTTGTGCGTCACGACGAAGCACGGGAGGCCGTCGAGCGGGCCGTTGTCACCCCACATCTCCACGCACTTGTCGAACGACTTGCGGCCCATCACGACCGTGCCGGTGCCATCGATGGCCTCCTGCAGGAGTGCCTTGTCGGCATCGGTCGGGTCGTCGAACAACCAGGCGTGCAGCCCGTCCGCGCCGTCGCCGAACGGGTTTTCGCGGCTGTCGTTGGGGCCGGTGACAAAGCCGTCGAGGGACATGGACATGTCGCAGATCACGCGAGCCATGGAGCAGTCCTTTCACACGGGCCGGTGAACGGCCTCGTTCGGTGTCTTCACCAACGCGTCGAACACCGGACCCGCCACTCGACACATCCGCCGAAAAACCTTGAAAGATCCTCAGACCTGCCGATTCGGCGCTGATCTTCTCGGTGCCGTGGTGGCCGGGACATCCGGGACGGGTAACGCCGCGTCGCCTAGATCGACTAAGTCTATGCGCCGTCTACCGGCCAGCCGGGCCGCTCGCGGAGAGGAGCTACCGATGACGAACGATCTTGGACGAGCGTCCGAAAACTCGCCGGTAAAATCGTATTGACGCCAGGAAGGACTCCGCGGAACCCTGAACGTCGTTGCGGGCAGCGACATCGGGCAACCGCAGGCGCGCGGTATCTTGTGGTCTGATTGGGAGGATCTTGGCGGCGGGCCACCTGGCGGACCAGTTCTAGGCAGTTCCCCGGCCGCTTGCATCGATCGCGACGGCCGACTGGACGTGTTCTGCATCTCCGGCACCGACTTCTCGCTGCTCCACAAGCGATACACCACGGTATCCATCACAAATGGACCGCTGCCGACGGCGCCGGCTGGTCCGGCTGGGGAGCCCATGGGAGGCGTCACCGAACATGGAGTGGGTGCGTGCTCATGGTCGGCGGGACGCACAGACCTTTTCCATCGCGGACAGGAGTGGTTCGACGGCGGGTGGTCAGGTTGGGAACCTTTGGGTGGCGCGACCGACCACGGGACTACCGTCGCGAGCCGGGGGCCCGGTCGCGTTGACGCATTGGTCGTCGGCACCGACGGGAAGCTATATATCTCAGAGTTCCAGACGGCTTGAGTCGTGATGTCGCACCGCCGCTACCGCCTCGTCGCCCTGGCCGAACAGGTCGGCTGAAGGTGTTGCGGGTTCGCTCGGAGCTCTGCTTACGTGTTCGGCATGAGTCGCGTGATCATCGTCCTGACGACGTTCGCGCTCTTGGCCGTGCCGTCGGCGGCGGCGAGCGCCGAGGCGACGATCACCGTGCTGCAGCTCAACATCTGCCACGGTGGCATGGCCGGCTGCTATCGAGGCGACGCGGTGCTGACCAAGGCCGCCGAGGTGATCGGATCGAGCAAGCCGCAGGTGTTGTCGGTGAACGAGGCGTGTGCCGGCGACGTCGACCGGCTGCGGCCCGCCATGGGCCCCGCACGCGCCCTGTTCGTCGCGGCACGCAACCTGGACGGCACGCCCACGCTGTGCCGGGACGGTGACCAGCAGTACGGCAACATCATCATGGTCGCGGCGGAGCTCGGCGGCACCACCGAGGAGTCCGGCGTGTACGGCGCCCAGTACAGGGCCGTGGACGGCCACAAGGAGCTGCGGTCCTGGGCGTGCCTGCCCGCCCCCACGCTCACCGCCTGCACCACCCACCTGTCCTCCGACGACGACCAGACCGCGCTCGCGCAGTGCCAGGACCTGATGCGCCGCGCGGCCGGCTACCCGCGGCCGGCCGTCGTCGTCGGTGATTTCAACCTGCACGACCACCGGGGCTCCCCGCGCATGCGGGACTGCGACCCCACCGGGTTCTCCCGCCGTGACGACGGAAGCGTCCAGCACACCTACGCCAGCAACGACCTGGCGTTCACGAAGACCACCAAGATCGACATGATGGGCACCACCGACCACCCCGGCTTGCTGATCACCCTGACACGATCCTGACCCCACCGCGCTCAGGCGTCGCCGCGGTCGGGTGAGTGCTCGGAGTCGGTGGGCGTGCCCGGCGCTCCGGGGCCGCTGGCCGAACCGGGCGCCGGTCCGTCCTGATGCCGCGGTGCGGGCGGCGGTTCCTGACCCGGCGGTGGGAGATGCGGCTGGGTGTACTGAACCGGCACGCCGAGGCGCGGTGTCGCCGGTTCGACCCGGGGTCCGGCCCCGGCCGGCAGCAGAGCCAGGACCAGCGCGACGGCCGCCGCGAGGCAGCCACCCAGCAGGATCCAGGTGCCGCTCGCGGTCGACCGGGTGACCTCGTGATCGTCCGCGTAGTTGGCCAGCGCGACGGTCAGCACCTCGATCGCCGCGCCGAGCAGCAGCCCGGTGGCCAGCGTGCCGACGACCCGGGGGCTGCGGCGTCCCAGGGCGATGATCGCGGTGGCCACCAACAACGCCGCGGCGATCACGAGCGCGATTCCGTAGCGGACCGGCTCGCCGAAGGTCGTCTTGATCGACGGGTCGGCATGCAGGTTCCACGACCAGCCTGACGGGGCGTACTCGAACACGCGTGAGTCGGCGAACCTCTGGGTCAACCGGAAGTACGAGGCGAAGGTCGACCAGACGGCCAGTGCGGCGGCGGCCAACCACAGCAATCCGGCGGTGATCCGTATCCCTCGCCCGGAAATCGGTACTGTCGATCGGAGGTTCGCCATGCGCAACGGTACCGAGAGCCTCGGTGCTGGTCACACCGACGATCAGTTCGCCGTTGCCGAAGACGAATCTCGGCACGGTGGTGACGCCCTCCCACCGCGCTGCGACCATTTGCTCACCTACCTCGGTGCTCCCCCTCCTCGGAGGTGAGAAGTCTCGACCACCGTGTCTATCAGTGGCCGGGGCTCACCTGCACCGGCTGGCGAAGGCCACCACCGCCACCCTCGACCGCCGCACCGACGATCACCCCGCCACCTCGAACACGGTGACTGACCAGCGATATGGCGCCACGCGCAGTACGCCGGTCAGCATCGGGAGGGTGAACTCGCCGCCGGCGGTCTCCCGTCTGCTCGCGAGGAACGCGCGGATCCGGCCGAGCGTGGCCTCCCGTTCCGGTTCTGGCAGGACCAGCACCCCCGCGCGCGTCGCGACTGTCGCGACGAGGGAGTCGGCGGTGCGGCGCTGCCCGTGCGCGAACTCGGCCTGCTCCGGCGAGCCGAACCGGGCGGCCAGGCCGGCGCGGGGAAGGTGCGAACCTGCCGTCGCGGCGCGCCAGCTGCTGAGCGTGTCACGCGGGCCGATGGCCGCGCTTCCGCTGACCTGCTCGAGTCCGGCAACCCAGTCGACCCGGTTGTCCATGACGTTCCACAGGCCGGCCAGGATGCCACCGGGTGCGAGGACCCTGGCTATCTCGGGCCCCGCGACGGCCATGTCGAACCAGTGCAGGGCGTTTCCGGCCAGCACGACATCGACGGACGCGTCCGGCAGCGGTATCGCCTCGGCACTACCCGGCAGGGCACGGACCGCCGGCAGCGTGCGCCGCAGCTCGGTCAGCATCGCCGGGTCGGGCTCCACCGCGATGACGTCGGCGCCCAGCGCGACCAGCGTGCCGGTCAGCTTGCCGGTTCCGGCCCCGAGGTCGAGCACTCGCGGGCCGAGCGCGGGCTCCAGAGCCCAGCGCACCGCGGCCGGCGCGTAGTCCGGGCGGTGCTCGGCGTAGGCGACCGCCGCCGCGCCGAACGACGAGGCCAGAAGTAGCCGCGCGTCCTGTTCCATGCGGTCACGCCCCGTCCGGGTTGAGCCCGGTCGAGAAATAGTGCTTCCTCTTGATCCACTTGAAGCCTTCGTGCTTCGTAATGCCCGCGACCTCGATCGGCCCTCCGACAGTAGTGGCGCCGACTGGGAGAAATCTGGTGTAGCGGCAGGTGAGGTCGACGAAGAACTCGGCCAGGTCCAGGGCGTCCTTGAACGGCATCGGCTCCTGAACCAACGGCACGCTCAGATTCTCCCGGATGATCTTCGCTGCGCGTCCAGCCTCATCAGGCGATATCCCAAGGGAGTCGACGAGGATTTTCACGACTTTGGGATCGACGCCGTGCACCAGGCGCACGACGGCCGCGGGCTGACCGCCGACGAAGAACCCGCACTCGGCGCCTGGCCACATCTGCGCAGGCGAAGGACAGCCGTTACCGTCCATCTCGATCTTGTACGCTTCCGCATGCGGTCCATCGGTCGAGTATCCAGCGACCACGAGGCCGAGGTTGGGAACTTGCGTGTTGCCATCGAAGACCGGGAAATACTTCGTTTGGTAGACGAACTCACGTACCCGATCGGCGACATCGGCGACCGCGTAGTCCGCGGGATCGATCTTCCAGTCCGCGCCGTTCGGACCCGCATGCTCGCCGGCGAGCATCTGACGCAAGTCCTTGAACAACGTCGAAATCGACTCGGGGCCGATGGATCCGGCGCCCCACGTCATGACTCCGAGTGGAAGCCCCTTCACCAGGTTCGCGATCTTGTCAACGTTGTAGTAGACGTTCGCGACCGACATGGCGCCGTCCGGCTGCACCTGAGCGAGCGTCGACGCACTGTCAGACGCCAGGACCACGCCTTCGTGCACCTTCAGTGAAACGGCGATGGTCATCGAGCCCACCTCATGTCGCGACGGCCGCAGTCCACGCTGCGGTTGATGTGTATCACGCGACGTCCGCTCGCCCCTGTATGTGACAAGGAAGGCCGCGATCCCTGATCCGGCCCTTGGCACACGAACGGAGTTGGTCTCGATGAGCGAGAAGACTGTGGACCTGGTCCTGGAAGGCGGGGGCGTCAAGGGGATCGGCCTGCTGGGCGCCGTGCTGGCCATGGCCGACGCGGGCTACCGGTTCGAGCGGATCGCCGGCACGAGCGCCGGGGCCCATCGTCGCGGCACTGGTTGCCGCCTATCAGAAAGACAAGCGTGACCTGCACGAGCTCGAGGACGTGATGTGGGACCTCGACTACAAGCAGTTCGCGAAGGAACCCTCCCTGCAAGACTGGACCGGGCCGGTCGGCGACGCCGTCGCCGCCTTCGTACACGGCGGGGCGCACAGCGGTGACTACCTGTTCGACTGGTTGACCCCGCTGCTGGACGGTTGCGGCGTCGAGACGTTCGAGGACCTTCGCATCCCCGATTCCGGTGGGTCCCTGGAGGACTACCAGAAATACTCGCTGGTCGTCCATGCGAGCGACCTGTCGCGCGGCGTCCTCGTGCGCCTTCCCTGGGACTACGCCAAGTACGGCCTGGTCGCGGACGAGCAACGTGTCGTGGACGCCGTCCGCGCGTCGATGGCGATCCCCTTCTACTTCCGTCCCGTCCAGGTCAAGACCCAGAACGGGACGGCGACCTGGGTCGACGGCGGCCTGCTCGCCAACTTCGCCATCACGGTCTTCGACCGCACCGACAGCGTCGCACCACGCTGGCCGACCTGGGGCGTCGCGCTGTCCGGCCAGCCGACCATCGGCCGGGACCGGCCCATCCGCACCGTCAGCGGGATCGGCGTGCGCTGCCTGCGCACGTTGATGAACGACTGGGACCGGTACAACCTCGAGGAAGAGGGAGTCGCGAGCCGAACGGTCTATGTGGACACCTCCGGAGTGTCCGCCACCGACTTCGACATCACCGGGGACGCCCAGAAGATGCTCTTCACGAACGGGCGGCTCGCCGCGACCCGGTTCCTGGAGAACCTGCCACCCGATCAGCTCCTCGAATGACCTCCCGGGGCGCCACCACACGGCGGGCCGTGACGGCTGCCGCGGCCCTGGTGCTGTGGCTGTCGGCGACACCGCAGATGGCTGCCGCCAAGGAGAACACGCTCGAACTCAGTCCGGCCCATGGGCTACCTGACTCTCTTGTCGGCGTCGTGCCTCATATCGCCAACTTCGAGTTCGACTGCACGGTCGACTGGCCCCAGGACCCCGGTTGGAAAGCCGGCGACTTCACCTGCGGCCAGCCGAAGGGCTCGTCCACCTTCGGATCGACCACACTGAGGATTCCGGCGGATGCGGCGGCGGGGCCGCACCAGGTCAGAGTCGAATACAGCAGCTCGGTGGTCAACTACCGGATCCCATCCCTGTTCGCCGAGTTCACTGTGGACGCGCCGGTCACCTCGACGACAAGCCCGGACCCACCGGCCTCCGACCCTGTTCCACCCACCGCGAGTCCGGCCGCGCCGCACACGGTGCGGCCGGCGCCGGCCGCACCGGACGATTCGCCAGCCACCACCGAGCCCGGCACGCCGGACTCCACCACGTCCGCGGCACCCGCGCCCCGTGCCACGACCGACCCGCCGGTGTTGTCCGCCGTCGTCGACGTCGCTCGAAACCTGCCGCTCGGCCTTGCCCTCCTGGCAACCGTCATCGCGCTCGCGGCGGCGATCGCGACGCCCAGGCTGGTCCGTGCGCTGCGCCGGCGCACGCCGCGCTGGGTGGCCCGAAACCTTCGCGTCGCCGTCGAGAAGGGGATCCCGCGGACCTTCGCGCCCGCCGCCCGCTCGGGGCCGGCGACCACCGTCCGGTTGGCGGTTCAGGTAGAGCCGCGGCCGGAACCACGGAAGGAAGGACGATGACGACCACCGCCACGCGACCGACCAGCACGGCACGAGACGCGCTGTTCCCGCACCGGGACGCGACCGCCGCACTCGCGGAGACGCTCAACCACAGCGACGTGTCCGGCCAGGTGTCCCGCACCATCAAGCACCTTTCCGGCGCCGGGCACCGCGAGCTGCTGCGGCAGCTCGCCACCGCGACGGCCGAGCTGCTCGATCTCGACCTGACCCAGCTCGTCGCGCACACGCTGCGGACCCACCGGGCACTGGTGGCGGCCGGCGACCGCACCGCCGCGGCGCCGGGCAGCGTCGAGATCGTGCAGCTGCAGTCGGTGCCCGTGACGTGGCAGCGCCAGGCCGTCGCGCAGCTCTGGCTGAACGAGACCCTGTGCCTGCGCATCGACCTTCAACTGGCCGTCCTGCTGGAGTTCCATCTCGAGGCCACCGTGAGAGGCGGGCGGCTGGTGGCACTGCCCTTCGGCCGATGCACGGTCTCGATCACCTTGAGCAGCCGGGCCCAGACCCTGGCGACCACCCGGCACACGCTGGACCTCCACACCGCGCTTCCGCTCGGCGACGGCCTCCCGCTGACACCGGGCCACCCGCGGCGGCCCACGGTCGAATAGCCTCACCGCCATGGGTAAATGGCTGTTCGTCGGTCTCGGCGTCGTGCTCGTGCTGCTCGGTGCGGTGTGGACGGCGCAGGGGTTGGGCTATCTCGAAGGCAGCGTCATGACGGGGCAGACGCTGTGGACGGCGATCGGCCTGCTGTGTGTGGTCGGCGGGCTCGCGCTGGCCGTCGGCGGCCTCAGGAGGAGATGACGCGATCTCCGCACGGTCGCGCTACGACTCGCGCGCGAGCCTCGCGGTGACCAGCCGGTAGAGCTGGCGCGGGCGGCCGGCGCCGGTGTTGCGGGCCGACGGGACCGGCCAGGCGAGGCCCTCCTCGACCAGGGTGCGCAGCGTCCGGCGGGCCGTCCGCGCGGTGACGTCGAGCAGCTCCGCCACCCGCTCGGCGTCGACGACCAGTGCCTGCCCGGACTGGTCACCGTGGGAACCGAGCGAACGGACCAGGCGGCCGAGCAGGTCGACGCCGCGGCTGCGCTCCGGCTCGGCGGCGCCGTTCTCGGTGCGCTGGTGGAGCCTGCTCGGCAGCGAGAGCACACTGCCGTCCGGGCCGACCAGCGCCGCCGCGGCGTTCGGCTCGCTGCGCGCCCGCTCGACGGCCGCGCGCGCGTTGACCTCCGCGTCTCGTGCGGTGCGACCGACGCCGAGGCCGACGTCGACCGGCACGCCGAGCTCGCGGCGGACGTGGTCGAGGAACGGGGCGACCCGGAACCCCGCGGTCACCTGCGCCACCGAGCCGACGGTTGCGATGATCAGGTAGCTGTCGTCGCCGCGCGGCAGCACGGTGGCGCCCATCGTCCGCGCCACCTGCAGCAGCTCCCGGTGCAGCGCGAGGTTCAGCTCCTGCTGCCCGTAGCTGACGGGGTCCGACCGCGCCGACGCGGCCAGCTCGACGACGCCGATCGCGATCTGCGACTCCTCGAGCCTGCTGCCGGTGCCGAGCAGCATCGCGGTGTTGAGCGCGATCCGCAGCGTGGCCGCGGTAGGCACCATCCGCAGGGCCGGCACACCCGCGTCGAGCAGCCGCCGCTCCACGGTCGGCATCGTGGTCAGCGCGGCGGACGTGACGCCATCCCGGTACAGGCGCTCGTGGAAGTCGTAGAACTCGCGCGCCGAACGGGGATGCCGGTACTCGAGCACGCGCACGCCGTCCAGCGCGACGCCGATCTCCGCGTACGCCTCAGCCAGATCGGTCTCGGAGATCGAGTCCACGCTGACCCGCGCGGGGTCGCAGCGCTGCTCGAGCGTGCCGCGCAGCAGCGTCGAGTACAGCGCCGCCCCGCTGACCGGCACGTACGTCGCCGGCACCGGCAACTCGCCGTGCTCGCGAGCGAGGTCGTAGGGCAGCGGGCCGGCGAACAGCGCGACGTCGATCTTCGACTCGATGTCCGACAACCGGTCGAAGCCCTCCTGCTCGTTGTTGTAGGCGGCACCGACCAGCCGTACCGGCTCGTCCATCCGCCCGGCGACGGCCACGATCCGGTTGACCAGCTCGCGCGCCCCGATCACGCCGATCACGGTCTCCGACCGGTGGCCCGCCATCCGCGCCCGCGTCATCCCACCCCCTCTCACCGTGCCGTCGATTGTTCATCAGAAATGCCGAACAGTGCGGCCGCCGTGCCGCCGAGCACCGCGGCGCGCTCGGCCGCGCCGATCCTGGCGAAGATCGTCCGGCCGAGCGAGAGGCGCAGGTCGATGAACGGGAAGTCGGAGCCGTACACGACCTTGCCGGGCGGCAGCGCGGCGACCATCCGCTCGATGTGGTCGCCGGTGACGAAGCTGCCGCAGGTCTCCAGGATGACGTTCGGGCAGCGGGCGGCGACCTCCACCGCGAGGTCGATGCCCGGCTCTGGACCGCCGGCGTGCCCGGCGAGCAGCACGAGGTCCGGGTGCCGCTGCACGACCTGTTCGACGTGCGTGAGGTCGTCGTAGGGCGAGCCGTACCAGGTGTGGCACAGCACCGGTGTCCCGGTCCGCTCGGCGTGTGCCAGCACCGGCTCGTACCGCGACCCGGTCAGCGGGTAGCCGTGCAGGTCCGGATGCAGCTTGATGCCGACGAACCGCCGGTCGGCGGCCCAGGTGGCGAGCTCGGCCTCCGGGTCGTGCCACGGGTTGACCACGAGATGGCCGAAGAGACGGCCGGGGAACTTCTCGACCGCCCGCGCGGTGGCCCGGTTGCCCGCCGCCGCGTCGAGCTGGATGGCGAGGTGGCTGGAGAGCACCGCCGCGGACACGCCGCACCGGTCCATCACGCGCACCATGCCGGCCGGGTCGGCGTCCGGGACGAAGAACAGGCTGTAGGGCCCGGCGTGCGCGTGCGCGTCGACCACGGTGACGCCCGTGACCGCCCGCCGCTCGAACACCCCGTCAGCCAGCGCGTTCACACCTCGCCCCCCACCCGCGAGTCCAACACCCCGGACCCGCGAGTCCAACAGTCCGGTCGCGTGAGTCGTGCGTTCCGGGCACGGCGGCGGCCACGGCCAGCGCCGCGAACGTTGGACTCGGCGCACCGGAACGTTGGACTCGCGAGTGGTGTCACGCCGACACCTCCGGGCGGGCCAGCAGGCCGCGCAGGTTCCCGCCGCCGATCGCGCGCGCGGCCTTATCGTCCACATCGGACAGCAGGAGCCGGGTGACCGCCTCCGCCGGGTCGCGCAGCGGCAGGCCGGTGCCGAACACCAGCCGGTCCGCGCCGAACCGGTCGGCGAGCCACTCCAGGCCCTGGTGTGTGGCCAGCGTCGAGATCTCGACCCACACGTTGCCGGTGCCGGCGAGCAGGCCCGCGAGACGGCGCAGGGCCCGGTACCCGGTCCGGCACACCACGAGCCGCAGGTCAGGGTGGGCCGTCGCGCACGCGGCGAGATCGGCCCACGGCACCTGCTCCGCGTCGACGAGCAGCGGCAGGCCCGCCGCGGCCAGCGCGTCCAGCAAGGACCCCGCGTCCGGCGTGGTCAGCGACCAGCCGTGGTCGGCCGGGTAGGCCCGCGCCGCCGCGACGCCGGCCGAGCGCGCCAGGGAGACCAACCGGTCCGGCTCGCCTAGCTCGCCCGTGCCGCCGGGCAGCACCACCCAGCACGCCCGCAGCCGGTCCGAGCCGGCGAGCTCCTCGGCCAGCCACGCGTTGCCGGTCGCCGGGTCGTGCAGCCAGGACGCCGTATGCCCGACGAGCGCCTCCGCGATGCCGAAGCGGTCCAGCCAGGCGAGCAGCTCGGCCGCGGTCGTGACACCGGCCGCGGTGGTCGGGTACCGGCCGAGCAACGCGTTGGCATCGAACAGCGTGACGTCCATGGTGATCAGCCCTTCAACGCCCCAACCATGCCCTCGATGATGTGCTTCTGCATGGCGAGGAAGAAGCCGACGACCGGGACCATCGCGATCACCGCGCCGGCGGCCGCGGCCCGCGCGTCCGCGCCGAACGTGCCGGCGAGGTAGGCGAGGCCGAGCGTGACCGGGTAGCTGTCCGCGTCCTTCAGCACGACCAGCGGCCACAGGAACTGGTTCCACACGTTGACGAACCCGAAGATCGCGAGCACGGCGAGCGTCGGGCGCACCGGCGGCAGCATGACGTGCCAGAAGATCCGCAGCTCGCCGGCACCGTCGACGCGCGCGCTGTCCGGCAGCTCCGGCGGGATACCGGCGAACGCCTGGCGCAGCAGGAACACGCCGGTCGCCGACAGCACGCCGGGCAGGACCACGCCCGCGACCGTGTCCACCATGTTCAGCTGCGACACCACGAGGAAGCGCGGGATGAGCATGACCTCCGGGGACAGGAACATCGTGGACAGGATCGCGAGGAACACGACCTGCCTGCCGCGGAACCGGAAGCGGGCCAACGGGTACGCGGTCAGCGCGGAGATCACCAGATAGGCCGGCACGGTGAGCGCCACGTAGAGCACCGAGTTGACCAGGTACGTGGCGAACGGCACCGCGGTCCACGCCTCGACCAGGAACCGGGTGACCGGCGGGATCGGCAGCAGGTCCGGCGGGAACGTGTAGACCGGCCGCGAGCCCGGCTTCAGCGCGGTGGTGATCAGGATCAGGAACGGCAGGACGAACACCAACGCGATCAACGTCAGCAGCACGTACCGGCCGGCGACGCGCAGGCGAGGGTTCATCCGGCCGGCTCCCCTCTGGTCAGCCTGTACTGCACCAGCGCGTAGCTCAGCAGGAACGCCCACAGCACCAGCCCGACCGCGCTCGCGTAGCCGAAGTCGAAGTGCTCGAACGCCCGCGACCAGATGTAGTAGCCGAGCGTCGTGGTCGCCCCCTGCGGGCCACCGCGGGTCAGCACGTAGGTCGAGGCGAACGACTGTGTCGCGAGGATCCCGGCGAGCACGCAGCACACCGCGGCGTAGGGCCGGATCAGTGGCACCGTCACCCGGCGGAAGCGCGACCACGCCCCGGCGCCGTCTAGCGCGGCCGCCTCGTACAGCTCGCCCGGGATCGACTGCAGCCCGGCGAGGTAGATCATCATGAAGTAGCCGGCGTACTGCCAGGCCTCGACGAGCACCACGGCCGGTAGTGCCCAGTGCCTGTCGAGCAGGAACTGGATCGGCGTGTCGATGATGCCGAGCTTGAGCAGCAACCAGTTCAGCGCGCCCTTGGGGTGGAACAGGAACGACCACGCGATGGAGATCGCCACCATCGACGTCACCACGGGCAGGTAGTAGGCGAGCCGGAACGCGCCGATGCCGCGCAGCCTTCGGTTGACGACGATCGCGAGCACCAGCGGCACCACCACCACGAACGGCAGGAACATCGCGAGGAACAGCAGCGAGTTGCCGAACGCCTGCCAGAACTCCGCGCTGTGGGCCATCCGCACGAAGTTGCCGGTACCGACGAAGTGCGGCGGACTCACCACGTCGTAGTCGTAGAACGCGAGCTGGGCCGCGGTGACCGCGGGCCAGGCGAAGAAGACGCCGAAGAACGCGAGACCGGGCGCCAGGAACAGCCACGGGACCCACCACTTCGGACCGACCGGGCCGCGCCGCCGCCACGCCCCCAGACGGGCGGCGGGCGCGGCCGGTCGACCGCCCGGCGGACGGGCGGCGCGAACCAGGAGGGTCACGGCTCTGCTCTTGACGCTGCTCTTGACACTGCTCTTGACACTGTCGACCTCGCCGGAGATATGCTGTGTCAAATATTGGTGCTTACGGTCGTCCGAAATAAGCTACTGAGCGTCTGGCTCGAGTGTCAAGGAGGGCGTCGTGCGGAACTCGCGGCTGGCGATGGGGCTGACGGCGGGGCTGGCCACCGCCATGTTGACCGCCGGCTGCATCGCCGGCGCCGATGACGGGTCGACCGACCAGCAGAGCGGCAAGGTGACCGTCGAGTTCTGGACGATCAACCTGAAGAAGAACTTCGGCGACTACGTCCAGGGCATGATCGACAGCTTCGAGAAGAAGCACTCGGACATCACGATCGACTGGGTCGACGTGCCCGGTGAGGACATCGAGAGCAAGCTCCTCGGCGCGATCGCGTCGGGCAAGGACGTGCCCGACGCGGTCAACATCGAGGACTACCGGGTCGACCAGTTCAGCGAAAGCCTCGCGGACCTCACGCCGTACTTCGACAAGGCGAGCCTCGAACCGTACCTCGGCGGGCTGGTCGACGGGCTGCGCCGGGGCGAGGCGCTCAAGGCCGTCCCCTGGTACTACGGCGGCGCCCCGGTGGCCGCGTACGACACCGCGGCGCTCACCGGGGCCGGCATCACGAAGCCGCCGGTCACCTGGGACGAGGCGTTCGCCGACGGGAAGAAGATCGCCGCGAAGACCGGCAACTGCGCGTTCAACGCGCTGCCCACGGTCGGCGTGCTGACGAGCTACGACGTGCCGCTGCTGTCCGCCGACCGCACGAAGGCAGCGGTGAACAACCCGCAGGCGGTCGCGGTGCTCGAGAAGTTCCGTGCCGCGTACTCCGACGGCACGATCTGCCCGGGTGCGGTCGGCGAGCAGGAGCGCGCGCTGCCGCAGAGCCTGGAGAACGGGCTCGCCGGCGCGGCGGTCAGCGACCTGCCGTTCACGCTGCTGAACGTGCAGAAGAACGCGCCACAGGTCTACGGCCGGCTCAAGGTCGACAAGGCGGTGACCGGGCCGAACGGCAAGTTCGTCATCCCGGGCATCCAGACGTTCGCGGTCCCGGCGAAGAGTGACGTCCAGAAGCAGGCGGCGGAGTTCGTCAAATGGGTCACGAGCCCGGAGAACCAGCTCGCGCTGTGCAAGCTCGTCACGGTCTTCCCGTCGACGAAGAAGACCCTTGAGGACCCGTTCTTCACCGACATCGAACCGGCCACGCCGGCCGACGCGGCCCGCAAGGTCGTGGTGTCCGAGCTGCCGAACGTGGTCTCCCAGAACCCGCCGGTGGACTCCGAGCTGGACCAGGCCTACCTGAAGCACATCCGGGAGTACCTGTCCGGTGACACGTCGGCCGGTGAGGCGCTCGGCGCGGTCGCCGACGAGTGGAACGAGTTGCTGGCGAAGGAGAAGTGAGAGTGGCGGAGCGGGTCCGGGTCGGGGTGGTCGGCACGGGGACGATGGGTGCCGCGTACGCGGAGGACTTCGCGGCCCATCCGGGGGCGGAGGTCGTCGGCGTGGCGAGCCGGACCGGGGAGTCGGCGCGCCGGGTGGCAGAGCGGGTCGGCTGCCGGGTGTTCGACACCGCGGCGGAGCTGGTCACCGATCCGGGGGTGGACGCGGTCGTGGTGGCCACGCCGGACGACCTGCACGCCGCCGTCGCGGTCGCCGCGGCGCGCGCGGGCAAGGCAGTGCTGGTCGAGAAGCCGCTCACCACGTCCGCCGCGGATGCCAGCGCGGTGGTCGAGGCGGTGCGCGACGCCGGCGTGGTCGCGACCGCCCTGTTCAACCACCGCTGGGTGCCCGCGTACGCGCAGGCGCACGAGCGGATCAAGGCCGGCGACCTCGGCGACCCGGTCATGGCGTACGCGCGCAAGAACGACCGGATCTTCGTGCCCACCAAGATGATCAGCTGGGCGGACCGGACCAGCCCGGCGTGGTTCCTGTCCTCGCACGACATCGACCTCGTCACCTGGATGTTCGGCGGCACCCCGGTGGAGGTGTTCGCCACCGCGGTGCACGGCAAGCTCCGCGGCCTCGGCATCGACACCCCGGACGCGATGCAGGCGCAGGTGCGCTACGCGGGCGGCGCGGTGGCCACGTTCGAGTCGTGCTGGGTCTACCCCGACACGTTCCCGACCATGGTCGACTCCTACATCGAGCTGGTCGGCACCGAGGGCGTGATCAACCTCGACCGGCGGACCGAGCAGATCGAGATCGCGACCACCGACAGCTTCTCCTTCCCGCGCAACCTGTTGCAGCGCAAGGTGCACGGGGCCAGCGCCGGCGCGGTGCGCGACTGCCTGTGGCACTTCGTCGACTGCGTGGCCACCGGCACCGAGCCGCTCGTCACGATCGAGAGCGCGGCCGTCACGACCGCGGTGCTGGAGGCACTGCACGACTCGGCACGCAGCGGCGAGCCCCGCCGCGTCCAGCCGGTCTCGAGGTCGCCAGCATGACCTCGCGAGTCCAACGTTCCCGTCCCGCGAGTCCAACGGTCCGGTGCGCAGAGACGCGGTTCGCGTGTTGGACTCGCGGTGCCGGAGTGTTGGACTCGCGAGTGGAGGTGGGGTCGTGACTGGGGTGTCGGAGGTGGCGCTCGCGCTCGGCTCGCCGGTTCGCACCAAGTCGTGGCCGAACTGGCCGACCTACGGTGCCGAGGAGGCCCGGCTGCTGCGGGCCGCGGTCGACAGCGGCATCGGGTCCGCCGCGGACGGGCCGAGCAAGCTCGAGTTCGAGCGGCGCTGGGCGGAGTTCACCGCCTGCCGGCACGCCCTGGGCGTCACGAACGGCACGGTCACTTTGGAGATCGCGTTGCGGGCGCTGGGCATCGGCTCCGGTGACGAGGTGATCGTCCCGCCGTACACGTTCGCCGCCACCGCGACCGCCGTGCTGACCGTCGGCGCGCTGCCGGTGTTCGCCGACATCGAGCCGGACACGTACAACATCGACCCCGCCGCGGTCGAGGCGAGCGTCACCGAGCGGACCAGGGCGGTGATCGCGGTGCACGTCGGCGGCGCGCCGGCCGACCTGGACGCGCTCACCGCGCTGTGCGGCCGGCACGGGATCGCGCTGATCGAGGACGCGGCACACGCCCACGGCGCCGTCTGGTCCGGCCGGCCGGTCGGCGGCTTCGGGGCGTTCGGCTCGTGGTCGTTCCAGGCGTCGAAGAACCTCAGCGCGGGCGAGGGAGGCGCGCTCACCACCGACGATGCCCAGCTCGCCGAGGCCGCGTGGGGCCTGCACAACTGCGGCCGGCGCAAGGGCGAGCCGTGGTACCAGCACTTCGAGCTCGGCGCGAACCACCGGCTCACCGAGTGGGCGGCCGCGGTGCTGCTCGCCGGCCTCGACCGGCTGCCGGGCCAGATCGCCCGGCGCGAGGCTTGTGCGTCCTATTTGGACACCGAGCTGTCTACTGTGGATGGTCTGCGGCCGCTGGCCCGCGATCCCAGGGTGGACACCCACGCCCACCACCTCTACCTGTTCCGCTACGACCCGGACGGGTTCGGCGGGCTGGCCCGCGACGGGTTCGTCGCCGCCATGAACCACCACGGGATCCCCGCGGCCGCCGGCTACCCGACGCCGCTGTACCGGCAGCCGGTGTTCGCGCGGGCCAGGTTCGACCACCGCGCCACCGGCTGGACGGCGAGCAACCCGGCGACCGGCTACGGCGAGCTGCACCTGCCGGAATGCGAGCGCGCCTGCGCGCACACGGTGTGGCTGCCGCATTCGCTGCTGCTCGCGCCCCCGGCGGAGATGGCCGACGTGGTAACCGCGACCCACGAGATCCAGCGCACGGCAACGGCACGACATTGAAAGCCGAGCGCTCCACAACGGAACCTCAGGGGAACGTGACGCAACCCGGCCACAAGCACGCGCCCACCCGCACCGATGACCGAAACGCAACCAGCACACAAAAATTCCGGAGAGGCGGAACAGAGACCGAGGCCGGGCTGGTGGCCGCGCTCGACCTGGACCGTTCCGACCAGGCCGCCGTTCGCGCGGCTCCCGACACCGGCGCCGCGGTGGACGCGCTGCTCGCCCACCTTGTCAAGGCTGGCCGGCGCCCGGTACCCGCGTTCGCTGACGTGGTGGCCGGGTACGGCGCGGACGAGCGAGCTCGCGTCGAGAAGGCCGCCGGCGCCGCGGCGGGGGAACGTCGCCTGTTCACCGACCGGGGCATCGGCCGCTCCGCGCTCTACGGCTTCCACTATCTGATGTGGACACAACCACTGCTCGAGCGGTACCTGCTGTCCGGCGAGGAGGATTGGCTGCGGCGCTGGGAGGAGATCTTCCTTCGCTGGCACGGAAGTCGCGACGACGTGCGCGGCGACTGGCCGGGGCTGGACGTCGTCTGGTACACGCTCGGCGTCGGCGTGCGGACGCCGCTGTTCGTCAACGCGCTCGACGTCGGCGGCACCGCGCTCGGGCGCGACACGCGCGTGCGGCTGCTGTGCTCGATCCTGGGTGGCGCGCGCTGGCTCGCCGAGGAGCACGAGGTGTACCGCCCGGGCAACTGGCAGGTCGTCGGCGCTAGCACGCTGCTGTGCCTCGGCGCGCTGTTCCCGGAGTTCACCGAGTCGGCCGGCTGGGTCGCGACGGGCCGGGCCAGGATCTCCGAGCACCTCGCCCGCGACGTGCACGTCGACGGCGGGCATCACGAACGCTCGCCGGGCTACCACCGGCTGTGCGTCGACGTCCTGCACCGGGCCGCGCTGCACGCCGAGCGGTACCTCGACTGGTCGCTCGGCACGGACGAGCGGCTGGTCGCCATGTGCGACTGGCTGGTGGCGATGGCGACGCCGGAGGGGTGGCTGCCGCCGTTCCAGGACACCGGGCAGGTCGCGGCCGGCCCGTTGCTGGTAGTCGGGCACCGGTGGGCGCGCCGGCCGGAGTACAAGGCGATCGCCTCGGCCACCATGCCGGCCGAGGCGATCGAGCAGATCCTCGCCGGGCTTCCCGCGCTGGACGGGGTGCCGGCCACGCGCGCGTGGGCGGACGCGCCCGCGGGCGAGGCGAAGGCGCTCGGCACGTGGCTCGCCGGCAGCAGGTACTTCGTCAGCAGGTCCGGCTGGCGGCCGGGGTCGCTGTACGCGGCGATGAACTGTGGGCCGCACGTGCCGCACGAGCTGGAGTCGCACAGCCACCGCGCCTGCCTCGACCTGGTGCTGTGGGGGCACGCCCGGCCACTGGCATGGGAAGCCGGCGGCCCCGACAGCTACGACGACCCGGACTACCACGACTGGTTCCAGGCGTCGCGCGCGCACGGCACCGTGTTGTTCGCCGGCCGCTCGCCGCGGTTCGACGACGGCGCGACCGTGGACGCCGTCGCCTTCCGCCCGGAGCTGGACCTGATCGCCGCGCACCACGACGGCTGGGGCGTGCGGCATCGGCGGACCCTGCTCGCGATACGGCCGGCCGGCACGCTGCCGGGCTACTGGCTGGTGCACGACGAGGTGGCGGCCGACGACGGGTGGCGGTGGCTGCTGCACGGGCGCAGCGCCTGGCGGCGGACCGGCCCGGCGACGTTCGTGTCCACCGAGGCGCCGGGGCTGCTGGTCCACGTCACGGGTTCCCCCGAGGTGACGATGTCGGTCGGCCGCGCCGCCTACCCGGATGCGGCCGGGCCGTACTGGGGCGAGCTGCACGGCCTGGAGCTGGCGCCGCGCGGCCGGGTGCTGACCGCGCTGCTGTTGCCGTTCGCGACGACGCCGCCCGAGGTGGCGGTGACCGAGCCGGAGCGGGGTCTGCCGCGCGCCGACTGGGGCGACACGGTCGACGAGCTCGGCATCCGGCAGTGGAGCCGCTCCGGCGTGGGCCGGCTGCCACGCGTCCGGTGGTGAAGTAGAAACACTCGATGCCCTTCGCGCCCAGCTCGCACACGTGGCCCGACAGTCCTTTGTGGTCAAAAATGCCGGTGCCGTATGAGCCGAAGTTCGATGGTTGGCGGGCTCCGTTTCGGGTGAACTGCGGATAGCCCATGACCCTGCTGTCTGCGAAAGGGAGTCCATGCACGAACCCGACGCGGTTCGCCGCGATCTTCGATCGGCACGCGGCGCACATCCAGGAGCCGGCCGCTCACCACTGGCTACTCCTCGACTGATCGCGGCGTGGAGGAGCACCATGCCGGGTGTGAAGCTGAAGCTCGACCTGCATGAGATCCACAACCGCGGCGCGGAGATCGACCGAGCCTTGCGGGCGATCATCGACGAAGCAGTGGCGAAGAAGGCGCCTCTGGTGGAGATCATCCCGGGCAAGGGATCCGGCGCGTTGAAGAAGCACGTGCTGCGCTTCCTCGATCGCAAGGAGATCAAGGCGCTCTACCATCGGGTGGAGAAGGACTCGGACAACTTCGGTCGGGTCTTCGTGCACTTCCGCTGGAAGTAGGTGCCTCGCCGCAATGGCCGTTTATCCGGTCAGGGCTCGATGACGTGGCCACGGTCGGGCTTGCGGTCCGTTGGGGCCTGGCTGTAGTCGCCGAACGGTCCGTCGCGTCGGGCCACCGCGGCGCCGACACCGTCGGTCCCGGCGAGTTCGATGAAGCGATGCGCATCGGGAGTGTTGCGCATGAGGCCGTCGAGTATCGGGCCGAGGGTCTGAGTGGATGCGAGGCCCATGTTGTCGTAGGCCTGGTTGACGATCAGCTTCATGGCTGCCAGCTGTGCGGCCGGGATGCTGGCCAGCCGCGCCGCCGTGTCCGCGACCTCGGCCTCCAGTTCCTCGAACGGGACGGCCTTGTTGATCAGCCCGATGTCGGCGGCCTCGCTGCCGGACAGCGGTTTGCCCGTCAGCGCGTACTCCTTCGCCCGGGTCAGGCCGAGTCGGTAGATCCACATGCCGGACAGGTAGGAGCCCCACAGCCGTGAGTACGGCGTGCCGATCTGGGCGTCGGAGGCGGCGATGACGAGATCGGCGCACAGCGCGGTGTCGCTGCCACCACCGACGCACCATCCGTGCACCTGGGCGATGACCGGCTTGGGGCATCGCCACATGGACATGAACCGTTGGGTCGGGCCGAAGCCGAAGGTGCCCTGGAAATCCTTGCCCGGGTCCCACTTGCCGTCGGTGGTGAGGTCGTCGTCCCAGTGGTGGAACCCGCCGCCGAAGTCGTAGCCCGCGCAGAACGCCCGACCGGCGCCGCGCACGACGACTACCTTCACCGACCGGTCGTGCACCGCGGCGGTGATGGCGTTCTCGAACTCCTCGGGCATCGGCGGCACGATCGTGTTCAGGTGATCCGGTCGGTTCAGGGTGATCGTCGCTACCGCGTTCGCCACGTCGAGCAGGATCGTCTCGTAGGTCATGCACACACGTCTACCATCAGGCAGGACTGAGCGGCTCGTGCTTCGCGAGACCGAGGCCCGGGACCGTGCGGCGTTCATCGAGCTGTTCGCCTCGCTGAGGTGGGCACCTACATCGGTGGCCCCCGATCGCGCGATGAGCTCGAGCGCGCGTTACCTGAGATGCCCGGGCGGCGCCCCGGCCTGTTCGTGATCGATCTCGACGGTGCGATGATCGGCACGGTCACGCTTGATCGGCGCGGCGCGCAGCGTCCGGGACACGTCCGTCCGGATGCCGGGGAGGCCTAGCTCGGCTACATGTTCCTGCCGCAGGCGTGGGGATGCGGGTACGCGGTCGAGGCGTGCGCGGCGGCACTCGACTGAGGTTGGAAATGCCGCAGTGATCACCACGGCGGGAGCTAGACTGGGGAGTGGCTCTCACGCATAAGGAAACCTTCGAACGGTACGTGTATGCCGGTGCGATCACCCGGAACCCGGACGCGATCGCCGCGATGTTCACCGACGATGGCGTGTACGACGCGCCGCTGGTTCCCGGCGGCCACCCGCTGCACCGGCGCCTGGTGGGCCGCGACGCGATCCGGACCGGAATCGGCGTGTATCACCGGCAACCGACCTACCAGGGCACGATGAACGTGGAACGGACCGCCTACGTCCTGCACGACACCCCGGATCCCGACGTCTTCATTGCCGAGATCGACGTCGCCTTCGACGAAGCAGACGGACGGCGGACGACGATGTCGCTCGTGCAGATCTTTCGTCTCCGCGACGGGCAGATCGCCATGCTTCGCGACTACTTCGCCGAGCTGCCATCTGTCGCCTCCGACAGCCACTCGAGCTGATCCCTTGGGTTGGGCAGCTTTACTCGAGTTCGGTCACGGTCGCCTCGCCGACAGCCTGCGCCCCGGCGCGCTGACGACGGAATCACCCGATCTTGTAGCTCAGCCGGTAGTGGCCCCCGTGTTTCTTGAACGTCATGATCCCGTCCCCGCTGCCGGGGTCGAGCGTCTTCTCGCCGAGGTAGTCGTCGCCGCTTTCCGGGTCCCTTTCGTACAGTTTCACCGACACCCTGCCGGTGAACTGGACCGTCTTGTCGATCTTTTTCCGGTCGCCTTGGTCGATCTGGACGTTCTTCCCGAGCTTCTGGTCCTCGACCTTGATCGTGATCTCGTCATTGCCGCCGCTGTCCTGCTGGTTCTTGCTGTGCAGCGTGCCAAGGTGGATGCGGCCGCCCGGTATCGCGGTCAGATCGCCGAGTTTCGCCTTGTTCGCGCCGTCGATCACGTTGCGGGCTCGCTTACCGTTGTTGCCGTTGTACTCGTCCGAGCCGGACTCGAACAGCAGGTAGGCGTTGTCACCATCGGTGGCGAGCCCCTCGGCCATGCTCGGCGCGCGGAAACACCGTACCGACGCCTTGTCGAGGTTCGTCTCGGCGCTGTCGGTGACCCAGACGTTGCTGCGCTTGGTCCTGATATGCGAGGAACTGAAGATGAAGCGCCTACCCGCCAGTGTCACGCCCTGAGTCTTCGCCGGAACCTCCCACCTCAGCCCGTTGCCGTCGTCCTTTCGGTCCAAGGACAAGGACCCGTCACCCGCGATCGTGTAGCGGTACATCCAGTCGCGGCGCTTGTTGTTGAACAGGCCCGCGTAGAGCTTGCGGTCACCGCTGTCGGTGGTCAGGAAGGAGGTGCCGTACAGGTGCTTGGTGACCCTGGCCGGGTCGATCTTCGGGGTCTTCTCCGTGTCCGAGTCCTGTGACTCCCGCATGGCCTTGCGAAGAGCGGACTTCTTGAAAGTCCGGATGGTGTGCGGGCCGTCGGACACGAACAGCCAGTCACCGTGTAGCGCGATCCCACCGGCGTGGTAGGACTCGAGCTGGACGATGCCCACGGTCGCGCTCTTGTCGTTGCGTTTCGGGTCGAGCCCGACGATGATCGCGTCTCGCGTCCCGCTGTCATAGGCCGTGGCCAGCAACAGATCGGCCTTGCCGTCCCAGTTCTTCCAGTACGTGAGACCCTGTGGGGTGAACTGGCTCAGCTCGCTGTAGCGCAGGTCTGGTCCCGGCTTGAACCGCTCGTCGTACATGTACGAGGCGGACCTGCCGTCGTAGCGATCCAGGTCCTCGCGGTCGCTCGTCGCGGCCTCGCACTTGACGCTCGTCGTGGCCTCGGGCGGTTTCCTGCCGTCGGCCGCGTCGGCCGCGTCGGCGGTACCCGACGCGGTGCCGAACAGCAGCGTCGCACCGATTGTCGCGACAGTCGTCCGCCGAACAAGCGTGGTCATAGAGTCCCCCTCCCCTCCCAGCATCCTTGTGACAGACCGGACGCTACGAGGGCCGGCTACGCCGAAGCTAAGCCGCGGCTAAGCGCCGAACGCAGCCACCCTGCTCGTCCGTCCGCGCAGGCACTCGACCTGCCGCGGGCCGGGCAGGTCGACGTCGCCGTCGTACCTGCTCGGCCGCTGGAAGACGCGGCTGCGCCCTGGGATAGGTCAGGCCGCCACGCGTGAGATTCGCGCGTGGCGGCCCGCTCGTCCCGCTTCCACGTCAGGCTGCTCGCTCCTGACCTCCACTGGCGGCGGTCACGTCGTGGCGCGGGGTGTTCTGGTACGCGACCAACCGCCACTCGCCGTCCTGCCGGACCGCGAGCCAGGAGGCACGGATCGCGCTGCCCTCGGACACCTCGGTCGCACCGGACTCCAGGACACCGCCGTTGCTCAGCAGGATCGCCGTGTCCGGTCCGAGGGACCGGATGCTGATCGGCGTGCCGGTCACCTGGGTGCCTTTGTATCGCCCCTCGAAGGCCTCCGCCATGTAGGCGCGAACCTCGTCACGGCCCTCGCAGTACACGCCGGCCAGGATCATGGTGCCGTCGTCGGTGAACACGCTGGCGAAGCTGTCCGCGTCCTGGTGAGCCCAGGCGGCCACGACCTTCTCGGTCAGGGCGGCGATCGCGGCCTTGTCCGCGTCGGTGGTCATGCCGTACTTCCTCTCTGTCGATCGACGAACTCGGGGCTAGACGGACAACCCGGCGTTGCGCGGCCGGCCTGCGTGCGATCGTCTGTCTCGAGACTGCCCTTGCCGGATCGGGAGTGCATCTCCCGGCGTGCGCGTTGTCCCACCGGCACGATGCCGCAATGTCCACTTGCGACGGTCTGGCCGACGGCCGCCCGCTTCGAGACTGTGCGCAATGCCGGAGATGCCGCGCGCGGCGGCTGGTGTGAGGCTGGCCGCATGGGCGGCTTCGAGGGCAAGACCGTGCTCATTACCGGAGGTGGGACCGGAATCGGTGGTGGAGCGCGTCCTGTCCGATGAACTGGAGCCTGTCATCCCGCCCGGCCACTCCCACATGTAACTTATCCGGTTCCGTCCCGACGCACGCGAGTCGGCCGAGCAGGAGGAGCGCACACGTGACTGTCCACGAGAAGGCGACACTGGGGCGGGTGTCGGGTGAACGCGTCCGGCTCGACTCCCTGACCGCGCTGCGGTTCGCCGCGGCGCTGAGCGTGTTCGTCTTTCACATCTTCGTCTACGTCTGGTTCACGGGCGGTGATCTGGAGCAGGACCCGGTCGGCACGTTGGGACTGCGCCTGGCGCTGGCCGGGGTCTCCTTCTTCTTCCTGCTCAGCGGGTTCGTGCTGACCTGGTCGGCCCGCGAGGGGGACACGCCGCGGGCGTTCCTGCGCAGGCGCCTGGCCAAGATCTACCCCAACCACGCGCTCACCTGGGCGGTGGCCCTGGCCCTGCTGCTGTGGACCGGCCAGCAGGTGGGCGCGTTGCGGGCGCTGAGCACGCTGCTGCTGGTGGAGGCGTGGATCCCCGACCCGCAGGTGCAGAGCGGGGTGAACCCGGTCTCGTGGTCGCTGGCCTGCGAGCTGTTCTTCTACCTCTGCTTCCCCTACCTGCACCGGCTCATCGCCCGGATCCGGCCGGAAAGGCTGTGGTACTGGGCCGCCGGCTGCTTCGCGGCGATCGCCCTGGTGCCCCTCCTGGTCATGGCAGTCACGCCCGCGGAACCCAAGTTGCCCGGGTCGGGGGCGACGCTGCTCCAGACCTGGCTCACCTACAACTTCCCGCCCGTCAGGCTCCTGGAGTTCGTCCTGGGCATCGTGCTGGCCCGGATCGTGATCACCGGCCGGTGGTACCCGAAGCGGTTCCGCCACGCGCTGATCGCCATCCCGCTCGGCTTCGCCGCCGCCGTGCAGGTGGTGTTCCCGTACCTGGTCACGGCGATCCTCGTGGTGCCGCTGGCGCTGCTGGTCCTGGCCGCGGCGCACGCCGACATAACCGGCTCGCGCGGCCTGCGCCGGCGGAGCTGGATCTGGCTGGGCGACATCTCCTTCGCGTTCTACATGACGCACCTGCTGGTGATCCTGTACCTGCACCGGCTCGTGGACCCCGAGGGCAACGCCAGCGTCGCGGCGGACATCGGGTACACGGCGTCCTACCTGGTGATCGCGGTGCTGATGTCCTGGCTGCTGTACCGGGTGGTGGAGCGGCCGGTCATGCGCAGGTGGGGCTCCTCGCGCGGTCGGCGGACGGCGGCGCGGTGAGCCCGGCGCGGGGCGCGGTGATCACCGCGCCCCGCGCCGCATCGGGTCGTCCGCGGGCGCGTCACGAGGGTGACGTCTCGCTCCGGCCGGCCGTACCGAGCAGGGAGCCGACCCGGCGGGCCGCCGCCATGCTGGCCCAGGAGACCAGCTCCACCAGCGCGCGGTCGTCCGCTCCGGTGCGGCGGAGGTCGTCGACCATCTCGTCGTCGACCTGGTAGGACGCCAGCGCGACGAACAGCGCCAGCCGCCCCGCCGCCCGCTCCCGCTCGGGCAGCGTGGCGACCGCCTCGCCCGCCCAGGCCCGGCTGACGCCGGGAGGTCGTCCGTCCCAGGTGGACAGACGTTGACGAACGAGGTCCCGCACGCCGGCCGGTACCGAACGGGTGCCGGCGGCCTCGGTCGCGGCGTAGGCACGGGCGAACGCATCCGTGACGGTGTGGTTCGGCCGCGCCCAAGCGAGCTCGTCCGCTGCCGCTGCCGCCGGCGCCGGCGCCGGCGCCGGCGGCAGCAGGTCCAGGGACTCCCCCGGCCGTGGACCGCCGGTCGCTGCCGGTCGCAGAACGCCGCCGAGCACCCGCCGGGCCCGCGGCTTGGCGGACTCCGGCACGTGTGCCGGGAACGGCGAGTCGCGGAGGAACACGTTGACCACACGGTTGTAGTAGTGGAACGCCACGGCGACACCGATCAGCTCAGGCGCCTGCTCCGGCGGGCACGGCGGCAGGCCGGCGCCGCGCCCGGTCCCGGTGCCGCGCGCCCACTCGGTGAGCGCGGAGCGATCGGCACCGGGGATCGCGGCCAGCGTCATGCCGTGCACGTCCTCGCAGTACGGGCAACTGTTGGCCACCGATACCCCCGTGGCCACCGCCTCCTTGCCGGCCCGGTCGGCAACCCCTTGGGCCAGCAGGGTTTCGCGCAGGATCATCCACGACGCGGCCAGCATGTCCGGGGCCACCGAGTGCAGCGCCGTCGGCGGCGCGAGCATGCCGAAGTCGCGCTCCACCTGCCGGTACACATCAGCCACCCGCCCCTGCGCGTGGCGGCGCTTCACGACCTTCACGTGGCGGGTGTCGTTGAGCGACCTGCGCACCGCGAGGCGGACCAACATGGGAATCATGCCTGCTCCTCAGTGTCCGGGCCAGTGTCCGGGCCAGTGTCCGGGTCAGTGTCCGGGTCGGTTTCCAGGCCGGCGCGCCAGGACCGCGCCCACGACGAAGTCCGGGTACCTCTCGGCGATCTCGTCCACGTCCGGCAGCACGGTCACGTCGCCGAGTCCGGCCGCCTCGAACGTGGCCCGCCACGCGGCCGGGGTGAGGAAGCCGTGCGTCGGTCGCTTCACCGGTTCCGTCACCACGTCGGTGAAGCTGTCCAGGAAGTCGAAGATGATCTCGGCGTGGATGGGCCGGGCGCGCTTCGTCGGCCGTACGCACTCGGAGACCACGACCGTGCCGCCCGGCTTGAGCGCCTTCGCCGCCTCGCCGATGACGAAGTCGAGGTGCGGCGCGACATGGAAGCAGTTGACGGAGTACACGGCGTCGAACGTGCCAGGCTCGACACCCTGGTCCGCCCAGGGCAGCGTCATGTCCAGGAGCGCCGTTTCGACCACTGTGGACGGTGAAGCCGCCGCCCGGGCGGCCTGCTCCCCGTACCGGGCGAAGGTCTCGGCGACCTCGGTGAAGCGGTAGCGGGTGATGCCCTCGCCGAGCGTGCGCAGCGCCTCCTCGGCCCCGCTGCCGCAGCCGCCGCCGATCTCGAGGACCTCGAACGACTCGCCGTCGGCGGGCAGGAGGCGGGACAGCGCCTCCGCCCCGACTGTGTTGTTGATGGCGTACAGGGGGTTGTCGTTGGAGAAGTACCGCAGCCAGAGCGGGAACCTCTGCGGGGCGAAGAGGATCTCGTCGCCCGTGGCCTCGCCGGCGAAGTAGCGCTTCGCCTCGTCCACCAACGTCCGCAGGATCTCGACGGCGACCGCGGCGCCCGGCGCCCGGCCGGCCAGCTCGGCCGCGACGTCGGTGAAGTCCTGCGGCCGCTCCGGGCCCGGGTAGTACTCCCCCTTGTGCCGCTCCAGGATCCCGGAGTCCGACAACCACTCGTAGAGGAAGCTCAGCGCAACCGTGCGGCGCCACGGGATCGAGAGCTCCTTCTTGGCCCGCGCCACCGAGGTGCCGGCGCTCGTGGGCAGCGCGCCGATCGAGTCGAGGATGCCGTACGCGGTCGCGTCCACGAGCCGGGCGAACGTCTCGTTCGCCGCCAGGAACCGATACGAGAACAGCCGACGGACGCGCTCGTCGGCGATGACGGCGCGCAGCTGCGTGAACTCCGTGACCTTTGGGTGGTGCAGTCGCAGGTCGTCCATCGTGCTCTCCCTTCCGGTCATGCCGCAGACCTGCCGGCGCCCGCCGGCCAGGGGTGGACGGTCAGCGGGAGCCCGCCGCCGAGGCGCAGTGACATCATCGGCTCGGGCCGGACCTCGAAGCCGGGTACGGCGTCCAGCCGCAGCTCGCGCATCAGCGTGGAGATGATGAAGGTGGCCTCGATCATCCCCAGGTGGTTGCCGACGCAGAACCGTGGGCCCGCGCCGAACGGGAGGTGCGCGTAGCGGGGCCGGTCCACCGGCGCGTCCGGGTCGAACCGCGCCGGGTCGAACCGGTCCGGGTCGGCCCAGTACCTCGGGTGCCGGTGCAGGGTGTACGGGCAGATCAGCACGTCCGCCCCGGCGGGCACGTGGTAGCCGCCGACCTCGTCGTCGGCCAGCGCGCGGCGCGGCAGGATCCACACCGGCGGGTAGAGCCGCATCGTCTCCTGCAGCACCATGTTCGTGTAACGCAGCTTCGGCAGGTCCTCGTACCCCGGGCGGCCGCGGCCGTAGACCGACACCGCCTCCTCGTGCAGCCTGCGGCGCACGTCCGGGTGCCGGCTCACCATGTTCAGTGTCCAGCCCACCGTGCTCGCGGTCGTCTCGTGCCCGGCGAGCAGCAGCGTCACCAGCTCGTCGCGCATGCGGCCGTCGGCGACCCGCTTGTCGGTCTCCCTCGCGGTCGAGGCGATGAGCCGGGTCAGCACGTCGTCCCCGGATCCGGACGGGCTCGCCTTCCGTTGCGCCACCAGGACTCGCACGATCCGCTCGAGGTCGGCGCGCGCGTGCCGGAACGCCCGCTGGCCGTGCAGCGGCAGCCACCGCGGCACCAGGCCCAGCGTCTCCATCTCGAACATGGCCTGGTCCTGCACGGCCTCGAAGGAGTGGCCGACCGACTCGAACGCGCCCAGATCGGCGTCGAGCAGCGTGCGGCCGAGCACGCCCATCGTGAGCCCGGTGACCTCGGCGAGCACGTCCACCGGCCGGCCGGTCCCCTGGTGCACGCGCAGCCGCTCTACCAGACCGAGCGCCTCGTCGACGATCACGTCGGCCTGCGCGGCGATCCGCTTGTGCTGGAACACCGGCTGGATGGTGCGCCGCTGTTCCTTCCACAGCTCACCCTCCGACGTCAGCAGCCCGTCGCCGAGCGCGCGCTTCGCCTCGGTGTAGCCGATGCCCTTGTGGTAGTTGGGGGCGTTGTCCGCGAGCACGTGCTTGGCGTGGTCGGGGTGGTTGAAGATGTAGAGCGTCTTCGGGCCGATCCGTACCCGCACCGCGTCGCCGTACTCGCGGACCGCCTCGCTCATCAAGCCGAGCCGGTCCGCGCGCAGCTTGCGGAGGATGCCCGGGGCCGCCCGGCGCGGCGGCCCCGGCGGCACCCGGCGGCCGGTGCCGGTCATGCCGCGGCCGAGCGAGTCGCGGGCCCACCATCGCCGGACATCGCCGCGATCGGCGGAGCCTCGGACTCGGCCCTGGTCTTCTGCTCGGCCTCGAACCGGACGCGTGCCTTGTTGACGAAGTGCACGCCCCACAGGAACATGCCGCGGATCAGGCACACGATCGCGGTGGCGAAGAACAGGCCGTACGCGATGTGCGCGATCATGAAGACGCCGTAAACCACGGCCACCCCCGCGCCGAACGCGAACTGAGGCCCGCGCTTCGACGGCGTGGTGCCCGGGTCGGTCACCATGTAGTTGGTGTACAGGATGAACGCGACGCCGGTCATGACCGCGAGCGCGCCCGGGATCGCCGTGCCGAACAGCACGCCGCGCAGGATCGCCTGCAACGCGAAGAAGCTCAGCCAGCCCATGATCAGCCAGATCCGGCCGGTCAGCTTCGCGTTGAGCATGGTGCCGGTGACGATGATGATGCCCGGCACGATCCAGCTGCCCCAGTCGTTGACGCCCTCCGTGAAGTGGTACGGCGGCGCGATGCTGCCCCACGGGAAGAGCACGAGCACCATCAGGATCCCGAAGTTGGACGGGTTCATGTAGTGCCGCAGGTTGCCCCGCACGGGGGCACGCAGGATCCACTTGGCGGCCACGGCGAGCGTGACCGCGAACATCATCACGAAGATCCGGTCGTTGACGTAGATCAGCATGTTCAGCGCGAGGCTGGTGATGTGCGCCGGGAACAGGAACTCCACCAGGCCCTTCCGCCCGCCGCCGCGGTAGCGGGGGGTGCGGCCCTCGACCCGGGCGCCGATCGTCTCCAGCACCAGCTCGGTGGTGTAGCCGACGGCGAGCGCGACCAGCGGCCAGGTCCACGGTTGCTCGAAGCCGAGGAAGAGGTAGCCGGCGATGTTGAACGCCGTGATCGAGATGGCGAACCGGCGCAGCGCGATGACGATCTTGGGGTCGTGCCGCCGCGGGGGCGGGCCGGCGGGTGGTGCTCCGCCGGACTTCGTTTCCTGGACAGTCATCTTCTTCTCACCTCTCCACGGCGGACTCGCCGAGCACGAGCGCGTGCCGGCCCTGGCTGAGCTTGAGTTCCTGCTGGTGCACCGCGCCGCGCCGGTCCCGCCACTGCACGTGTACCCGGACGGGGCCCTGGGCGTCGCCGAGGCCGATGTGCGCCTCGCTACTGCGCTTGCCTGCGTGCCCGCTGCCCCCGTCGACCCGCTGCACGTAGCGCTTGCCGTCCGATGTGGACACCGTGACCTCGGCGCCGGTGACCGGCGAGCCCGGCGCGGGCGCGGTGCCCACCGTGGCCGCCTGCTCGCGGGTCAGCAACAGGTCGAGGTAGCCACCGGGTTTCGGCGCCTCGTTGTGGTAGAAGATCGGGTCGCCGTACTGGCGCGCCACCGCGAGGTCGAGCCGCCCGTCGCCGTCGGCGTCCCCGATGGCGATGCCACGGGTCGGAATCGGCACGGCGAGCCCCAGGTCGGGCGCGAGGTCGGTGTAGCGGCCATCGGCGCCTTTGACGAAGAAGTGCAGCGTGTCGCCGCCGGCGATGTCGTCGCCCTCGTTGGCGTTGGGCCAGGAGGCCGGGTTGGCGACCAGGGCGTCGTTGGCCATGGCCAGTTCCTGCAGCTGTGGCCACCGGTTGACGTGGCCCTTGATGAACCCGTTGGATACCGCGATGTCCAGCTCCCCGGAGTTGGCGAAGTCGGCGACCTTGTTGTCCCAGCTCCAGCCCGACCAGGCGGTGCCATCCGCGCCACTCTCGTCGCGGAACGGCGCCTCGCCGTCGCGCAGCTGCGCCCGCACGTCTGCCTGGTTCTTCGCGGTGTTGAGGTAGTGGAAGTTGCTCTCCACGATGCCCCAGCCGACGGTGAGGTTGGAGACGAACGCGTCGTAGAGGCCGTCGTGGTTGAAGTCGCCGAAGTCGACGCCCATGCCCTTGAACGAGTCGTTGGCGATCCGCTTGGACTTCGGCGTGCCGGGCGCGCGGGTCGTCGTGACGTTGGTGAACTTCAGGTGACCGGGCCTGGATTCGTTGTACAGCAAACGGTCCTGCCCGAAGTCGTTGGCGAGGTACAGCTCGGGCAGCTGGTCGCCGTCCAGGTCGGTAGCGCTGGACGCGAGCGTCCAGCCGTGCCGCGCCTGTTCCGGGAGCACGTCCTGCGGGGCCCGCTCGAACGTGGCGGTCGGGTCGTCGCCCGCCGTGGCGCCCTGAGACAGCAGGATGGCCTTCTCGCCGCCGTTCTGCGCGTGCGACAGGGAGTGGTTCATCGTCACCCCGCCGTCCTTGCCCGGGTCGAGGATGGGGCTGTCGGGGAAGTAGTTGCCGACAAAGATGTCGTCGTGGCCGTCACCGTCGAGGTCGGCGACGCTCGCCGCGTTGGAGTTCCACTGTGGACCGTCGTACTTTCCGTCCGGGCCGGTGTAGTCGCCCGGCACGGCCTCGACCGGCTTGAAGGCACCGGCCGACAGCGAGTCATGGTTCGCCTTTTGCAGGTAGAGGACCGGGACCCGGCCCCACATGTAGACCAGCAGGTCCAGCCGGCCGTCCTCGTTGAGGTCGGCGGGCACGCAGCCCATCGGCGCCATGACATCGTTGACCGGCAACGGTTCCGGGCGTAGCTCGAACGGCGCGTACCGGTCGCCGCCCTTGCCCGGGGTCGGCGTGACGATGACCTGGTCGGTACGCGGGTCGACTAGGCACAGGTCGTTGGGCAGCCGGTCGCCGTCCAGGTCGTTCATCGCGACCGCGGCGCCGACCGACGACATCCACGCGTCGAAGTGCTTGTACGCCTGGTTGACCTGCCGGATCGACTGCTGCTTGTCCGACGCCGGCAGCGCGAGGCTGTGGCCGGCGAACGCGTACCTGCTCGCCAGCTCGTCCCGGGCGTCGGCCCCGCTCGTCGGCAGCTTGACGGCGAAGAAGAAGCCGACGACGACCACGAGCGCGATGACACCGGTCAGCTGCCGGCGCAGCATGCCCAGTACCCCGTTCATGTGTTGACACCTCCAAGGGAAACGAACTCGCTGGCGAGCCGCTGCCGCCATATCTCGTACGCCGGCTCGTCGCCGTCGACCTGGTGCGCCGGGCGGAGCGCGTCCACGAGCCGGGCCGCCTCCGCCGGGGTCGTGCCACAGAACACCTGGGTGGCGAGCGCCGTGTGGGGCGGCACGATGCCGGCCCGGACCCGGGCGTACGCCGCGAACGCACTCGCCTGCGCCACGCCGGCCAGGAACTCGCCGGCGCGGCCGGCGAACGCGCGCAGCTCGTCCTCGCTGACGCCGCCGGCGTAGGTGGCCGCGAGCCCGCTGCCGCTGTAGAGATCACCACGGCGGGACGTTGGGAACGTGTCGATCAGGTTGGCCACCCGCTCGACGTCCGTGCCGCCGATGAACCACATCGCGCGGCCGATGCCCTGGTCGATCGCGCGGTTGGCATAGCAGGCGTGCGGGCCGGCGGGCCACGGGAACCGCGGGTCCTGGTGCCGCGCGCCGACGTAGCGCGCGGTGCGGAAGTAGGCCTGATGGAAGCCGTAGCCATCGAGCACCAGCGGCACCAGGACCGGATCCAGGGCCGCGGGCCGGGGCCAGCGGAACCGCGGCAGCCGGGCCATCGCCCAGCCGATCCCGACGTAGACCAGGTATTGGTGCGCGTCGCCGCGCGGGCCGGCAAGGAACCGGCGGACGTTGTCCGAGCGGCCGAACGGCAACCCGTCGAGCACCGCGAAGCCCATGCCCGCGCCCTCGTACCCGAACCCACGCAGCCAGTCGGGCAGCTGCTCGAGCGCATCCTCGGCGGCGGCCGGCGTGCGGGCCTCCACCGCATGCGCGTACCCGGTGAGGAATGACTTCCCGACGGTTTCCAACCTTTCCTTGGCGGCCGGAGACTTCTTGTGGAACCCGCGCCGGTCGAGGCTCGTCTCGACGACGTTCGGCGTCAGTAGACGGCGTCGCAACGCTCGCCAGGAACTACTCAACTGACTCCCCTTATCTCGGTTTCGGAAAACGCGGTCAACTGGGCACGAATTCGGGTGCGCCAAATCTCGTAAAGGGGCACGTCCGCCCCGGCCGGCGCGGGCCCGGCCGGCTCGGCCTCGGTACGGTCCGCGATCGCCACCGCCCCCGGCACGGGCAGACCCGCCAGCACCCGCGCCGCCAGCGCCGAGTGCGCCGGCACGTGCCCGGCGAGGTCCCGCGCCTTGATCGCGAACACCACGCCCAGCGCGAGCTCGGCCCACTGGTCGCCCGCGGCGGCGCGCAGCGCGGCGAGGCCACCGGCCGGGCTGCCGCCGGCGAACGTCGCGGCCAGCCCGACCCCGCTCCACAGGTCGGGCCTGCGCGCGGCGGGGAACCGGCCGACCGCCGCGGCGACGGCCGCCGCGTCGGCGCCGTGGATGAACCACAGCGCCCGCCCGATGCCCTGGTCGACCGCGCGCGGGAAGTACTCCGGCGAGCCTTCCCACGGGTAGGTCGTCGGCACCCGCTGCTCGTCGACGTAGCGGCGGGTGTGAAAGTACGCGAGGTCGAAGCCGTAGCCGTCCACCGCGAGCCAGGTCATCGCCGGGTAGTAGGGCGAGCCGGTGAGGTCCGGGACGATGCCGCGCCACAGCGGCCGCGGCAGCCGCGCCATCGCGAACCCGATGCCGATGTAGGTCAGCAGCACGTGCGGCGCGCCCGGACCGGTCAGCAGCTCGCGGGTGCGCTTGCCGCTACCGCCCGCCATCGTGTCGCGGACCGCGAACGCCATCGCCGCGCCCTCGTAGGCGAAGCCCCGCTGTTCGGCCTCGACCAGCTCGAGCCGCCGCTCGACGTCCCACAGGTCGCGGCCGGCGATGCCCCACTCGAACCCGCACACCACGGCCTGCGGGATGGCCTCGAGCCGCCCGGCCGCGGGCGATCCCGCGCCGGGGAAACCACGCTCGGCAAAGGTGACCGCGGACAGCTTCGGCGCCAGTACGAACTGGCGCAACGAGCCGAGAAACGAGGGCATCGGTTCCTCCAGCAAATGGACGCGTCTGCCAGAGTCGGCCCGGTGCTCGTGCCACGCATCTCCACGAGTGCGATCCATGGCGGCAATTTTGGAGAACTGGTCCGGACAGCACGCGAGAAGTATTGTCCGCCGCGCCGCTGTTGCATCCTGGCGACAGCCAAACGCGTATGTAGAGAACAGTCGCCGCATTCGGCAGAGAATTGGGCGGTAGAATTGAGCACCGAGCGCATCGCGATCGTCGGTATCGGCCTCCGTTACCCGGATGCCGACAGCACGGAAGATCTCTGGGAGAACCTCCTGGCCGGCCGCCGCGCATTCCGCAGGCTGCCCGACCAACGGATGAACCGGGCGGACTACTACTCGCCGGACCCGGACGCGCCGGACCGCTTCTACTCGGGCACGGCGGCCGTGCTGCGGGACTTCGTATTCGACCGCGTCAAGTACAAGGTCGCCGGCAGCACCTACCGGGCGACGGATCTGACCCACTGGCTGGCCCTCGACGTGGCCGCGACCGCGCTGGCCGACGCCGGCTTCCCGGAGGCGGAGGGGCTGCCCCGCCAGGCCACCGGCGTGGTCGTCGGCAACAGCCTGACCGGCGAGTTCTCCCGGGCCAACCTGATGCGGCTGCGCTGGCCCTACGTGCGCCGCACGGTGGCCGCCGCGCTGGCCGCGAAGGGTTGGGACGACGACGAGACGAGCGCGTTCCTCCGCGACCTCGAACCGGTGTACAAGGCGCCGTTCCCGCCGATCGACGAGGACTCGCTGGCCGGCGGGCTGGCCAACACGATCGCCGGCCGCATCTGCAACCACTTCGATCTCGGCGGTGGCGGGTTCACCGTCGACGGCGCCTGCTCCTCCTCGCTGCTGGCGATCGCCACCGCGGCCAAGGCGCTCGCCGACGGCGACCTGGACGTGGCGCTGGCCGGCGGCGTCGACCTGTCGATCGACCCGTTCGAGGTGATCGGGTTCGCCAAGACCGGCGCGCTGGCCACCGGCGAGATGAAGATCTATGACAAGGACTCCAACGGCTTCTGGCCCGGCGAGGGCTCCGGCGTCGTCGTGCTGATGCGCGAGGACGACGCGATCGCGCGGGGTCTGCGGACCTACGCGTCGATCACCGGCTGGGGCATCTCCTCGGACGGCAAGGGCGGGATCACCCGGCCGGAGGCCGGCGGTCACGTGCTCGCGCTGACCCGCGCCTACGAGCGCGCCGGGTACGGCGTGGAGACCGTGTCGTACTTCGAGGGCCACGGCACGGGCACCGCGGTCGGCGACGCCACCGAGATCGACGCGCTGTCGACCGCCCGCCGGCTGGCCGCGCCGGACGCCCGGCCGGCCGCGCTCAGCTCGGTCAAGGGCAACTTCGGGCACACCAAGGCCGCGGCCGGCGTGGCCGGGTTGATCAAGGCGGCGCTGGCGGTGCACCACCAGGTCATCCCGCCGGCGACCGGGCACTACGACCCGCACCCGTCGCTCACCGGCCCGGCGCGGGCGTTGTACGTGCCGCGCGAGGCCGAGCTCTGGCCGGCCGGGGCGCCGATCCGGGCCGGCGTGTCGGCGATGGGCTTCGGCGGCATCAACACCCACATCGCGCTCGAGCAGGCACCGGGCGTCACCCGCCGCGCCGGGGTGCCCGGCCGGGTCGCCCGGATCGTCGGCGGCCGGCAGGACGCCGAGCTGCTGCTGCTCGACGGCGCGGACGAAGTGGCGCTGCGCGGGCGGATCGAGCGCGTGGCCGCGCTGGTGCCGGACCTGTCCTTCGCCGAGCTCGCCGACCTGGCCGGCACGCTGGCCGGGGAGCTGTCGGGCGGGCCGGTCCGCGCCGCGGTCGTGGCCGCCGGCCCTGAGGAGGCCGCCGGCAAGCTCGACCGGCTGCGTGCGGCGCTCGACGCGGGCGAGCAGCGCATGTTCGCCGCGGACGGGGTGTTCCTCGACCGGAGCCGGACCGCGCCGAGGATCGCCTACCTGTTCCCCGGCCAGGGCTCGGGGCGGGGCGGTACCGGCGCGCTCGCCCGCCGGTTCCCCGCCGCGGACGCCGTGTTCACCCAGGCCGCGGTGCCCGCCGGGGGCGACCAGACGGCCACCGAGGTGGCCCAGCCGCGCATCGTCGCCGGCTCCGTCGCGACGCTACGGGTGCTGGCAGCGCTGGGCATCGACGCCGACGTCGCCGTCGGGCACAGCCTCGGCGAGCTGACCGCGCTGGCCTGGGCCGGCGTGCTGGGCGCCGCGGACGTGCTGCGCCTGGCCACCGCCCGCGGTCAGGTCATGGCGAACGCCAGCCGGGGCGGCGGCGCGATGGCCGGCCTCGCCACCACGCCGGAGCGGGTCGAGGACATCGTCGGGGACGACCCGGTGGTGATCGCCGGGTACAACGGTCCACAACAGACAGTCGTCGCGGGCGAGGCCGGCGCCGTGGACCGGGTATGCGAGCGGGCCCGGGCCGCGGGCGTGACCGCGACCAGGATCAACGTCTCGCACGCCTTCCACTCGCCGCTGGTCGAGCCCGCCGCCGCGGCCATGACCGCGCGGCTCGCCGAGTTCACCTTCGCCCGGCCTACTCGGTCGATCGTGTCCACGGTGACCGGTGACTGGCTCGACCCGGGCACCGACGTGCGGGCACTGCTGCGCGACCAGGTGCTGCGCCCGGTCCGCTTCCACGAGGCGGCCACCAAGGCGGTCGAGGGCGCCGACCTCGCCGTCGAGGTGGGCCCTGGCCGGGTCCTCGCGGGGCTGGCGCAGGACATCGCGCCGGGCACGCCGGTGCTGTCCGTCGACGCCGAGAGCCAGTCGCTGCGCCCGCTGCTGTCCGTCGTCGGCGCCGCGTACGTCCTCGGGTCCACTGTGGACACCGCGGCGCTGTTCGCCACGCGGGTGCTGCGCCCGCTGCCGCTGAACGGCCCCCTCGAGTTCCTGTCCAGCCCGTGCGAGACCGCCCCCGACCTCACCCTCGGGCTGGCGCTGCCAGGCACCGAGACCACGGCCTCCCCCGAACCGCGGGCAACGACGGAGGACGCCGGTCCGGACACGCTCGAGTTGCTCCGCACGCTCGCCTCCGAACGCGTCGAGCTGCCGCTGGACACCGTCACCTCGGCCACCCACCCGCTCGACGATCTGCACCTGAGCTCGATCACCGTGGGCCAGCTCGTCAACGACGCCACCCGCCGGCTCGGCCTGCCCACGCTGGAGATGACGACCAACTTCGCCACCGTGACGCTCGGCGACCTCGCCCAGCTGATCGACGAGCAGGCCGCGAGCGCGCAGGACGGCGGCGGCAGTCTCGGCGGCCGGACCGAGGTGGAGGGCGTGGCACCCTGGGTACGGCCGTTCTCCGTGGACTACGTGCCGGCTCCCGTGCCGGTCGTGAACGCCGGCACCGGCCCGGTCGGCTCCTGGCAGGTGTTCGCGCCGGCCGGCCACCCGCTCGCCGAGCGGCTCCGGATCGCGCTGGCCGAGTCCGGCATCGGTGACGGCGTGCTGCTGTGCCTGCCCGCTGACGGCGAGCGGCACACGGGCCTGTTCCTCGAAGCGGGCAAGGCGGCCGTCGCCGCACCCGAAGGCAGCCGGTTCGTTGTGGTGCAGGGCAGGTTTGGCGCGTCGGGCCTGGCCCGGACGGCGTTCCTGGAGGCGTCCGGCGTGGCGACCACGATCGTCACGCTGCCCGACCTCGCCCCGCCGACCGCGGTCGCGGCGGACGAGGCCGTGCACCGGGTGCGCACCGAGACCGCCGCCACCACGACGTTCAGCGAGGTCCGCTACGACCCCGAGGGCGTGCGGACGGCGCCGGTGCTGACCGTGGTGCAGGCCCCGGCGCAGGTCTGCGCCGACACCCCGCTGGACGGCTCGGACGTCCTGCTGGTCACCGGTGGCGGCAAGGGCATCACCGCCGAGTGCGCGCTGGCCATGGCCAAGGACTCGGGCGCGAAGCTCGCGCTGATCGGCCGGGACGAGGCGGCCGGGGACAAGGAGCTGGCGGAGAACCTGGCCCGGATGGCCGCGGTCGGCATCGTCCACCACTACGAGCGGGCCGACGTCACCGACCCGGCGCAGGTCACCGCGGCGCTCGCGCGGTTCGAGGACGTCCTCGGCCCGGTCACCGCGGTGATGCACGGCGCGGGCCGCAACGTGCCCGGCGCGCTCGCCAACCTGACCGGGGACGAGTTCGCACAGACGCTCGCCCCCAAGATCACCGGCCTGCGCACCGTGCTCGACGCCGTGGACCAGGAGAGGATCAAGCTGCTGGTGACGTTCGGCAGCATCATCGGCCGGGCCGGGCTGAAGGGCGAGGCGCACTACGCGACCGCCAACGACTGGATGACCGAGCTGACCGTCGACTTCCAGCGGGCCCACCCGGCGGCGCGAGCGCTGGCGCTCGAGTGGTCGGTCTGGTCCGGCGCCGGCATGGGCGAGAAGCTGGGCGTGGTCGAGGCGCTGGTGCGCGACGGCATCACGCCGGTCTCGCTCGACAACGGCCTTGGCGTGCTGCGCCAGATCCTCGCCGATCCGTCGGCCGGCCCGGTGCTGACGATCGCCGGCCGGATGGGCGGGCTGCCCACGCTGCCGCTGGAGAACGGGCAGGAGCTGCCGCTGACCCGGTTCGTCGACCGAGTGCTGGTGCACTACGCGAACATCGAGCTGATCACCGAGGTCGAGCTGTCCCCGGGCAGCGACCCGTACCTGTCCGACCACCAGCTGGACGGCGACCTGCTGTTCCCCGCGGTGCTCGGCATGGAGGCGATGGCCCAGGTCGCGACGGCCGTGCTCGGCCGGGCCGGCACGCCGCTGCTGACCGACGTCGAGTTCCTGCGGCCGATCGTGGTCCGGCCCGGCAGCACGACCACGCTACGGCTGGCCGCGCTGGTCCGTGACGCCGAGTCGGTGGCGCTCGTCGTCCGCGCCGAGGACACCAGGTTCAGCGCCGACCACTTCCGGGCCACGATGCGCTTCCCGCGTCCCGCGGTGCCCGACGAGGGTCTCCCGCGGCAGGCCACCCAGCTGCCGGGCGTGCCGGTCGACCCGATCGCCGACCTGTACGGCGGGGTGCTTTTCCAGGGCAAGCGGTTCCAGCGGCTGCTCACCTACCGGAGGGCGAGCGCCCGGCACGCGGTGGCCGAGCTGTCCACCACCCCGCCGGCGTCGTGGTTCGCGACCTACTTGCCGCAGGAGCTGATGCTGGCCGACCCGGGCACCCGGGACGCGGTGATGCACTCGATCCAGTGCTGCGTTCCCGACGCGACCCTGCTGCCGCAGGGCATCGAGAAGCTCTACCTGGCGGCACCGTCCGATCAGGACGCCGAGTACGTCGTCATGGACGCCCGGGAGCGGTCACAGGACGGGGACAGCTACACCTACGACATCGACGTACTCGACCCGGCCGGCCACGTCGTCGAACGCTGGGAGGGCCTGACGTTGCGGGCGGTGCGGCGCAAGGACGGCTCCGGTCCGTGGGTGCCCGCCCTGCTCGGGTCCTATGTGGAGCGTTCACTGGAGCGGGTGCTCGGCGGCAGCCGCTCGGTCGTGATCGAGCCGGACCCGGTCGGCGGGGACGGCCCGCCAGACCGGCGAACGCAGACGAACCTCGCCGCGGGCCGCGCGGTCGGCGCCGCGGTGACCGTGCGGCACCGGCCGGATGGTAGGCCGGAGCTGGACGGCGCCGCGATCTCCGCGTCGCACGGCGCCGGGCTGAGCCTCGTGGTGACCGGGACGGGCACGGTGGGATGCGACGTCGAGGTGGTGGCCCACCGCACGGAGGAGGACTGGGCCGGACTGCTCGGCGACGAGTTGCTGCCCGTCCGCGACCGGATCGTGGCCGAGGCCGGCGAGGACGTCGACGTGGCCGCCACGCGGGTCTGGTGCGCGCTGGAGTGCCGGTGCAAGACCGGCTCCTCGACGCGAGCCCTCACGGTCGACCGGGTCGAAGCGGACGGTTGGGTCGTGCTCTCCGCGGGCGACGCCCGGATCGCCACCTGGGTGACCACGGTCAACGATCTCGCCACACCGGTGGCGTTCGCCGTCCTGTCCGAAAAGGACTGACCGGTTGACTGCCCAGGAACCTCCGTCCCAGGTAGGGAAAACGGTCACGCACGCTCGCCGCCGCGGCTGGCCGACGATCTCGCGTAGCGTGCGGGTCGCCGCCGAGCCGGCGGTGGTGTGGTCGATGATCACCGACCTGCCCGGCATGGGAAGCCTCAGTCCGGAGAACATCGGCGGCCGCTGGGTGGGCGGCGCGACCGGACCGGTCACCGGCGCCCGGTTCAGGGGCGTCAACCGCAACGGCGACCGGCAATGGTGGACCCGGGTCCACGTCGTCGCGTGCGATCCGCCCCACCGGTTCACCTTCGACGTGCGCTCGCCGTTCGGGATGCGCGTGTCCCGCTGGTCCTACGAGATCGCGCCCGCCGCGGCGGGCAGCTGCCTGCTCACCGAACGCTGGTACCGCGTCGGCAACTGGTTCGTCCGCCGGTTCCTCGGGCCACGGGTGACCGGGCGGGCCGACCGGCCGGGCTTCAACGCCGCGTCGATCGAGCACACCCTCGCCGCGGTGAAGTCGCGCGTCGAGACCGAGACGACCGCCGGTTAGTCCTGTTGCCCCGCAACGAAGGGAGAGTGCACGCATGCCAGCCGACCCGAAACGGCGCCGCGAAACGACGGACCCGCGACGCGAGCCGGACCCGTCATCCGCCGCGACCGACCTCGTCGACGAGCTGACGCCGCCGACGACGAACTCGGACCTCGTCAAGGGAATTGTCTGGGCCGACGTTCTCGCCGACATCGCCGCCGACGAGCTGCGGCGGCGGCGCGAGGTCGGGACACGAGACCTGCCCGACGCCGCGTAGCACGCGGGCGCGGCCCGTCATCCGGGTCCGCCCCCAGGCGCCGCGACCGGACTGCCGGCAGCGGCGTCCTTCGGGGCAGCTCCGGCGCCCTCTGCGCCGACCCGCCGGGCACCGGTCTCGACACCCGCGCCGATCGAGCCGGCCGGGTCGGCGGAGCGCAGCACCGTGGCCTGCGCCGCGCCGCCCATGAGCGCCATCGCGAGGACCACCGCGCCGACCCGCGCGCTCACCGTGCCCGCGGCGCGCTCGGTGCGGACGATCGCGAACCACGCCAACGCGACCAGCGCGAGCACCACGCCCGTGTGCAGCGGCAAGGTCGCGGTGCGCGCGGCGCCCACCCCGGCAAGCCAGGCCGCCCCGAACTGCCCCGCCGCCGCGACGGCCACCGGCCAGAACACCCACGGCGCGAGGCGCCGTGTCCTGGTGACGGCGGGAGCGAACCGCGGGTCGCGGGAGAGCACGAGGTAGAGGGGAACGGCAAGCAGCGCGAGCAGCAGTGGTACCACCTGCTCGGGTATGTTCAGGCCGCCGGACAGCAGCAGCTCGAGAACGGCAGCACCGCCCGCGGCGGCGAGGACGGTGACGAGCAGCCCGCGACCCGGCTCGCCCAGGAACCCATGCAGGACAGCGAATCCCGCGACGATCGGGATCGCCGCGAGCAGCGCCACCCGCAACACCAGCGGGCCGATGCTGAACCCGACCGTGAGGACGTGGTCGTGCCCACCGCCCTGAGCCAGCAGGACGGCGGGCATGGAGAGCACGGCGGGCGCCGGCACGTCAGCCGGCCGCGGTGGCGGGCACCCGCGCGCACGAACACCCCATCGACGCGGCTTCCGTCGGTCGCGGCCGGAGGTGGTGGACCATCGCGACCACCATCGGCACGAACACGATGGTGTTGTAGAACAGGTGCAGCTCCACCCTCGGGAACACCAGCTGCGCGACGCTCGTCGGCACCGCCCGGCCCATGAGGTACGCGCCGGTCATCGCCTGCAGGAGCAGGAGCAGGTGCTCGAAGTGGTGCCACACCTGGATCCACAGGGCGGCGTGCCACCAGCTTCGGCCGCGACCGACGAACCCGTGGCGCAGCAAGACGAAGCCCACCAGCATGACGACGGCATAGCCGTAGTGCAGCCACTCCGAGGTCACGAGCCACGGGAACGCGAGCCCGAGCAGGCCGCCGGCCGCGGGCCGCGGCCAGTGCAGTGCGTAGATCTGGACGGCCTGGACGATGTGCTCGGCCCAGTGCCCGATCACCACGACCATGAAGACCGCCAGCGCGGCCCGGTGGTAGCGGGTGTTGAGCAACCCACCCGGCCCTGTCCATCGCTTCGTGTCCGCCGCTGTCGTCATGTGTCCCACTCCTTGTCAGGGAAGGAGGTTGCGCACCTCGCATGAGTCGGGACAGCTGCGTGTGCGCCGGATCGATCCATCCCGCACAGGATCCGGTCGGCCACCGCCGCGACGCATCTCCGGGCGTGCGCTCCCGCAGGATCGGTCAAGCTCGCCGGGTTCTCGGGGTCGGAGCGTGAGTTATTCTCGAACGAATACCGATTGCGATCACACGACCACGGGCAGGAAGGTTCGATACAACAGGGGGGTTGATGTTACGACTGTTGGGTCCTCTCGAACTGACCAGCAACGGGCGCGAGCACGACATCGGTGGGTCCCGGCAGCGCGTGGTACTGGTGATGCTCGCGCTCAACGCGAATCGAGTCGTGCCGGTCGGGTTGCTCATCGACGCGGTGTGGAACACGACGCCTCCGAACACGGCGCGCGCTCAGATCCAGATCTGCGTTTCCGCGCTACGCAAGATCTTCGCCGTCACCGGCGTGCCTCTGCAGATCAGGACGCGGCCACCCGGTTACCAGCTGGAGATCCCGGCCGACCAGCTCGACACCGAGCAGTTCGCCGGGCTCGTCACCGCCGCCAGGACCCACGCCGCCGCCGAGCGCAACTCCGAGGCGGTGGCGACCCTGCGCAGTGCGCTCGCCCTGTGGCGCGGCAACGCCCTCGCCGGCCTGGAGAGCGACCTCGTTCGGCGCGGCGCCGACCAGCTCGAGCACACCAGGCTGGCCGTGTTGATGGAACGCATCCAGCTCGATCTCACGCTCGGCCGGCACGAGGAGCTGATCGGCGAGCTGGGCACGCTGATCGAGGAGCACCCGCTGATGGAGCGGCCCTACGAGTTCCTCATGCTCGCCCTATACCGTGCCGGACGGCAGGCCGAAGCTCTCGAGGTGTGCCGGCGGGCGCGGACGATCCTCGTGGAGGAGCTGGGCATCGAGCCGGGCAAACGCCTCCAGGAGCTCGAGTCCGCGATCCTCAAGCGCGTTCCCGAGCTCGACCTCGCGTCGCCCACCGCCGCCGGGACCGAGCCCGGCAGCGAGACACCGGCGGCCGAACCGCCGCTGGTGCCGCGCAGGCTGCCGGCGAGCATCGCCGACTTCACCGGCCGTCAAGAACAGCTCGCCGAGATCAGGCGGGCGCTGTCCGAGAACCGGGATCCGGACAAGCGTTTCGGCATGCGCATCGTCGCGATCTCCGGCAAGGGCGGTGTCGGCAAGTCCACGCTCGCCATCCGCGCCGCGCACGAGCTTCGCGACGTCTATCCGGACGGCCACCTCTACGCCGATCTCGAGGCGCCGCCCGGCACGGACATCGTTCAGGGCGTGCTCGACCGGTTCCTGCGCGCCCTCGGTGTCGACGGCCCCGCGATCCCGGAGGACGTCGAGGAGAAGGCCGACCTCTACCGCAGCCGGCTCGCGAACCACCGGGTGCTGGTCGTGCTGGACGGGGCGACGAGCGAGGACGACGTCATTCCGCTCCTGCCCGCCGGGCCGGGCTGCGCGGTGATCGTGACCAGCAGGTCGATGCTGAGCAGGCTGCCCGGGGCACGCCTGATCGACATCGACCCGTTCGACCTGAACCTGGCCCTGGAGATGCTCGCGAAGATCATCGGCGAGCAGCGGATGGCAGCCGAGCACAACGCCGCCGTCGAGCTGGTCGAGGTGTGCGGCCGCCTGCCGCTCGCCATCCGCATCGCGGGCGCGCGGCTCACGTCGCGCCCGCACTGGCGGGTCGACGTCCTGGTCGCGCGGCTGCGCGACACCACCCGGCGACTCGACGAGCTGTCCTACCGCGGGCTGGAGCTGCGATCGAGCATCGGGTTGACCTACCTGGCCCTCCACCGCGAAGCCAAGGCGTTGTTCCGGCGCTTCTCGCTGATCACCACTCCGGACTTCCCCGGCTGGACCGCCGCCGCGCTTCTGGACATCGACCCGTTCGACGCCGAGGAGGTGCTGCAGCATCTCGTCGAGGCCCAGCTGCTCGACACAGTCGCGTATCCCGGCGAGCACCCGCGCTACCGCTTCCACGACCTCATCCGCGTGTACGCCCAGGAACGGCTGCACACGGAGGAGTCGGCGGCGGACCGGCACGGGGTGGTCGTTCGCCTGGTGGGCGCGTGGCTCGCGAAGGCCGAGCAGGCACACCGCAAGGAGTACGGCGGGGACTACACGATCCTCCACGGCTCGGGGCCGCGCTGGCGACCGGCCGGGGACGCGGGCCGCGAGATCGACGACCCGATGGAGTGGCTGGAGTCGGAGCGCCTCTCGCTCGTCGCGGCGGTGCAGCTCGCCGCGGAGGCAGGCGAGGACGAGCTGTGCTGGGACCTCGCGCTGACCTCGGTGACGCTGTTCGAGGTGAAGGGCCATTTCGACCACTGGCAGGAGACGGCGGAGGTCGCGCTCAAGGCCGCCGCGCGGGCCGGCAACCGGCGCGGGCGGGCGGCGATGCTGTACTCGCTGGGCACCATGTCGATGGAGCAGCGGCGACTCGCCACGGCCGAGGAGCGCTTCGCCGCCGCGCTGGAGATCTTCCGCGACAACGGTGACGAGCACGGCCGCGCGCTGGTGCTGCGCAACGCGGCCATGGTCGACCACATGCGCGCGCGGCGTACCGCGATGCTCGCCAAGTACCACGAGGCCCTGGAACTCATGCGCGTGGTCGGCGACCCGGTCGGCGAGGCGGCCATCCTGCGCAGCCTGGCGAAGCTCCACATCGACGAGGGCGACACCGACCATGCCCGCAAGCTCCTCGACAAGGCGCTCGAGTCCATGCAGCGGGTCAAGTACCTGCGTGGGGAGGCTCAGGTCGTCACCCGGTTCGCCGAGCTGCACCTCGACGAGAACAACGTGGAAGAGGCCCACCAGGCGCTCAACCGCGTGCTGCTGATCGTCCGGGACATCGGCGACCGGATCGGCGAGGCACACGCCCTGTACGGGGTCGGCGTGGTGCGCCAGCGCAGCGGCCGGCTGGACAGCGCGAAGTCCACCCTGCAGCACGCGCTGGACCTCGCCCGGCGGGTCGGCGAGCGGCTCATCGAGGCCAAGGCCCAGTACTCGCTCGGGGAGATCGCCCTCACCCGGGGCAACAGTGAGGGCGGGCGCATCCACCTCGCCGAGGCACAGCGGTTGTTCGCCGAGCTCGGCTCGACGGTGTGGCACGCCAAGGCTCTGATCCTCATCTCCGACATACACCAGGGCGCCGGCGAGCTCGACCGCGCGCGGCGGGACATCGACCAGGCCGACCAGCTGCTCAGGACGGCCGACTCGAAGGAGGCGACGCGGCTGTCCGAGGAGTTGGCAGCCGTGCGAACGAATGTGTCGAGCATGGGCTGACCCGAATTCGACGACGCTGACAAACCCGACATCAGCGAAGTGCCATTTTCAGTGAGCGAATTCTTGCTACGGGTCAGCTATCCCGCACCAATAGCGGATCGATAGATCACACGTAGCGCCGTCGGAAAAGATGGGTATCGCAGGTTTCCGGCGATGGCGAGGCGGGGCGCAGTGGCCAACACGATTCTGCGGCTGGACGCGGATGACGTGTGGAGCGCGGTCGAGATCATCGACACGGTCGCATTGCCGGCGGAAGCGCTGATCGGGCGCACCATCGGTCACCTCGGAGGGCACGCCACCGCCGGCCGGCTCGAACCCTGGTCCCACGACGGGTACGTCTCCGGCATCCAGCACAGCGCGACGCTCAAGCCGGAGGCACCACGAAAATCGAACCCGTCCTGACAACCGCTCGACGTTCCGTGCCGTTTACCGGGCGGTGCCGCACCTTCTCTTTGATGCGCGGTCCGGGAGGTACCCGGAAACCGGGCATTCATGTTTTCGGCCCCAAGTGCAATCGAAAAAGAGAGAAAAACATGCGAGTCGAAATTAACGTTCTCGGCCCTCTGGAGGTATCCATCGGCGGTGTGTCGATCGTCCCGACCGCGAGTAAGCCGAGCCAGCTGCTGGCCATTCTGGCGCTCAATGCGGGCCGGGTCGTGACGGTGGACTCCCTGACCGACGAGTTGTGGGCCGGCCGCCCACCCCGCAGCGTCGTCTCGACATTGCACACCCACATCCTGAAGCTGCGCAGAAACCTGGAGCGGGCGCTGGCGGGCCCTGGTGAGCTGACCGCCAAGGACATCCTGATCACGCGGCGGGCGGGCTACCTGCTGAACGTGGAGCCGGCGGCCGTGGACGCCATCCGCTACGAGCAGCTCTCCTCGGCCGGCCGTAAGGCGGTCAACGAAGGCCACCCCGAGCGCGCGTCGCGGACGCTGGCCGAGGCGTTACGCCTCTGGCGCGGGCCCGCACTCGTCGACGTGCCGATCGGGCCGCAGCTGGGGATCGAGGCCATGTGCCTCGACGAGAACCGGCTCGGCGACCTGCACCTGCGCATCGAGGCGGACCTCCGGCTCGGCCGCCACCACCAGTTGCTCGGCGAGCTCGCCACGCTGTGCATGCGGCACCCGATGCTGGAGAACTTCTGTGCGCAGCACATGATCGCGCTGTACCGCAGCGGCCGGCAGAGCCAGGCGCTGACCGCGTACCGCAGGCTACGCGCGGAGATGGTGGAACAGCTGGGTGTCGAACCGTCGCCCCGGTTGCGACGCCTGCACAGTGCGATCCTCACCGGCGAGGCCTCGATCGAGGACCAGACCGTCGTGTTCCACGCCTGACCGCGCGCTGCCGGCCGCCGCGGCATGAAGTCCACTATGGACTGTTCTCAGGCGGCCGTACCCGTCGCGGGCCGGGTGCTCGCCGCGGTCGGCAGCGACGCGCCGTAGGACACGTCGACACCGCGATCCCTTGCCGCGCGCACGATCCCGGGCACCGCCCGCTCGGCGAGAGCCGCGATGGTGAGCGCGGGGTTCACGGTCAGCGCGCCAGGCACGGCGGAGCCGTCGGTGACGAAGATGCCGGGATGGCCGCGCAGCTCGTGGCGGTCGTCCAGCGCGGAGGTCGCCGGGTCATCCCCGATCCGGCAGGACGACAGCGGGTGCACCGTGTACGCGCCCACCAGGTCGTTCGTCCAGGGCGCCACCGTCGCGAGCCCGTCATTCTCAAGGATCTCCTTCACCTTGGCGTCGGCTTCCGCCCAGCCGCGCCGGGTGTTCGATGTCGGCTCGTAGCGAAGGGAGCCCCGGCCGAGCATCTGCTGCGAGATGCGGTAGGCGTTGCCGGTGGGCGGCGGCGGGCCGAACACGCCTTCGTTGTCGTCCTCGGTCATCAGGAAGATCGTCAGCCAGGACCGCCAGCGCTTGAGCATCTCCTTCTTCTCCTTGCCGAACCAGGACGGTCCGGCGGCGCCGGGGACCTGCGCCAGGATCGTGCCCAGTCCCGGCGGGAAGTAAAGCTGCTCCAAGGAGAACCGGCTGTACTCCGGCCGGTCGCCGTCCAGGTGGTCCCAGCAGGCGACGACGGGGCCCTTGCCGATCTGGTTGGCTTCGTACACCGCGCCGTTCGACCTGCGCAGCCCGAGCACTTCGCCGGCCCGCTCCTCGTTGACGACGGCGGTGTTGAGCCGCTCGCCGTTGCCGGAGAAGTAGCGGCCGACCCCGTGTGGCATCGCCCCGAGCGCCGCCTCGGAGCGCTGGAGGATCACCGGCGTCGCACCCGCGCCCGCGGCCAGGACGACGATCTTCGCGTCGATCGCGCCGCTTCCCGTGGCGATCCGGTAGTCCTCGTCGTCGATGTGGTTGTAGTGCACCCGGTAGCCGCCAGTGCCGTCACCGCTGTCGGTGCGCGCGATCGTCTGGACCTCGTGGAGCGGGCGGATCCCGGCGCCATGTGAGAGGGCCGCGGGCAGGTAGTTGAGCAGCAGCGACCGCTTGGCGTCGAAGCGGCAGCCGGCCATCATCCAGTTGCAGTTGGTGCATGTGGCGTTGTCGACGCCGACCGGGACCGGGTTGGCCGTGTGGCCGGCGTGCTGGCACGCCGCGGCCCACAGCCCGCCCGCGTAGGTGATCTCCGGCCAGTCCTGCTGGTATACCGGCAGCACCTCGGACACCCGGTCGTACCACGGCTCGAGAGTGTCCCGGTTGATCGAAGCGGGCCACATGCGGCGACCGATCGAACCCTGCCGATCGAAGACGAAGCGGGGGGCGCGGGGCAGCGCGGCGAAGTACACGACGCTGCCGCCGCCGACACAGTTGCCGCCCAGGATGCTCATCCCGTCCCCCGCGACGAAGTCGAACACCCGTGTGTAGGACTTGCCGAGGAGGTAGTCGTGGTCGAAGTCCTTGCCCTGCAACCAGGGGCCGCGCTCCAGCACGACGACCTTGGCCCCGCCCGCGGCGAGGTGGTAGGCCGCGATCGACCCGCCGAAGCCGCTTCCGACGACAACGACGTCGGTACTCTCCACCGCGTTCATGCCGGGCTCCCGGATGCCGTCGTGTCGGGGTGTCGCTTGGCCAGTTCCCGGCCGTAACCGAAGTCGGGGAAACGCCACAAGCCGTCGTCGTCCGGCTTCGCGAATCCCATCGCGAGCAGACCGGGGTGTCCGTCCGCGATGGCCTCCGCCGTGCTGCGGTGCGCGGCGCTGTCGTAGGCCATGTTGCTGAACATGGCGAGCAGCACCCAGCCGCTCTGCTCGGGATGACCGGGCGCGGTCAGCTGTGCCACCAGCGCCACCCGGTCCGTATAGGGCAGGGCGACGAAGGACGGTACACCGGCCTCGAGCGTGCGCCCGTGTTCCCCGGCATACGCCGCCGCGTGCGCGTTGAGCGCCTGTGCCAGGGGGGCGAGCCCTTCCGTGATCCCGGTGGCCGGGGTGTTGAGCAGTTCGAGTGCACCCGCCTCGACCGCACCGGGATCGTCGCATACGCCGGCGATCGCACGATCGTCCGGACCGCGTTTGGCACCGGGAACGATCGTGTCCGCGAATGCCTCCAGGGTGCTTGTCTGGACTTGGTCGTCGAATTCGGCGACTGATCCCACGATTCCTCCTGCTTGGTCCTGCGAGCCGGAACAATGTGCTTCGAAACCATGTCTGACGCCATCCGATTCTGGCCGTCCGCTCGCCGTCACCGCATCTCCTCCCGTGCCGTCGACGACGCCGCACAACCCTCCCCACCTGCGATGTCAAGCCTCGGTTGAACCGCTGTCGACTTTCCTTGAGCTGGCGGTGAACCGTCCCTCGAACCCGGGCCGATCGTGATTGCCACCAAATTCCCGGCACCTTACCGTCAATAATCCGACCTTGCCGCGATCCCCACCGATCGGTGCCTGTAATGGACTATTTCATCGTGGAAGCCGTGGAGCGCGTAATCCGCGCCATGAAAGACAACCTGGGAGAACAGATCACGATTGACGACATGGCGCGAACCGCCATGTTCAGCAAGTTCCACTTCTCCCGCATGTTCCAGCGGGTGACCGGGATCTCGCCCGGCCGGTTCCTGTCCGCGCTGCGGCTTCAGGAGGCCAAGCGGCTGCTGCTGACCAGCTCGATGACGGTGGCGGACATCAGCCATCTGGTCGGCTACAACAGCATCGGCACGTTCAGCTCCCGGTTCCGCATGAGCGTCGGCCTCTCGCCGACGGCCTACCGGCATTTCGGCGGCTGCGTCGCACCGCTCCAGACCCTCCGGCCGGCGAGGTGGCTCGGTCGCGGCGAGCATCCCACCCTGCGGGGCCACGTGCACCGGCCGACGGACTCCCGAGCCGGCCACGTCGTGCTGGGCCTGTTCGCCGACCGGATCGCCCAGGGCGAGCCCGTCGGGTACACGACGCTGGCCGGCGGGGGCGAGTTCACCCTTGCCAACGTGCCCGACGGCAGGTGGCACCTGCTCGCCCGGTGCGTGGCCGTCGACCACACCGAGCCGGACGGCGCCACCCGCAACAAGGTGTACCTGGCCGCGATCGGTCCCCTCACGGTGTCCTCGGGCGTGCCCCTGCGGTCCGTCGACGTGTGGTTGCGCCCGCGGCGGATCTTCGACCCACCCGCGCTGCTGGCTCAGCTCGACGACACGATGTGGTTCGCCCGTGCGGAAGTTCTCGACGAGGCTGACTAGGCCGCCCTGCCGGGAGCCTGACCACCGGCCCGGCACGCTCCGTCCGGCGAACGGTGCCGGGCGGAGCGTCGCCGGGCAAGCGGGCGTGCTCAAGCCCAGGGCGCGAGCGGGTACCACGGGATGATGTCGCGCATGGCGAGCAAGCGCACATCCCAGTACAGGACCGTGAAAGCCCCCGCGGCGAGCAGCGAGACCGCGCTGAGCACGGTGAGCCTGCGCGGGTCGGCCGCGAACCAGCGTTGCAGCCGCCGGCCGGCGAGCCAGGTGACGAGCAGCAGCACCACGCCCAGCACGAGGATGTTGCCGATCGACTGCAGCACGAAGCTCGCGGCGCCGTAGAGCGGGTCGTGCGACTCGGCGGCGTCGCGGAAGAGCTTGCGGAACAACGGGAACGGCCGGCCGATCAGGAACGCGCCGACGAGCGCGCCGAAGAACACCAGTGGGGCACGGGGGAAACGGGCGGCCAGCCGCGCGAACGGGTCGCGCACGATACCCGCCGCGGCGAGACCGAGGTATGTCATGGCAAGCCCGACCACACCGAACACCACCATCGACTGAGTCGTGCGGGCGGTCAGGTGGCCAGGCGTGTTCGGCGCCGTGTCGAACTGCGGCATGCCGGTGCCCACCAGGCCCACCACCACGCCGTAGGCGGCGGACACGACGACCATGCCGAGCCCCAGCCACAGCAGCGGGCGCAGCGCCGCGCCCGCCCGGCTCCATTGCCCCCCGGTACCGCGGGCGAACGGCGCCACGGCGGCGAACGCGGCGATGTTGCACGCGGTGAACGTGCCCGCGAGACCGGAGACGAGCGCGAACGTGACGCCCGCGCCACCCCCCGCGATGGCTGTGCCGGCCGCGTCGTGACCGAGGATCCCGTCGGCCACGTTCCGGCCGATCACCGTGTCCACGAACGACGCGGACCACACGGCGCTGAGCAGGAACCCGGCCAGCACGCCGAACAGCACCACCAGCCCGCGCCGGCGCGGGACGGCGGCGCGGGCGAGCGTGCTGTCCGGCTGTTCGGCCGCTTGGGTTTGGACGTCGGGCCTGGACATGGATCCCCTTTCGACGGAAGCGGAAACGGCGCCGTCAATGCGCAACGGCATGGGTGTCGCACATGTTCTGTGCGCCCATATCGAACAGTGCGTGGATCGCACCGTAAACCCGCTGGCGGCGGCCACGAATATCCGAGAGTGCGACGACGACTTCGCGCGCTCACCTTCCTGGTGAACGGCAGTCTCGGAGTCGTGACGGGTATGTCGCAACGGTTGCGGGCCGCCGCGGACAGCACAGGGAGAGTGGCGCGCCCGCTTTTCGCATTGCACGCTGGAAATCGTCAGTCGGCCGGAAAGTCGGCGCCGGGTGGCGTCCTGTGTGGTTTCTGTCGACCGGAGGAGGGACGTGTCCGCGTACTACGAGATCCGCCACACCGTGGGGTTCGAGGAGACCAACCTCGCAGGCAACGTCTACTACGTGAACTACCTGCGCTGGCAGGGCCGGTGCCGGGAGATGTTCCTCAAGGAGAAGGCACCGCACGTGCTGGCCGACCTCCGAGACGATCTGAAGCTGTTCACACTGAAGGTGGAGTGCGAGTTCTTCGCCGAGATCACCGCCTTCGACGAGCTGAGCGTGCGGATGCGGTTGGAGGAGCTGACCCAGACGCAGATCCAGTTCAGCTTCGACTACGTGCGGATCGTCGACGGGATCGAAAGCCTCGTGGCCCGCGGGCGCCAGCGGATCGCGTGCATGCGCGGGCCCAACAACGACACGGTGCCCGCACGCGTGCCCGCCGCGCTGCGCGAGGCGATCGCCCAGTACTCGATGACCCCGGACGCCGGACGGAAGGCCGGCCTGGGCACCGGGGCGGCGCGATGACTACCGGGTGGCACGAGCCGCGGTCCGGTACCGAGCCGGTGATGGTCCTGCGAACCGCTCAGGAACAGGAGATCACCCAGCGGACGCTGCGCACGGCGATGGCCCGGTTCGCCACGGGGATCACGGTTCTGACCGCACGCGGCAGGCTGACCCACGCCATGACCGCGAACTCGTTCACGTCCGTGTCGCTCGATCCACCGATGGTGCTCTGCTGCGTGGCCCGCACCGCACGCATGCACGCCGCGATCCTCGACGCCCAGGGCTTCGGCGTGTCGGTGCTCGGCAGTGAGCAGGAGTCGCTGGCGCGCTACTTCGCCGACCAGGATCGCCCGACGGGCATGGCGCAGTTCGACCGGGTCGACTGGTTTCCGGGCAGCCGCACCGGTACGCCATTGCTGAGCGGCGCGCGCGCGTGGCTCGAGTGCGACCTCGCGGAGGTGTATGAGGGTGGCGATCACTCGATCTTCCTCGGCCTGGTCCGTAGCGCGAGCCGCGGCGAAGGCCAGGCGCTGCTGTTTCTCGATGGCGGTTTCCACCGCTACGACCCACCGACTGCGCGGTCGGCCTGAGGGATGGACATGGACACACATCTGGACGAGGTCGGCAGACCGACGCTGCGCGCCCGGCGGGCACCCCACCACGAAAGCTACCGGCAGGTGCGCCACAACGTGATCCGCCTGCTCGGCGAGCTGCCGCCGGACGCGGACTCCGTGGTCCCGGCGTGTCCTGAGTGGACGATTCGGGAGCTGGTGGCACACCTCGTCGGCGTAGCGGCGACGGCGATCGGCCGGCTCTCCGGCTGGCCATCGCGCCAGCCTGCCTCGTCGTCGAACATGGGAGTCCTGGAACTGCTGAAGACGTGGGAACAGCTGGGCGCCGAGGCCGATCTCCTGCTCTCAGAGAGCCGCGGCCGGTCCGGCAGCATCCTGGTGATGGATGCGTTCACCCATGAGCTGGACGTCCGCTACGCGATCGGCGCCGAGCTCCCCGACGAGCATCCCGCGTTCCCCGGCGCGTTCGAGCTGCTCGCCAACGGGTTCGCCGCCGCGGTGAGCCACCACGGGCTCCCCGCACTGCGGCTGTCCACCGGGAGTACACAGTGGACCGTTGGGAAAGGTGTGCCCGCGGCGACGGTGACCGCGCCCCGCTACGACCTGTACCGGTCGCTGGCCGGACGCCGCAGCCACGAGCAGATCACGGCCCTGGAGTGGGACCGCGACTCGCATCGCTGGTTACCGGCTTTCACTTGGGGTCCGTTCACGCCGCCCACCTCCCCCGTCGAGCCCGTCACCGGCCAGGCTCGGCCGGCCTGACGCCACGAACATGCGGGCGAACGCCTCCGCCGAGGCACGCACGGACTCCGTGGCCGCCTCGACGGTGTCGCCGGCTCCCAGCATGAGCGTGACGAGCTGACTCTCGAAGCACCGGTCCGCATCGCACGGCTCGACGAGGTAGCCGTGGAGTTCGAGCGTGACCGCGCCGTGGGTCGCGAGCCACATGTGGTGCGCCACGAGATACTCGTCCGCGGGGCGGAACCGGCCCTCGGCGATGCACCGCGCGGCGCACTCGACCACCGGCACGAGGTTGAACCGGCCGTACTGACGATCCTCCTCGCTGAGCTCGAAGCCGCGCAGCGCGCGGTCGCCGAACATCACCGAGAAGAGGTGCGCGTTCTCGTTCGCCATCCGGCGGTACACGCGGCCGGTCAGCGCCAGGTCCATCACCGGATCCCCGGACCAGTTGATGCGGTCGAATGCGCTGGCCAGCCTGCCGAAGCCCTCGTGCACCATCTCCCGCACCAGGCCGCTCATGCTGCCGAAATGCGTGTAGACGACCATGGTCGAGGTACCCGCCTCCTTGGCGATGCGGCGGCTCGACATCGACTCCGGGCCTTCCTCGGCCAGCAGACGTGCGGATATCTCAATAAGTTCGGAACGCGTCGCCGGGTCACGAGGTCTCGGGCTCACGTTGACGACGTTACATAACGGAGCTAATATAGCATAACACTGTTAGGGATTCGTCTCGGCCAATTCGGTCGGATGGGTGCAGTCATGAACGAATCGCCGGACGGCACCTCACCGCGTGCGAACTTCCGCCTGGAGACCGGGCTCGACATCCTCGAGAGCTGGGCCGAGACCGCGAGCCAGACCCAGAAGAACGCGGTCTACCAGGCCCTGTTCGCGATGCTGGACGGCGCCCTGTTCCGCACCTACCGAGTCGTCGACGACTTTCAGCGGCCGAGTGAGCTGTTCGTCATCGTCAGGAACGACCTCGTGCTGAAGATCCGGATCAACTGCTTCGACTCGTTCGGCGTCGTCCACATCGGGTCGCCCGCCGCCTCGGCACGCTTACACCGCGGCCGGCACTGACCGGCACCGTCCTCCCCGGTCGCTTCCCCGTGCGCGCAAAGGCATTCGGGGATAAGACACCGCCGCGCGCCCAAGTCATCCTGGGTACGACACACGCGACAGGCGAGAGGACGACGGACGTGACGCAGCGAGACGTGATCGCCGACCTGACAGCCGACACCGAGGAGGTCGAGGGGCTGATCGCCGGGCTCGACGCGGCCGGCTGGCAGGCGCCGACACCCGCCCCCGGATGGACCGTCGCCCACCAGGTCGCCCACCTGGCCTTCATCTTCCGCATCGCCGGCACCGCTGCCGCGCATCCGGACCTCTTCGCCGCGATCGCGGCGAAGTCGTCGCCGAACTTCGAGGCCGCGGTCAACGCGGCGCTCGTCGAGTACCTCGCCGATCCTCCCGAGGTGCTGCTGTCGCGCTGGCGCGACGAGCGGGACAGCGCGATCAAGGCGCTCGCCGCCGTGCCGGCGGGCCAGCTCGTGCCCTGGCTGGTGCGGCCGCTGCCGGCGCCGGTGCTCGCGTGCGCGGGCATGATGGAGACCTTCGCGCACGGCCAGGACATCGCGGACGCGCTCGGGGTCAGCATGGCCCGCACCGACCGGCTGTGGCACATCGCCTGGTTCGCGACGCTCACCTGGGACTTCGGCTACCAGTCCCGCGGGCTGACCCCGCCCGAGGTCGAGTTCCGTTACGAGCTCACCGCTCCGTCCGGCGCCACGTGGGAGTTCGGTCCGGCGGACGCCGAGCAGCGGATCACCGGCCCGGCCGAGGACTTCTGCCTGCTGGCCACCCGCCGCCGGCATCGCGCCGACCTCGCGGTCCGGGCCGAGGGCGCGGACGCCGAGACCTGGCTGGACATCGCCCAGGCCTACCGCGGGCCCGCGGGCGAGGGCCGGCAGCCGGGCCAGTTCCGGACCTGACGGGCCGGGCGGCACCGCCCGCCCTCCCCTGGGCCGCACGCACCCACCGGACAGACCTGCGGTCGCGGACCGGAGCTGCCGAGCACCGCACGCGCGGCGATCAGCAGCTCCGGACTCACCATTCGGACTACTGCCAACCGGACGGCTACTCACCCCTTGGTTGAGCGAGCTCTTCCAGCCGGGAGACAAGATCGTGCGGGCTCGGCGTCGCCATAAGCTCCGCGTGCACCTGCTGCACACCATCCTGGATCGCCGGGTCCTCGAGGATCTGCCGCAGCCGGGACTTCGCCTCGTCGGGTGCGGCCTGCACGTCGACGGTGAAGCCGGCCTTGCGGCTGGGAATGTAGCGTGCGGCGTTGCTCGATACCAACGTCCGCGCGGCGGCCGACCACTCGGCACCGAACACCGGACTCTGGTGATACTCCTCGGAATCGATGATGAGCTGCGGCACTTCGAAGGTCGCGGCGGCCCCGAAGGTGCCGATCGCGCCGTGATGGATGATCCCGGAACACGTTGGCAGCAGCACGTTCAACGGCAGGTAGTCGATCGCGCGGACGTTGCCGGGAATCGCGCGCACGCCGGCGAGCTGGGCGTCGTTGAGCGTCGCCACTACCTCGACATCCATGTCGGCCACCATGGCGAGCAGGTCCGACACCGGGTCCCAGGTGCCCTCCGGGATCACCAGACGACGAGATTGGCCGAGTGACAAGGCGATCCGGGGCCTGGGCTGCTCCGCGTGAAGCCAGCCGGGGATGGTTGTCCGGCCGGTGTAAGGCACCCAGCGCATGGGCACGGTCGTGGTCGCGTCCGGCAGCCGCATCGCGGTCGGCATCGCGTCGACAGTGAACTGGCCGAGCAGAATCTCCTCGTCGACCTCGACGCCGTACCGCTCGGCGACCGGGCGCACGGTTTCGACGAACGGATTCCAGTCCAGGCCTGGCAACCGCTCCATCATCCGCACGGCGAACGGAAAGTAGTCGTGTGTCCACATGAGACGAGCGTGCGCGGCCCCGCACAGTCTCGCGGCGATGGAGCCCGCGACGAACGGCGGGTCCCACAGCACCAGGTCGGGCTGCCAGCGGCGGGTGAACTCGACCAGGTCGTCAATCACCGGATGCGGGTCGGCCGCACTCGCGCCGATCGGATGGAAGTCCCACATCGGCGGCAGCATGAAGTAGCGGAAGACATCCCAGATCTTGCGTTCCTCAGCAGACATCGGCAGCGCCGCGGTGAGCCGGTCGAACTTCTCGTTGTAGTCCGACGGGGCGATCTTGCCGGGGCCGGTCAGCGTGCCCGACCCGTCACCGAGTTCGACGGCGGTCAGGCCGCACGCCTTTATCGCGTCCGTAAGGCCGGGGCCGGACGCCACGCGGACCTCGTGACCCGCGCCTTGCAACGCGTTGGCCAACGGGACAAGGGGAAGCAGGTGTGACGGCGTCGGCCAGGCGGTGAAGAGGAAACGCATGGATGTCCTCCTTGGACGAGCGGCGGGGTACGACTACGGCTGGCGTTCACGGGCCACGCGCTCACCCGATTCGCCGCGCGCCCGTCGGATGCAGACTCTACGCAGCCGGGCCGCCCGGCACGTCTTCACAAATGCCGAAAACCCGCTCTGCACAGGAGCTTTCTTCGAGACTGCGCACTACTTAGCCCGCTGGGTCCCGCTGTGGCAGGATCAGTGCGATGAGCAACGCGGCAGTGATCGGCGCGACCGGCTTTCTCGGTTCGTGGCTGGCACGCAGGCTGACCGTGGCCGGAGTCCCAGTGGCCGCCATCACCAGGCAGTCGCCTGCCGTGGCCGGCGATGTGCTCGCGCCCGAGCTCCGGTCCGCCGAGGTGGTCTTCTATCTGGCCACCAGCGTCACACCAGGCAGCGCGGAACGGTTCCCGCACCTGGCTGGTGCGGACGTCACGGAGTTCCAGCGGTTCCTGGCCGCGCTCGAGCATCTCGGGACACGCCCGGCCGTTGTCCTGGCCTCGACCGCGGACTGCTACGACTCCGCCGTCGAACCGCCGTACCCGGAGGACGCCCCGCTGCGGCCGGAAAAGGTTTACAGCCAAGGAAAACTGGAGATGGAACGGCTGCTGCGAGCGGCCCGTGGCGTGCGCCCACTGGTCATCCGGATGGCCAGCATGTACGGTCCCGGCCATCGGACCGAACCCGGGCACGGCGTCATCGCCCACTGGCTGACCGCGGCGGCCGAGGGCCGGCGGCTACAGCAGATCGGTGACGAGGAGATAGTCCGGGACTTCGTGTTCGTCGCCGACGCCGCCGACGCCATGACTCAGGTCTATCACCATCTGCGGGCAGGTCTCGGCGATACCCTGCCGTTCGCGCTGAACATCGGTTCCGGCGACCCGGTGTCGCTCGGCCGGCTACGGCGCGAGATCGCCGCGGTCACCGGCCGCGTTCCCGAAGTGGACCAGTCGCCCGCACGTGCGTTCGACCGCAGAACCCTGTTGCTCAACGTGGAACTTGCCGGGAAGGTGCTCGGCTGGCGACCGGCCACCTCGTTGCGTGCGGGCCTGCACCGGACATGGGCCGCCGTCCGGGCAGGCATGGAGCAGGGCCCAGGTGTCAGATGATGTGCACATCCGGGACATAGAGAATCCACTTGCCGCCGGTTTCCCGGAACCGCCGTTCCTTCGCCATGATCTCGTCAGCGTGGTTCCACGCGAAGAGCAGTGCGTAGTCCGGGTAGGGCTTGGAGAACTGTTCCGGTGGCACGATGGGAATATGCGATCCAGGTGTCACCCTGCCTTGTTTGACCGGTGTCGAGTCGCAGATGTAGGGAACGAGATCCTGGTCGATACCGCAGTAATTTGTCACGGTGGCGCTCTTGGACGTGGCGCCATATCCGACGACGGACTTTCCTTGCGCCCGCAGATCGGTGAGCAGATCGACCAGTGCCAGCCGGATCGACTTGATCTCGGCACGGAAGTGTTCGTACACCGCCGGGCGGTCCAGGCCCATCGCCGACTCCCTGGCCACGAAGTCGCGGACGGCCTGACTGACCTTCCGGCGGCCCGACCGAGCGATCGTGTAGCGCATGGCACCACCGTGCACCGGGATCCGCTCGGCTTCGATCAGCTCGAAACCGAAGCGGGAGACCAGCTCACCGACCGAGTGTGCGGCGAAGAGATAGAAATGCTCGTCGTAGATCTGGTCGAAGTAGTTGTGCTCGACGACATCGCCGAGGTAGCGGTCCTCGACGACGAAGACCCCGTTGTCGGCCAGCAGGGCGCCGACGCCAAGCAGAATCGAGTCGATGTAGGCGATGTGGCTGATCGTGTTCGCTGAGAAGATCACGTCCGCCGGACCGTGCTCGGCACGGATCGCGCGGGCGGAGGACTCTTCGAAGTAGTCGACCAGGATACCGACGCCCTTGTCCTGAGCGACTGCCGCGGGCCCGCCGGACGGGTCCACGCCGAGGTGGCGGATGCCTGCCTGGTTGACCGTGTCCAGCATGATGCCGTCGTTGCTGCCGATCTCGACGATGAAGGGATCGGCCCCGGCCAGCTCCGTCTCGATCAGCGCCTGCGCGGTCTGCTGGAAATGCTTGCGCATCCACGCCGACATGCAGGAACGGTACGGGTAGTCGAAGCCGAACATGTCCTCGCGGGGAACTTCTTCAAGCTGCTGGACCATCGCGCACGTCCCGCACAGGCCGACGGCCAGGTGGAAGTATTTCTCGTCGCCGATGTGCTCTGGGCGCAGAAAAGCATTCGAGACCGGCTGCCTGCCGAAGTCGAGGCACTCTGTCACCACGCCGCCACAGATACGACACGAGGATGTCACCTGAGTCATCTCGCTGGCTCCCTTGCCCTTTCACGTGATCCACCAGCTGACCCGGTCAGCCGTCCAGAGATCGGGCGAATGCCCGAACGTCGGCGACGAACGCCTCCGGCTGCTCCATCGGGCCGAAGTGCCCACCCTTCTCGAACTCCGTCCACCGCGTGATCGTCGGGTAGTCCCGTTCGGCGAAGGCACGGACCGGCGAAGCGGGGTCCTCGGGGAAGACGGCCACGCCGATCGGCACAGACACCGGCTCGGGCGGGACGCCAGGAGTGAAGAGGGCGCCAAGGTGCGCGGCGGACTCGTAGTACAGCTGGGCCGAGGTGCCCGCGGTCGCGGTCAGCCAGTAGACACTGACGTTGGTCAGCAACCGGTCACGGTCCACCACGTCCTCGGGCGTCTTGGCCGACTTGTTCCACTCGCGGAACTTCTCGACGATCCACGCGAGCTGGCCGACCGGCGAGTCGGTGAGCCCGTAAGAGACGGTCAGCGGCCTGGTCGACTGCACCTTCAGGTAACCGGACATCTGCTGGTCGAACCGCTGCAAGTCCTGCAGCCGCCCGAGATCCGCCGGTGTGAGGGCGGCCATTTCGGCCGGGTCACCGGACGGGATCGTCACCAGGAACGCCAGGTGCACACCAGCGACATGGCCGGGCGCCACCCGCGCCAGTTCGAGGGAGACCAGCGAACCCCAGTCCCCGCCGGCGGTGACGTAGGAGTCGTAGCCGAGCCTGCTCATGAGTTCTTCCCATGCGTTGGCCACGCGCCTCAGGTCCCACCCCCGGTCGAGCACCGGCCCGGAGAACCCGTGCCCAGGCAAGGAAGGAATCACGACGTGGAACGCGTCTGCGGGGTCACCACCGTGCGCGGCGGGGTCGGTGAGCGGGCCAATCATGTCGAGGAACTCGACGATCGAGCCGGGCCAGCCATGCGTGAGCAGCAACGGCCGCGCTCCCGGCACGGTCGAGGTGACGTGCATGAAGTGGATGTTCGCGCTGTCGATCTCGGTGGTGAACTGGTCGTACTGGTTGAGTTCGCGCTCGGCGGCACGCCAGTCATGGCCGGTCTGCCAGTAGTGCGCGAGTTCCTTGAGGTACTCCGACGGGACGCCGCGGTCCCAGTCGAGCCCGGATTCGGTCACGGGCCAGCGGGTCGCCGCGATCCGGCGGCGGAGGTCCGCTAGCTGCGAGTCGGAGATGTCCACCTTGAACGGTTGCATCGGGCCGGCCTTTCGTTGGCGTACGACATCCAGACGGTAGGTCCGGCGACCGGCCGCCGCCTCTTCGAGAGTGCGAGATGGCGGCGCAACCAAGGAGATGCACGGATTTGGCATGACAAGCACGCTTGGGGTTCGCCGATATGTGTTCCGCGCGTCGCGCTGAGTCCACTGTGGATGAACTATCGATTTGGAGGAGTATCTGTGTCTGGACACAACGCACCCTCGCCAGAACAATTGCTAGAGGTGGCCACCGAGCTTGTGCCGTTGATCAGGTCGAAGACCGAATGGTCCGACGAGAACCGGCGGCTGCACGAGGACGTGGTCGGTGCCCTGGCCGAGTCGGGGATCCTGAAACTCCGCCGGCCCGCCCGTTACGGCGGTTACGAGACCAACACCCGCACCATGCTCGAAGTGATCGCCACCATCGCCATCGGCGACGGGTCGACCGCGTGGAACACCTCCACCTGGCTGATCGGCAGCTGGATGGCCGGCATGTTCCCCGATCACGTGCAGGACGAGGTCTTCAGCGATCCGACCGTCCGGATCTGTGTCGTGCTGAGCCCGACCGCGATGGCCACGGCGGTGGACGGCGGGCTGATGGTCAACGGCAGCTGGCATTTCATGAGCGGCGCGCACCACAGCCAGTGGCAGGTCGTCATCACGATGGCGCCGACCCCGGATGGCGCCGACATGTGGCCGGTGATGGCGCTCGTACCGATGTCCGAGCTCGAGATCGTGGACGACTGGCACACCAACGCAATGGTGGGCACGGGCAGCGTGACCACGGTGGCGAACAACGTGTTCGTTCCGCAGGACCGGACAATCCCGATGGCCGCGGTGTTGCAGAACGCCTATGCGTCCGAGCGCAACGCGGACTCAGCGGTATTCACCCAGCCGATGCTGCCGACCGGGGCCTCGGGTTTCATCGGTGTGGCGGTCGGTCTGGCACGCGCGGCACGGGACGAGTTCTTCCAGCGCCTGCCCGGCCGGAAGATCACCTACACCGACTACGAACGGCAGAGCGATGCGCCGCTGACGCACCTGCAGGTGGCCGAGGCGTCGTTGAAACTCGACGAGGCGGAGTACCACGCGTACCGCATTGCCGGCATGCTCGACGACAAGGGCGCCGGCCGGGAGCAGTGGAAGATGGAGGACCGAACGCTCTACCGGGGCCACTTCGGTCGGATGGCGCTGCTGGCAAAGGAGTCCGTCGACATCTTCGCCACCGCCAGCGGCGGTTCCTCGATCTATCGCAAGGTCCCCATCCAGCGCATCCAGGCCGACATACACGCGTTGAACCTGCACGCCCTGATGCACCCCAACACGAACTTCGAAGTCTACGGACGAGTCCTGTGTGGACTCGAGCCGAACACCATGTATCTCTGATGACAAGAGGCGATGGCGGGTAGCGGCAGATGCCCGCCATCGTCATGTCCTGCGCTGTCACGTGGGGTACACGGGCTTGCCGAACCAGCGGGAGAGGTGGTCGTCCAGGTCCTGCTGATCGTCGCCGATCCAGGCGACGTGGCCGTCGGGGCGTAGCAGGACGCACGGAACATCCAGTACCGCAGTGGGATCCGCGAGGTAGTCGACCCGGT
>DASYKY010000051.1:0-21785 GCA_035995025.1 Actinophytocola sp.
GGTCGTGTCCACTGTGACCGGTTCGGATGCGGACTTCACCGACCCGGAGTACTGGGTCGGGCAGGTACGACGGGCCGTCAGGTTCGCGGATGCGGTCGGCACTCTGGTCGAACGGGGCGTCTCGACGTTCGTCGAGCTGGGGCCTGACGGTGTGCTCACCGCCATGGGGCAGGGCGAGCAGTTCGTGCCCACCCTGCGCAAGGACCGCGACGAGGTCGCCGCGCTGGCCACCGCGCTCGGCACCCTCGCCGTGCGCACCGACGCCGTCGACTGGGCCGCCTACTACGCCGGCACCGGCGCCACCCAGGTCCCGCTGCCCACGTACGCCTTCCAGCACCAGGCCTACTGGCTCATGCCGGGCACCGGCGCGGGCGACGTCGGCGCCGCCGGCCTCGGGTCCGCCGGGCACCCGCTGCTCGGCGCCGTGGTCGACGTCGCCGACGGGGCCGGCCCGCTGCTCACCGGCAGGCTTTCCGTGCAGAGCCACCCGTGGCTGGCCGACCACGCCGTCGCCGGCACCGTCCTGGTGCCCGGCTCGGCCCTGGTCGAGATGGCCCTGCACGCCGCGGGGCGGGCCGGCTGCGACGGCATCGAGGACCTCACCCTGCAGGCCCCGCTCGTGCTGCCGGAGACCGGTGCGGTGCTGCTGCAGGTGGCCGTCGGCGCGGAAACCGAGACCGGGCAACGCCACCTGACCGTCCACTCGCGACCCGAGGCGGGCGGCACCTGGGTGCGGCACGCCACCGGCACCCTCGCCGCCGGGCTCGAACCGGCCGGTGCCGCGCTCACCGAGTGGCCGCCCGCGGGCGCCACCGCGGTGCCCATCGCCGACGTGTACGCCGAGCTGGCCGGCATCGGACTCGAGTACGGCCCGGCCTTCCAGGGACTGGAAGCCGTGTGGCGCCGCGGCGACGACGTGTACGCCGAGGTCGCGCTCGACGAGGCCCAGGTCCCTCAGGCCGGCCGGTACGGGCTCCACCCGGCCCTGCTCGACTCGGCGCTGCACGCGCTGCTCGCCGCCGCGACGGGAGAGCGGACGCTCGCGCTGCCGTTCTCCTGGAACGACGTCACGCTGGCGGCCACCGGCGCGGCCGCCCTGCGGGTGCATATCCGCCCGGCCGGGGACGACGCGTTCGCCATCGACCTCGCCGACGACACCGGCGCGCCCGTGGCGTCCGTCGGCTCGCTCACCGTCCGGCCGATCACCCCCGAGCAGCTCGCCGCCGCCACCCCGGCCGCGGCCGAGCAGCACCTGTACCGGCTCGACTGGGTCGGCGTCGACCCCGCCACGCCCACCGGGGAAGACCCCGATGACGCGGTCGTCGAGACGATTGCCGGGTCCGCCGGCGACGTCGCCGGCACCGCGCGGCACGTCGCCCACCGGGCGCTCGAGCTGGTCCGGTCCTGGCTCGCCGACGACCGGTCCGGCCGGCTCGTGCTGCACACCACCGGCGCGGTCGCGGTCGATCCCGGCGACGACATCGCCGACCCGGCCGCCGCCGCGGCGTGGGGCCTGGTGCGCACCGCGCAGTCCGAGCACCCGGGCCGGTTCGTGCTCGTCGACACCGACGACCAGTCCGCCGCCGCCCTCGCGGCCGCGCTGGCCACCGGGGAGACCCAGGTGGCCGTGCGCGCGGGGAAGCTGTACGTGCCGCGCCTCGCGCGCAGCACGCAGCAGACCGGGACACCCGAGGCACGCGAGCCCGACCCGGACGGCACCGTGCTCGTCACCGGCGGCACCAGCGGCCTCGGTGCCCTGTTCGCCCGCCACCTGGTGACCGACCGCGGCGTGCGGCACCTGCTGCTGCTCAGCAGGCGCGGGCCGGACGCGCCGGGCGTGGCCGAGCTGGTCGGGGAGCTGACCGACCTCGGCGCGCACGTCAGCGTCACCGCGTGCGACGTGACCGACCGGGCCGCGCTCGCCGCCGCCATCGACGCCGTGCCGGCCGAGCACCCGCTGACCGGCGTGGTGCACTCGGCGGGCGTGCTCGACGACGGCACCGTCGACACGCTCACGCCCGAGCGGATCGACCGCGTGCTGGCGCCGAAGGTCGACGCGGCTGTCCACCTGCACGAGCTGACCGCCGGGCACGACCTGGCCATGTTCGTGCTGTTCTCCTCGGTCGCCGGCGTACTCGGCGGGCCGGGGCAGGCCAACTACGCCGCCGCCAACACCGTGCTGGACGCCCTTGCCCAGCACCGGCGCGCGACCGGGCTGCCCGCGCTGTCCATCGCCTGGGGACTGTGGGCGCAGGCCGGCGACATGAGCGGTGAGCTGTCCGACACGGACCTGGCCCGGCTCGACCGGAGCGGCTTCGGCGCGTTGTCCACAGAGGACGGACGGTCGCTGTTCGACGCCGCGGGCCGCCGCGACACGGCCCTGGCCGTGCCCGTGCGGATCGACCCGGTGGCGCTGCGGAAGTCCGGCACCGACCTACCCGTGCTGCGTGGTCTCGTCCGGGTGCCCGCCCGGCGGGCCGCGAAGGCGGACGTCGCGGCGCTGGTCGGCAGGCTCACCGGCCTGCCCCCGGCCGACCGGCAGGAGGCGGTGCTCGGCCTGCTGCGCACCGAGGTGGCGACCGTGCTCGCGCACGCCTCGCCGGCCGCGATCACACCCGGCCAGGCGTTCCAGGATCTCGGGTTCGACTCGCTCACCGCGGTCGAGCTGCGCAACCGGGTCAACGCGGCGACCGGCCTGGCGCTGCCCGCCACGTTGGTGTTCGACTACCCGAACCTGGAGACGCTGGGCGAACACGTACTCGCCGAACTGCTCGGGGATCCAGCCGCCGCCGCACCGGACGTCGACGAGGACGCGCTGCGCCGCGCCCTGGCCACGTTGTCGCTCGACCGGTTCCGGGAAGCCGGCATCCTCGGCGCGCTGGTGACCCTGGCGGGTGCGGCCGACGAGCCCCCCGCGCGGGAGCCGGCCGGGGACCTCGACACCCTGGACGTCGACGACCTGGTCAAGCGAGCGCTGGGCAAGGACCTGCCGAAGGCGTCCTGACAGCGGGAAGGTCGCCCTCCCGCCGGGAGGGCGACCTTCGTGTGGGGAACGGGAACTACCCGGTCACGGAAGCGGCGTACTCCCGTTCGGCGTGCGACTTCAGGTTCAGCAGCTGCTTGCGCATCATCACCCAGTCGACCATGCCGAGCGGCCTGCCGATCGCGTTCGGCCCGTTGAAGATCGTGCGGGCCACCAGCCGGGTGCCCGACCCCTCCGGCCGCACCGCGTACGTGGTGGCGACCCGGGCGTTCCGGATCGTCACGTGGTCGTCGCGCTCGAACGACGCCAGCGTGAACAGCCGCATGAACGACTGGCCAACCTCGAGGTTCACCAGGTCGGGAGTGCGCTCCCGGGGACTGCGCTTGCCGAAGTTGTCCAGCCGGTCATAGCTGTACGGGGCGAGGCGGATCTGGCAGAGCCACGCCCACACCAACGACGGCGGTGCGTCGACGGACACGGCTCGATCTGCCGCCAGCCCGTCCGGAAAAATATCGTCACAGGGCAGCTGCGCAGCTCGTTCGGCCGCGGTGGCGCCCCACACCTCTCCAGGAAACATGGACGAATTGTCGCCGCTCAGCCGAATTCGGCACAGCGTGTTCAGCGGGCCTCGCGTGCTCGATTACCGGGTGATGGGCGCTGGTTTGCCAGACTGGCCAGCGGGGTATCCACAGTCGAGAACCGGAGGTAGCCGCCGTGAAGATTGTCGTGCGAGGCCCGGCCTGGAACTTCGTCCAGCACCTGCTCGAGATGACAATCGCGATGTTCGTCGGCATGGGCGTGCTCGCGTATCCGGCCAGCCTGCTCTTCGATGCGCTCGGCTGGGAGTTCATGAACGACCAGCTGGTGCCGATGACGCTGGTGATGGCGACGACGATGGTCATCGGCATGTCGGCGTGGATGCGCATCCGCGGCTGCCGCTGGCGGCTCGTCGTCGAGATGGCGCCCGCCATGTACGTGCCGTTCGTGATCATGTACCCGTTCTACTGGGCCGGCCTGGCCTCCGGCACGGCGGTGATGGTCGTCGGGCACGTGCTGATGGTGCCGGCGATGGCCGTGGCCATGCTGTTCCGCCTGAGCGAGTACACCCAGAGCCACCGCGACCACAAGCACGGCGCGGCCCACGGCAAGGCGCAGCGAGAGCTCGCCGCGCAGTCCCGGCGCTGACGCACCGCACCTTTCCCCATAACGCCATCGAATGCGGCCACTCCCGCATTCGATGGCGTTCTCCGTGACTCGTTAATGGTCCGGATATGAAAATCTCATATTGGCGAGCGCTGCCACTCACGTTTTTCTCGCGAACAGGCGGTCGGGCGTTGACTATGCCGGACGTCGGCTGGGAGCGTGGAAGTCACTCGCTCGTACAACGATTTCCGTCAGGGGCGTAGCTGTCATGTTCACTGCCATTGGGCGCTTCGCGGCCACCCGGGCCCGCGGCATTCTCGTCGTGGGACTTCTCGCGCTGATAGCGGCCGCGGCGGTCGGGTTCACCGCGTTCGGCAAGCTCAAGCCGGACGGTTTCACCGACCCCGGCGCCGAGTCGTCGAAGGTCCAGGACGTCGTCGACAACGAGTTCGGTGGTGACGTCGACGTCGTCGCGATGGTGCGGGCCAAGGCGGGAACGGTCGACGACGCGACGGTGCGGGAACGTGCCTCGGCGCTCGCCACGACGATCGCGGGCGACCCGGCCGTCGACGACGCGGCCTCCTACTGGCAGACCCGCGCGCCGAACCTGCGCTCCGACGACGGCAGGTACGGCCTGATCGCGATCAAGCTGGTGCACGACGACCAGGACGCGACCGAGTCGTTCGTGGACAAGTACGCCGACGAGTACTCCGGCGCCTACGACCTGACGTTCGGCGGGCCGAAGATGATGGCGGTGGACAGCGCCGCGCAGATCGGCAAGGACCTTGCGCTGGCCGAGAGCGTCGCCGTGCCGATCATCCTGGTACTGCTGGTGTTCGCGTTCGGCAGCATCGTCGCTGCCAGCCTGCCGCTGCTCATCGGCGCGGTCGCCGTGTTCGGCACCTTCGCCGCGCTGTCCGGCATCGCATCGGCGACCGACGTGTCGATCTACTCGATCAACCTGACCACCGCGCTCAGCCTGGGCCTCGCCGTCGACTACGCGCTGCTCATGGTGAGCCGGTTCCGGGAGGAGCTGAGCGCCGGGCGTAACGTCGAGAACGCGGTGGTGCGCACCGTGCAGACGGCCGGCCGCACGATCGTGTTCAGCGCCGCCACCGTCGCGGTCGCGCTGGCCGTGCTGACGGTGTTCCCGCTGTACTTCCTGCGCTCGTTCGCCTACGCCGGCATCGCGGTCGTGCTCATCGCGATGGTCACCTCGATCGTCGTGCTGCCCGCCCTGCTGAAGGTGCTGGGCTACCGCGTCAACGCCGGGCGGCTGCCGTGGTTCCGCAAGACGCCGAGCGCGCGGTCGCCGTTCTGGCGGCGCGTCGCCAAGATCGCCACCGCGTGGCCGGCGCACTGCGCGCTGCCGGTCATCGCCCTGCTGGCGGTGGGCGGCCTGCAGCTGACCAAGGCCGAGTTCGGCACGCCGGACGACCGGGTGCTGCCCGGCGACCTGCAGACCCGCGTCGTCGGCGACGCGCTGCGCGACCACTTCCCGGCCGACGACAGCAGGGCGATCCAGGTCATCGTGCCCGGCCAGGTGTCCGCGGACGAGGTCACCGCCTTCTCCGCCCGGCTGTCCCGGCTGTCCGACGTGTCCGGCGTCAAGTCCAGCGCGGGCACGTTCGTCGACGGGACCAACAGCGCCACGTCGCCCGCCGACCGCGCCATGGGCAAGACCGACGTGCAGCGCTTCGCCGTGATCACCGAGGACGAGTCCCGCTCGGCCGGCGCCCAGAACCTGGTTCGCACGATCCGCGGCATGGACGGTCCCAATGCGACGGACGAGCCGCAGGTCGGCGGTCCGGCCGCGGTCCTGCTGGACAGCAAGGCCTCGATCGGCGACCGGCTGCCGCTGACCGCCGGGCTGATCGCGCTGTCCACGTTCCTGCTGCTGTTCCTGTTCACCGGCAGCGTGCTGCAGCCGCTGCGCGCGCTGGTGTTCAACGTGCTCGGCCTGGGCGCGACGATCGGCGTGATGGTGCTGATCTTCCAGGAGGGCTGGCTGTCCGACTTCCTCGGGTTCACCCCGATGCCGCTGGACACCAGCATGCTGATGCTGCTGTTCTGCATCGCCTTCGGGCTGTCCATGGACTACGAGGTGTTCGTGCTCAGCCGCATCAAGGAAGGCCACGACCAGGGTCTCGGCCGGCGCACCGCGGTGGTCGACGGGCTGTCGCACACCGGCCGGATCGTGTCCACGGCGGCGGTGCTGATCGCGGTGAACTTCTTCGCCTTCGGCACCGGCGGGGTCAGCTTCCTGCAGATGTTCGGCATCGGCAGCGGCCTGGCGATCATGATCGACGCCACGCTGATCCGCGGCATCCTGGTGCCGGCCGGAATGCGCCTGCTGGGCCGGGCGGCCTGGTGGTCGCCGCCCCCGCTGCGCTGGCTGCACCGCAAGATCGGGCTCAACGAGTCCGCGCCGCCAGAGGACGAGCCGACCGGGAAGGAGCCGGCCGAGGAGGCCGCTCCGCCGAAGTCCCGGGTTTCCGTCAACTAACGCGCTTGGGGACGAAATGGCCACGTCTGATGAGTTAGTCGAGGCACTGCGTTCATCGTTGAAGGAGAACGACAACCTGCGGCGGGCGAACGCCGAGCTCGTCGAGGCCGCCAGGGAACCGATCGCGATCGTCGGCATGGCATGCCGGTACCCCGGCGGGATCTCCGACGCCGACTCGCTGTGGGCGGCGGTCGCCGAGGGCCGCGACGGCATCACACCGCTACCCGCCGACCGCGGCTGGGACTCCTTCGCCCGCATCTTCGGCATGGAGTCCGTGCTGTCCGGCTCCGGCGGCTTCCTGGCCGGTGCGACCGAGTTCGACGCGGGCTTCTTCGGCATCGGTCCCCGCGAGGCGACCGCCATGAGCCCGCAGCACCGCGTGCTCCTGGAGACGTCATGGGCCGCGCTCGAGCACGCCCGCGTCGACGCCGACGCCGCCCGCAAGGCCACCACCGGCGTGTTCGCCGGGCTCATGGGGGAGGACTACGGGATCCCCATCCTGCTGTCCGACGAGGACCTCGGCGGCTACATCAGCACCGGCACCACCCCGGCCGTCGCGTCCGGGCGGGTGTCCTACGCGCTCGGCCTGACGGGTCCCTCGCTGACCGTCGACACCGCGTGCTCCTCCTCGCTGGTCGCCGTGCACCTGGCCGCGCAGGCGCTGCGCCGCGGCGACTGCGGTCTCGCGCTCGCGGGCGGCGTCAGCGTGATGTCCACCCCCGGCTCCTTCAACGAGTTCGCCCGCCAGGGCGGGCTCGCCGAGGGCGGCCGCTGCCGCTCGTTCGCCGCGTCCGCCGACGGCACCGCTTGGGCCGAGGGCGTCGGCGTCCTCGTGCTGGAACGGCTGGCCGACGCGCGGCGCAACGACCACCGCGTGCTCGCCGTCGTGCGCGGCTCGGCGGTCAACTCCGACGGCGCGTCCAACGGGCTGACCGCCCCCAACGGACCGTCCCAGGAGCGGGTCATCCGCGCCGCGCTGGCCGACGCCGGACTGTCCACGAAGGACGTCGACGTGGTCGAGGCGCACGGCACCGGAACCCGCCTCGGCGACCCCATCGAGGCCCAGGCGCTGCTCGCCACGTACGGCCGCGACCGCGACCCGGACGCGCCGCTGTGGCTCGGCTCGATCAAGTCCAACGTCGGCCACGCGCAGGCCGCCGCCGGTGTGGCCGGGATCATCAAGGCCGTGCAGGCCATCCGGCACGGCCTGCTGCCGCGCACCCTGCACGTGGACGAGCCCAACCCGCAGGTCGACTGGTCGCCCGGCACGGTCCGGCTGCTCACCGAGTCCCGCCCGTGGCCCGACGTCGGCCGCCCGCGCCGCGCGGCGGTGTCGTCGTTCGGCCTGTCCGGCACCAACAGCCACGTCATCGTCGAGGCCCCGGCCGAACCGGCCACCGCGACCGAGGCTGAGACCGCCGGTACACCCGCGCTGCCGTTCGTGCTGTCCGCCAAGACCCCGGCCGCCCTGCACGCGCAGGCCGCCGCGCTGCGCGACCACCTGACCGGGCATCTGAACTTGTCCACAGTGGACGTCGCACGGTCACTGGCCACCACCCGGACCCACTTCGAGCACCGCGCCGCGGTCACCGGTACCGGCCGCGACGGCGTGCTCGCCGCGCTCGGCGACGTGGCCGCGGGACACCGGGACGCCACCGGCCGCCCGGCCGGGAAGCTCGCCTTCCTGCTGTCCGGTCAGGGCTCGCAGCGCCTCGGCATGGGCCGCGACCTGGCCGAGGCGTACCCGGTGTTCGCCGACGCGTTCGACGAGGTGCTCGCGGCGCTGGACGAGCACCTGGACCGCCCGCTGCGCGACGTGCTGTGGGGCGAGGACGAGGAGCCGCTCAACCGGACGACGTACACCCAGCCCGGGCTGTTCGCCGTCGAAGTCTCGCTGTACCACCTGTTCCGTTCCTGGGGCGTGCGACCCGACGTGCTCGCCGGCCACTCCATCGGCGAGCTCGCCGCCGCGTACATCGCCGGCGTGCTGTCGCTCGCCGACGCCGCGAAGCTCGTCACCGCGCGGGCCCGGCTCATGCAGGCGCTCCCGGCCGGTGGCGCCATGGTCGCCGTCCAGGCCACCGAGGACGAAGTCACCCCGCGGCTGTCCGGGCAGGTCGGGCTCGCCGCGGTCAACGGGCCGTCGTCGGTCGTCGTGTCCGGGCCCGAGCAGGCCGTGCTGGACCTCGCGGCGACGTTCACCGAGCAGGGCCGCAGGACCAGCAGGCTGGCGGTGAGCCACGCGTTCCACTCGCCGCTCATGGAACCCATGCTCGCCGAGTTCGCGAAGGTCGCCGCCGGACTGTCCTATGCGGAGCCCGCGATTCCCGTGGTGTCCACGGTTACCGGCGGCGTGGCCGACCTGGGCACGCCCGAGTACTGGATCCGCAACGTCGCCCGGACCGTCCGGTTCGCCGACGCGGTCCGCACGCTCGAGGCCGACGGCGTGCGCACGTTCCTCGAGCTGGGCCCGGACGCCGTGCTGAGCGCCCTGGCCGCCGAGAGTGCCGGCGACGCCACGTTCGTCGCCACCCAGCACCGCAAGCACCCGGGCGACCGGACCGCCGTCGAGGCGCTCGCCGCCCTGCACTGCGCGGGCCGCCGGGTCGACTGGCCCGCGTTCTTCACCGCCCACGGCGGGTCGGTCGTGGACCTGCCCACCTACGCCTTCGACCGCAAGCGGCACTGGCTGGAGCCCGCCGGGCGGCGCCTCGCCGCCCCGGCGGACCCGGCCGCCGACGCGTTCTGGCAGCTGGTCGACGGCGACGACGCCCAGGCGGCCGCCGAGCGGCTGGGCGTCGACGCGGACGCACTGGCCACCATCCTGCCCGGACTGGCCAGCTGGCGCCGCCAGGCCACCGACCGGTCCACAGTGGACTCTTGGCGTTACCGCATCGCGTGGGACCGCGTGCCCGAGCCGTCGGACGTGTCGCTGACCGGCCGCTGGGTCGTCGTCGGCACCCCCGGCGCGCCCACCACCGTCGCCGACGGGCTGGCCGAGCACGGCGCGGACGTGGTCCGCGTCGAGCCCACCACGCTCGACCGCGCCGCCATCGCCGACGCCCTGCGTCCCATAGTGTCCGCTGTGGACGATGTCGCGGGCGTGGTGTCGATGCTGGCGCTGGCCGACGACCCGTGCGCGGCCACCGTCCCGCTCGTGCAGGCGCTGGGCGACCTCGAGGTCACCGCCCCGCTGTGGGCCGTCACCACCGGCGCCGTGGCCGCGGGCGGCACCGTGCCCGATCCCGCGCAGGCCATGGTCTGGGGCCTGGGCACCGTGCTCGCCCTCGACCTGCCCGAGCGCTGGCGCGGCATGGTCGACCTGCCGGACACCGAGCCCGCCACCGTCCGCCTGCTCTGCGCCGCACTGTCCACAGCGGACGAGGATCAGCTCGCCGTCCGCGCGGGTGGCCTGTTCGCCCGCCGCATGGTCCCGGCGCCCGCCGAAGCCGAACCGGCCACCCCGTGGCGGCCGCGCGGCACCGTCCTGGTCACCGGCGGCACCGGCGGCATCGGCGCGCACCTGGCCCGCTGGCTCGCGGGCAACGGCGCCGAGCACCTCGTGCTCACCAGCCGCCGGGGCGCCGACGCTCCCGGCGCGGCCGAGCTGACCGAGGAGCTGACCGCGCTCGGTGCCCGGGTCACGCTCGCCGCGTGCGACGTGGCCGACCGCGCCGCGCTGGCCGCCGTCGTCGACGCGATCCCGGCCGGCACCCCGCTGACCGCCGTCCTGCACGCCGCCAGTGCGCTGCCCGTCCCGGTGCCGCTCGCCGACACCACGGCCGCCGACTTCGCCGAGACCGGCCGCGCCAAGATCGACGGCGCCCGCCACCTCGACGAGCTGACCGCCGGTGCCGACCTGGACGCGTTCGTCCTGTTCTCCTCCGGCGCGGCGATCTGGGGCAGCGGGCACCAGGCGGCCTACGGCGCGGCCAACGCCTACGTCGACGCGCTCGCCTGCCGCCGCCGCGCCGCGGGCCGCCCGGCGACCTCGATCGCCTGGGGTGCCTGGGGTGGCGACACCATGGCCGCCGAGGGCGACCTGAGCCGCTACGGCCTGGTGCCCATGGAACCCCGGCTCGCCGTCGAGGCGCTGCGCCGGGTCGTCGAGGAGGGTGCGCCGAACCTGGTCGTGTCCGCGATCGACTGGGCCAGGTTCGTGCCGACCTACACGCTCGCCCGGCCGCGGCCGCTGCTGCGCGGCGTGCCGGACGCCGTGGCCGTGCTGGCCGCGGACGCCGAGGTCGAGCCGGACGCGGGCGCCACCGAGCTGGTGGAGACGCTCACCGGGCTGTCCGAGGCGGACCAGGAACGCGAGCTGGTCGAGCTGGTGCGCACCCGCGCGGCCGCCGTGCTGCGCCACGACTCCGCCGACGCCGTGTCGCCGGGGGCGGCCTTCCGCGAGCTGGGCTTCGACTCGATGGCCGCCGTGGAGCTGCGCAACCAGCTCGGCGCGGCCACCGGGATCACCCTGCCCGCCACCGTGGTGTTCGACCACCCGAACCCCGCCGACCTAGCGACGTTCCTGCGCGAACGGCTCGGGCTCGGTGGCGCGGCCGCCGACCCCATCTTGTCCACATTGGACGCACTGGAACAGGCCGTGGCCGGGCTGGCGGCGCACGAGATCGAGCGCACCCGGGTCGTCTCCCGGCTGCAGGCGCTGGTGGGCGCGCTGAACGACAAGGCGCTGCCCGCCGCGGCGGAGCCGGGAAACGTCATCTCGGTCGAGGACAGGCTGAAGGCGGCCTCCGCCGACGACGTGCTCGCCTTCATCGACGACCTCGGCGTTGCCTGAGGGCACGAACACTAGTGAGGCTCAAGATGACCGACGAAAAGCTCCTCGAGTACCTCAAGCGGGTCACCGCCGACCTGCACCGGACCCGTGAGCAGCTCCGCGAGCTGCAGACCCGGCAGCCGGAGCCGATCGCCATCGTCGGCATGGGCTGCCGGTACCCGGCCGCGCACGGCCCGGACGAGCTGTGGCGCCTCGTCGCCGACGAGGTCGACGCCACCGGACCGTACCCGGCCGACCGCGGCTGGGCGGCGCTGTCCGAGCGGTTCGGGATGGACTCGACCGGCTCCGGCCGCGGCGGCTTCCTCGACGACGTGGCCGGTTTCGACGCGGCCTTCTTCGGCGTCAGCCCCCGCGAGGCGCTCGCGATGAGCCCGCAGCAGCGGCTGCTGCTGGAGACGTCGTGGGAGGCGCTGGAGCACGCCGGCATCGACCCGGTCGCCCTGCGCGGCAGCAACACCGGCGTGTTCGCCGGCATCAACGGCGACGACTACGGCACGCTGATGATGTCCAGCGACGAGGACCTCGGCGGCTACTACAACACCGGCGCCGCGCCCGCCGCGGGCTCCGGCCGCATCTCCTACGCGCTCGGCCTCGTCGGCCCCACCGTCACGGTCGACACCGCGTGCTCCAGCTCGCTGGTCGCACTGCACCAGGCCGCGCACGCGCTCCGCGGTGGCGAGTGCGACCTGGCGCTGGCCGGCGGCGTCACGGTCATGTCCACGCCGTCGGCGTTCTTCGACTTCGGCCGCCAGGGCGGGCTCGCCGCCGACGGCCGCTGCAAGTCCTTCGCCGCTTCCGCCGACGGCACCGGCTGGTGCGAGGGCGTCGGCATCCTCGTCGTGGAGAAGCTGTCCGACGCCGTGCGCAACGGCCACCGGGTCCACGCCGTGGTGCGCGGGTCCGCGGTCAACTCCGACGGCGCGTCCAACGGGCTGTCCGCGCCGAACGGGCCGTCCCAGGAACGGGTCATCCGCGCCGCCCTCGCCGCCGCCCGGCTGTCCACACGGGACGTCGACGTCGTCGAGGCGCACGGCACCGGCACGACCCTGGGCGACCCCATCGAGGCGCAGGCCCTGCTCGCCACGTACGGCCGGGAACGCCCGGCGGACCGTCCACTGTGGCTCGGCTCGATCAAGTCCAACATGGGCCACGCGATCGCGGCCGCCGGCGTCGGCGGCGTGATCAAGATGGTGCAGGCCATGCGGCACGGCTCGTTGCCCAGGACGCTGCACGTGGACGCGCCGACGCCCGAGGTCGACTGGACGTCCGGCGGCGTGCGGCTGCTGACCGATGCCCGCGACTGGCCGGAGACCGGCGAGCCGCGCCGGGCCGGGGTGTCCTCGTTCGGCGTGACCGGCACCAACGTGCACGTCATCGTCGAGCAGGCCCCGGCCGCGGAGCCCGCAGAGCAGGCGGCCACCGGCGACGCGTTGCCCCGCGTCCCGTGGCTCCTGTCGGCTCGGTCCGCGGACGGCCTCCGCGACCAGGCGGCAAGCCTTGCGTCCTTTGTGGACGGCCAGGATCCGGCCGACGTCGCGTACTCGCTCGCCACCACCCGCGCCGCGCTGGAGCACCGGGCGGTGGTGCTCGGCGCCGACCGCGACGAGCTGCTCGCCGGCCTCACGGCACTGGCCGAGGGCAAGGGCGGGCCCGGTGTCGTGACCGGCTCCACCCGGCAGGCAGGCAGGAGCGCGTGGCTGTTCACCGGCCAGGGCGCGCAACGCCTCGGCATGGGCCGGGAACTGCACGCGACCTTCCCCGCGTTCGCCGCCGCCTTCGACGCGGTCACCGCCGAGCTGGACCCGCACCTCCCGCGCCCCCTGCGCGACGTCGTGTGGGGCGACGACGTTGACGCCCTGGACCAGACCCGGTTCACCCAGCCCGCGCTGTTCGCGATCGAGGTCGCCCTGTTCCGCCTGTTCGAGTCGTGGGGCCTGCGGCCGGACCACGTGGCCGGCCACTCGATCGGCGAGCTGGCCGCCGCGCACGTGGCGGGCGTGCTGTCCCTTGCGGACGCGGCAAAGTTGGTGGCGGCGCGTGGCACGCTCATGCAGGAGCTGCCCGCCGGTGGCGCGATGGTCGCCGTCCAGGCCACCGAGGCCGAGGTCGCCGCCGTGCTGCCCGAGGACGTGAGCATCGCCGGGGTGAACGCGCCGAACGCCGTCGTGCTCTCCGGACCCGAACAGTCCGTTGTGGACATCGCGGCCCGGTTCGAGAAGGCCAAGCGGCTTGCCGTCAGCCACGCGTTCCACTCCGCGCTGATGGACCCGATGCTCGACGCGTTCCACGCGGTCGCCGCGGACCTGACCCACGAAGCCCCGCGGATCCCGCTGGTGTCCACGGTCACCGGCGAGCCGATCACCGAGATCGACGCCGGGTACTGGGTGCGGCAGGCCCGTGGCGCGGTCCGCTTCGCCGACACCGTCGCCACCCTCGCCGGGCTCGGCGTCACCCGCTACCTCGAGGTCGGTCCGGACGCCGTGCTGACCGGCATGGCGGGCCAGTGCCTGGAGACCCCGGCCACGCTCGTGCCCGCCCAGCGCCGCGACCGCGACGAGACCGGCGCGATCCTCGAGGCACTCGCCGGCCTGCACGTCAGCGGCGCGGGTCCCGACTGGGCCGCGATCCTCACCGGAAACCGCGTCGACCTGCCCACGTACGCGTTCGCGCACCAGCGGTTCTGGCTCAAGCCAGGGGCGAGTGGCGACCCGTCCGGGCTCGGCCTGGTCCCGGTCACGCACAACATGCTGTCCGCGATGGTGCCGCACCCGGAGTCCGAGGAGGTCGTCCTCACCGGACGGCTCTCGCTGCGAACGCACCCCTGGCTGATCGGCCACACGCTGCTCGGCCGGGTCATCGTGCCCGGCACCGGCTACGTCGAGATGGCCATCGAGGCCGGCAACCAGGTCGGCTGCGACTACCTCGAGGAGATGGTCCTCGAGACGCCGCTGGTCGTCCCGGACGAGGGCGGCTGCGCGGTGCGGTTCGTCATCGGCGCACCCGACAAGGCCGGCTACCGCCGCTACACCGTGTACTCCCGGTTCGACGACGCGCCCGCCGAGTGGGGCTGGACCCGCAACGCGAGCGGCACGCTGGCCAACACCGCCAGCATGTCCCGGCCGACCGTGCCGCAGGAGCGGGCCGAGATGCCCGAGTGGCCGCCGCCGGGCGCACGGGAGATCGAGCTGGACGGCCTGTACGACCGGTTCCGCAAGGAGGGCTACACGTTCGGCCCGCACTTCCGCGGGCTGACGAGGTCGTGGACCATCGGCGAGGAGCTGTACTCCGAGGTGTGGCTGCCCGAGGAGTACGTCGAGGAGACCAAGGAGTTCAACCTCCACCCGGCGCTGCTCGACTCCGCCATGCACGTACTGATCCTCGGCGCGTCGGAGTACCTCGACAACAGCGTCGCGGTCGGGTTCGCCTGGTCCGGCGTGCACCTGTACGCGACCGGCGCGCGGGCGCTGCGGGTGCGGATGATGCCCACCGACTCCTCGGCCGTGGAGATCCTGCTCGCCGACGAGCACGGCCGCCCGGTGGCGCACGTGCGGGCGATGGCCGGCCGCGCGATGACCCACGAGCAGGCCGACGCCGCCTACCACCGCGGCGTGGACGCGCTGCTCGGCGTGAACTGGACCCCGCTGCCCCCGACGGGCAAGGCACCCGAGGTGTCCATAGTGGAGGTTGGGCCGAACGGGCACGCCGACCTGGACGCGCTCGCCGACGCCGTCGACGAGCCGCCGGAGGCGATCGTCCTGGACGTCCGCGGCGACACCGGGACGGACGTGGCCGAGGCGACTCGCGCGGCCACCCATCGCATGCTGCGCGCGCTGCAGGCGTGGTCGGCCGACGAGCGGCTGGCCGCCGCCCGGCTCGTCGTGCGCACCGACGGCGCGCTGGGGCTCGCCGGCGAGGCGGTCACCGACCTGCCTGCCGCCGCCGTGGCCGGCATGGTCCGCTCCGCGCAGTCGGAGAACCCCGGCCGCATCACGCTCGTCGACGTGTCCGACGCCGACCGGCACCTGCTGCCCGGCATGCTCGCCGGCGACGAACAGGAGGTCGTGGTCCGCGACGGCACCTGCTACAAGGGCAGGCTGGCGCGGCTGCGGCCCGGCGAGCCCGCCACCGTGTTCGCCGAGCACGGAACCGTGCTGATCACCGGCGGCACCGGCGCGCTCGGCGCGCTGACCGCACGCCACCTGGTGACCGCGCACCACGTGCGGCACCTGCTGCTCGTCAGCCGCCGCGGGCCGGACGCCCCGGGCGCGGCGGACCTGCGGGCGGAGCTGGCCGAGCTCGGCGCGACCGTCGACATCGTGGCCTGCGACGCCGCCGACCGCGACGCGCTCGCCGCCGTGCTCGCCGCGGTGCCGGCCGACCACCCGCTGACCGCGGTGATCCACACCGCCGGCGTCACCGACGACGGCGTGCTGTCCGGGCTCACCCCCGACCGGGTGGACGCGGTGCTGGCGCCGAAGGTGGACGCGGCGTGGCACCTGCACGAGCTGACCCGCGACCTCGACCTGTCCGCGTTCGTGCTGTTCTCCTCGCTGGCCGGGGTGCTCGGCAACCCGGGCCAGGCCAACTACGCGGCCGCCAACGCCTTCCTCGACGCGCTCGCCGCGCACCGCCACGCGCTCGGCCTGCCCGCGGTCTCGCTGGCGTGGGGCCCGTGGGCGCTGTCGGCCGGCATGGCGGGCAAGCTCGGCGACGTCGAACGGTCCCGGATGGCCCGTTCCGGGTTCCTGACACTGTCCGAGCCGGAGGGCATGAGCAGGCTCGACGCCGCGCTGATCGCCGACCGGGACGCCGTCGTGCCGCTCAAGCTCGACGCGTCCGCGCTCGCCGCGCTCGGCGCGGGCTGCCCGCCGCTGTTCCGTGCGCTGGTCCGCACCACCCGGCGCAGTGCCGGGGAGCGGATCACGTCGGGCAGGTCGTGGGCGGAGACGCTCGCCGGCGTCGGCGACGACGCCCGCGAGGCGACACTGCTCGAGCTGGTCAAGGCGGAGGTAGCCGCCTCGCTCGGGCACAGCGAGGTCGACGACGTCGACCCCGGGCTGCGGTTCGACGAGATGGGCTTCGACTCGCTCGCCTCGGTCGAGCTGCGCAACCGGCTGTCCACGGCGACCGGCCTCGCGCTGCCGCCGACGCTGGTGTTCGACCAGCCGAACCTGGCCTCGATGGTCGCCTACCTGGGCCCGAGGCTCTCGACCGGAGCGCAGTCGCTGGCCGGGTGACGGCGCGCCGATCGCGGTCGGCGTCCGACGACGAAGGAGCTGCACAGTGCGCACAACCCCGAAACCGCGGTACGACGTGATCATCATGGGTGGGGGACCGGCCGGCTCGACGCTCGGCGCGCTGCTCGCCCGCCGGTCGAACCTGTCCGTCTGCATCCTGGAGAAGGAGCAGTTCCCCCGCGAGCACATCGGGGAGTCCTTCGCCCACCCCATGGTCCCGGCCCTGGAGGAGAGCGGCGCGCTAGGCAAGGTGCTCGAGAGCGACTGCTGGGTCAAGAAGTACGGCGGCGTGTTCAACTGGGACGCCGACGCGCCGCGGGTCGCCTTCTTCGACCACGCGAACTGGGCCGACGACGGCGTGCACCGCTGGGCCATGCACGTCAACCGCAGCGAGTTCGACCACATCCTGCTCGACCACGCCGCCGAGTCCGGTGTGGACGTGTACCAGGGCGTCTCCGTGCGCGAGTTCGAGCCGCGGAAGGACGGCTGCGTCGTCACGCTCAAGGACGGGCAGCGGATCCACGGCGCGTACTTCGTGGACGCGTCCGGGCGGCGCAACAGCATCGCGGCCAAGCAGAAGCGCTCCTGGCTGTCCAGCTACCGCAACATCGCCATCTGGCAGCATTTCCTCGGCGGCGAGCGGCTGCAGGACCTGCCGGCCGAGTGGAACGTCTTCCACGGCCCGCGCTACTCGCCGATCGGCTGCTTCGCGTTCCCGGACGGCTGGTGCTGGTACATCCCGGTGCCGAAGATCGTGGACGGCCGCCGCCGGATCACCCACTCCATCGGCATCGTCACGATCCCGGCCGTGCTCAAGGAGCCCGGCAAGGACTTCACCGACCAGGCCACGTTCGTCAAGACCGTCAAGCAGGTCCCGCTGCTTCGCGACCTGATCGGCGACGTCCGGCCGATCGCGCCGAAGATGCTGACCGCCACCAACTACTCGATGATCAACGAGCGGTTCGCGAACTTCGACGAGCGGTGGATCCTCATCGGCGACGCCTCCTACTTCGTCGACCCCCTGTTCTCCTCCGGCGTCGCGTTCGCCACGAACCAGGCCGCCGCCGCGTCGCTGCTGCTGCGCCAGACCCTCGAGGGCGGCATCGGTGAGCAGGACGCCCGCGACCTGTGGCGCGACTACGACGAGGGCTGGCACGGCATGGCCGAGACCTACGCCCTGTCCATCGACCAGTGGTACCAGACCATCGGCAAGAACAACCCGGGCAGCGTCTACTGGCACCACCGCGGGTCCGAAGTGGACCTCGGCATCCAGCCCGCCAGCTTCGACGCCCTGCTGAACACCGCGTTCACCCCGGACCTGCTCCAGGTCATGACCGGCGGCACCCGCCGGCTGTCCGACCTGGACGCCGACGGCGCGTACGCCACCGCCGCCACGCGGGCCGACCCGGGCGAGCCGGACCCGGACGCCACCCTGACGCTCGCGCCCGGGGTGCGGGTCCGGGCGGGCATCGGGCTCGACGTGCCGGGCTTCAAGGCGTTCGTCCCGCCCGCCCCGTTCGACCTGCCAGCACCCGCGAAGGCGGCCATCGCCGAGTACTGGAAGGACCCGGTCGCGAACGGCGACGCCACCCCTTCCCCGACCGCGGAACCCCTGCCCTGCCACCGGTTCCGCCTCGGCGCCGGGCCGGACGCCCTCGAGATCCGCGGCCTGGACCGCGACGGCGCGCCGGCGCTGGCCGCCGCCCTGCGCGAGCCGGTCCGCTACGGCACGCTGCGCGACGAGCTGACCCTGCCCCAGCTGCAGCTGCTCAAGCGGCTGCTGCGCGCGGGCATGGTCGGTGTCGAGGACGCCGTTGCCGACGACGTACGGCGCGCGGCGTGAGGACCGGACGGGAGGCACCGACGATGTCAGCCAACGAGTCAGCCAACGAGTCAGCCAACGAGTCAGCCAACCAGTCAGCCAACCAGGACCAGGCCGTCGCCGAGTGGTCGGCACTGCTCGGCAGCGGTGTGGTGACCACCGCGCCGGAAGACCTCGCCGCACTGCAGCGCAACACCACCGGCTACGCACCGCGCACGGTCGTCGCCGCGCTCCGACCATCCACAGTGGACCAGGTCGCGGCGGTCGTGCGGATCGCCCGCGCGCACCGCGTCCCGCTCTACCCGTACAGCACGGGCAAGAACTGGGGGCTCGGCTCCCGGGTACCGCCCCGCGACGGCTGCGCGCTGCTCGACCTCGGCCGGCTCAACCGGATCCGCCGGGTCGACACCAAGCACCACTACGCGATCATCGAGCCCGGCGTGACCCAGGGCCGGCTGTGCGCGTACCTGCGTGAGCAGGGTCTGCCGCTGGTGCTCAACGTCACGGGCTCCTCGCCGGCGTCCAGCGTCGTCGGCAACCTGCTCGAGCGCGGCACCGGGTTCCGCAACCAGCGCACCGAGGACGTGCGCGGCCTGGAGGTCGTGCTGGGCACCGGCGACCTGGTGCGCACCGGCTACTGGGCGAACGACGACAACGACCGCGAGGTGCATCACTACCGGTACGGCATGGGCCCGTACCTGGACGGCCTGTTCACCCAGTCCAACTTCGGCGTGGTCACCTCGGCCGTGGTGAACCTGGTGCCGGCGCAGGAGGCCATGACCATGCTCATGTTCTCCTTCCCGGACCCGCGGCTGGCCGAGGCCATCGACACGGTCTCCGACCTGTTCCGCGACGGCACGCTGCGCTCGATCGTGCACATCTTCAACGACAAGCGCATCCTCACCATGTCCAGCAGCACCGGCGTGGCCACCTGGACCGGCATCGCGGCCGTCACCGGCTCCGCACGTTACGTCGACTTCGTGCGGGCGGAGATCACCGAGGCGCTCGAGCGCTGCGGCGGAAGCGTGACGTTCTTCACCGCGGAGCACCTCGCCGACCCGGAGCTGGATCCCATGGTGCGCGGCATGTTCCGGCTGCACGCGGGGGAGTCCAACGAGGTCTTCATGAACGGCCTCTACCACACCCTGGGCGACGGCTCGGACGTCGAGGATCCGTCCGATCTGGACAGCACGAGGTACGGGATGCTGGCCTGCATGCCGTTCCTGCCGGCCGCCGGCGAGGCCGTCACCGAGGCCGTGGAGCTGGTGGAGAAGACGTGCCAGCGCTACGACCTGGTCCCGGCGATCGCGCTGAACCCCGTGGACGCGGACGGGCTGGAGTCGGTCGTCAACGTCTACTTCGACACGACCGAGCCCGGCCAGGTGGCCAACGCGCACGCCTGCAGCGCCGCCCTGCACCGCGCCCTGTACGCGGTGGGGCTCCGGTTCTACCGGGTGGACGTGGAGAACATGGCCTACCTGACGGCCCAGGACACGCCGGTGTGGACGGTGGCGGAGATGATCAAGGACGCGCTCGATCCGGATCACGTGATCGCACCAGGTCGCTACAACCGGGTCTGACCTGGTGAACGGTGCGCGAAATCGCTCCAGCGAGAGTAGACAGCGGGGAAATGAGACACCGGTCTACTGGAAACGGGCAATGTCCGCGCTCGGGCGAGCGCGCAGGGGAAGGACCAGCACACGTGACTCTCATGACCAGGCGCAACCCGCTGCTGCCCGAGGCCGTGACCCGGCGTCTGGTGGGGCAGCTGACCGGGACCGGGCCCACCGCTACGGCGTACACGCCATGGACGGGCGAACCGTTGGTGGACATGCCGACGTCGACCGCGGCGGACGTCGCCACCGCGTTCACGAGGGCCCGTGCCGCGCAGGCCCGGTGGGCCGCGACCCCGCCGGCGGAACGGGCCAGGGTGTTCGTGCGCTACCACGACCTGGTGCTGCGCAACAGGCAGCTGATGGACCTCATCCAGGTGCAGACCGGCAAGACCCGCTTCGTCGCGTTCGAGGAGACCGTGGACGTCGCCGGCATGGCGTTGTACTACGGCCGCAACGCGCCCGCGTTCCTCGAACCGCGGCGCCGCAAGGGCGGGCTTCCGTTCGCGACCCGCGTCACCGAGCTGCGGCACCCCAAAGGGGTCGTGTCGGTGATCTCGCCGTTCAACTATCCGTTGTCGGACGGGATCTGCGACGTCATCCCGGCGCTCATGGCCGGTAACGGCGTGGTGTTCAAGCCGGACACGCAGACCGCGCTGACGCCGTTGCACGCGCGGGAGCTGCTGATCAAGGCCGGCCTGCCGGCCGCGTTGTGGCAGATCGTCGTCGGCGAGCCGGAGGACATCGGCGCCGCGCTCGTCGACGGCGCCGACCACGTCTGCTTCACCGGCGGCAACGCGGCCGGGAAGCGGATCGCCGAGGCGGCCGCGAGCAGGCTGATCGGTGCCACGATGCAGCTGGGCGGCAAGAACCCGATGCTCGTGCTGGCGGACGCCGACCTCGACAAGGCCGTGCCGGCCGCGGCGCGGGCGGCGTTCGTCAGCGGCGGCCAGATGTGCCTGTGCGCCGAGCGGATCTACGTCCACGAGTCGCTGTACCGAACGTTCCTGGGCCGGCTGGTCGCGCACGCCCGCACGATGCGGCTGGGCGCCGGGCTGAACTTCGACTACGACATCGGCTCGCTCAGCTCGCGGCGACAGCTGGAGAAGGTCGTGCGGCACGTCGACGACGCGGTCGCCAAGGGTGCCACCGCCGAGTTCGGCGGCCGCGCCCGCCCGGACCTCGGCCCGTGCCACTACGAGCCGACGGTCCTCACCGGCGTCACCGCCGACGCGGAGATCTTCACCGCGGAGACGTTCGGGCCGGTGGTGTCGGTCTACTCGTTCGCCGACGAGGACGAAGCGGTCAAGCGCGCCAACGCCACCGAGTACGGGCTCAACGCCAGCATCTGGACCAGGGACCTCGCCCGTGCCCGCGCGCTCGCCGTGCGGATCAAGTCCGGCGCGGTGAACATCAACGAGGGCTACGTGTCCACGCACATCTCCTACGACGCCCCCATGGGCGGCCGGAAGGCCTCCGGCTACGGCAGGCGGCACGGCGAGCAGGGCCTGCTTTCCCTGTGCGACGTGCAGATCGTCGCCAGCCAGCACGGGATCAGCTTCGACCCGAAGCCCGGCGTCACCCACGAGCAGCAGGCCCGCCAGGTGACGACGATCTACAAGATCATGAAGGCACTGCGCCTGCGGTGAGGACAAGCGGCGGCGCCGTGGATCCGCTGGATCCACG
>DASYKY010000052.1:0-29940 GCA_035995025.1 Actinophytocola sp.
CGCCCGGTGAGCCGGCTGCGGCTGCTGTCCGCGAAGCTCGCCGCGCTCACCGTCTACATCGTGCTCGCGATGATCATCGTGGTGGTGTTCTCGCTGGCGATCGGCATCGCGTTGTTCGGCGTCGGCGCGGAGGCCGTCGGCCAGCCGGGCACGGTCACGTCGCTGTCCGGCGCGTCGCTGGACCCGTCGGAGCTGGCGGTGCGGATGCTCGCGGCGGTCGGCTACATCGTCGTGTCGATGCTCGGCTTCGGCACCATCGCGCTGTTCCTGTCGACGCTGTCCGACTCCGCGCTGGGCGCGGCACTGGCGTCGCTGGCGGTGCTGATCGCGAGCTCGATCATGCAGACACTCGACGCGGCCGGCCCGATCAAGCCCTACCTGCCGACGAACTACTGGCTGAGCTGGATCGACTTCTTCCGCGACCCGATCTTCTGGGACAACATCGACAAGGGTTTGTTGTTGCAGGCGGGCTACATCGCGGTCTTCTTCGGCGCCGCATGGGCCAACTTCGCGACGAAGGACATCACGAGCTAGCTCAGAGCCACCCGACGTCGGGCACACGGGCCCACTCGACCGACGACGGTGGCAGCACTTCGGCGCAGGCGGACTCGACCAACGCCGGCCTGAGTTCCGGCAGGTAGCTGAACGACTCGGGCGGTAGCACCGTGTCGCCGGGATTCCAGCTGTCGTGCACCAAGGTCACGTCATCACGGCCGAACCGTCCCCTGGTCATCCAGGAGTGGATGCGCCGCTGCTTGTCCAGGGCGACCAGTACGGCAGCGGCCACTTGGTGTTCCCGACTGAACTGGAACCGGAGATTGGCCGAGGGCGCCGTCTCTCCCTGCGGGGTGAGGTAGAGGTGGGCCATCATCGCGTCGTCGCCCTCCGCCTCGAGCAGGCCGAGCGTCGTGACCACCCCGTTCGCGTCCTGGAAAGTGACATTGTGGACCGAGCCATGGAGGTGGAACGTGCCGGTCGCCTGCAGATGCCGGTCGGCCGGCCCGTAGAGGTCGATCTTGGCCAGGCATCCGCCCGCGGCCATCGAGCGTCCCCGGTCAGCTTCAACGAGGGTCGGCCCGCGCTCAGCTCATGAGGTGACCAGACGGCCAGCGTGGCCCCTTCCGGCAGGATCGCGGGAACGACGGCCGCGCAGGTGTATGGCTGTTGGCTCTCGGTGCCGCACACCCCGCGCGGAAAGTTGATCACTAGCATCCGGATGAGAGGTTCTGTTCGCGCATCAACAAGCCTGTCGTGACCTTGGCTTCTTTGATGCTCTCGTACCGATCGGCTGCCCACTCCGCATCACTCGCGGCGGCGTCGATGCCGTTCGGGCATCCGTCGCCGGTATCGGCCTCGGCTCGTGGCCACCAGGACGGGACGTAGCTGCACGAGAAGCGTCCGCAGCTCGGGGCGTAGACGAAGTTCAGGATCAGCCACAACACGGCGGCCATGACCAGGATGCCGGTGAAGGAGGAGAGCGTCTTGCCGGCCGGTCTCAGTGCCACGCTCCGGACCTTGCTCACCTGCGGCCGCCACGGTCAACGCGAGTAGACCGGAAACACCCGGTTAGACCTGTTCAGTCATCCGGCTGGCTGGACTTCACCTGCGCCACCAGGCACGCCAGGTCGACGATCAGCGTGGTGCCGTTGGGGTTCTTACTGTCGCGGAGCGCTGCCAGGTCTTGCCGGACCTCCACACAGTTGCCGCCGGAGCCGCTGAAGCTCGACTTCCGCCACTCCATGATCACTCCAGCTCGCCGGACTTCACCATCGTCAACAGCCGCAACACATCGACATCCAGCGCGGGACCATCTGGGGTCTTGCTGTCCCGAAGCACTGCCAGGTCTTGCCGGATCTCCACACAGTCTCCGCCGGAGCCGCTGAAGCTCGACTTGCGCCAGTCCATGATCACGCCTCCCTCAGCATCGTCCTCAGCATAGCTTGGCTTTCACGGGCGGAAAGGGCGATGTGATCGAGTTTGGCGATCACCTTGGTATAGGGCTCCGCCTGGTCGTCGTGCAGGTACACCCCGCCCTCGGCCACCTCGACGTTCACCACGGGCGGAGTGTTCGGGAAAGTCATGTACAGCCACGAATGGCTGACCAACCCCACTGGCAGGTGTTCGCGGACGATCCGCACGCCGACCCCGCGATCCCGCGCGGTCATCAGGTGCCGCAACTGCTTCTGATGCCCGTCGAGTCCGCCGAACGGCGTGCGCAGGGCCGTCTCGCTGATGTAGGCCGTGTAGTCGAGCGTGCCCAGGATCTTCTGCCGCCGTCGCCGGGCCAGCCAGCGCAGCTCCGCAGCATCGAGAAGAACGTCGTCGGACAGCATGACCGCCATGGCGTACTCCTCCGTCTGGAGCAGGCCCGGCACAAGCGAAACTGCCCAGTTCGTCAGGCCGATCGCGTCCGTGGCGTAGCTGGCCAGCGTGCCCATCTCGGTGGGAACGCCAGGCAGTGGGCGGTCCCACCAGCCGGATGCGGTGTCCGCCTTGGCTTCCGCCACGAGCTTCGCGCGTTCGGAGGCCGGGATCCGGTACACGGTCAGTATCGTCGCCACCTCCTCCGTGGAGATGTGGCGGATGCCGTTCTCTGTCCGGGACATCGTGGCGAGTCCCCAGCCGACCAGCTTCGCGGCGGCTTCAAGGCTCAGTTTCGTCCGCTCCTTGCGGATCGCACGCAGTCTTGCGCCGATGATCCGGTCGCGGGGCCTCGGGGGTTGTCGACTTCCTGGCACGGTCACACCTTTCCCACCCACGGAAGGTCGCGCGCCTTCCCAGAGCCCGAAACTACTGTCGTCGGCACCGGAGCGCATCCGGAGAAAGGGTGACGACGCAAACGTCCACTATGGACCCTGACCCGTCCACAAGATGGCCACATGTCAAGCGTTTCTTGCAAGTGCGCGACTCCGGCGAGGTCGACGACGACTTCATCCTGTGGCTGAGCCGCGACGGTCTGCTGAGCTCCGCGGAACGGGCGCGAGGCATCGACCCGAGCAAATGGGTGCCGCACCACGAACGCCGCCAGGACGTGTCCGGCGGGGAGATGACGATCTAGGCGATTTCGACGATCGCGGGACTTCCGAGCCGCATGTTCCAGATTGCTTCCAACGCATCAGCCGACGGGCGTTCGTCACCATCCGGAAGGCGCAGGGTTCCATCGTCGAGGTGACCCATGACGAAGTCTTCCGTACCGTCGCTGGCGGGAAGCGTGAACTGATCCTTCTCATTCAATACGACGAACCAGTCCTTGAGGGCGTAGTTCTGCACCTTGATGCCCTTGTCGAACTCGACACCCGCGCCCCTACAGATATGATCCAGCCTGGCAATGGCATCGGTGTTGTCCGGCAGCGCAAAACGCCGGTCAACGCGACGAGACCCGGTATATATGTATGTCTGGAACATGACGTCGCCGACTCCCGCAGCGTGGGCCTCCGCCAGGAAGACCCCGGCTTCACCAAGCGACTGTTCCGTCAGCATGTAGTTGGCGCCGACGTGCAGCCCCGTCGAACCCCTGACCCGACGCGCCAGACTCAGCAGAGCGTCATAGTTGCCTGAGCCCATGAAGGCGTCGTGCGAATCACGACCACCGTAGAAACTGAGCTTGAGATACTCGAGACGTGGAAGCCAAGAAGGAATGGAGTCGGCGAAGCTGTCTCCGTTTGTCGTCAGAACCTGCAGGATCGACGCCTGTGCCGCCAGGGTGATGGCACTTTCGATGTCGGGCCAAATGGTCGGCTCGCCGCCGGAGTAAGAGATCTTCTCGATACCCAAGGACGAGAACCTCTCCACAACGGCGCCCACCTCGCGTTCAGGCTGTTGAAATCGAGGACCACTTCTGGACAAGCAAAACGGACAGCTTCTGTTGCAGTGCCTGGAGACTCTCCAGCAAATTATCCTGTGCGAACTAAAGTGTCGTGGCATCGACACCGCCTCCACCCCGTCAGGCTAATCGCAGCTTGGAGAACCACGGACTATACCAGTAATCGCCGTGCGGCGCCACGCCAATGTTGTGGCAAGTCACCCGTTGACCAGCCAGGAGCTCGAGCCCGCCGAGCAGCCAGCTCAGGTGCTTTATCTCGCATACGGTGGACTCCGTAGCCAGGGAAAACGACCTCGGCATGCCATAACTGCTACCGCGCGTGGGTAGCAGGACACCCTCGACCTGTGACTCCACCCCTACAAACCGGTGTGGAACCGTCAAAGGTGGGCCGGACAACAGATCGACGGTGAAGAAATCAACCAAGAGATCCTCCGCTGCGACGAACGACAAGCACTTGTCGAGCAATGTATGGAGGTCATCCGTACTCAAGCTACGGCGGTAGTAGGAGTAGCGATCAACAAGAGTATCCAGCTCACTATCTTGAAGGCGCCGACACACGCCATCCGCAAGCGCGCGGGTCAGCGCCGAGGATAATGCCTCGCCACCATTCACTACGAAATCCCAGTCGCCGGCGTCGTCGACTACCGGGAACGGCAGAATGCGAGAGCCGTAACGGAACAGCTCGACACCCTCGTGCTCCAAGATTCCGAGAAGCGTGTGGATCGACGACGGATAGGCGGAGTCGTGTACGGCCGCGCCATTCCAGGGACAAAGCAAAGACAGTCGACTGGACTCAACCATCCGGAGGCCCGGCTCGAGCGCAAAGAGCGCGGAATAGGGCAACGACTGCTCGTACGCCACCTTATATTTGCCGCCATTGTCAAGTTGGTACGTAGGTCTCACAACCACGTGTTGACCACAGTCGCACATCGCTCGCACTACCGCGACCTGGCTCGAGTCGACTCTTACGTAGTCATAGGGCCAGAAGCTCCTGGGCGACGTCACTTGACTATTCTTTGGTCCCACCAATGAGATACAGGCAACGCTCTCTGAGGCATCCCGGGTGAAGTTGCAGTACGGGATCTCCTGCCTCGATCACCTGCTCGGCCTTGAGCCGAATTTGACGCCATGACCGTCCCGTGTGCCGGCCAAGTTCCAGCGCGTCTTCAAGGCTGGCGCCAAAGACGATACCGCCCAGCTTGGCCCAGATCGCCGCAGACGTACACATAGGGCAAGGCTCAAGGGTCGAATAGAGGTAGTGGCCCGGCAGGTACCGGCTACCCGCCCGCTCGCATGCTTCGCGGAGAGCCATGATCTCGCCGTGAGCAGTTGGATCTACTGTGGTATCCAGCTGTGTGTATGCGGTGGAAATGATGTCGCCGCCAGCATTTGCCACCAACGCACCTATTCTGTAGTTGCCGGACTGCTCGGCCTCCAACGCCAAGGCGACCGCTTTCTCCATGAGTGCGGTTTTGGGATGCACACGCACCAACTCCTTTCGAAGCCTAGACGGGGGTCGCCAGCTTGCTTGACGTAGCCATAATGCTGCCCGCAAGAGACATGAGACCTTCGAATAGTTGCAGAGACTCCCCATCTTCGAGAGGAGCCCTCGCGCCAAAAGCGCAGATGACGCCGGCCGGCTCGCCTTGAACTGCATGCATCGGGCACGCGAGAACCCAGGAGATGGCCGGGTCGACCTTATCTTTTAAATTCTCGTTATACCTCTCCGGATGACTGACCGGAAGTTTCTCGTAAACCAGTTGGTCACGATTGAAAGCATCACAGATCACCAACTCGTCGGTGTCCGGATAAACGATGTCGAGAGTAAAGTTCCTCGGCAGGACTTCAACCTCGTAAAGCGCCGTGCGGTCTTTGCGCAGCACCGTTCTCCCCGCCAACTTGTCGGCATAGAAGAGGTGTATGTTGATGTCACGATGCCGCGCTCCCTGCGCCAAGAGCAGCACGAGGTTCCTGGCTATGCGCCGATCGGCCTCATGCGCTTGCTGCCTGAATTGATCTCTCACCACCTCTCGTGCTTCTTCAATCTTTCTCTGCGCGCGAACATCGTTCAGCAGGTCGAATATCAAGAGAGCCACCCCGATCGGCAATAGGAACATCCACCAGCCAACCACAGCCGGCAGAGCGCTCAGTGCGGCGCCCTCCGAAACCGCCGAGGATAGAATGTTCACCCAGAAACCCAAGATAGTTGCGGCTGCGACCTTGATCAGCAGCTTGTTGCCTGGCTGGCTGGCCATGTCGCGTAAGCGGCTTCTTTTGGGTAAGTTACGCCCGATTGCATAGCCAGCCATTGTTTTCTGACGCCCTCCTTTGGAACCTTGCCAGCAATTTTATATGAATCCTACGAGCCCTACATTCTGTCAGACACGCTTAGCCCCCTTCGGCACGCAGGCGCGCACAGTCGACCGCGGCAGGCGCCGCGAGCGGACCGGTGCCGACGGCGCGCAGCACGAGCCCGGTGACGAGCGGGTCGGCCGGCAGCTGTGAGTGCGCGACGACGGCATCCGCGCACACATCCTGCAGCGGCACGTTGACCGCGCCGGGTAGCCGTGCGGAGTCGGGCGGCGTCACGGTCTCGTCGTCGCGCGTCCACAGGGAGAGCCAGTCGACCGGCGGCGGGCCGGCGATCCCGGCGAGCAGCGCGCTGCCGGGGCTGAGCTGCTGGCACGCGAGCGGACACGCGCCGGGCGCGAGCACCTCACCGACGCCGGCGATGCGCGTGCCGTGCAGCGGGGAACCGAGCGTCACGACGCGGCGGGCGGTGCGCGCGCCGTCCTCGGTGGCCACCCACAGCCGGGCCACCACGCCGCCCGCCGAGTAGCCGATCACGTCGACCGACGGTGCGCCACGGTCGAGCGCCTCGCTCGCCGCGTCGGCGAGCACCTTCACCTGGGCACGCAGGTCGCCGGTGCCGTCACCGGGCAGCGTGAGGACGGTCGCCTCGCGGCCGGTCGCCCGGATCCGGTCGGCCAAAGTGGACAACGAGCCCCGCGACCCGCCGTAGCCCGGCACGAGCAGCACCGGCCCGGCGCCGTCGCGGACGGGCGGGTCCGCCCGCGGCAGCGCCGCCACCACGGCGGCGACCACCCCGGCGACGAGGGCGAGCGCGACCACGCCCAGCAACACCCGTCGCCGTCCGCTCAGCCCCCTCCACCACTGCCGCACCCCACCATGATCCCCCTGTCGTGCGGGATCACGCCTGGTAGCCGAGCGGGCCGTCCGGGACGACGTCGTAGGCCTGGAAGAGCGAGTCGGGTGACTGCGTGGACGGCGTCGGAGTAGCGCTGGTTCCAGAACCAGTCGTGGTAGCTGGAGGTGCCGCCGGGCGCGATGCCGGGGCTGCAGATCTGCGCGCCCGGAAAGTTGGCGGCAACGGCGTCGATGGAGGCGTGCAGCGAGTCAGCCGGGCGGACCTGGGTGGACCACCGGTAGAACGGCGCTAGCTCGTTCACCACCGCACTGGGGTCGAGGACGTCGTCGGTGTCGCGGTCCCGGTGCGCACCCCAGGTGGCGACGACCTTTGTCAGGTTGTGCCGCCCCTGCGCGACCGCGGACTTGAACTCCTCCCAGCCCGCGGTGAGCAGCGGCCCGTGGTACTTGCGCTGGCCGACCCGGCGGTCAGGACGGGCGCGGCCGCGGCGGCGAGCCCGGCCCCGGCGGCCAGCGCCCCGAACCGCCGGCGGCTGAAGGTGTTGTCTGCCATGGCCTTTCTCCCCTGTCCCGGTGATGATCACCAGTACGGTGCCACGGCCCCGCGCCCGGCACGTCGCCCAACCGGCGCGCGCCGGCTGGTCTGTTCGGCACCACCCGGAGGTCGGGTCAGCGGCGCCCGGCGAGCTGCACCGGGTTCCCGTCCGGGCCGGCCACCCAGGCCAGGCGCAGGTCGTCGAGCCAGTCGTGCGGGGCGGACAACGCAGGTGCGCCCGCACCGGTCAGCTTCGCGAACGCCGCGTCGGTGTCGGTGTCGGTGCACCACAGCACGACCTCGACGGCCTGCCCGGCAAGGTTCGGGTCGAGCCCGTGATCGGCGCGGGCCGCCACGATGTCGGCGATGCCGAGCCGGAACCCGTCCAGCACGAGCTCCACGTGGACCTGCTCGCCGTGCGGCGCGTAGCGGAACGCCTCGGTGAAGCCGAGCCCGAGGTAGAACTCCATCGACCGGCGGATGTCCTTGGCGTACACGGTGATCTGCGGCGCGGAGAACATGCGCGCCACGGTAGCGATCGACATGCGGCATCGGGACCGGTTCGTGACCCCCGGCCGAGTAGCGCTACTCAAGACACACGTCCCGGCCCGACGCATGCTCACCGCATGACCACTCCCGTGCAGTCCAAGTCCCCCACCACCGCCGCGTTCTTCCTCCAGGCCGCCGCCTCGTTCGCGATCTCCGCCGGCTCCGTCGTGATCGGCATCGCGTTCCTCCCCGTCGACCCATGGGTCCGCGCCTTCCTGGCGCTGGGCCTGCTCTTCACCGTCTCCTCCGCGTTCACGCTGGCCAAGTGCGTGCGCGACAGACAGGAGGAGTCCTACGTCTCGAACCGGGTCGACCGGGCGCGGGTCGACAAGCTGATCGCCGAGCACGATCCGTTCAAGATCGATGCCTGACGGGCGATATGCGCGGTCCCACCGCCATGTCCTAACAGCCCGGTTTGGGTGTTTCAGCAGGTAGGAGGACCCGAATGCGGGTGTTGTCCCCGCCCGCTTCCGGCCTATTGTGCTGCGGTCCCAGGCAACAATGGAGGTGTGGACCAATGAAGCGGAGATACCGCGCGTTCGTCGTCGGGGTGACGGCGGCGCTGGCCACCGTGCTGTGCGGTTCTTCCGCAAGCGCGGCCCCGGCGCCCGGCGCGCCCGGGCTCGGCGACTCGTACTACCCGCTGGACGGCAACGGCGGTTACGACGCGCTCCACTACGACATCCGGCTGAGCTACCAGCCGGCCACCGACCTGCTCTCCGGCACCACCACGATCCTGGCGAAGGCGACCCAGGACCTGTCGAAGTTCAACCTCGACTTCCTGCTCAAGGTCTCGTCCATCCGCGTCAACAACGTGCCGGCCAAGTCCGTGACGAAGGACGGCGAGCTGACCGTCACGCCGAAGTCGACGATCAAGAAGGGCGCCGACCTCACGATCGTCGTCAGCTACAGCGACAAGCCCGAGCCCTACCGGCTGTACGGGTTCCCGGGCTGGACGAAGACGCCGACCGGCGCGCTCGGCATCAACGAGCCGCAGGTCGCGCCGTGGTGGTACCCGAGCAACGACCACCCGCGGGACAAGGCCACGTTCGACGTGTCGGTCGCGGTCCCGAACGGCGTCGAGGTGATGTCCAACGGCACGCTGGTGCGCACCCAGCCGCAGCCGGGCGGCCTGACGCGGTGGAGCTGGCGCAGCACCCAGCCGCAGGCGCCGTACCTGACGGAGCTCGCGATCGGGCAGTACGAGGTGCGTCAGGCGACCACGCCGGACGGCAAGCCGTTCATCACCGCCTACGGCGACGACCTCGGCGCGAACGCGGACGCCGCGCGGGCGTCGGTGGAGCGCACGCCGGAGATCATCGAGTTCGAGGAGCAGAACTTCGGCCCGTTCCCGTTCGAGGCCGAGGGTGGCGTGGTCGACACCAGCCTGGGCTTCGCGCTGGAGAACCAGACCCGCCCGGTGTACGACGCGGCCTTCTGGAACGCGGGCTCGAACACGTCGGTGGTCGCGCACGAGAACGCCCACCAGTGGTTCGGCGACGCGGTGTCGGTGAACGACTGGAGCGCGATCTGGCTGAACGAGGGCTTCGCGACGTACGCGGAGTACCTGTGGTCGGAGCACCAGGGCGAGGGCACGGCGGCCGAGGTCGCGCAGTTCACGTACGACTCGATCGCGGCCGACGACCCGTTCTGGCAGGTGCTGCCGGGCAACCCGGGCGAGGACAAGCAGTTCGACGACGCGGTGTACGACCGCGGCGGCATGACGCTGCAGTCGCTGCGCACGGCCGTCGGGGACAAGGCGTTCTTCAAGACGCTGAAGACGTGGGTGCGCCAGCACAAGTACGGCACGGCGACGATCCCGCAGTTCATCGCGCTGGCGGAGAAGATCTCCGGCAAGCAGCTGGACGACCTGTTCCAGACGTGGCTCTACACGCCGGGCAAGCCGGCGGTGGGCCCGAACGGGACCTCGTCGGTTGCCGCGAAGTCGGCGACCTCGAAGCCGAGGTCGTTCGACGAGATCGAGCGGACGCACAAGCTGCTCGCGGCCGAACACTAGCCGGGACAACAAGGGTGGGGCGGCCTCGGCCGCCCCACTTTTTACTGTCCCGAGTGGACGAGCAGGGCGGAGATGCGCGGTCCCGCCGTACCGACGGTGATCACGTAGCTCACCTCGACCCGCGCGATCTCCGAGCCGTCGGCCCGCAGCCGGGCGAACCGTCCCTGGTGGACGGCGCACCTGTCGTTGACGACGTTGGTCGAGGAGATGAGCTCCTCGGTGCGGTCGTAGCCCTCCGCACGCATGCCGCCGATCTGCCGGCCCGCCATGCCCAGCACCTGCGCCTCGTCGGTGAGGAACATCGGTCCGTCGGCGGTGCTGACGAACATCGGGACGCCGTAGTGGTCGAGGATCCGCCGCGGGTCGGTGATGTCGCCGCGGCCCAGCTTGACGAAGTCCGCGAGGTACGCGGCGAACCAGCGCTCGGCTTCGGGTTGGTCCATTTACGAGATCATTCCCCATTCCGGTTCGGCCAGCCACCGCCGCAGCGTCGGCGGCAGGCGCTTCTCCAGGCCGTACGGCTCGAGGTGGGCTCCGAACACCTCGGCGAACGCGCGCTCCACGCTCGCGGCGTCCCAGCTGTCCCGCTCCAGGATGGGCGTCTTGAGGTACGGCTGGCCGACGATGTGCAGCTGCGGCCCGTTGCAGCGGATCATCTGCCCGGTGACGCCCGCGGCCCGGTCACCGAGCAGGAACACGACCAGCGGCGCGATCTTGTCCGGCGTGCTGTCCGGCGGGCAGTTGCGCCGCGCGCGCTCGGAGGCGTGCACCATGCGGGTCTGCGCCACCGGGCACACGGCGTTGACCCGGATCCCGGCGGCCTCGAGGTCGAGCGCCCACGAGTAGGTCAGCGACGCGACCGCGCCCTTGCTCGCCGCGTACGTGCCGAGGGTGCGCTGGCCGAGCGAGGCGCCGGAGGAGATGTTCACGATGGACCCGCCGCGCCCGGCCATGGCCCGCACCGCGGCGAGGCCGGTGTAGATGACGCCCAGCACGTTGACCTCGATCAGCTCGCGCACCCGGTGCGGGTCCTCGTCGGGCGGCAGCGCCTCGTAGTTCAGCCCGGCGTTGTTCACCAGCCCGTCGAGGCGGCCGTACTCGGCGAGGCACAGGTCCACGATCGCCTGCGCCGCCTCGAGGTCCGCCACGTCGTGCGCGCTGCCGACCGCCGCCCCGCCGCCGTCCCGGATCAGCTCGGCGGTCTCGTCGGCGAGGTCCGTGTCGATGTCGTTGGCCACCACGGCCCCACCGACCCGCGCGACGTGCACCGCGAACGCTCTCCCGAGGCCCCGCCCGGCGCCGGTGACCACCACGGCCCGTCCGTCGAGTGCCGTCATCGCCTGCCCCCAACCGCAAGCCAACTGATGCGCCCAGTGTGTGGCCACCGATCACGGCGCAGCGCCCGCGCACCGGGCCCGACGACCAGCGGTCATCCCGTGCGGCAAACGCACCAGCCGGCCAACGCCGCCCGATCAGCCGGGCAGAACGCCGGGCAGTACCGCGGGCCAATTACTGGACAAAGACCGGCCACGGCGGTCCCGCGGGTATCGCGGCCCGCACCGGCCTCGATATACGCGCCGTGGAGGAACTGTCCGGCGACGAGCTCGAGTACGACGTCTTCCTGAGCTTCACCAGGTCCAGCCCCGGCGCCTGGGATCGGACGACGCTGATCGCGGACGCGCTGGAGAAGCGCGGGCTGCGGGTGTTCCGCGACGAGCGCATCGACGAGTTCGACGGGATCACCGCGGGCCTGGTGCGAGCGCTCGCCTCGTCGAAGGTGCTGCTCGCCTACTACACCCGCGAGTTCCCGGGCCGCTACGCCTGCCAGTGGGAGCTGACCGCGGCGTTCGTGGCCGCGCAGCGGGAGGGTGACCCGCGGCGGCGGGTGCTCGTCGTCAACCCGGCGGGCGGCGACGACCACCTGATGCCGGTCGAGCTGGCCGACGCGAGGTACGCGCTGGCGGACACCGAACCCGACGTTGCGCGGCTGGTCGTGCGGGTCGCCGAGCGGGTGGCGGCGGTGCGGGGTCCGCTGGGCGCGCCACCGCACGTGGTCGACCGCGCCCGGCTGCCGGCCGAGGTGCTGCGGCCGGAGCGGTTCGTCGGCCGGTACCGGCAGCTGTGGGAGATCCACAGCGCCGTGCACGGCATGGACCTGCCTGGCGTGCACGAGCCGGCGCCCGAACCCGCGGTGCTGGTCAGCGGCCTGACCGGGGCCGGCAAGTCCAGCCTCGTCGCGCGGTACGCCTACCTGTACCGCGACGCCTACCCCGGGGGGGTGTTCTGGACCGGCCCGTTCGGCGGCGACCCGGCGTCGGTCCCCGGCCGGTTCGCCGACGAGCTGCACGCCGTGGCGGCGGAGCTGGGCCTGCCGGTCGAGGGCGTCGGGCCCGCCCGGCTCCGCCGCATGGTCGCGAACAAGCTGCGCGAGGCGGAGCACCCGGTGCTGTGGATCGTCGACGACGTCCCGCCCGGCCTGACCCGCGAGCAGCTGAACGGGCTGCTGATCCCGGCGCGGAACGTGCGGACGATCGTGACCAGCCGGGCCGCCGCACCGGACTGGGACGCGCGGCAGGTCGACGTCTCCGGCCTCGGCGCGGACGAAGCCGTGGCGCTGTTCGGCCACGTGCTCGGCGCCCCGCTGTCGCGCGAGGAGAAGGAGACGATCCGGCGGTTCACCGAACGCTGCGGCGGGCACCCGTTCGTCCTGCGCCTGGTCGCCAGTGCCGTGCGCTACCAGCCCGGCCCGCTGACCGAGGCCGGGTTCGAGCGGCACCTCGGCGAGGCGGCGACGGACGTGACCGAGGCGGTCGGCCGGGAGCTGGCCACGCTGAGCCGCCGCGCCCGCGACGTGCTGCGCGTGGCCGCCGTCCTCGGGCCCGCGCCCTTCTCCCCCACGGTGGCCACCGACGTGCTCGGCGAGGACCTCGACGCCGCCGTCGAGGAGCTGGTGCGCGGCGGCCTGCTGCGGCTCGCCGGCGACGAGTGGGAGGTGCACGCGCTGGTCAGCGAGACCGTGCGGGCGGGCGGCGACCTGGGTGCGTTCGCGGCACGCGCGGCCGTTGTCGTGCTGGAGAAGGAGCCGGGTCGCCTGCCGTTCGAGCACGCCCGGTGGCTCGGCCGGACCGCCGGGCTGCCCGCCGAGCTGCGCATCGGGTTGCTGCACCGGGTCGTCGAGCACCACGAGCGCCAGGGCGACCCGCTCTCCGCCGCGCACGAGGCCGGCGAGATCCTGACGATCGAGCGGCGCGTCCCGGACCTGCTGATCGCGGCGCGGCTCGCCATCGCGTGCGGCCGCCCGCAGGAGGCGGAGGTGCACGCGCGGGAGGTGCTCGACCTCGTCGTCGTCACCGACGACAACCGCGACCGAGCCCGGCTGCTGCTCGCTCAGGCGCTCGACCAGCTCGGCCGCCTCGACGAGGCGGACACCGCGTTCTGGACCGCCACCGGAACCGGGCCGCCCGCCTGGACGAGCGGCGCCGAACGCGTCCGCGCGCGGCTGGCCGTCGCCGCCGCGACGCTGCTGCGCGGTCACCCTCGCGTCGCGCTCGGGATCGTCGAGCCGCTCGTGCGCGAGCTGGAGGCGGCCCCGGCCGGGCCGGAACGCGCGGAGCTGCTGCCGGTCGCGCGGACCGAGTACGCGCGGCTGCTGCAGCTGACCGGGAAGTCCCGGCAGGCCCGCCCGATCGCCGAGGGCGTGATCACCCACTACCGCGAGCGCGGGATGCCCGGCCACGCCCAGCTGCTCGAGGCCGAGAGCGTGTGGGCGGACGCCTTCATCACCCTCGACCTCCGCGAGCTGGACGGCACGAAGGAGAACTGGGAACGCTCCGAGCGCACGCTGCGCGAGCTGGCCGCGACCTACGCGGACCGGTGGGGACCGGACAGCCACGTCGCGCTCGCCGCCCGGGTGCGTGCCGACCGGGCGCTGCTCGCGCTCGGCAGGGGACGCGACGCGCTGGTGGCACTCGCCGAGACCGAAGAGGAGGTCGTGCGCCATCTCGGCCGCGGCAAGGAGTATTTCCGGGTGCGCCACGCGATGGGCATGGCGCACGCCCAGCAGCACCGGTTCGACCGGCAGCGCGACATCATCCGCGGATATCTCGACGAGCAGACCAGCTTGCTCGGCAGACACCACCCGGAAACCGTGGAAAGCCGCCTCGATCTCGGCATCGCGCTGGCGCTCACCAACAACCGCGACGAGGCCGTCCCCCTCCTCGACGAGGCCGCGCAGTCACTCCGGAGCAGCCTCGGGTTCGATGTGGACCTCTCCGGCAAGGCCACGATGTCCCAGTGGGTCCTCCGGATGCCCTACCCCATGCTGATCATGTTGATGCGGCTCGGCAAGCTGTTCGAATAGGACGCAAAGAAGACAGAATGTGGACAGAAATGCCCCGGTATTGTCCACTTTCTGTCCCCTTGAAAACGCGCTGTAACAGCGGCCGCCGCCGGATTGACATCCCTCGCGACAGGTTGGACGCAAAAGGCAAAGGAAGCCGAACATGGAGCGCGCTCTGGGAAGTCGGTACCGGCTCGGGGAGCCGTTGGGCAGCGGGGCGATGGGACAGGTCTTCGCCGGCTCGGACCCCGACGGGCAGCAGTTCGCCTTCAAGATCCTTCGTAGCGACCTGACCGGAAACCCGGACGTCGTCGCCCGTTTCCTGAAGGAGCGGTCGATTCTCACCGGGCTGCGCCACCCGAACCTGGTCGGCGTGCACGACCTCGTCGTCGAGGGTGACACCGTCGCGATCGTCATGGATCTCGTGTCCGGCGGGGACCTGCGCAGGCGGCTGGCGGAGTCCGGCACGCTGCTGCCCGCGGAGGTCGCCCGCATCGGCTCGAGCGTCGCGTCCGCGCTCGCCGCCGTGCACGCGGCCGGTGTCGTGCACCGGGACGTCAAGCCGGAGAACATCCTCATGGACGGCTCGACGCCGCGGCTGACCGACTTCGGCATCTCCCGGCTCGCCCGCGACAGCGAGATCGGCCGCAGCTCGCTGCTCGCCGGCACGCCGCAGTACGTGGCGCCGGAGCTGGCCGAGGGCGAGGAGGCCACCCCCGCCGCCGACCTGTACTCGCTCGGCATCGTGCTCTACGAGCTGTGCTGCGGCGTGACGCCGTTCGCCGGCGGGTCGATGCTCGCCGTCATCCGCCAGCACGCCGAGCAGGAGCCGGGACGCCCGGGCGGGGTCCCGGATCCGTTGTGGGACCTGATCTCCTGGCTGCTGCGCAAGAGCCCGAAGGCCCGCCCGCAGTCGGCCCAGCAGGTCGCCACGCTGCTCGACGCGCTGGCGCCCGAGCTGATCCAGTTCCCGGTGGCACCGCGGCTGACCGCACCGCCCGCGGCCGCGCCGAGCCAGCAGGCGTTCACCACCCAGGCGGCCATGCCCCGCGTCGGCCCGGCGCCGATGGTCGCGATGCCGATGGGAGGCCCACCCGTGGCGAAGAAGAAGCGCGGCAAGCCGATCGCGGTGGCCACGCTCGTCCTGGCCGTCCTGCTCGGCGGCACGTTCGCGTACGCGGCGCTGCGGCCCGCCGACGAGTCCGGCGCCGCCGCGCCGGACGCGACGCGCGCCCCCGGCGCGCAACCGGCGCCCGCGGGTGACGAGGACACCGCGGCCGGCACCACCACGACCGAGGAGGAGCCGACCACGGCGCCGGACCTGGTCGGCAAGGACCTTGCCGATGCGCAGGACCAGCTTCCGTCCACAATGGACGTCGAAGTCGTCGACTCGATCCAGCAGGGCGCCGAGCCCGACACGGTCGTCGAGCAGTCGCCGAAGGCGGGCGAGCCGCTGAGCGGGAAGATGACACTGACCGTGGCCCGCGAGGCGGTCCAGGTCTACCTCGACGAGTTCCCCACGGTGAACGGCCAGTGGAACGGCTCGGACACCTCCGTCTCGATCGCGGGCAAGCAGTACCTGCACAGCCTCGCCGCGGAAGTCGGCGGCTGCAGCGATGGCGGCGAGGCGGAGTACAACGTGGCCAAGGGGTTCCGGTCACTGACGGCGACGACCGCGATCGAGGACAATGCGGCGAACTCGGAGACCACCGCGCTGCTCGAGATCTTCACCGATGGCCGGAAGGCCTTCTCGTCGACCATCGCGTACGGCAAGCCGACGCCGGTGAAGTTGGACCTGAGTGGGGTGCTCCGCCTCAAGATCCAGTGGCGGACGACTCAAGCGGACCCGTGTGCTGAAGGCGGCTACGTGGCGCTCGGCGAGCCGACGCTGTTCGGTCTGCCCGGCGAGGTGCCCACCGCGTCGATGACCCCGACCAACTAGTCCGGTGGCGAACACCGTGCCCGAGCTGCTCGTGCGGCTCGGCCGCCGGTCGTGGCGGTTCGGTCCACAGTCGACGGTCCTGGTCGGCCGGGACGACGACTGCGACGTGCACGTCGACGACCCGCGCGTGTCCCGGCGGCACCTGCGCATCGGCTACCAGGACGGCTGGGTGGTCGAGGACCTCACCACCACGCACGGCACCTGGGTCGACAGCAAGCGCCTGGTCCGCCATCCGGTCCTGGACCGGGTGACGCTGCGGCTCGCGGACGCCGCCGACGGGCGGCCGCTGGAGCTGTGGCTCGACCCGCCGCCGCGCCGCCCGGCCTCCCCGCCCGGCGTGCTCACGATCGGGCGGGCGGGCGGCAACGACGTCGTGCTGAACGACGTCCGGGTGTCGCGCCGGCACGCGCGGCTGGACCGGGTCGCGGACGGCTGGCGGCTGACGGACCTGGGCAGCCGCAACGGTCTCGTCGTCAACTCCGGCACGGTCGGCGGCCCCGTGGTCGTGCGCGACGGCGACCGGCTCACCTTCGGCGGCACGGACCTGCTCGTCACGGCCGACGGCCTGATGCCGGCCGGTGGCTCGGACGCCGCGCTCGTGGCCACCGAGCTCGGCTACACGCTGCCCGACGGCCGGCCGCTGCTGTCCGATGTGGACCTCCAGGTGCGGCCCGGCGAGCTGGTCGCGATCGTCGGCCCGTCCGGTGCCGGGAAGTCGACGCTGCTCAAGGTGCTCACCGGCGCGCTGCGGCCCGGCAGTGGCAGCGTCCGCTACGACGGCCACGACGTGCACGACGAGTTCGACGCGGTGCGCAGCCGGATCGGCCTGGTGCCGCAGGACGATCTCGTGCACGGGCTGCTCACGCCGCGGCAGGCGCTGAGCTACTCCGCCATGCTCCGGCTGCCCGGCGACACGGGGCGTGGCGAGCGGCGCGCGATCGTCGACGCGACGCTGGCCGAGCTGAGCATGACCGAGCACGCCGGCACCCGGATCGCCAGCCTGTCCGGCGGGCAGCGCAAGCGGGTGTCGGTCGCGCTGGAGCTGCTGACCTCGCCGTCGCTGCTGCTGCTCGACGAGCCGACGTCCGGGCTGGACCCGGCGCTGGACCGGAAGCTCATGACCACGCTGCGCGGGATCGCCGACGCGGGCCGGGCCGTGGTCGTGGTGACCCACAACGTGGCGGAGCTGGGCCAGTGCGACACCGTGCTCGTGCTGGCACCCGGCGGGATCCCGGTCTACAGCGGGCCGCCGTCGCGGCTGACCGAGCGGTTCGGCACGAGCGACTGGGCGGACGTTTTCACGATGGTCTCGGCCGAGCCGCCCCCGGCCCGCGGCGACGCGCCCGCCCAGCAAACCCGCCGGCGCCCGGTCCGGCGGCAGGAGGAGCCGGCGGAGGTGCGGGCCACGGTCGCCCGGCAGGTTCGCGTGCTCGTCCGGCGGCACGCCCGGCTGGTCCTGGCCGACCGCGGGTACGCGCTGTTCCTCGCCGCGCTGCCGGTCCTGCTCGGGGTGCTCGCGCTCGCCGTGCCCGGCGACGCGGGGCTGCGCAACGCCGCGGTCGCCGAGTCCGTGGAGGCGAGCCAGATCCTCGTCCTCGTGTTCGTCGGGGCGGCGTTCATGGGCGGCGCGGCCGGCGCCCGCGAGGTCGTCGGCGAGCGCGACATCGTGCTCCGGGAGCGCGCCGCCGGGGTGCTGCCGTTCTCCTACGCCGCGGGGAAAGCGGTCGTGTTCGGTGCGGTGTGCGCCGTCCAGGCGGTGCTCCTCGTCGCCGTGCTGGTGGCGGTGAAGCCCCCGCCTGCCACGAGCACGACGCTGCCCGGCGCCACCCTCGAGCTGGTCGTCGCGGTGTGGGTGACGGCCGCGGCGGCGTGCCTGCTCGGGCTGCTCGGCTCGGCGCTCGTGCGGTCCACCGAGCAGGCGATGCCGGTGCTCGTGGTGACCGTGATGGCCCAGCTCGTGCTGTGCGGCGGCATGATCCCGGTCAGCAGCAGGGTGGTGCTCGAGCAGCTCTCGTGGCTCGCGCCCGCCCGGTGGGGCTACTCCGCGGGTGCGGCCACGGTCGGCCTGAACCGGCCGGGCAGCGGGCTACCGATCGATCTACTGTGGACACACGACACGGGGCACTGGCTGCTGGCCGTGGCGGTGCTCGCGGCCATGGCGGCGGTGTTCGTCGTGCTGCTCGCGGTGCGCATGCGGCGGATGCGCAGCCGCCAGTAGGCCGTTGCCACCCTGTTCGGGCAACAGGAAACTCGTTGTCCCTCCCCGGTCCGGGGCGAAACATCGTATGCGGCAGAACATTTCCGCACACACGTCGAGCCGGAGGAGAACCGATGAGCGTCTTGATTCCCGTGTCCACACTGGTCCGGCTGGTCCTCTGGCTCGCGGCGATCGGGGTCGTCGCCGGCTTCCTGATCGGCGCCCGGGCGACGGCCGACACGAGCACGTCGCCCGGCCCGGCACCCACCACGGTCGTGCGGCCTGCCGCCGACCACCCCGCCGTCGAGGCCGCCGCCCGCGGCGGGCGCTGAGCATGCGGACCGTCCGGCTCGCCAACGTGCCCTGCCTCGTCCTGCTGATCACCGGCCTGATCCTGTTGACACGGAAGGGAACGACCGTGACCGAGAGCGCGACGTTCGGCGCCGAGCTGCGGCGGCTGCGCAGGCAGGCGGGTGTCTCGCTGGCGACGCTCGCGGAACGGATCCACTACTCCAAGGGCTACCTGAGCAAGATCGAGAACGACGTGGTGCCGCCGAACGCGGCGGTCGCCGCCCTGTGCGACCAGCAGCTCGGCACCGACGGGACACTGGTCGCCCTGGTCGCGGGGGCCGGGGCGCGGCGCCGGTCGCGCCGCCCCGCCGACGCGGCGCTGCCGTTCGCGCTGCCCCCGATGACGTCGCACTTCACCGGCCGGGCGGCCGAGACCACCGAGGTCCTCGCCGCGCTGCGCGACGACCGGCCGGGCAGCCCGGCGGTCTGCGTGGTCAGCGGGATGGCCGGGGTCGGCAAGACCGCGCTCGCGGTGCGCTGCGCGCGCCGGCTCGAACCCCGGTTCCCCGACGGCTGCCTGTTCATGGACCTGCGCGGCCACACGCCCGGGACGGCGCCGGTGGACGCCGCCGCGGCGCTCGACCGGTTCCTGCGCCTGCTCGGCGTCCCGGGCGACGCCGTCCCCGCCGACGTCGACGACCGCGCCGCGCTGTTCCGCGACCGGCTGCGCGGCCGCGGCGTGCTGATCGTGCTCGACAACGCGCAGAGCGCCCGCCAGGTCGCACCGCTGCTGCCCGGCGAGCCGCGCTGCCGGGTACTGGTCACCAGCCGCAACCGGCTGTCCGCACTGGACGACGCGCACCAGGTGTCGATCGACGTGCTCCCCGCGCGCGACACGGTCGGGCTGCTCCGGTCGCTGCTCGGCGACCGGGCGGGCGAGGCGGACGAACCGGTCCTGCGCAGCATCGCGGTCCGCTGCGGCCACCTGCCGCTCGCGGTCCGCGTCGCGGCCGCCCGCCTGCTGGCGAGCCCGTCGTGGCGCCCCGCCGACCTCGACCGGCGGCTCGCCGACCACGCGATGCGCGAGCTGGCCGACGGGGAACGCGACGTCAGCGCGGTCTTCCGGCTGTCGCTGGACGCCGTGCCGGGCGACCAGCGCGCGCTCTTCGCCCTGCTCGCGCTGCACCCCGGCGCCGACCTGGACGTGACCGCGGCCGCCGCGCTGGCCGGGACGCCCGTGCCCGACACCGAACGCGTCCTCGACCTGTTGCGCGACGGGCACCTCGTCGTCCAGGACCCGTCCGGCCGCTACCGCTTCCACGACCTGGTGCGCAGCTTCGCCGTCGCACAGGCCGCGGCGGAGCTGCCCGACGCGCGCCGGGCGGACGCCGTCGCCGCGCTGCTCGAGACCGAGCTGCACGCGACGGAGGCCGCGGACCGGCTGCTCGCACCGAACCGGTACCGGCGCGACGTCCCGTTCGCCCGGCCGCCCGCGCCGGTCCGGTCGTTCGCCGACCACGACGCCGCGGTGGAGTGGTTCCGGGTGGAATGGCCGAACCTCACCGCGCTGTGCGAGCTGGCGCAACGGGCAGGCCACCACACGTACTGCTGGCGGCTCGCGTTCTCGCTGCGCGACTTCTTCTTCCTGGCGAAGCTGTGGGACCCGTGGATCGCGAGCCAGCGGGTCGCGCTGGCGGCCGCGGAGTCCGCGGCGGACACCTGGGCGCGCGCGACCGCGCTGAACAGCCTCGGCGTGGCGCTGATCGACCGGGGTGATCTCGACCAGGCGGCGGACCACTACGACCGGGCGCTCGCATCGTTTCGCGAGCTGGACGACGAACACGGCGTCAGCACGACTCTCGCGAACTACGCGTGGGCGGACCATTACCGTGGTAATCATTCGCAGGCACTACGAAATCTCCGGAAGGCACTGGATTTCTACGCGCACTCGGGCACGGACCGGAATGTGGGAATAACCCTGCGCGGGATGGCGTTGGTGGAAACCGCGCTCGGCCGCCACGACAATGCCGTGGCGCACGCGACGGAGGCGATGTCGCTGTTCGAGTCGCTCGGCCTCGACCTGGATATCGCGATGAACCACAACTGCCTCGGGTGGGCGCACTTCAACGCCGGCCGGCAGGCGGCAGCGGAGAATTCCTACCGCACCGCGCTGGAATGTGGTGAAGGGTGCGGCAGCGCGTACGAGGCCGCGCGCGCCGAGACCGGGCTGGGCAACGTGGCGGCCGCCACGGGCAGGCCCGCGGACGCCCGGCACCACTGGGAGCACGCCGACGAGCAGCGGGTCCTGCGGGACGCGACGGTCGTCGGGGAGCTGCGTGCCCGGCGCGCGCTGGAGCCGTCCGTTACCTCCTGATACCTGTTCGGTCCAGATTTTGTCCATCGGTCGCGGTGAAACTCTCTCCGCGCGATGTATCAGCCGGGGGACTACCGAACACGAGGTGATCACGTGGAGATTCACTGATTTCCGGCGGCCGGCAACGCCGGGGCTTGCCGGGACGACTGAATTGGCGGATGGCGGACGTGGAGGACACCCGATGACGCTGGCACTGCCGGACCTGATCGGCGAGCTCAAGACGCTGCGGAAAGGACGTGGTCTGTTCGTCAGCCAGATCGGTGACCGGGTCGGCGACACGTTGCGCACGGTCTGTGCGGTGACCGATGAGGACGGTCCGGCGGAGATCCGGCAGAAAGTCGGCGAACGGCTGGAGAATCTCGCCAGGAACCTGCCGGCGGATCTCCGGGACGCGGTCATGGCCGCGTTCGCCATCGCGCCGGATGCCCGCCTTCCGCTGTACCAGGACCGGGTCAGCCTGGCGGCCGCGAAGCTCAACCGCGACCCGCGCACCGCCCGCCGCCGCATCGACGACGGCATTCAGCACATCGCCCAGCTGGCCGCGGCGACCGCACCCGGCCCGCTTCCGGCGGCGTCGGCCGAGTGGCACACGGCCGAGCTGCGGGTGGGGCTCGCGCTCGACCGCGAGCGCCCGGAGGTGCTCCAGTACCGCACGATCGTGGCCGACCGCGACGACCTCACCGAGCTGGACCTGGCCATGACGGTGTCGACGCCCGGCCCGGTCGGTCCGGCCCCGGACCCGCGCGCGCTGGGCGTGGATCTCTTCCACGGCGGCACTCTCGTGGCGCGGGGCATGGAGTCGAGCGACCGGTTCGCGTTCTCGCTGGCCCTCCCCCACCCCTTGGCCCGGGGCGAGACCCACGACTTCGCGATGCACGTCCGGCTGCCGGCGAGCGCGCCGATGCGGCCGTACTTCGCGTGCGTGCTGAAGCACCCGTGCGCGCTGCTGGACCTCCGCGTCCGCTTCGACCGCGAGCGGGTGCCGTCGCGGGTGTGGCTGCTGCGCAACGCCTTCCAGCGCGACGTCAACGACGCGGTGCCGCCCCGGGACGCCCTGCCGGTCGACGAGGCGGGCGAGATCCGGGTGACCTTCCGGGACCTGAGCCCCGGCATGGCCTACGGCGCCCGCTGGGACTGGTGACCCACCGAAGACTCGTCGTTCCTCTAATGCCCGAGGCGGACCCTCGTACGCGACAGAACATGTCCGCACGTTCGAGCCGAGAGGAAACCGATGGAAGTCAACATCTCCGGAGCCGCGCTGGTCCGCCTGGCGCTCTGGGTCGCGCTGGCGGCCGTCGTCGTCGGCATCCTGATCGGCGGCCAGAGCCACGAGGCCACCTCCCCCACCCCGGCGCCGACCACGGCCGGCCACCCCGCCGCACCACCCGCTGTCGAGGCCGCGAACGACCGCTGACCAGCCGTGATCACCCTCCAACACGACTCGTCACCTAGCCCAGGTGTCACTCGTTAGTGGGGCAACCATCCCTGCTGGTTGGAGGGTTCATGTTTCCTCGTTCGGCTCGCCGGTTGTCCTTGCGCCGAGTCGCGGTCGCTGCCGCGATCGGGCTGCTTCCCATGGGGGTCTGGGTGCCGGCGGCGGCCTCGGCGCCCGCGCAGCCGCTCGCGCCGCTGTCCGCCTCGCTCTCCCGCGTGCTCGGCAACGCCGCCGACGCGCTCCCCATGGCGGTGCTCGTGCACGGCCGCGACCTCGCCGCCGCGGACGCCGCGGTCCGGCAGGCCGGGCTCACCAAGCTGACCACGTTCCGGCGCATCAACACCGTCGCCGCCACCGGAACGGCCGGGCAGGTGCGTGCCGCGCGGGCCCTGCCGGGCGTCACCTACGTCGAGAACAACGACCCCGTCCGGCTCTTCGCCAGCTCCGGCACCACCGCCACCCGCAGCTTCGCCGCGCAGCAGACGCTCGTCGGCGCCAACGGCAAGAAGCTCGACGGCACCGGGGTGTCCGTCGCGGTGATCGACAGCGGCGTCGACCCCACGCACCCCGCATTCAGGGGCGCCGACGGCAAGACCCGCGTCGTGCGCAGCCTCAAGGGTGTCTGCCTCACCGAGGACGACCCGACCACCAGCTGCCTGCTCGACGTGCCGACCTTTGTGGACACCGACCTGCTCGCGGTCGGCGGGCACGGCACGCACGTCAACGGCATCGCGGCCGGCAACAACTACACGCTCGCGGACGGCACCAAGGTCGGCGGCTCCGCGCCCGGCGCGAAGATCGTGTCGCTGTCCGTCGGCGCCGCGCTGCTGATCATCGGCGCGGACTCGGCGCTCAACTGGGTGCTGGAGAACCACGCGCACCCGTGCGGCGCGGACGTGCCGGCGAGCACCTGCCCGCCGATCAAGGTCATCAACAACTCCTACGGCCCGACCGGCGGCGGCGCGTTCGACGCGAGCTCGGCCACCGTCCAGCTGCAGCGCCAGCTGGCCGCCGAGGGCGTGGTCACCGTGTGGGCCAACGGCAACGACGGCGGCGACGGCTCCGCGAGCCTGTCCAACCCGCCGGGCATGGACCCGACGCCGGGCATCCTGTCGGTGGCCTCCGCCAACGACCAGGGCACCGGCACCCGCGACGGCACGGTGTCCGAGTTCTCCTCGCGCGGCGCGGCGAGCGCCTCGGGCACGTGGCCGGACATCTCCGCGCCGGGCGAGAACATCGCCTCCGCGTGCCGGCTCTACCTGCCGATCTGCTCCACCGGCCTGCAGCCGCTGAACGGCCCGGGCGTGCTGGACCTCGGTACGTACAACGTGATCAGCGGGACCTCGATGGCCGCACCGCAGATCACCGGCATCGTCGCCCAGCTGTTCCAGGCGAAGCCGTCGGCGACCCCGGCGCAGATCGAGAACGCGCTGAAGTCCACCGCGTACAAGTTCCACGCGGGCGCCGCCTACCACGCGGTCGGGCCGTACACGTCGAGCTTCGACAAGGGCACGGGCCTGGTCGACGTGGTGGCCGCGGCCACCTCGCTCGGCGCCGGACCCGCGTAGGTCCACACGGGACACCAGGCCGGTGTCCCACGGCCGGGGGCGCTTTGCACGACGCGTTCAGCGTGTACTGGTGGCACCACCACGGCGCCGTCGTGGTGGTGCCACAAGGCCTGCTGGACGCCCGCAGCTACCGCAGGCTGCGCACCACGCTGGCCAAGGTCGCGGCCGAGGAGCCGCGCGCGGTGGTCGTGGACGTCGACGAGCTGCGGCCGTCGAGCCCGGTGGCGCTCGCGCTGTTCCCCGCGGTCCGCACGGAGCTCGCCACCTGGCCGGGGCTGCCGCTGCTGCTCATCGCCACCGGTGCGGAGATCCGCCGGGAGCTGGCCCGCTACCACATGGCGCGCTACCTGCCGGTCCACACCGGACTCGACGCCGCGGTGGCCGCCATCGCCGCACCGCCGCACCGCGAGCTGGCCCGGCTCGTGCTGCCCGCGGGCCCGGACGCGCCGCGGCCGGCCCGCGCGTTCGTCCGCGCGCACTGCCATCGCTGGCACGTCACGGGCGACCGGGCCACCGACGCGATCCTGGTCGTCAACGAGCTGGTCGAGAACGCCGTCCGGCACACCACCGGCGCGCCGGGGCTGCGCCTGGAGCTGCGTGCGGACCTGCTGACCGTCGCCTTCTACGACGGCGATCCGGGCCACCCGCGGCTGCTCGACACCGGCCGCGTGCACGGCCTCACGACCGTCGACCGGCTGTGCCGCACCTGGGGCAGCACGGCCACCACGGCCGGAGGCAAGGTGGTCTGGGCGGCACTGTGAGCGGGAGTGACGGAGCGTTCGCCGTCTGGACTGACGCTCGCGCGCAGGCGCGCCAGCGCCGAGCACGGAGGAAGGAAGACGGCGAGTAGCGCAGAAGCGAAGCGACCATAGGTACTGTGAGCGGGTCGTCGTTGCGCTCTTGCCCGAGCGTCAGGTAGTCTTACATTGTCTACCTTGTGGTCGTAGATCTTTCTCCCACAAGAATTCTTCCCGCAGAGCCCGTTCTGACGGCGCACGCGGACCCTTCTCTCAGAAAGAAAACTTATGCACGACAACACTTCCGTAGTACCCCCTGCCCGAAATTCCCAAGAGGACAGTCAGGTCACGGGGATCCTCGACATCGTCGGCGACCGCGCGTTCGTGCGGGCCGACGGCTACCTGCCCGGTCCCGGCGACGTGCGCGTCACGCAGAACCTGGTGCGCGAGCACGGCCTGCGCCGCGGCGACACCGTCACCGGCACGGCCCGCGGCGACAAGCTCACCGGGGTCGGCACCGTCAACGGCCGCCACCCGCGGCACTCGGCCGGCCGGCCGAAGTTCGCGGACCTGGTTCCCTTGTATCCCAACGAAAGACTGCGGCTCGAGACCGAGCCGCACGCCCTCACCGGCCGCACGATCGACGTGGTCATGCCCATCGGCAAGGGCCAGCGCGCGCTGGTCGTCGCGCCGCCCAAGGCAGGCAAGACGACCGTGCTGGCGTCGATCGCGCACGCGATCGGCAAGAACCACCCGGAATGCCACCTGATGTTCGTCCTCGTCGGCGAGCGGCCCGAGGAGGTCACCGACCTTTCCCGCGCGGTGCCCGCCGAGGTGATCGCGGCGACGTTCGACCGGCCGCCGCGCGAGCACACCGCGCTCGCCGAGCTGGCCGTCGAATGCGCCAAGCGGCTCGTCGAGATGGGCCGCGACGTGGTGATCCTGCTCGACTCGCTGACCCGCCTCGGCCGCGCCTACAACCTGGCCGCGCCCGCGTCGGGCCGCGTCCTGTCCGGCGGCGTGGACGCGTCGGCGCTCACCCCGCCCAAGCGCTTCCTCGGCGCCGCCCGCAACATCGAGGACGGCGGTTCGCTCACCATCATCGCCACCGCGCTCGTGGAGACCGGCTCGGTGGGCGACTCGCTGATCTTCGAGGAGTACAAGGGCACGAGCAACGCCGAGCTGCGGCTGGACCGGCGGACCGCCGACCGGCGGGTGTTCCCCGCCGTCGACGTCCGCCGGTCCGGCACGCGCAAGGAGGAGCTACTGCTCTCCGCCGGCGAGCTGGCCGCGACCCACGCGCTGCGCCGCGCCCTGGACGCCCGCGACGACCACGCGGTCGACCTGCTCCTCGACAGCCTCCGCAAGACGAGCACCAACGCCGAGCTGCTCACGCAGCTGGCGCACGCCCGCTAGATCGGCGCCACCCAGTACGGCGCCACGGTCATCGAGCCGTTGCCGGCCGCGCCGTTGATCGTGCCGCTCGTGGTCGTGGACAGCGTGTACCAGGAGTCCACGTAGTCCGGGTCGTCGGTCCACCAGGCGGCCGGGATGGCGTTGAGGATCGCGTTCACCAGCGGGATGTACGCCCCACCGTCCACAATGGTCAGCAGCGCGTCGGCGATCGCGATGGCCAGCTGCTGGTAGTTCGTGTCGCCGTCGTCCTCCATCATCACGAAGTCGGCCAGGTTGTACTTGTAGCCGTTGAAGTGGACGATCAGCTGGCCCGGGTAGTAGGTCGAGCCGTCGTTGTCGAGGTAGGGCATGGTCTCCGTGGCCACGGCGGCCTTGCCGTCCATGCCGAACCCGCCGGCGATGCCGAAGATCTCCGCGTCGCCCTTGACCCACGGCTCCTTGTCGTCGTTCAGGCGCACCGACTGGACCTGGGTCGCCCAGTAGCCGCCGTCCATGGCGTGCGGCTGCGACTCCGGGCTCTTGATGCCGCGCTTGTCCAGCTCGGCACGCATCACCGTCATGCCGGTCGGCAGCGCCTTCGCGGTGTCGACCTCGACGACGAACACCGGCCGGCTCGGCAGCCTGCCGGAGTCGAGCATGACCTTCTTGCCGCCGCGGGCGTAGGCCGTCACGTCCGCGTGCTCGTCGTCGGACGGCGCGGAGGCGACCAGCGGGGCCGCGCCGCGGCGCAGCGCCGCCAGCATGCTCGGGTCCGCGAGGCGGACCTGCAGCAGCGGTGCCGTCTTCGCGGGCAGGCCCTTGGCGGCCAGCACGTCGCTGTCGGCGGTGCGCACGGTCGCGTCGAGCGCGGCGCTGCCGTGCGCGGCCGCGAGGCCGACCGGCTTGGCGGCCGCGCCGGCGAGCAGCTTCGCGCCACCCGCGTCGGCGGCGATCGCGTGCGCGACCCGGTCGGTCACGGCGGCGATGCTGTCGGCGGGCGGGGCCTTCGGCGCGGCCTGCGCCCCGGGCTCGGCCGCCTGGCTCGGCACGACGGCGACTCCGACGGCGACGGCCAGCGCGGTGACCGCCAGCGCGGCCGCGTACTTGCTGGCATTCCTCAGGACAGGTGGGTACACGTGACCCCCTAGATCGGCGGCCCTGCTGCAGGGTGGGCAGGGTCCGAAAAAATCACAGCTGATTGGTTTGCCTCGTGTCAATCTTTCACGACCGATTGATCCCAAGGGATGCCGTTCAGCGGCCGATCGGCTGCGATCACGTACGGCGACCTGGCGCCCTGCGAAGGTCGGTCAGTCCGGGAGCGGCGGAAGGCCGACGCAGGCACGGAAGGCGTTCTCCACGCGGTCCACCCGGTCGTGGCCGCCCATGGTGCCGGTGACGAAGCCGATCGCATAGCCGTCGATGGCACCGGCGTAGCTGCCGCCGAGCCCGCCCATGCCGTAGCCGTCGCCGTCGATCGCGAAGCCCAGACCCCACGCGTTCTCGTGGCCGAACACCCGGTCCGTGCCGCGGGACTGGGCGGTGGTCGCGTCGGCGAGCAGGCCCGGGGAGAGCAGCGTGCCGGACAGCAGGGCCGCGTACAGCCCGGCCATCGCGCGCGCCGTGCCGTGGCCGTTGACCGCCGGGACCTCCGCCGCGCGCCAGGCTGCGCCGTTCACCACCGCGGGGTCCTGCGCGCCCGGCGGGTTGGCGATCGCCCGTGCGTACAGCGGCGGGCGGCCGGCCAGCATGCCGCGGCGGAACTCGCCGGTCAGCCCGGTCAGCTCCACCGCCCGCGCCCGCTCCGCCGGGGTGAGCCCGAACGCGAAGTCCAGCCCGAGCGGGCCGCACACCTCCTCGCGCAGGAACCGCCCGGGAGTGCGGCCGTCCACCCGCCGCACCAGCTCCCCGACGAGGTGCCCGTAGAACAAGGCCGACTCGCCGTGGGCGGTCCCCGGCGGCCAGGCCGGCTCCTGCGCGGCGAGCAGCGCGCACATCCGGTCCCAGTCGTAGAACGCCGCCGTGTCGGCCTTCTCGTCCAGCGCGACCACGCCCGCCTGGTGGGACAGCAGCTCGCGGACGGTCGCTCCGGCGCGCAGCTGCGGCCAGTACCGCCGGGCGGGCGCGTCGAGGTCCAGCAGCCCCCGGTCGACGAGCAGCAACGCGGGCAGCGCGGCGAACGGCTTGCCGACCGAGTACGGCTGCGCGATGCTGTCCCGCCGCCACGGGCGCCCGGCCGTGTCCGCGGTGCCGCCCCACAGGTCGACGACGAGCTCGCCGTCGCGCCAGATCGCCACCGCGGCGCCGGTTCCGGTCTGCGCGGCCAGCACACCGGCGAACGCGTCGCGCACCGGCTCGAGTCCCTGGGCGGTCACGCCGTCGAGTCGCACCCGCCGAGTATCCCGGTACCGTGGACGCATGGGGGTACGCAAAACGGTCATCCTGTTCGCCCTGCTGCTGGCACTGCTGCCGACGCTGGCCGGCTGCGACGAGGTCGGCTCGGCCGTCGACGAGGCGAGCAGCGCCACGGACCGGGCGCAGGTGTGCGCGGAGGCGCTGGGGCTCGCGGACCTGAACCCGCTGGTGGACCCGGAGCGGCTGGCCCAGCGCGCCGAGGACAAGGAACAGCGCCTGCGCGAGCTGGCGGACGATGTGGCCGACCAGGACGTGAAGTCCACGCTGCTGACGATGGCCGACTCCTATGTCGAGGTACAGAAGGAACGTTTCGACGACCTCTCGGTCGTCACGGCGTGGGCGAAACGCAACGCCGCGCACGTCGACGCACTGCGCACCGCCTGCGCCTGAGCTGAGGCGGCTGCATGCCGGTCATGCCCCGGCGGTCCTGGCCTTCGAGCTCACCTCCTGGCCACAATGGTCGAACCAACCCGTTCGGCGGCGTTATCGATCTTGCCATTCGGGTAAGCCGGGGCACGTTCCTGAAACTTCCGAGGGAGGAACGCATGAGATCCCTACGTCTTGCGGGCGTCGTGCTGTGCGCCGCGACGGTCGTGGTCACCGCGGGGCCCGTGGCCGGGGCCGCGCCCCGGGCGACTGCCGCGTACCTCGATGCGCGGTTACCCGTCGCCCAGCGGGTGTCCGACCTGCTGGGCCGCATGACGCTCGAGGAGAAGGTCGGCCAGATGACGCAGGCCGAGCGGGGCGCCATCGACGCCGACCAGAGCCAGATCACCACGCTGGCGCTCGGCTCGGTGCTCTCCGGCGGCGGCTCGGTCCCGGCAGACAACACGCCCGCGGGCTGGGCGGACATGGTCGACGGGTACCAGTCGCACGCGCTCGCCACGCGGTTGAAGATCCCCCTGCTGTACGGGATCGACTCGGTGCACGGCGACAACAACCTGGTCGGCGCCACGATCTTCCCGCACAACATCGGGATGGGCGCCGCCCGCGACCCGGAGCTGGTACGCGAGCAGGAGCACATCACCGCGATCGAGACCCGGGCGACCGGGCCGCAGTGGGTCTTCGCGGCGTGCGTGTGCGTCACCCGTGACGAGCGGTGGGGCCGCACGTACGAGAGCTACGGCGAGGACCCCGGGCTCGTCACCCGCATGGAGA
>DASYKY010000053.1:0-11763 GCA_035995025.1 Actinophytocola sp.
CGCGATCCTCGCGCCAGGCGACCGTCGGGCGCCCCGGCGACGGTATCTGCCCGCGGTACGCCCGAACCTGTTTCTGCTTCGGCCCAGCCATCGCTCCACCTCTCGATCAGGAGTGTTGCGACGACCAGTTGAATCCGCCCAATACACCTCAACCAATTTTTCCTTGTACTGCAAGGACAACCGGATCCAGACGAGCGTCGGCCGGACCGGAGTCTGCTGGGACAACGCCGTCGCCGAATCGTTCTTCGCCGCCCTGAAGAACGAGATGTACCACCGCGAAACCTTCGCCACCCGGGCACACGCCCGCCTCGCCGTCGCCGACTACATCGAGGTGTTCAACAACCGGCGAAGACTCCACGGCAGCCTCGGCTACCGCACCCAGCCCTCATAGACCACCAGACCGCAACAGCCGCTGCCTGACCAACACCGAGAACCTGTCCAAGATCCTTGACACACCTCACGGCTTCCGCAGCCGCGTCGACCGCCTGCTCGGTGCGTCACCCGGAGAATGCCGCCGCGGCGAACACCCCAACACCTGGCGCCAGGACGCCGACAACCACCTCGCGACCTACGCCGTTGCGTCCCGCCAACCCGTTGACGATCAGCGCGATGAGCTACTGGGCGGAACGCATTTCGGCTTCCCTCACCTCAACGATCACAGGCACCGATGACTCGGGGGTTGTCCGACTCCAACGCACGCCGCCGAGCCGCTCCCCGGCGTCTGGATCCCCCGAGGTGATCACCGACTGTCTATTGCCCCGGCCGGCTTCTCGCCGCACTCCGCGAGTACAACGCCGGGCGGCGAAGAACGAGTGCATCCGGTTGGGGCTCTTCCTGCACGTCGGCGTGCTCCACTACGACGAGCACGGCTTCACCGCCCGGGCGGTGAACTTCGCGTTCCGCCTGCTCGACGCGGCGGATTTCAAGCAGGCGCACCCGCGGTCGACCGGTCCGCTGTCCATGATCACGTCCCGGTGGTTCTTCGATGAGGGGCAAGGGCGGCGCGTCGAGCTGGCCCGGCACGGTGTCCAGGACGCGAGCTTCGCCGGGGATACGGGAACCGGTTCCTGCGGGAACTGAACCGGCGCCGGGAAACAGACGCCCGCATGTGATCGGACACCGGCGTGTACCTGTGATCACTTCGTCGCCGACCGTAACGGATGTGGAACCCCGAACGACGACCAGTGCGTCAGGAAATAACTTGGGGGACTGTCCGGTGGTACGCCAGCAGGTGACGACTGTGATAGGGGCCCAAGGACGTTAGGCGATGTCATCGCCATTCTGGGGAGAGTTGTTCATGCGTGCTATCGGGAAACGTTTTGTTCAGGCTGCGCTCGCCATCGGTGGGAGCGCGGTCATGGTCGCGGCGGTCGCGGGTACGGCCAGCGCCGCCACGCCGCGCAACGGGGTGTGCGAGGTGGGGGAGTTCTGCCTGTACTGGGGTGCCAACCTGTCCGGCTCGGTGTCGGACTTCAACGGCTCGGTGTCGAACTACGGGGACAGCCAGCCGACCTGTTACGACTTCAAGGGGCCGGGCACGGGCCAGGGTCAGTGTGTCAAGAACAACGCCGTGTCCGCGTGGAACCGGACGACCGCTAACCAGGTCACCGTCTACTTCAACAGCGGATGGGGCGGTATCTCGGATACCTACCTGCCCGGCGAGTCGGGCAACCTCATCGCCGCCATGCAGAACCAGAACGCCTCGCACAAGTTCGTTCACATCTGAGTTGTGACCGGCTCGCGGCACGCCCTCGCCCTCCACAACGGAAGGCGAGGGCGGTCGCCGCGTTGACGCATTGCTGGGGAGAGTCATTCATGCGTGCCATTGGGAAACGTTTCGTTCAGGCCGTGTCGGCGATCGGTGGGAGCGTCGTCATGGTCGCGGCCGTCGCGGGTACGGCCAGCGCCGCCACGCCGCGCAACGGGGTGTGCGAGGTGGGCGAGTTCTGCCTCTACTGGGGGCCGGACCGCACCGGTTCGCTGTCGGACTTCAACGGCTCGATACCGGACTACGGGAGCATCCAGCCGACCTGTTATGACTTCAAGGGTGCGGGCCAAGGTCAGGGCGTGTGCGTCAAGGACAAAGCGACGTCGGCGTGGAACCGGACCACCGCAAACACGGTCACCGTCTACTACCACATCAACTACGGAAACCCTTCGGACGTCTTCGCCCCCGGCCAAGCGGGGAACCTGAACAACACCTATCTGCACAACGAGTCTCACCGGTTCGTCCACAACTGACTCAGGCCATGGTCACGGTGTCGTACCTTTGATCAATGTCGCGTGCGGTGTTCTCGGTGGCACCGGGGTGATCGGACGGGCTGTCGTATGCCGGTTGCTGGCCTCCGAGTGGGACGTGATCGTGGTGCGTCGCGATCGTTCGCCGATGACAGACGACGTCGTGGCAGCGTCGCCGCGGATCGTGCGGACCTCGGGCAGGTCGCGGCGGTGGTGGGCACGGGAGCCGACTTGCTGGTCGACTGCCCGTGCTTCACCGCAGCGCATGCCCGGGGCCTGCTGCCGCTCCTGGCCGACGTCGGGTGCACGGTGATGGTCTCCAGCAAAGGCCGTGTACGTCGACGCCGCGGGGGGAACCATGTGAACTCGGCCGCCGCGCCGGAGTTCGACGGACCGATCCGCGAGACGCCGACCATGGCCCCGCGGGACGACATCGAGTACCGCGGTCGCGAAGGCTCGGCGCCAAAAGGATCGCCGCGGAGCGGGTCCTGCTGGACAGCGGGCATCCGTCACGGTCCTGCGATCGTCCACAGTGCACGGAGCGGGTCGGCGAAGCCGGGCGAGTGGGTGTTCGTCAAGCGCGTGCTCGACCGGCGCCCTGTCGTGGTCCTCTCCCGCGGCGGCCGCGGTGTCGACCACCCGAGTGCCGCGTCCAACGTCGCCGCCTGATCGAGGTCGTCGCGAACGATCCCGGACCGCGGGTCCGTTAACTGCGCGGACTTGACCGCCTCGCCGGGAGTGTAGAGGCCGAGCTCTTCGATGGCAGTACATAGCATGACGAGGCAGCGCGATCGGCGCGCGGACGGTTGCGGCACCGGGATAACGCGCCGTGAACACAGGTTGAAGGACATCTGTCCGTTGCTTCGTTGCGGCGACGAGGTCTTCGACGGCGGCCATGTGCTTGCGATTGGCCTCGTGTGCGCCAGTGGCTTTCGCAGGGGCTCGCTCGCGGGGCGGATCCGGTGCGGTCACACCACACCACACGCATCAGCCGGCCAGCCGTACGACGTACTTGCCGCTGCCCGAACCTGTGGCGAGTAGGTCGTGGACCGTCGGCACGTCGTGGAGCGACTCGACGACGGTGATGTCGGGCCGGATCCGTGCCTCGGCGATCATGCTCAGCCCGTTCGCCAGGGCTGCGCGCACGATGTGGGGTGCGGTCCGGCCGAGGCTGCTGATGCTGAACCCGAGTACGCCGACGTTCCCGCCGATCAGCCGGCCGGCCGCGGGCAGCGGGTGCGGGACACCGCCGCCGGCGTTGCCGAACAGCACGATCCGTCCGCCGGGCGCCGCGATCGACAGGTCGAGGTCCAGCAGGGCGGTTCCGGTGGGGTCGAGGATCACGTCGACGCCGCCGGGGGTGATCTTCGCGACGGCGTCGGCGAGGTCGGCGTCGCGGGCGAACACGTCGTCCCAGCCCGCCGCAAGCCCGGCGGCGATCTTGTCCGGCCGGCCGACTGTGCCGATGCGGCGGCCATTGCCGAGCCCGGCGGCGATCTGGCTGACGACTGAGCCGATCCCGCCGCTGGCCGAGTGCATCAGCACGGACTCGCCGGGTCGGAGGCGAGCGGTCTCGGTCAGCAGGAGGATGGCCGTCGACACGGCCAGCGGTGCGGCCGCCGCGGCTTCCGGCGCAACGCCCGGCGGCATCGGGACGACCAGGTCCGCCGCCGCGACCGCGACTTCGGCGAGCCCACCACCCCCGGTGAATGCGGCGACCCGCTCGCCCACACGCGGGCGGGCGACGCCGTCGCCGACGGCCCGGACAGTGCCCGCTACCTCGAGGCCTGGGACGTACGGCCACGCCGAGGCGTAGCCGGGGTCGCCGCGACGGGCCATGACATCGATGAAGTTGATGCCGGCGAACGTGACGTCGACCGCCACCTGGCCGGGTCCTGGCTCCGGCGTGTCGATCTCCACCACGCTCGTGGTGCTCCCGTCCGGCCCGGGCCCGGACATGCTCAGTGCTCTCACCGCGGCTCCTCGTTTCGTTGCGCCGGCTACTCGTTGGCGGGCGTGACCGGACCGGGCACGACGTCACCGGCGATCCGGCCGACGTACCGACCGTGCTCGAGCACGCCGGGGTCGTCGTGCGCCGGCAGCACGAAGCGGTACCGGCGTGCCGCCTTCACCGCGCGCAGCTCTGCCAGCACCGAGGTGGTGAAGTTGTTGCTCAGCGCCGGATCGTCGGGCACCAGGCAGGTGGGCTGCACGCCCGCCACGAACCCGTCTCGCGGCTGGTCGCGCAGGGCGCCCGCCACGTCGTAGAACAGGTCGCCGCACAGATATGCCTCGCCTTCCGTCGTGGCGACCACGACGGCGATGGACCCCGGCGTGTGCCCGCCTGTGAGCCGGCACGTCACGCCGGGGAACAGCTCCTCCGTGGCGCCGGAGTCCGCGAGGTCGAGGAACCGCAGCGCGCCCGGCGTGTAGAGCCGGTCGATCAGGTGGTGCAGGTCGTCCCTCGCATAGGCGCGGCCCTGGATCCCGGTGCAGGCATCGCCGAGCTCGCCGCGGTTGACCACGACGGGCACGGTCATCGGCACCCGGTGCAGGTGCCCGGCGTGATCGCGGTGCAGGTGGGTCATGATCACGCACGTGAGGTCGTCGGGAGCGAGATCGTGCGCGGCGAGCTGTTCCTCGAAGCCCTGACCCGGGCCGATCTCGCCGCCCGCCCCGAGCACCGACGGGTCCCGGTAGCCCGCGTCGACGAGGATCGGTCCTGGCGCGCCGAACAGCAGGAAACCCTGTGCCGGCACGGCGATCCGGTGTCCCGGTAGGACACCGCGCAGCCGCATCGACTCGTCGATGAACACGGAACCGAAGTTCAGCCGATGGATTGTGTAGGTCATCTCACGCCTCCCGGTACCGCGCGTGGCGGCGCCAGGCGTCGGCGATGGCCTGCCGGATGGCACCCGCGCCCTGACCGAGGTAGTTCTGCTCGACCGCGGCGAGGATCGGGGCGGGGTCGGCCGTGAGGTCGGCGCCGAGCAGCAGATCGGCCAGCCAGTGGCGGACGACGGTGGTCGCGGCCGTGCAGTCGACCTCGAGAACGGTGCCCCGCTGCCGGTCGACGCGCAGGCAGACGGAGAACAGCTCGTGCGTGCCGTGGGCGGCCGAGGCCGTGGGCACCTTCGCGTAGCCGACGACGATCAGGTTGTCTGGCGCTGTCACCGCCGGAGTATGCCACCGCGTGCCGGCGAGCTCCGCGGTCACGACGCCGTCGCGGGAGCGGGGACCTGGGTGTCGACGGGCGGTCTCGCCCGCGCCAGCATCAGGCAGGCGGCGCCGAGGACCATGGCCACCACCATGGCGATGAACACGAGCGTGAACGAGCCGCTGACCTGCACGAGCCAGCCGATCAGGAGCGGGCCGAGCAGCCCGGCGAGCTGGGTGCCCATGTTGATGAACCCGAGCCACGTGCCGACCTCGTCCTGGCGCACGACGTCCATCGGCACCGACCAGAACGGGCCGAGTCCCGAGTAGAGGAAGAACCCGGACACCGTGAGGAAGACCCCCGACGTCGTGGCGTCGGCGGCGCTGACCGTCAGCGCGATGGCCGCGGCCGTCAGCAGGTAGGTGACCGCGACGAAGCGGCGCCGCGCGTGGTTGAAACGGCGCTCGCACAGCCACGCGCCCAGGAGCATCCCGACGGTGCCGGCGACGAACGGCAGCGCCGAGAACAGGCCCGCCCTGGCGACATTCAGGCCGCGGTAGGTGAGCAGGTAGGTCGGCAGCCACGTCATCAGCCCGTAGAGCACGAAGCCGAAGCAGTAGAACGCGAGGAAGGTGAACCAGATGTGCGGCACCCGCCACCGCCGGGGCTCGCGCACGGTCGGCCGCGCCTCGCGGACGAGGTCGCGTTGGTCCGGCGTGTCCCGCAGGAGCAGCAGCACGAGCACCACACAGAGCACGCCGGGTACCAGGGTCGCGAGGAACACCGACCGCCAGCCCCAGGCGAGGGTCAGCGGGAACGCGATCGCCGGCGCCAGGGCGGGCCCCAGCGTCAACGCGCTGAGCATGAGTGCGAGCGGCAAGGAGCGGCGGCCGGGTGGGAACCAGTTGGACAGCGCGCGCCACAGCGGCGGCGCGTGGAAGCCCTCGCCCGCGCCCATCAGGAAGCGGACCACCAGCAACGCCGCGATGCCGCCGGCGACCGCTCCGGTCAGCACGCTGAACACCGTCCACCACCCGATGGCCGCGGCGATCACGCGCCGCTGCCCGAACCGGTCGGTGACGGCGCCGGCGGGTACCTGCACGATCGTGTAGCTCAGGAACAGGGCAGCGGACACCACGCCGGCCATGGCCGGCGTGAGCCCGAACTCGCGGGAGATGAACGGCAGCGCCGAACCGAGAACGACACGGTCGAAATAGGACACGAGCAGCGTGAACCAGAGCACGCCCAGCACGACCCAGCCGTACCGGCTGGTGGATCTCTCGGTCGTCATCGCACGTGCCGTTCCGCGATCGACATGTCGAACGCCGCGTCCTCCGGCAGGAACTCGTTGACCGGCGAGCCGAGGAGCTCGGGCGTCTCGTGCGCGTCGTGCAGCCCCACCGCGAACCGCTTGATCAGCGGGTCGTCCTGGAGGCCGGGGGTGTGGACCTCCAGCAACGTGCACGGCGCCCCCGACCGGTTCCAGGACCAGTGCACCGCGCCGACCGGGATTCGCAGGAAGTCACCGGCCTCGAGGTGGAAGGCGCGGTCCGCCACGAATACCCACAGCTCACCGTCGCGCAGCCAGTTGAGCTGCTCGCAGTCGTGGTGGTGCGGGCGCGAGTGATACCCGGCCGGCCGGGTGGCGACCAGCAGGGACGAAGAGTTGCCGAACACCGCCTTCGTGGTGAACGACGTGTTGCCCATGTCGGCGGTCTCTTCGGGAACGGACGCACCGCGAGCATGAATCGACACAGCATCTCCCTTGACGCGTTTCGGCTGGCAGCGCTCATGCGATGCCCGCCAAGGGAGGCGACGGAACGGGGAGGCGGCGTGGTGCGAGCTCGGCTCGCCAACAACCGCGCGGTCCACGTCATCTGTTGACCAAGCGAGCGTAGGTCAGGTCAGGGTGCCAGACAAGGACTTTCTCTCGGTTTCCGGTCAGCACAACGACTTCCCTGCCCGGCTGCCGCCGATGCGGGTGCGGTCAGGTCGGTTCGTAGTGCACGTCGCGTGCGTCGAGTACCTCGCCGCAGGCCGTGCAGCGCAGTTCCTGTTCGATCTCGCCACCGTCCGCGCCGTGGGTCAGGCGCAGCGGCGGCCGGTCGCTGAGCCACCGGTCGCCCCACCGCATGATCGCCACGGTGACCCCGAAGAGGTCGCGGCCCTTGTCGGTGAGCCGGTACTCGAATCGCTCCGGGCGCTGCTGGTAGCGCCTGCGCTCGAAGATGCCGTGCTCGACCAGCTGGCCGAGCCGGTCGGACAGCAGGTTGCGGGCGACCCCGAGGTTGCGCTGGAAGTCCACGAACCGGCGCACGCCGAAGAACGCCTCGCGCAGCAGCAGGAACGTCCACCGGTCGCCCGCCTGGTTCAGAGCGGCCTCGACGGAGTCGAGCGCCGGGCGGCGCGGGTTCGTCATGCCGGGACCCTACCTTGTCGGTTGCGATTCTCAACCGACCGTGTTTCAGTAGTCGGTATCAGAGTTAAACCGACTCGGGAGCGCGCATGACCTCGACCGCCCAACCGGAACCGCCGCCGCCGAGCGCGCACCGGATCACCGGCGACTACACCCAGCTGCGCTACCGCGAGGACGGCCCGGTCGCCCGGATCACGCTCGAGCGGCCCGCGGTGCGCAACGCGCTGTCGATGCACCTGTCCGACGAGCTCGTGCACGTGCTGGAACGGGTCCGCGACTCGACCACGGTCCAGGTGCTCGTGCTGCGCGGCGCGGGCGGCACGTTCTGCGCGGGCGACGACATCACCGAGATGACCCGCTGGGGCACCGCCAACGCGGTCATGCGCCGGGTGCACGGCTACCAGCACATGGCCAACGTGTTGGAGGAGCTGGACAAGGTGACCGTTGCGGTGGTCGAGGGGTTCGCGGTCGGCGGCGGGCTTGAGCTGACCATGGCCGCCGACTTCGTGGTCGCCGCCGCGTCGGCCCGCTGGGGCATGCCGGAGGTGGACGTGGGCATCACGCCGGGCTGGGGTGGCACCACCCGGCTGGCCCGGCTGATCGGCCGCCGGCTGGCCAAGGAGGTCAACCTGCTCGGCGCGCTGCACCCGGCGGCCAGGGCGGCCGAACTCGGGTTGTGGAACCGGGTGGTGCCCGACGACCGGCTCGACGCCGAGGCCGACGCGCTGGTCGCGGTGCTGCTCAGCAAGAACCAGCAGGCGTTGCGGCAGCTGAAGTTCATCCTCACCAACGGGATCGAGGCCGACCTGCACACCGCCCAGGCGTTCGAAGCGCTGTCGGCCGGGCTGACCGGCGCGGTCAACGGCGCCTGGCAGGTGCCGGGCTCGGACGCGGGCGCTGGCGTCGCCGGGTTCGTCGGCAAGGACGGCACCTGGCCCGCGCGCCGGGCGCTGGCCGCGGACTTCTGGGCCGACGGCCCGGTCGCGGGCACGGGGGAGCGGGCATGACCGGAGCGTTGCCCAGTCACCCGCACGTCCGGCCCCAGGCGGGCGAACCCGCGCCGCCACACCGGTACCCGCTGCTGCTGGCCGGGTCCGGGGTGGGCCTGCTGGTCCTGGTCGCCGGGCTGTTCACCGCGAGCTGGCTGGTGCCGGCCGGCGCCGCACTCGCCGCGCTCGGGCTGGTCGCTTTCGTCGCGGCACCGTCACCCATCAAGGCGGCCGGCTGGCAGCCGCCGCGCGCGCCGCGGGTCACCGCCAACCGCGCGCTGGCCGACGCGGAAGTCCTGGCCGCCGGTCAGTTGGCCGGCCCGGAGGACCTGGCGCTGACCCCGGACGGCGGCACGCTCTACGCGACCAGCTTCGGCGACGGCCGGATCGTGCGGTTCGACCTGGCCCACGGCGGGCGGATGACCGAGCACGCGAACACGGGCGGCAGCCCGGCCGACCTCGCGCTGCGCCCGGACGGCAGCCTGCTGGTCTGTGACTGGTCCGCGGGGTTGCTCCAGGTCGCACCCGACGGCGAGGTCAGCACCCTGCTGCCGCTGGGCACCCCGGTCGACGGCAAGCCGTTCGTCCGCCCGGACGGGGTGAGCGTCGCCGCGGACGGCACCATCTACCTCAGCGAGGGCAGCGACCGACCCGGCTGCTGGAACGGCGTGTTCGAAGTCCTCGAGGCGGGCGCGTACGGCCGGGTGATCGCCTTCGACCCGGCGTCCGGCCGACTGTCCACGGTGGTGTCCGGGCTGTCCTTCGCCAACGGCAACGCGATCGAGCCAGGCGGCCGCTACCTGGTGGTGGCCGACCAGTACCGGTACCGGATCGCCCGGCTGTGGCTGTCCGGCCCGGACAAGGGCCGGGTCGACACGTTCGCGGACAACCTGCCCGGCCTCCCGCACAACCTGCACTTCGATGCCGACGGCCTGCTGTGGGCCGGGCTCTACCAAGGGCGCAACGCCACTCTGGACGGCCTCAGCCCACGGCCGCGGCTGAAGAACCTGCTGGCCAAGCTGCCTGCCGCCGCGGTCGCGGGACCGGACCGCGTGCGCGACGGCAAACCAGGCCGTGGCGCGGTGATTTCCCTTGACGCGCAAGGAAATCCAGTGCGCTACCTGGCGTCGCCGCCGTCCCGGGTGGACACCGTGAGCGCGGTCGTGCGGCACCGCGACCGGATCTACGTCAGCACCCTCACCGGCGACGCGATCCTGCGGGTGCGGCTGCCGCGCTGACCCTGACGCACGGCCGCTTACTAGACCGGTCTATAGCATTACCACTGCCGCCTTCGCCTCCACGTGTGACGCGGCCGGATACGTACCGATCGGCGAGGCCGGCGCGCCGACCTCACGCAACACCTCTCTCGCACGCTCCGAGCCCTTCTCGCCACTGACGAACTCGTGGCTGGTCGTGGTGGGGGTTCTGGCGTGGGTCTTCGTGGTGCCGTCGTGTTCGACGGAGTTTGGGTGCGAGGCGGCCGGCCGCGGTTGCGGCGGCCGTCGCGCTGTCCGGACACACAGCAACCTCCGCACGACTCAGTAGCCTTCTGTGCGCGTTCCGTAACCGCAACGCCTGACGCCCAGACGGTCCAACCCAACTCTGGGGCCGACCACGCGCAGCCTGACCTGGCCAACGTTGATGGTCACTGCACTAGCCGCCTCGATCCGGGCTTAGGCCGGCCGGGCGTCGGGCCGGAGGCCGTCCATCAGGAGGTTCAGCAGGCGGCTGGCCTTGGCTTCATGCTCGGGTCGCGGGGCCACGGTGAAGATGCCGATGAGGGAGGCGGCGATGTCTTCGGCGGTGACGTCGGAGCGGAGGTCGCCCGCCGCGCGGCCGGCGTCGAGAATCGTGGTGATGGCCGCCAGTAGCTCGGTCCGGGTCTGTGCATGGGCGATCTCGCCCGACTCGATCATCGCAAGCAGCGTGCCGAGCATGCCGTTCTTGGTCGCGATCCAGTCCCCGAACAAGTCCATCCAGCGCCGCATCGCCGCAGCCGGGGGCAGCCGGCCGAGCAGCTCGCGGGCGCCGGTCGTCAGCCGCACGACCTGGTCCCGGTAGATCGCATCGACCAGCGACTCGCGGGTCGGGAAGTGCCGGTAGAGCGTGGCGATGCCGACCCCAGCCTCGCGGGCGATCGCACGCATCGACGGCTCGGCGTCAGCCGACACGAACACGCGGGTCGCCACCGCGAGCAACTGGTCGCGGTTACGGGCTGCGTCCGCCCGTGGCGCGCGCATCTCCACCTCAGCCAAAACGGATCACGCTCCGGTTGTGTTATGGTCATCCAGGTAAACGGAGCATAGTCCGTTTCAATGCGGTTCCCTCGGTCCCCAGGAGACAGGCGTACATGCAGGCACACAGCGATCAACCGGCGACGGGCAGGAGCAGGGCGGTCCGGCTCGATTCGTTCGGCGGCCCCGAAGTCCTGGACATCCGTGAGATGCCCGCTCCGCAGGCCGGCCCGGGCCAGGTCCGGGTGCGGGTCACCGCGGCCGGTCTGAACCCGATGGACTGGTTCATGACCTCTGATGCGGAGACCGCCAAGCGCTTCGGCTTGAGCCTGCCCTGCGGGTTCGGTACGGACTACGCCGGCGTGGTGGACCAGGTCGGCGACGGCGTAACCAAGTTCGGGGTTGGTGACCGGGTATTCGGCGGCGCCCTGTCCCGTACGGTCGCCGACCACGTCGTCGTGGAGGAGGCGGGCACCATCGCGGTGGGCGGCGAGGCGCACGGTACTCCCGACGGCGTCGACGATCGCACCGCTGCCACCCTCGCGATCGCGGGCTGCACGGCGGCTGCGGCTATCGCTGTGATCAACCCGGGCCCGGGCGACACGGTGCTCATCGGCGGCGCGGGCGGTGGGGTTGGTGTGTTCGCTGTCCAGCTCGCCCGCCTCGCGGGCGCACGAGTGATCGGTACAGGGTCGGCGACCTCGGCCGATGCCCTGCGCGCCCTCGGGG
>DASYKY010000054.1:0-81739 GCA_035995025.1 Actinophytocola sp.
CGACGCCACCGCTCATCGCGGCCAGTACCCGCATCAGCGCGCCTGCGAGCTGAGACCGGCTCGGCGGGCCCGCTCGACCACGGGTCCGATGGCCTCGATCACCGCGTCCACGTCCTCCGGGCCGGAGGTGTGGCCCAGCGAGAGGCGCAGCGAGCCCCGGGCCCGGGCCGGGCCGGCGCCCATCGCGATCAGGACGTGCGAGGGCTGGGCGACTCCGGCCGAGCAGGCCGAGCCGGTCGAGCACTCGATGCCGCGGGCGTCGAGCAGCATCAGCAGGCTGTCGCCCGCGCAGCCCGGGAACGTGAAGTGCGCGTTGCCCGGCAGCCGCGAGGGCGCACCGTCCACATCGGACTGACCGGGGTCGCCGTTCAGTATGGCGTCGGGCACCGCGGCCCGCACCGCCGCCACCAGCTCGTCGCGCAGGCCGGCCAGGTACTCCGCCGTCTCCGCACGCCGGTCCACGGCCGTTCGCACGGCCGCGGCCATCGCCACGATGGCCGGTACGTCCAGGGTCCCCGAGCGGACCTCGCGCTCCTGCCCGCCGCCGTGCAGCACGGGCGTGCACGGCACGTCCCGGCCGAGCAGCAGCGCGCCGACGCCGTAGGGGCCACCGATCTTGTGCGCGGTCAGCGTGAGCGCGCCGGCCCCGCTGGCGGCGAAGTCGACCGGGATCGCGCCGACGGCCTGCACGGCGTCGGTGTGGAACGGGATGCCCTGGGCGGCGCAGAGCGACGCGAGCTCGCGGACCGGGTTGACCGTGCCGACCTCGTTGTTCGCCCACATCACCGAGACCAGCGCGACCGAGTCCGGGTCGCCCGCGACGGCGGCACGCAGCGTGTCCTCGTGCACCCGGCCGAACCCGTCGACCTCCAGCAGCGTGACCTCGGCACCCTCGTGCTCGGCCAGCCACTCGGCCGCGTCCAGCACGGCGTGGTGCTCGACCGCGGAGACCAGGATCCGTCTGCGCCGCGGGTCCGCCGCGCGGCGGGCCCAGTAGATGCCCTTGACCGCGAGGTTGTCGCTCTCGGTGCCGCCGCCGGTGAAGATCACCTCGGACGGCCGCGCGCCGAGCGCCGCGGCGATCTCCTCGCGCGCCTCCTCCACCATCCGCCGCGCGCGGCGGCCGGAGGTGTGCAGCGAGGACGCGTTGCCCCGGACGGGCAGCGCTTCGGTCAGGTGGGCGGTCATCGCCGTGACTGCCTCGGGCAGCATCGGCGTGGTGGCCGCATGGTCGAGATAGGTCATTGCGTGGCAAGGGTAGTCCTCGGCCGGCCGGAAACCGTCACGAAGTCCCGCGTGCGGGCCGGAACGCGACCGCGCCGCCGAGTGCCAGCGCCGCCATCAGCAGGTTGAACGGCACGATCGCCGCCGTGGGGTCCGCGGTCGACGCCAACGTGGCGAGCATCACGCCGCCGGCGCCGACCATGGTGGCCGACATGGTCATGTCGGCGACCTGCAGCGCGGACGAGACGAACCCGCGGTCGCGCGGTGCCGCGTAGTCGAGGCCCAGCACGCTGATCGACGGGTACGCCAGCCCCATCGAGGCGCCCGCGATGAGCCAGAACGGCAGGAGCAGCCAGCCGGTGCTCCAGTGCGGACCGGCGAGCGCCGTGCCGGCCAGGCCGATCGCGAGGGTGGTCAGGCCGACCCGGACGAGCACCGGGCGCGGGATGCCGACGTGGCGGCCCTGCCAGTGCGACGCGGCGGCCCAGCCGCACGCGCCGACGGTCAGCGGCACGCCGGCCAGCGCCGGGGAGAAGCCGTGCACGGAGGTCAGCACGAGCGGCACGTACGCCTCCACGCCGAAGAACGCCCCCGCGAGCACGCCGCGGGCGAGCACTGTCGCCGGCAGGCCGGGCCGGGCGGTGAACGTGCCGCGCGGCAGCAGCACCCGCAGGCCCGGGACGAGCGCCGCGAGCCCGGCCAGGCCGAGCCACAGCGTGCCTGCCGAGGGGTGCTGCGCGGCCCAGGACAGCGCGGAGATCCCGAACGCCGTGGCCACGGCCGCCGGCCCGACACCGCGGCGAACCGCGCTCGGCGTGGGATCGGCCTCCGGCAGCGAGCGGATCGCCGGCAGCAGCAGGATCACGCCTGCGACGGCGAACGGCGCGATGCCCAGGAACACCCAGCGCCATCCGGCGTGCTCGGTGATGAGCCCGGCCGCGGTCGGCCCGACGAGCGACGGGATCACCCACGCCGCGGCGAGCAGCCCGAACACGGCCGGCCGGCGCACGGGTGGGTACACGAGCGCGACGAGGACGTAGATCGCGACGGTCTGCGTGCCGAGACCCAGCCCCTGCAGCACGCGGCCGGCGAGCAGCATCGGCATGCCGCTCGCGAAGCCCGCGATGACGAGCCCCGCGAGGAACAGGGCCGGCCCGGCGAACAGCGCGGGCACCGGCCCGAGCCGGTCGCTGACCCGTCCGGAGAGGACGGTCGCCATCACGCTGGCGGCGAGGAACGCGGTGAACGGCCAGGAGTACAGCGCCTCGCCGTGCAGGTCGGACACGATGCTCGGCATCGCGGTGCTGACCCCGAGGTGCTCGAAGGCGGCGATCGTGACCAGCATCGTGATGCCGATCGTGGTGGCCCGGTAGGCGCCGCCCCACAGCGAGCCCGCCGATTCGGTCCCCGTCGCCGCCGTCTCCACGTTCACCGGTTCATGGTGCTACCTCGACCCAGGTAGAGGTCCAGTCCATTTCACCCGGCCCGGCGGAAGAGGGCCGTCCAGAGGAACGCTTCGCCGAAGTGGCGCGACTCCGCCGGCTCGGCCCGCATGCGGCGCAGCTCGACCTCCGTGTGGTCGGCGAAGATCCAGCGCAGCGACTCCGGGGTGAACGCGAGCCCGCCGTCGAGGCGGCCGTGGCGGTAGAAGTCCGCGTCGGGCAGCTCCGAGCCCATCGCCCCGGCCGCGAAGCAGGTCAGCCCGAGGTGGCCGCCCGGCGCGAGGCAGCGGTCGAGCAGCGCGAGGTAGCCGACCCGCCGGTGCGGCGGCAGGTGGTGCAGGCAACCGGAGTCGTAGACCAGGTCGTACGGGCCGGGCAGGTCGGTGGCCGAGGATTCCGCGAACGCGTCCGCGCACCGGAAGGCGACCTCGACCCCGGCCGCGGCGGCGCGCTCGCGCCCCCACGCGACGGCCGTGGGCGAGAGGTCGACCGCGTCCACGGTCCACCCGGCGGCGGCCAGGTGCACCGCGTTGCGGCCGGGCCCGCAGCCGAGGTCGAGCGCGCGGCCCGGCGCGCGCAGGGCGCCCTCGAGGTGGGCGGCGAGGTTCTCGTCCGGCTTGGCCACGAAGAACGGGACGTCGCGGTCCCGGTCGCCGTAGAACTGGTCCCACCAGTCGCTGCCGGCCTTCGACCACCGGTCCGCGTCCGGCGCGAACAACCCGTCGAGGAGCGTCAGGACATCGTCGATCGAGCGGATATTCCGTTGCGGCACACCGAATTCTACCCTGCGAGCGGCTCCCGGACCGCCGCCTCGGCGAGCCGTTCGTGCTCCGCGGGCGAGGGCAGCAGGACGGCGTCGACGGCGCGCTCGGCCAGCGCCGCGAGCTCGCGGCGGTCCGCGGCGCGGCCGGGGGCGATCTCGTCGAGGACGTGCACCTCGAGCACCAGCCCGCGCAGAGCGGCGACCCGGCGGACGGAGTCGACGATCGTCTCGTCGCCGATGAACGCCGGGGCGGTCGTGCCCGTGCCGTCGCGCATCCGGAACCGCAGCGCCACCGGCAGCACCGGCACGCCGCCGTCGATGGCGGCCTGGAACATCGCCGGGCGGAAGCGGCCGTGGGTCAGGCCGCACCACGTGGTGCCCTCCGGCGTCACGTTCACCATCGAGCCGGCGCGCAGCGCGTCCGTCAGCCGCGCCACCGTGTCCGGCAGCGCGCGCAGCCCCTCGCGGTCGAGGTACACCGACCTGGCGGCCGACACCAGCCGGCCCAGCACCGGCCAGCCCGCGATGTCCCGCTTGGCCACCGCCCGCATCGGGCGCACCGCGTTCACCGCGACGATGTCCAGCCACGAGCTGTGGTTGTTGACCACGAGCGCGCCGCGGCCCCGAGCGCCCAGACCGTCCCCTCCGGACACCACCAGCCGCACGCCCATCGCGAGCAGCACGCCGCGGAACACCGAGCGCACCAGCCACTCCCGCCCGCGCGCCCCGGCGAGTGGCAGCGCCACGAGCGTCAGCAGCGAGACCAGCACCACCAGGACGACCGCGGCGAGCCGCCACACCCGCCGCACCCGGCCGACCGTCGGCTCGCGGCCGGGCAGGCACCCGGGCCCGCACGGCGAGGTGGGAAACCAGGCGTGCCTCATGATGGGTGCTCACCGAGGAAGTAGCTGAGGTAGCGCTGGTCGACGTGCTCGAGTCCCAGCAGGACGAACAGGTCGGCGACGCCGAAGTCCGCGTCGTGCGCGGGCGGGCCGCACACCCAGGCGCCGAGCCGCAGGTAGCCCTTCAGCAGCGGCGGCATGACGACCCGGCGGGGAGCCGCCACGCTCGACGTGTCCCACGGCCGCAGCGGCCGCACCCGGTACTCCGCCGGCGCGTAGTGCTTGCGCCGCACGGTCTGCCACACGCCCGCGGCGAGCGTGCCGCCGTCGGCGAGCGGGACCGACGCGCAGCCGGCCAGCCAGCGGTGCCCGGAGAGCAGCAGGTAGCGGGCGATGCCGGCCCACACGAGGCTGACCACGGCGCCGGTGCGGTGGTCTGGGTGCACACAGGAGCGCCCGGTCTCGACGAGCACGTCGCGCAGCCCGGGCACGTCGTTGAGCCCTCTGAGGTCGAACTCGGTCTCGGAGTAGAGCATCCCGGCGTCGGCCACGCGCTCGGGCGGCAGCATCCGGTAGCAGCCGACGATCTCGCCGCTGTGATCCTCGCGCACGACGAGGTGGTCACAGTGCTCGTCGAAGGCGTCGACGTCCGCACCGGGTACGGCCGTGTGCAGCGTCGCGCCCATCTCTTCGGCGAACACCCGGTACCGAAGCCGTTGCGCGGCAAGGACTTCCTCGCCGTCGCGGGCCACCAGGAGGGAGTACCGGGGCCGCGCGGTGTCGTCACCCGAGGTGCTGACGAGTAGCTGAGCCTGCGTCATACCTCAGGTTGTACGCGGCGCCCGGCAAACCTCACGTGTCACCTGGCGTGACACGTCGATGGCGGAAAGGTGAAGTTTCAGCCCTTCCGCTTCTCGGCCTGCTCGGTCAGCTGTGGCGCCACCTTGAACAGGTCGCCCACCACGCCGAAGTCGGCGATCTCGAAGATCGGGGCCTCCGGGTCCTTGTTCACCGCGACGATGGTCTTCGACGTCTGCATGCCGGCGCGGTGCTGGATGGCGCCCGAGATGCCCAGCGCGATGTACAGCTGCGGCGACACCGTCTTGCCCGTCTGCCCCACCTGGAACTGCGCCGGGTAGTAGCCCGAGTCGACCGCCGCGCGGGAGGCGCCCACGGCCGCGCCAAGGGCGTCGGCCAGCTTCTCCACGACGTCGAAGCTCTCCGCGCTGCCCACGCCGCGGCCACCGGAGACCACGACGGACGCCTCGGTCAGCTCCGGGCGGTCGCCGCCCACCATCGGCTCGCGGCCGGTGATCTTCGCCGACCTCGCCGGGTCGGCCGCCGGGACCTCGACGGTCTCCTCGGCAGCCGCGCCCTGGGCCTGCTCGGCCTCGAGCCCGCCGGGCCGCACGGAGATCACCGGCGTGCCCTTGGCGACCTTTGCCTTCACCACGAACGCGCCACCGAAGATGGACTGCGTCGCCGTCACCTCGCCGCCCGAGCCCTCCAGGCCGATGACGTCGACCAGCAGGCCGCCGTCGACGCGCAGCGCGAGGCGCCCCGCGACCTCCTTGCCCTCCGCGCTCGCCGCGACGAGCACCGCCGCCGGCGACGCGCTCCCGACCAGCGCGGCGAGCACGTCGACCTTCGGCGTCACGAGGTAACCGGCGGCGTCCTCGGACTCGGCGACGTAGACCTTCTCGGCACCGTAGGACGCGAGCGACTCCTTCAGCTTCGCGGCGGTGCCGGGCGCGCCGACCACGACGGCGCTCGGCTCGCCGAGCGCGCGGGCCGCGGTCAGCAGCTCGTGGGTGACCTTCTTGATCTCGCCGTCCAGTTGATCGACGAGGACCAGAACCTCAGCCATGGTTGAACCCCTCTCAGATCAGCTTCTGGGCGACCAGGTACTCGGCGATCTTCACGCCGCCGTCGCCGTCGTCCTCGACGCGCTGGCCCGCCCCGCGGGGCGGCTTGGGCGACGCCTCGACCACCGTGGACCACGCGTTGGCGAGGCCGACCGCGCCCGCGTCGATGCCGAGGTCGTCGATGCCGAGCGTCTCGACCGGCTTCTTCTTGGCCGCCATGATCCCCTTGAACGACGGGTACCGCGGCTCGTTGATCTTCTCGCTGACACTCACCACCGCGGGCAGGTTCGCCTCGAGGTGGGTCAGGCCCTCCTCGGTCTCGCGGGTGACCTTGATGGTCGACCCGTCGACGGTGACCTCGCGGGCGTGCGTGAGCTGCGGGAAGCCGAGCAGCTCGGCCAGCATCGCGGGGATCGCGCCGCCGGAGCCGTCGCTCGCCTCGTTGCCGGCGATGACAAGGTCGACGCCCTCGACGGTGCCGATCGCCTTCGCCAGCACCCTGGCCGTCTGCAGCATGTCCGCACCGTGCAGCGCGTCGTCGACGACGTGCACCGCCTTGTCGGCACCCATCGAGAGCGCCTTGCGGATGGCGTCGGCGGCGCTCTCGGGGCCCATGGACACGACGGTGACCTCGCCGTCGGAGGCCTCCTTGATCTGCAGGGCCTCCTCGATCGCGCGCTCGTTGATCTCGTCGAGCACCGAGTCGTCCGCGCCCTCCCGATCAAGGGTGTGGTCCGCGTCACTCAGCTTGCGCTCCGAATAGGTGTCCGGCACTTGCTTCACCAACACGACGATGTTTGGCATGGGTCTGCTCCGACCTCCCGATGACGAGCCCATTCGGCCTTGCGCGGCCAAAGAATACGAGGTTGGCCCGACCTTGCCACGCGGGCCACGCGTTGGCACGGCTTGGCACGGTGTCTTTGACCACGGGCATGTTACTAATCAGTAGCTTAGTCGCAAGCGACTGGTGGACCGGCCGGAGGTGAGAGCGCTCACCCGAACGGATTAGCTAGTCTCCCTTCATGCCCGGCCGCGTCGGTTTGGTTACCGACTCCACTTCCAGCATCCCGCCCGCCCAGGCCGCGGCGTGGGGGATCACCGTCGTACCGATGCAGATCAAGATCGGCGAGCAGGTCCGTGCGGAACCGGCCGTCCCCAAGGACGTGCTGGTCCGCGCGCTCGTCGAGGAACACCAGGTGTCCACCGCGCCACCCGACCCGGCCGGGTTCGCCTGGGCCTACCAGGACCTCGTCAACCGGGGCGCCGACGAGATCGTGTCGGTGCACGTCTCCGGCCGTCAGTCGAAGACCGTCGAGGTGGCCACGAAGGCGGCCGCGCAGTCCGCGGTCCCCGTGCACGTCGTCGACTCGGGCACGGCCGGGATGAGCCTGGGCTACGCGGTGCTCGCGGCGGCCCGGGTGGCCGGGGCGGGTGGTGGCGTGCGCCGGGTCATGGACTGCGTGACCCGCCGGCTGGAGAGCGCGCACGAGCTGATCTACGTCGACACGCTCGAGTACCTGCGCAAGGGCGGGCGCATCGGGGCGGCGACCGCGATGCTCGGCAGCGCGCTGTCGGTCAAGCCGCTCCTGACGATGGTCGACGGTCAGGTGGCGCCGCTGGAGCGGGTGCTCGGCACCGACCGCGCGCTGCGCAGGCTCGTCGAGGCCGCCGCCCGCCTGGCCGGCGACCGCCAGGTGGACGTCGCGATCGAGCACTTCGGCGCCCAGGCGCGGGCCGACCACGTGCTGTCCCGGCTGCGCCCGCGGCTGCCGGGCGCGCGCGAGGTGACGTTCACCGAGGTCAGCTCGACCATCGGGGTGCACGTCGGGCCGGGCGCGGTGGGCATCACGATCTCCCCAACCTGACGGGGATAGGGTCGGCGCGCATGAGCCCCGACCTGCTCGGCACCATCGTGCTCGACGGGCGCCCGCTCGGCGCCCTGTACTTCCCGGCCATGCCCGAGGCGGGCCAGCTCCTCGAGACGGACGGGAAGCGCTACCGCATCACGGCGGTCGTCTGGGTGACGCCCGCGCTGGGCGCCGCGCGCGGGCTCGCGGCGATCCGCGTCGAGGTCGGTGCCGCCGCGGACTGATACCGGCGGGTAAGTTCTGGCGGGTCGGACCGGAGGCGCGGCAGCGCGACACGGCGGGAGGCGGGCGCTTGACGGATATCACCGCAGGTCACGGGCGCGCCCTGCCGCTGACCGGCGAGCGCACCGTGCCGGGGATCGTCGAGGAGAACTACTGGTTCCGCCGCCATGAGGCCGCCTACCTCGCCCTGCGGTCGCACTGCCGGGGCGCGGTCGTGCTCGAGGCCGGGTGCGGCGAGGGCTACGGCGCCGATCTGCTCGCGCGGGACGCGGCCGCGGTCGTCGGGCTCGACTACGACGTGCGCACCGCGGCGCACGTGGCCCGCGCCTACCCCGCGGTGCGGGTGATACGCGGGAACCTCGCGGCGCTGCCACTCCGATCGTCCACTGTGGACGTCGTGGCCAACCTCCAGGTGATCGAGCACCTGTGGGACCAGGAGGGCTTCCTGGCCGAGTGCGCGCGGGTGCTGCGCCCCGGCGGGCGGCTGCTGGTCACCACGCCGAACCGGACCACGTTCTCACCGGGGCGGGACACGCCGCTCAACCCGTTCCACACCCGGGAGCTCTCACCGTCCGAAATGGACTCCCTGCTGACCGGCGGCGGGCTCGACGTCGAGTACCTCGGCGGGCTCTCCCACGGGCCGCGGCTGGCCGCGCTGGACGCGGCGTTCGGCGGCTCGCTCATCGACGCGCAGGTTCGGGTCGCGGTCGCCGGCGAGCCGTGGCCGGACGACCTGCGCGCGGCGGTCGCGGGCGTGACGGCGGACGACTTCGTCGTGGGCACCGGCGACCTGGAGTCCTCTTTGGACATCGTGGCGGTCGCGGTGGCGGGGCGCCCATGACGGCGGCGCCGACACCGGAGGGCACGTTCTGCCTGGTGCTGCACAGCCACCTGCCCTGGCTCCCCCACCACGGCGCGTGGCCGGTCGGCGAGGAGTGGCTGTACCAGGCGTGGGCGCACTCGTACCTGCCGGTCACCGACCTCGTCCGCCGGCTCGGCGAGGAGGGTCGCACAGACCTGCTGACGCTCGGCGTCACCCCGGTGCTCGCCGCACAGCTGGACGACCCGTACGCGCTGCGCTCGGCGCACGAGTGGCTCGGCAACTGGCAGCTGCGCGCGCAGTACGCGGCAAGCCGGTGGCGGGGCGGCGACCCGCTGCTGGGTGACCTCGCGGCGGCCGAGTACCGCGCGGCGGGCGGCGCGCTCGCGGAGTTCGAGGGCCGCTGGCGCCACGGGTTCTCCCCCGTGCTGCGCAAGCTCACCGACGGCGGCCTGGTCGAGCTGCTCGGCGGCCCGGCCACCCACCCGTTCCAGCCGCTGCTGCGTGAGCCGGTCCGCCGGTTCACCCTCCACACCGGACTGGCCGACACCGCGCTGCGGACCGGCCGAGCGCCGGAAGGGATCTGGGCGCCGGAGTGCGGGTACGCGCCCGGCATGGAGCACGGCTACGCGGCCGCGGGCGTGCGGCGGTTCCTCGTGGACGGCCCGGCCCTGCACGGCGACACGCACGCGGCCCGCCCGGTCGGCGACTCGGACGTGCTGTGCTTCGGCCGCGACCTCGAGGTGACGTACCGGGTGTGGTCGCCGAAGGCCGGCTACCCCGGCGACGCCGCCTACCGCGACTTCCACACGTTCGACCACCCGAGCGGGCTGAAACCCGCGCGGGTGACCGGAAAGCACGTGCCGCCGGAGCGCAAGCGGCCGTACGACCCGGTGCTCGCGGCCGCCGCGGTGGCCCGGCACGCCGAGGACTTCGTGGACACGGTCGCCGCCCGGCTGCGCGCCCTGCGCGAGCGGCACGGCGGGCCCGGGCTCGTGGTGGCCGCGTACGACACCGAGCTGTTCGGCCACTGGTGGCACGAGGGCCCGGCCTGGCTCGAGGCGGTGCTGCGCGGGCTGCCGGCGGCCGGGGTCCGGGTCACCACGCTGCGCGGCGCGGTCGAGGCCGGGCACGTCGGCGCGCCGGTCGAGCTGCCCGCGTCGTCGTGGGGTTCGGGCAAGGACTGGCGGGTCTGGGACGGCGAGCAGGTGTCGGACCTGGTGGCGCTGGGCACGGCGGTGCAGGACGAGCTGCTCGCGCTGCCGCCGCAGGACCGCGGGTTCCGAGACCCGGCACGGGACCAGCTCGTGCGCGAGGCGCTGCTGACCCTGTCCAGCGACTGGGCGTTCATGGTCACGAAGGACTCGGCGGGCGACTACGCCCGGCGCCGCGCGAAGGTCCACGCCGACCGGTTCGGCGAGCTGGCGAGCCTGGTGCGCGCGGGCCAGGACTCCCGCGCCCGGCAGCGGGCGGCCGAGCTGCGCGTGGAGGACGGAATGTTCGGACACCTGGACGCCCGGGGGGTCTCGTGAGCGGAGCTTGCGGAGCGAACCATCCAGCGCAGGGCGGAGCTTGCGGAGCGAACCATCCAGCGCAGGGCGGAGCTTGCGGAGCGAACCAACAAGCGCAGGGCGACCGCGAGCGGCGCCACCGAGCCTGCGAGGGGGCGTCGTGATGCGAGTCCTGATGCTGTCGTGGGAGTACCCGCCGGTCGTGGTCGGCGGGCTGGGGCGCCACGTGCACGCGCTGGCCCGGCACCTGACCGGGCTCGGGCACGAGGTCGTCGTGCTGTGCCGGCACGAGGCGGGCACCGACGCGCTGACCCACCCCAGCTCGGACACGGTCGTCGAGGGCGTGCGGGTCGTGCGGGTCGCCGAGGACCCGACGCACCTGGTGTTCGAGAAGGACCTCGTGGCGTGGACGCTCGCGATGGGCCACGGCATGATCCGCGCCGGCCTCGGGCTGCTGGCCGGCTGGCGGCCGGACGTCGTGCACGCGCACGACTGGCTCGTCACGCACCCGGCGATCACGCTGGCCGAGCACGCGGGCGTGCCGCTGGTGGCGACCATGCACGCGACCGAGGCGGGCCGGCACAGCGGGTGGCTCTCGCAGCGGCTGAACCAGCAGGTGCACTCCGCGGAGTGGTGGCTCGCGAACCGGGCGGACGCGCTGATCACGTGCTCGGCGGCGATGCGCGCCGAGGTGGCCTACCTGTTCGAGGCCGAGCCCGACGACATCGCGGTGATCCACAACGGGATCGAGCCGCGCGACTGGCGGGTGCCGCAGCAGGCGGTGGTGGCGGCGCGCGCCCGGCACAGCCCGTCCGGTGCGCCGCTGGTCGTGTACTTCGGCAGGCTGGAGTGGGAGAAGGGCGTCCACGACCTGCTGGCCGCGCTCCCCCGGCTGCGGCGCGCGCACCCGGGCACGCGGCTGGTCGTGGCCGGCCGGGGCGTGCAGGCGCAGGCCCTGGTCGAGCAGGCCCGCAAGCTGCGGGTGCGGCGGTCGGTGGACTTCGTCGGGCACCTGCCGGACCGGGCGCTGATCGCGTGCCTGGCGGCGGCGGACGTGGTGGTGCTGCCGAGCCGGTACGAGCCGTTCGGCATCGCGGCGCTCGAGGCGGCCGCGGCGGGGGCGCCGCTGGTGGCCTCGACCGCGGGCGGCCTGGCGGAGCTGGTGGTCGACGGCTCGACGGGCCTGTCGATCACCCCGGGCGACGTGGCCGGCATCGTCGCGCAGGTGCGGGCCGTGCTGGCCGACCCGGCGGCCGCGGCGCGGCGGGCGAAGGCGGCCAGGGCGCGGCTCGGCGCGGAGTTCGACTGGACGGCCATCGCCGAGGCGACCGCGGCGGTGTACCGGTCGGCGTTCGTGCGCGAGCGGCCGCCGCTGGGCCGGCCGAAGATCGCCACGGGCAACGCGTTCCGCGACTGAGCGACCCGGCGCACCCGACGATCGGCTGGAGATCGATTGAACACCACTCCGTAGGACGTCACTCGTGGCTACAGTCGGGCCACGAAGGGGACGATGGACGGGGGATGACGATGAGCAAGATGTTCGCCGCGGTGTTGGTGTACGAGTCGGCGTCGACGCGGCGCGGATACCAGCCGCTGTTCGAGGAGACCGTCACGCTCCTCGCGGCCGACACGCCCGAGCACGCCGCGGAGAAGGCGCGGGTGCACGCAGAGGCGCGGGAGGCGACCTACCGCACGCCCGAGGGCGACACGATCACGTGGACCTTCCGGCACCTGGTGGACCTCGTCCCGGTGGCCGACGCCCTCGGCGACGGCGCGGAGGTCTACACGCGACACTTCCGCGACTACCACGCCTACCTGGCCGTCGAGCCGCTCGCGAGCTAGCGGGCGCCGAGGGTCTTCTTCAGCGCGGCGGCGGCCTTGCGGGACATGTCGGCCACCGCGGCGCGGCGGGCGGCGTCGGCCTCGTAGGCGGACCGGCGGTCGCGGACGACCTTGGCCGGGATGCCCGCCGCCACGGCGAAGTCCGGCACGTCGCCCTTGACGACCGCGTGCGCGCCGACGACCGCGCCGCGGCCGATGCGGCTGCCCTTCGTGACCGTCACCTTCGTGCACAGCCACGTGTCCGGGCCGATGCGCACCGGCGACTTCACGATGCCCTGGTCCTTGATCGGCAGGTGGATGTCGGACGTCACGTGGTCGAAGTCGCAGACGTAGACCCAGTCGGCCACCAGCGCGGCGTCGCCCAGCTCGATGTCCAGGTAGCAGTTGATCACGTTCTGCCGGCCGAACACGGCCTTGTCGCCGATGCGCAGCGAGCCCTCGTGGCAGCGGATCGCGTTGCCGTCGCCGATGTGCACCCAGCGGCCGATCTCCATCCGGCCGTAGCCGGGACGGCAGTGCACGTCGAGGTCCTTGCCGAGGAACACCATGCCGCGCAGCACGATGTGCGGGTTGGCGAGCCGAAACTTCAGCAGCCGCCAGTACCGCACCAGGTACCAGGGCGTCCACGCGCGGTTGCGCACCACCCAGCGCAGCGAGTCGAGCGTGAGGAAGCGGGCCTGGTCCGGGTCGCGCCGCGACCGCCGCCAGCCGCGGAACCGGTCGGCGACCGGCGCGCCCCACATCGACGTCATAGCGGCTGACCGTACCTTGCTCCCATGACCGAGCCAGCCGAGCCCTCGGACCTCGCCACGCCTGCCGAGCGACACGCCAGCTGGCTGGAGCTGTTCTTCGACCTGGTCGTGGTCGTCGCGGTCAGCCAGCTCGCGCACCTGCTGCACACCGAGGGCCACCACGGTCCGGACGCGCGCTCGATCGTCACGTTCTTCGCGCTGTACCTCGCGATCTGGCTGGTCTGGACGACGTTCATGCTCTACTCGAACATCGTCGCCGACCGGGTCCGGGTGCGGTCGATGTTCCTCGGCATGGCCGGCATCACGGTGATGGCGGCCAGCGTGCCGGAGGTGCTGACCGGCCGGGCGGACCTGTTCGCCGGCGCGTACCTCGTCACGGGCCTCATCGGCAGCGGCGCGTTCAACCGGTCCGGCCAGGTGCTGATCTCCTGGGGCGCGGCGACCCGCAACGCCGGGCTGCTGCCGTGGCTGATCTCGTTCTGGGTGGACCACCCGTGGGTGAAGCTCGCCCTGTGGCTGACGGGCATCGCGATGACGCTCTGGTTCAGCGTGCTCTCCGGCCGCGGCGACAGCGAGGAAGCGGTCCGCCAGCTCAACGAGCGGCTGTCCCGCCGGGTCGAGCGCGCCCGCGGCCGGCGCGCGGATTCGCTGAAGGATTGGCCGGGGCTGCGGGCCGCGCAGGTCGACGCGGCACACCTGGGCGAGCGGCTCGGGCTGTTCGTGATCATCGTGCTCGGCGAGGGCATGCTGCAGCTCGTCGGCGCGTGGTCGGCGATCGACGACTGGACGCCGGGCCTCGGCGAGGGGTGGCTGCTGCTGCTCGCGGTGGCGTCGGGGTTCGGGCTGCTCGTCGCGTTGTGGACGCTGAACGTGCGGTACGGGTTCGCCGAGGCGCACCCGTACCCGCCGTCGGTGGTGCTGCCGGCGCACTTCGTGGTGATCAGCGCGGTCACGGTGATCGCGGCGGGGCTCGGCGCGATCGCCGCGGAGCCGGCCGAGCACCTGCCGCCGACGACTGGTTGGCTGCTGTGCTCGGGGCTGTCCGCGTTCCTGCTCATGATCACGCTGCTGGGCCGGGTGACCCGGCGCTGGGCGATCACCGCCGCCGCGATCGCGCTGCCGCTGGTGACCGGCGTGCTCACCGGGGTGATGCCCGCGGCGGTGGTCGCGGCCGTGCTCGTGACGGTCGCCGCCGGGCAGGTCTGGAACCTGCGGCGGGCACTACCGTCGCAGGCATGACCGCTCTGATCATCGACACCGACCCGGGTGTGGACGACGCCTTCGCCATCGCGCTCGCCTGCGCCAGCCCCGACGTGGACCTCCTGGGCGTGACGACCGTCTTCGGCAACGTCGGGCTCGCGATGACGACCCGCAATGCCTTGCGGGTGCTGGCGTTGTACGGCCGCGAGGACGTGCCGGTGGCGGCGGGCGCGGACCGGCCGCTGGTCTACCCGCACCCGCACCGGGCGCGCTACGTGCACGGCGAGGACGGGCTGTCCGACCGCGGCCACCTGCTGCCCGAGCGCACGACCGGGGTGGCCGGGAAGGACGCGGTGTCGCTGATGGCGTCGCTGCTCGAGCAGGCGCCGGAGCCGGTGACGATCGTCCCCATCGGACCGCTGACGAACATCGCGCTCCTGCTGGCCGCGCACCCGGGGGCGCGCGGCAAGATCGACCGGATCGTGATCATGGGTGGTGGCATCGGCGGCGGGAACGTCACGGCCACCGCGGAGTTCAACATCTGGAGTGACCCGGAGGCGGCGCGGCGGGTGCTGGCCGAGGAGGACGTGCCGACCGTGCTGGTGCCGCTGGACCTCACGCACCGGTGCGCGGTCGACGCCGCGTGGCTGGACGCGCTCGCCACGAGCGGGCCGCGGGGCGAGCTGCTGGTGGAGCTGACCGCGACCTACCGGCAGTTCTACTCGCGGAACCTGGGCCGCGACGGCATGGTCGTCCACGACGCGGTCGCGATGGCCGAGGCGATCAGCCCGGGCCTGCTGTCGACGACCGCGTACCCGCTGGACGTGGAGTGCGCGCACGGGCCTGGCCGCGGCATGGTGGTCGCCGACCGGCGCAGTGCCGCGGCGCGCGAGCAGTCCGGCCCGGACGAGGGCCGCGAGGTCGCGGTGGCGCTGGACGCCGACCTGGACGCGGTCCGCGAGTTCCTGCTGGCGCGGCTCAGCTCGTGACCGGGGCGGCCGAGCGCTCGACGGCCTGGGACAGCTCGATCAGCCGGTCCACATCGGCGTCCAGACTGTCCTCGGCCGGCAGCGCGAGCGGGATCGCCTGCGGTGGCACGGTTTCCCCGGCCGCGTGCGCACGCAGCGCGCCCGAGAGCCGCCGCGCCAGGCGGTCCGGGTCGGCCAGCTCGGCCGGGTCCGCGCCGCCGTTCGCGAGGTAGGGGCTGATCCGCACGAGCCCGTCGCGGCACTCGATGACGCGCCGGTAGTAGCGGCGGTGCACGCTGCGCAGAGTCAGCGCGTCGCGCCACGGGCTCGACGGCACGCGGCTCAGCGCGTCCTGCGGGAACTGCTCGTTCAACACTGTCCAGAGTGGACGGAGCCGGCGGTACGCGCGGCGGTGGCGGCGCCACACCCGCAGCGCGGCCATCCGGGTCTTCACGGTCGGGTAGGCCATGCCGACGACGAACAGCACGATGCCCAGCAGCAGCAGGAAGATGCTCGTGATCACGACCGGCGGCGGCGCGGGCGTGCCGGCCCAGCGGCTGACGTTGGACGCGACGAACGTGGCGCCGGCGAGCGAGATCGCGGCGAGCCCGACCGACGCGATCCGCAGCCCCCGGCGCAGCCGGGGCTCGGCGCCCCGCGCGTAGCGGCGGGTCCACTCGCAGGCCGCGGCGAACGCGTAGAGCAGGTAGCTGTTGGCCGCGACGTAGAAGATCGCGATGCTGGTCACGCCGACCGGACCCTCGCCCGGCGTCGAGGTGACCGTGGCGGCCGGCGTGCGCAGGTCGGCCGGGATCATGATGTTCGCGACCGTGAGGATCACGAGCGCGACGGCCAGCACGACCCCGTCGCGGACCGCGCGGCCGCGGGCGAGCGCGGGCTCGAGCGCGGAGAACTGGAAGAAGCAGACCAGGCTGTACGCGGCGACCAGCAGCAGGGAGTGCTGCAGGTAGCGGGCGTTCATGGCGTCCACGCCGAGGAACTCCACCCCCGCGCTCGCGGCGATGCCGAACGGGTAGGCGATCGACCACCCTGCCACCAGCCCGGTGACCGCCCAGCGGCGCACGTCGCCGGGCGAGCGGGCGACGAGCCAGAGCATCCAGGCCAGCGCGCCGAAGGAGGCGATCCCGTGAATGATGTCGAAGCTCGTGTAGGTCACAGCAATATCCTCGGTTCGCTCCGCTCACAGTGCCCATTGGTTCGCTTCGCTTCTCCGCTACCCGCCGTCTTCCCTCCTCCGTGCTCGGCGCTGACGCGCCTGCGCGCGAGCGTCAGTCCAGACGACGAACGCTCCGTCACTCCCGCTCACAGTGTTCGATGGCTCGCTCCGCTCGCGCGTCACGAGGCGGCCGAGTTCGCGAACGAGCGCAGGATCAGCGTCGTAGACCGGGACCCGGGGTCGAGGTGGCCCGCGCTGCGTTCGCCCAGGTAGGACGCCCGGCCCTTGCGCGCGACCAGCGGCACGGTGGAGTCGGCGCCGGTGGCCGCCGCGTCCGCCGCGGCCGACAGCAGCGCGGCCACCGACCCCTGCTCCTTCTCCGCGGCGCGCACGGCCGGGTCGAGCGCGTCGACCATCGTCTTGTCGCCCAGCTCGGCCTTGCCGCGCGCCACGATCCCGCCGAGCGCGGCCCGCAGCGCCTCGGTCACCTCGGCGGCGCCCAGCTCACCGACGTCGCCCAGCGCGGTCGAGGCACGCAGGAACGCCGTGCCGTACAGCGGGCCCGCGGCGCCGCCGACCTTGGCGATCAGCGTGGTGGCCACGAGCTTCAGCACCCCGGCCGGAGTGTCCGGAGTGGACTCGTCCAACTTGGACACCACGGCCCGGAACCCGCGGTCGAGGTTCTCGCCGTGGTCGCCGTCGCCGATGGCGCGGTCCAGCTGGATCAGCTCGACCCGGTGCTCGGCGACCACGGCCGCGACCGCGCGGACGGCCCTGGCCACGTCGGCCGCGGAGCAACCCACGTCAGATCCCCCACCGCAGCGCGATGGTCCGCACGGGCGCGTCCCACAGCTCGCGCATCTCGTCGTCGAGCTTGAGCAGCGTGAGGCTCATGCCCTGCATCTCGAGGCTGGTGACGAACGGCCCGACGAGCCTGCGCTCGACGCGGATGCCGCGGTCGGCGAGCATCCGTTCGGCGATGCCGTGCGCGAGGTAGAGCTCGATCAGCGGCGTGCCGCCCATCGAGTTGGTGAACAGCAGCACCCGGTCGCCTTCTGCGAAGGGCAGGTCCTCGAGGATCGGCTCGAGCAGCCGGCGCACGATCCCGTCGGCGTTCTCGACGGGCATGCGGGCGCGGCCGGGCTCGCCGTGGATGCCGATGCCGACCTCCATCTCGTCGTCGGCGAGGTCGAAGCTCGGCTCACCGACATGCGGGACGGTCGGCGCGGCGAGCGCCATGCCCATCGAACGAACTCCTGCCACGACGCGCTCGGCGAGGGCGTGGCAGGCGGCCAGGTCGTCACCGCGCTCGGCGGCCGCGCCGACGATCTTCTCCAGCATCACGGTGCCGCCCACGCCGCGGCGGCCCGCGGTGTAGAGGGAGTCCTTCACGGCCACGTCGTCGTCGATCACGATCGTGCGCACGTCGACGTCCTCGGCGGCCGCGAGCTCGGCGGCGGTCTCGAAGTTGAGGATGTCGCCGGTGTAGTTCTTCACGATCAGCAGCACCCCGGCGCCGCCGTCGGTCCTCTCGATGGCGGCCTGCATCTGGTCGGGTGTCGGGGAGGTGAACACGGCGCCGGGACAGGCGGCGCTGAGCATGCCGAGCCCGACGAAGCCGCCGTGCATGGGCTCGTGCCCGGCCCCGCCACCGGAGACGACGGCCACCTTCCCCCGCACGGGCGCATCGGCCCGCACCACCACCGCCGGATCGGGCACGACCGTGATCAGATCGGAATGAGCAAGCTCCAGGCCACGCAGGGATTCGGCAACCACGTTCGACGGGTCGTTGATGATCTTCTTCATCGGGGCCTCCAGCCGGGATCGACGCAGATCCACTGTCGATTACTACCCCAGCCGGGCCCGCGGCGAAAGGTGATCACTCTGGGGGTGCGTCACGCTGCGCACCGCACCCGGTGGCGGGCACGAGCTTGATCGGCGCATCCGCGACAATGCGGGGGTGGCGGAGAACGGAACCGGGCGAGCGCTCCGGGCGGTGTTCATCGGCCGGTTCGGGCATTGGCCGCGGCCCGAGCCGCTGCGGGTCGAGAGTGCCTACGAGGCACGCAGCTTTCCCGGCACCGACCTGCTGTGGCGTTCGGTGCGTGGCTGGTTCGCGAACGGGGGCGGGCCGTGCGACGTCGCGCCGCTCGGGGCCGGGGAGGATCCGCTGTTCGCGCTGGACGCGACGCTGCAGATGCTCGAGGACCACACCTACGACGTCGTCTGCTTTCCCGGGCTCGCCGACCACGTGCGGACCGCCGACGGCGTCGGCCTCGAGGAGTTCGGCGCCGCACAGCGCATGCTCGTCGAGGCCTGCATCGCCAACGGGGACCGGCTCGCGGTGCTCGATCCGCCGCCGGGGCTGACCCCGGAGCGGATGCGTGACTGGCGCGTCGACGTGCTCGGCGCGGACACCCCGCACGCGGTCCTCTACTACCCGTGGCTGCGCGTCGCCGACAGTGACAGGCCGGGCGACCAGCCGGGCGGCAAGCCGGGCGGCGGGCTCGCGTGGGTGCCGCCGTGCGGGCACGTGGCCGGCGCGTGGGCGCGGGTGACGCAGCAGAGCGGACCGCTCGGCGGGCACGGCAACCTCGAGCTGACCGACGTGATCGACGTGGCCACCAACGTGACCACGCTGGAGCAGGAGATGCTGACCCGGCTCAACGTCAACCTGTTACGGGCCATGCCGTCCTGGGGGGTGCGGACGTGGGGCGCCCGCACGCTGTCGATCAGCCCGTGGCTGTTCCAGATCCCGACCGCGCGGCTGCTTGCCGCGCTGAAGCCCGTCGTGCTGGAGCGGATCGCCGGCTACCCCGACGCGGACGACGTCGAGATGGTCGGGCAGATCGGCTCGGCGATCCGCGACGTCTCCGGCCTCGCCGACGACGCGTTCACCGTCCGGACGCTGAGCGCCGCCGACGATGCCGTGCGGATCGAGATCGAGCTGCACCCGCGGGTGACGCTCGGCTACCCGCTGACGATCGTCATCGAGCTGCCGGCGGGTCGGTGGACGGTCCTGGAAACCGAACACTCGCTGGACTTCCGGCCAGAAGATCTCCCAGAATGAGCCGCTCGAGCCGGGCCAGGTCCGCCGCGGACCACGCCTGCGCGATCGTGCCGTGCACGACGACCTCGATCCGCCGGGACATCTCGGCGGGCGGGGTCCAGCCGACCACCACGAACCCCGGGTCGACGATCTCCACCGACTGCACGTCCGCGCCGCCGAGCACCTCCACGAGCTGCCGGATCCCGCGTACGGTGCCGCGGTAGGTCAGCAGCTCCCCCGCCTCGCGCAGCAACGTGCGCCTGACCTCCGGGGCCGGCCAGCCCGGCGGCAGGTCCCAGCCGAGCCACACGCACAGCCAGTCGACCATCGCGTCCGGGGCGAGCGCCGGATGAGCCAGCACGTCCAGCTCCTCGATCGGCGTGGCCACCCCGTCGAGCAGGTCGTCGAACACGCCGACGAGCCGCATCAGCAGGTCGTCGTCCCACATCGCACGCGGCACGAGCGAGGCGATGCGCTCCACCCGGGTGGTCACGACGCCCCCTCGCAGGCTCGGTCGCCCGCTGCTTGATGATTCGCTCCGCAAGCTCCGCTCATCGGGTCCGCACCACCGGCGGCGACGGCCAGCACAGCCCGTTCGGCTTGAGTTCCACCCGCTCGGTCTTCTCGCCCGCCTGGTCGGTCACCGGGTCCCACGGGTACAGGTTCACCTCGTCGACCAGCTCCACGCCGGGCACGTCGAGCAGCACGCCGAACAGCTCGCCCGCGACGACCGGCCTGCCGAACGGCCAGCCCTGCCCGTCGCGGCCGCCGCGCACCGGGTGCAGGTAGGTGCGGATCGCGGTCGCGGCCCGCTCGTGCACCAGCTCGGCGGGCTCCTCGTCGTCCGCGCGGGTCAGCGTGGCGACCACGCGCACGCCCTGGTACTCCGGCGGCTCGACGACCAGCCGGACGCCGACCGCGCGCCGCTCGTCGAGGAACTCGACGACCTCGTCGAACACCGGGTCGCCGGGCAGCATCGAGGCGAAGCTCTCGTCGTCGCCGACGCCCTCCGGGTGCGGGACGACGACCACGCGGGCGACGCCGGGCTCGGCCAGGCAGCTGGCGCGGGCGACCCGCTGGCTCGCGAGCCCGGCCAGCCGCTCGAAGTCGTCCGCGGACACCGCGCGCCAGCCGGAGTGCAGCAGCGCCGGGGCCCGCATTCGGACGTCCTCGACCGCCTCGGCGTCCATCCCGCCGGTCGCCGGCCAGCGGTTGTGCACGCGGGCGACGTGCGCGATCGCCTCGCGCAGCACGACGATCGCGCCGGCCGCGACGTTGCCCGCCGCGCCGCCGCCGGTCAGGTAGTCGATGGTGATCTCGGCGTCCTCGGGCGGGATCGCGCCGTGCGTGCCGTCGCCGAAGAGCACCTCGCCGGTGTCCCGGTCCAGCTCGTAGTGCCGGTCGCCGGCGACGGAGCCGACGAGCGAGTCGACCGCCTTCCACTCGCTGCCGGCGACCCGCACCCGGTGCAGGTCGGGCAGCACGGGCGCGCGCCGGGTGCGCAGCCGCTGGCGCGGCCGGCCGTTGCCGACGCCGAGATCCTCGCCGGGCACCAAGCTGGCGTGCTGGACGTCGATGCTGACGCCGGCGCCGAGCGCGTCGTGCACGGTGATCGCGTACTCGATGCTCTTCTTGGCGGGCGCCGCGAGCACCGGGCGGACGCGCAGCTTGTGCCGGTCGCCGTCGGCGGCCCAGTCCGGGCCGGTGTCGACGAGCACGGCGGGCCGGTCCGCGGGCACGCTCTCGGCCTCGACGTCGCTCCAGCCGCCCTTGCTGGAGCACTGCCACTCCAGCGTCGCGCCCGCCGGCTCGACGTCCAGCTCGATGCGCACCAGCGAGTTCGGCCCGGCCTCGCCGAGCACGACCTCCACCCAGCTGCCCTCGGTCGCCCGGGCGGGCACGGTCGAGGTCGCCTTGCCGCCCTCGGTCTCGTCGGCGTCCTCCACCCAGCGCAGCGACACCGGCCGCGCGACGGCCTGCTCGACGGTCACGAACTCCACCGGCCCGGCGTCGCCGGCCACCGTGGACACCGGCGTGCCGGCCGGGACCCGCACGGTCTGGCCGGGCGCGTCGAGCATGAAGTCGACCCGCGCGGTGGCCACCGACGCCGCGCGCCGGTGCACGCCAACCAGGTTCAGGAACTCCGAGTACAGCCGGTCCGGCACCTGGTTGAGCCGGTACACCAGCTGGTCGACGAGGTAGGCGAAGATCTCGATCAGCGCCACGCCGGGGTCGCCAGGCTCGGTGCTCGTCCACTCCGGGCAGTACCGGTCGCGCAGCCGCAGGGCCGCCTCGACCAGGTCGGAGTACCGCCGGTCGTCCAGCGACGGCACCGGCAGCCGCGTCAGCCCCTCACCCGCCCCGTCACTGCCTCCGGTCACGTTCGCCGCCCCGTTCACGGCTGCGCTCACCGCGTCCATTCGAACCTTCCCTCGAACCGGCCGTGCTCGCCGGTGGCCTTCAGCTGGTAGTCGATGCACACCCGCGCCCAGCCGAGCTGGCGGGCGTCCCACTGCTGGTCAAGGTCCTCGAAGTCGACGCCCAGCACCTCGATGCGGGGCTCGTGCTCGGCGACCAGCTCACGGATGCGGTCGGGCAGCTCCATGAGCGTCCACTCGAGCCGGACGCCGAAGTCGGGGCGCATCACCCGCTCCCCCGCGACCGTGCCGAGCAGCACGGCCAGCGCCGACTCGACCGCGGGCGCGCCGGAGAGCACCACGAGCCGCCCGCCCATGTCGACGCGCAGCGGGAACGCCCACCCGCGGTCCGCGGACTCAGCCATGATCACTTCCCCGTGTCCGGATCGAGACGAGCGTGCCCGGTTCGAGCTCGGACACGTTCAACCCAGGATTCTCGTCGGCGATGAGCCGCCAGTGGGCGGGGTCGCCGAGATACTGCGCGGCGAGCAGGTCGATCCGGTCGCCCCGGCGCACCCGGTGCACGACGAGCCGGTCGGCGGCGGCCTCGACCGCGGTCTGCCGCAGCGTCGTGACCAGCGCGCCCAGCCCGTCCTCGTACGGCCCCGTGAGGTCGACCGCGCGGGCGGCGTGCAGCCACGGCGGCAGCTCGCCGCGGGCCAGCAGCACCGGCACCAGCACCAGCCGCCCGTCGAGCTGGAGCATCTCGGCGACCTGCAGCTCGTGGCGCATCGCCGGGGAGTCGAGCGCGTGCGCGGCGAGGAGCACCGCGGCGTGGGTGCAGGCGCGCAGCCCGGCCTCGATCGCCTGCGGCCAGGTGGCGCCCGGGTCGGCGTCGCGCGACGCCTTCCAGGTCGGCACCCCGCGTCTCTCGAGGTCCTCGGACAGGCGGCGCGCGAGCGGTCCTTCGCTCTCGGTGCGGTGGCTGAGGAACACCCGCACTGCGGCTCCTTCCCGGTGACCGGTCACGTCAAGAGGAGATCATGGCGTGTCCGACCCTGTTCAGGCGAGTGGCCGGTCGTGCGTTCTGCGTGATCAAGGCCCGTCAGCAGGTCGTTTACGCACGCGAAGACCTCCCGGCCACGCTGCCGGGAGGTCTTCGCGCTGGTCGGGTCAGGTGAGGTCGTGCTGGGTGACCTGTCCGCCGTGGATGGTGACGGTGGCGTACGGCGTACCGTCGCCCCGCCAGACGGTGTAGTCGCCCGCCGCCACGCTCGGGAACACCGCCGTGTGGGCGACCCCGCCGGGGCCGCGGCGCGCGTGCACCACGTTGTGGCTGCGCGGGGTCGCCGCGTCCGTCCCGGGGCTGATCTCGATCTCCTGCTCGGCGAGCCCCGGGCCGGCCACGAGGACCAGCGCACCGACGTCGCCGCCGATGTCGAGTACCAGGCTGTCCTGCATCGCTGTCGTGCCTCCGTTCAGGCGGCCGGGTTGGTGAAGCCGTCGTGTGGCGTGCCGAGGTAGGGGAACCGGTTCAGGTACGGGATGTCCAGGTGGTCGGGCGTCACCCCGTCGTCCACCTGGGACGCCGCCGGGTCGGGCGTGTAGGTCTTGTCCACCAGCGCGTACGTCGCGCCGGCGATCGCCCGCAGCTCGATCGCGACCACGTCGTCGGACACCCGGCGGCCGTTCGGGAAGCCGGCGAGGTCGCCGCCGAGCAGCCCGAAGATGGACGGCTGGGCCGACGGCGGGATGGCCGTGTTGAGCCGCATCAGGTCGGCCTGGGTCTTGCCGGTGAAGTTCTGGAAACCCTCGATCAGGCCGCCCGGGATGCCGGTGAGCAGGATGGCCAGCAGGTCCGCGCGGGGCTTGCCGGACTTGTTGAGCACGTCCAGATTCGGGAAGACGCCGGGGAACAGGCCCGGCAGCAGCTGCGCGACCTCGGGCTTGGCCACGTGCTTCGCGAACTGGCTGTCGTCCTTCGGCTTCTGGGTGTTCCAGAAGTCCTTGCGCCCCATGGGCACGATGACCTCGTTGAACAGCGGCATCGCGAGCCGCGAGACCTGCCGGTACGGGCCGGTGCTCCACGTGTTGTTGAGCTCGGAGTCGAGCATCCGCACGCGCTGGCGGCTCGCCGTGGTCCACACGCCGATCGTGGCGCGCGGGTCCTTGACGTCCTTGCCGTGCCAGCCGTCCCTGGTCAGGTCCGAGATCGGCACCTGCAGCGCGATCGTGTGCACGTTGAGGTTCTTCGTGGCGTTGACGCCGTTGCCGGACTGCGGGAACTTGGTCAGCCCGAAGTGCGCGTGCGCGTCGGCGAACGGGCGCGGGTCGAGCAGGTCGAAGATCGCGCCGAGGTCCACGTAGAAGCCCTCGGCGCGCTGCCCGGCGAAGACCCGGCGCTTGCCGCTGAGGTTGCGCACGGCGGCGGTGGCCAGCGCGTCGTAGTCCGGTGTGGACAGTGGGCCGATGTTGCACGGCGGGCAGGGCAGCCCGTCGCCGAGGACCTCCTCGCGGTCCTTCACGCGCCGGATCACCTTGTAGAACTGCCGGCGGTTCCAGTTCGGCGAGTCGATCTTGAGGATCGGCCCGGTGTTGTAGAGGAAGGTGTTCGGGTTGCGCACCTGGGTGGTGAACCGGAACTCGTAGCTGACGTCGGACTCGCCGTCGCCGTTGTTGTCGATGTGGATCGCGTAGCGCACGTCGTCGCCGAACTCGTAGAAGTTCGGGCCACCGGCAGGCGACTGCAATGGCACGTAGTTCGCGATCAGGGTCACCGTGTCCGGCTTGTCGGGGCTGACGAACGCGTAGACGTCGGTGGAGTCGGCGACCGGGTCCTTCGAGATCTCGGGGGCTTCGCGGTGTGAGGACATGTCGTTACCGCCCCTCGATCTCGGCGACGGCGCGGGCGAGCCGGGAGGCGAACCCGCGGTCGGTCACCTGGGCGCGCTCGGTGCCGACGAACACGTCGAAGTGCCCGGCACCGGCGTCGCGCAGGTGGACCATGACGGGCTTGTCCGGGGCGGCGACCGGCTCGCCTGCCTCCGCATCGCCGCCCGCGAGCCGCGAGCTGACGATCGGGACCCCGGCCCCGACCACGACGCCGGCGGCTGCGACGCCGGCCCCGGTCAGGATCACCTTGCGCCGGTTGAGCCCGGCGCTCTCGGGTTGGGTCTGGTGGGACATGAGAACTCCTTGCTGGACGGGGCGCACGTCGCCCTCCAGCACCCCATTCGGCGCACCCCGGCCCGTGGATTGCCGATGCCGCACGTCAGTTTCCGGCGTGCGGCACCGGCATCCGGGTGAGCTCAGCCGACGGGCTCGAGCACCTTCGGCTCGGCGGGCGGCGCGGCCGGCGTGCGGCGGCGCAGGAAGCCAGGCGTCCACCAGTTCGCGCGGCCCAGCACGGTCATCAGCGCGGGCAGCACGACCGCGCGGATCAGCGTGGCGTCGATCAGGATCGCCGTCGCCAGGCCGACCCCCATCTGCTTCATGTCGATCGTGCTCAGCGTGCCGAAGACGGAGAACACGCCGATCATGACCGCGGCCGCGCTCGTCACCGCGCCGGCGGACCGGGTGATCCCGGCGGCCACCGCGTCCCGTGTGGACAGTCCGTCCTGCGCGGCCTCGCGGATGCGGCTCACGACGAACACGTGGTAGTCCATCGACAGGCCGAACAGCGTGACGAACAGGATCACCGGCAGCCACGCGGTGATGCCGCCGTTCGAGGTGAACCCGAGCAGGCCCTCGGCCCAGGTGTGCTGGAAGACCAGGACCAGCACGCCGTAGGCGGCGCCCGCGGAGAGCAGGTTCAGCCCGATGGCGGACAGCGCGATGACCGGTGCGCGGAACGCCCACAGCATCACCAGGAACGTCAGCAGCAGCACGAACCCGATGACCCACGGCAGCGCGCTGTTCATCTGGTCGACGAAGTCGTTCTCGCCGGCGGTCATGCCGCTGACCGCGAACTCGGCGCCCGCGACCGTGCCGACGGTCTGCGGCAGCAGCGTCGTGCGCAGCTCCGCGAGCGACGCGTCGGCCTGCGAGCTGCCGCCGTCGTACGGGATGCCGGCGGAGACCAGCACGATCCGCCCGCCCGCGGCGGTCGTGACCTGCGGCGGCTGGTCGTGGGCGAACGCGTCGTCGGCGGCGATGCGGTCGAGCAGCTCGTCCACGGCGGACTTCGCCGCGGCGGTCTGGTCGGCCGGCACCCGGACGGCGATCTCGTGCGAGGCGCCCGTGCTGGGGAACGCGCCGGTCAGCCGGTCGTAGGTCTGCATGATCGGGATGCTGCGCGGCAGGTCCTGCTCGGACGGCGCGTTGAGCGTCATGCCCAAGGCCGGGATCGCGAGTGCCGCCAGCAGGCCGCCGGAGATGATCAGCGTGGTCTTCGGCCTGCGCAGACTCGGCCGCAGCACGGCCTTCCAGAGGCGGGGCTCGCGGTCGCCGCGCATGCTCAGGCGCCACAGGAACGGGATGCGCGGGCGGTCGACCCAGCGGCCGAGCTTGGCGAGCAGCGCGGGCAGGACCGTGATGGAGCCGATCATCGCGGCGAGCACGACGAGGATCGTGCCGACGGCGATCGAGGAGAAGACGATGTCGTTGGTGACGAACATGCCGGCCATGGCCACGGTGACCGCGATGCCGGAGACGACGATCGCGTGCCCGGAGGTGGCGGCCGCGATCTCGACGGCGTCCACGTGCCCGGCGCCCTTGGCGCGCTCCTCGCGCTCGCGGCGGATGTAGAACAAGGAGTAGTCGACGCCGACGGCCATGCCGATGAGCAGGATCATGCTCGCGGTGTTGTCGGTGGCGGGGATGAGGTGCGAGACGAGCGCGGAGAGCCCGAGCGCGGTGCCGACGGCCGACATGGCGAGCAGCACCGGCACGCCGGCGGCGATCAGCGCGCCGAACACGAGCAGCATGATCAGAAGCGTGACGGGGAGCGAGATCAGTTCGGCCCGCTGGAAGTCCTGGCCGAGGGTCTCGGAGAGCGCGTTGTCCAGCGAGGCCCCGCCGACCTCCTCGACGCGCAGGTCCGGGTGGCCGCGCTGCACGTCGGCGGTGGTGTCGAGCAGCGGCTGGATCCGCTCTCCGGCGGTCTCGGACTCCCCCTCGAGCTCGATGTTGACGAGGACCGCGGTCCCCTTCGGCGACGGCACGGGCTCGCTGACCTTGCCGACCCCGTCGAGCGCGCTCATCTTCGTGCGCACGTCGGCGGCCGCGGCCATCGCCTGGTTCTTGTCGAGCTCGCCGTCCTTGGCCGTGATGAGGACGTTCTCGGTCGTCGGCCGCTGAAACCCGGCGTCGTCGACGATGCTCTGGTAGGTGGCGGCCTCGCCCTTCGGGTTGTCGTCGAAGTCGGCCTGCCTGGTGCCCGCGACCTGCCCGGCCCCGATACAGATCGCGACGAAGACCAGCCATGCCCCGATCGCGCGCCACGGGTGCTCGGCACTCCACCGCGCGATCCGCACGGTCAACATCGGCTTCCCCATCGTGGGTCCCCTCTTGTGTGGTCCGTTCCTGTTCGGACACAGACTCCCGTGCGGGAGGGGGCGGCGGGATCAGGAGCTTTCCCGGTCTCGGGTCGGGGATGACCCCGAGTCGTGACAGGGTTTCTGACGTCACGTGTCGGGCTGTCCACCGGGCGTCGCCGCGGCGCCGTCGGCAGGCGCGGCCGCCCGGGAGGTGGCGGCGCGTTCCTCGGCGCCGCGCAGGACGCAGAACTCGTTGCCTTCCGGATCAGCCATGACCACCCAGCCAGTACCGTCCTCCTGGCGGCGATCGTCAGCGATGGTCGCACCGTGGGCGAGCAGTCGCTCCACCTCCTCGTCCCGGCTTGTCAGCGGGCGCAGACACAGGTGCATGCGGTTCTTCACGGTCTTGGGTTCCGGAACCCGGAGAAACAGCAGCTCCTGCTCGCCACCGAGGCCGATGCCGACCTCGTCGTCTCCTGGCTTGTCCTCGGCACCGACAGGCACGTCCAGCACGTGGCTCCAGAACCCAGCCAACCGGTAAGGGTCGGCGCAGTCCACCGAGAGGTTCAGAATCTGCGACGTCATGGACACAGAGCCTGACATCGGCCAGGCCCCGACTCCACTGATTTGCCGTCGGCCCCGGCGCCCGGCCACGCCGGACTGTCCAATCAGGACACCAGCGTCAGACGCGGCCCACCAGCGTCTCGCCGACTGTCGTGATCAGGTCCTCGATCGCCGAGCCGTCCATCGTGGGTGGCTGCATGACGAGCCGGCGCACGCCAAGGTCGACGTCGAGATCCCAGCCGTACCAGCCGTTCCCGGCCGACATGGCGCGCCGGTACGCCTACCCCGAGTGTCCACCCAGGACGATCGGCGGGTGCGGGCGTTGCACCGGGCGCGGTCGTTGCAGCACGCCGATCGAGGCCGGCTGCTTCGCGAGCGGCACCGGCTGGCGCTGTGGCAGCACGACGACCCCGAAGCCGAGCCCGACCCGCTCGGTCACGGCCGCGAGATGCGCGAGCGTGACGACGGCCTCCAAACCACGTGCTCCCCAACCGCACCCAAGGGGAACGGGACGCGACCCAGCCATAAGTGCGTGGCCAAAGAGCGCTTCCGCACCCAACGAGACCCACAGTTTGAATTCCGGGGAGGCGGGACAGCCAGCTTCATGTCCCGATGATGCCGGCGACCTCCTCGTTGGTGCGGCCGGTCAGCACCGACCGCGGGAACGCCTCGGGATCCCAGCCGCGCACGGCGTGCTCGTCGTTCTTGTGCACCAGGATCCAGTTCTTCGGATCGCGGCGGATCAGCACGAACCGGCCGGCCAGCTTCTGGCCGGCCAGGTCGAAGTGCAGCTCGCCCTCGGCCACCGCGCGCAGCGGGTCGTCGGTCTTCGCGGGCGCCCAGGTCCCCCGGTCCCAGACGATCTTGTCACCCGTGCCGACCACGCCTTCGATGTCGAGCTCGGCGAGGCTGTGGTCGTCGACGTGCACGGCCAGCAGCCGGACACCGGGGTCGAGCGTCGGGCCCTTCGGCACCGCCCAGCTGACCAGCACCCCGCCCATCTCCAGCCGCAGGTCGTAGTGCAGCCGCCGCGCCCGATGCCGCTGCACCACGAACCTCATGCCCCATGCATACCCGCCCTGACGCGCTCCGGCACCGCGACCGCGGGCGACCGACGCCGGCCGAACAACACCCTGGCCACGATCGGCGGCGTCATCAGCATCGGCGGCTTCAGCACGAACGAGCTCACCCGCAGGAAGCGCGCGGCCAGCACCGGGTCGTGCTCGGCCGCCGCGATCAGGCGCCCGATGTAGGCGTTGATCATGCGCACCGGCAGCGGCCGCGGGCCGTCGACGTGCGGCAGCGCGAGGTCCGCGCCGACCGCCATCCGCCACGCCACCTCGATCGGCCGGGCGGCCGCGCGGAAGAACCGGCGGGACAGCCCGTCGCGGCCGCGGCGCAGGCTGTCTCGCAGTGCCATCGCCTCCAGCGCGGCGACCGACATGCCCTGGCCGTAGATCGGGTTGAAGCTGCACATCGCGTCCCCGAGCACCAGCAACCCGGCCGGGAAGCGGCGCAGCCGGTCGTAGCGCAGCCTGCGGTTCGCCCGGAAGCGGAACGTCGACAGCTCGCCGAGCGGCTCGGCCGCGCGCAGCGCCTCGACCATGTGGGGCGGCGCGAACCCGGCCACGTAGTCGACCATCGACTCGTAGTCCATCGACGGATGGTGGTCCGCGTACCCGTTCACGGTGAACATCCACGTGTCGTCCTCGTAGGCGAACAGGCCCATCCCGCGCGGCCGGTCCTTGCTCGCGCCGATGACCACGAGCGTCTCCGGCACCGTGCCCTGGGCGAGCCGGACCAGCGTGCTCTCGTACCGCACGTCGACGACGACCTCCTCCTCGGCCGGCTGCTCGTAGCCGAGCGCGGCGAGCCAGGCCGGGGTGCGCGAGCCGCGGCCGGTCGCGTCGACCACCAGGTCCGCGGCCAGCACGTCCTCGGCGTGGCCGCCGTGGTTGACCACGCGCACGCCGACGACCCGCTCGCCCGCCCCGCCGGTCACCAGGCCCACCGCGGCACAGCCGTCCCGGAAGTCCACATTGGACAGCTGGCGGACGCGGGACCGCACGGCGGTCTCCAGGAACGGCCTGCTCGGCTGGTACAGCGGCTCGACCACCAGGTCGCGGGAGAGCCGGTGCACGCCGTCGAGCTGGAGGTGCGCGCGGGTGTAGTCCGACAGCTTCGTCCCGCCGGCCGCGACCATGTCCTCCAGCAGCCCCGGGAACAGCTCCCCCACGATGTTCGAACCGCTGGGCAGCAGCCCGTGCACGTGCCTGCCCTGCGGCACGCCGCGCCGGTTCTCCACCCGTACCGGCAGCCGGTCCCGCTCGACGAGCGTCACGCGTGTGTAGTGGTCGGCCAGTACCCGCGCCGCGAGCAGCCCCGCCATGCTCGCGCCGAGCACCACCGCCGTGCCGTGCCTTTCCATCGCGGGCCCCATCACCGGATCCGGGCCCAGCCGCCGACCAGGGTCGGTGGCTTGAACGCGGCGCCGTGGTCGATGCAGTCGGCCAGCAGGCGAGCCTCGAGGGTGTCGACGTCGACGTCCGCCGCGGCGGCGATGCCGGTCTTCTCGATGGCCGGCAGCAGGGTGCGGACGGTCTCTGCGCCGAGCCGCGGGCCGGCCGGGTCCCCCGAGTCGAGGTAGCCCTGCAGCCCGACCACCGTCGCGTCGGGGAAACCGGCCGCGCGCATGATCGGGCGGAGCTTGGCGCCGAGGCTCGCGTCGAGGCCGGAGCGGTCGAACGCCTCGACGATCAGCCGGACGGTCCACGCGCCCAGCTCGGTCTGCGGCACCGGGCCGGCCGCGCGCATGTCGTACTCCATCATCGCGACGACCCCGCCGGACCGGACCAGCCGCGCGAACTTGCGCACCACGTCGGGAGGATCCGGGACGTACAGCAGGATCAGCCTGCCGACGACCGCGTCGAACTCGTCGTCGATGGGGACCGTGTGCAGGTCGTCGTGGATGAACGACACGTTCGTCAGCTCGCGTCGCTCCGCGCGGACCGCCGCGAACCGCAGCGCCTTCACCGACTGGTCCACCCCCACGACCGACCCCTCCGGCCCCACCAGCCCGGCGACCTCGAAGGCGACGTCTCCCGCGCCGGTGCCGAGGTCTAGCACCCGCATCCCGGGCGCGATGCCGGCGAGTCCGAGGATGGCCCGCGTCGCAGGCGCGAGGACCGCCGCCTGGTGCTCGAGCCGGGCCAGCTCCTGCTCGTCGTGCCCCAGCAGGTAGTCGGTGGTCCTCGTGGTCCTCGTGGTCCTCGTGGTCCTCGTGGTCATCGTCGTGCTCCCGTCGTGCTCCCGCCTTCGCGCACCGGCAGTCGGCGCGTCATGGCTGAGAGCATCCGTCCTGGTCAGCGGGCAAACTTGGCGGGATGATGGCGATACCGTGGAGATTGCGTGTAGACGCCGGACCCCGAAACGCCACGAGCGCGACGGACGACAACCGGTAAAGCCTCGCGACGCCCGGGAGCGAAGAGGTGTACCGGTTCGCAGACTGCCAGTTGGATCCGCGCCAGTTCGAGCTGCGGCGCGGGGGCGAGCTGGTGCACGTCGAACCGCAGGTCTTCACGCTGCTGGCGCACCTGATCGAGCACCGGGACCGGGTCGTCGCGAAGACCGAGCTGCTGGACGCGATCTGGGGTGGCCGGTTCGTCAGCGAGTCCGCACTGACCAGCCGCGTCAAGATGCTGCGCCGCGCGGTCGGCGACGACGGCAACCGGCAGCGGGTCGTCGCGACGGTGCACGGCGTCGGGTACCGCTTCGTCGCCGAGGTCGAGCTGGCGGTGACGCCCGCGGCACCCGTCGAGCTGACCCCGGCCATGCCGATCGCGCCGATCGCGCCGATCACGCCGGCCGCGCCGGTCACCGAGCGGCCGCCGCAGCAGATCCGCTACTGCGTCTCCCCGGACGGCGTGCGGGTGGCCTACGCGGTCTCCGGCTCCGGCCCGCCGCTGGTGAAGGCCGCCAACTGGCTCACCCATCTCGACCTGGAGTGGTCGAGCCCCATCTGGTCGCACTGGATCGACGGGCTCGCCCGGCACCACCGGCTGGTCCGCTACGACGAGCGCGGCAACGGGCTGTCCGACTGGGAAGTCGCGGACATCGGCTTCGACGCGTGGGTCGACGACCTCGAGCTCGTCGTCGACGCCGTGGGCCTCGACCGGTTCCCGCTGCTGGGCATCTCGCAGGGCGGCGCGGTCGCGATCGGCTACGCGGTGCGGCATCCGGAGCGGGTGTCGCACCTGATCCTGGCCGGCGCGTACTGCCGCGGCAGGCTCGCGCGCGCCCGCACGGCCGACGAGCGCGAGGAGGCCGCGCTCGACCTGCAGCTGGGCCGGATCGGCTGGCGGCACGACGACCCCACGTTCCGGCAGGTGTTCGCGAGCCAGTTCCTGCCCGACGGCGACCGTGCGCTGTGGGACGCGTTCAACGACCTGCAGCGCGCCACCACGTCGACGGGGAACGTCGTGCGGTTCCTGGACGAGTTCGCGCAGATCGACGTGTCCGCGCTCGCGCCGCGCGTGCGCTGCCCCACGCTGATCCTGCACGCACGCGGCGACCTGCGGGTGCCCCGCTCGCAGGCGCAGGACCTGGCCGCCCTCATCCCCGACAGCGAGCTGCGGTTCCTCGAGGGCCGCAACCACATCATGACCGCGGACGAGCCGGCGTGGCCCGCTTTCCTGGCCGAGCTCGAGAGATTCCTGAGGGCCGATGTAACGACCTAGGCGCGGGTCACGATTGGTCGTGTGTCCCCGCAGTGCTGACGGACCCCCGACCTGGCAGCACTGCGGGGATCCTTGTCTGTCGCGCCCGGGGGCATGATGGGCGCATGGTTCCCGATCGGTACGACGTGACCGTGGCCGTCGAGCGGCTCGACGGCGCCGTCGTCCTCCGCACGGCGGGCGAGCTGGACATGCTCACCACGCCGGAGCTGCAGGAGTCGATCACCCGCGAGCTGGCCGTGCATCCGGCGGTGCTGGTGCTCGACCTGTCCGAGGTGTCCTTCATGGCCTCGCGCGCGATGGCCGCGATCGTGGCCGCGCACCAGGAGGCGGGCGAGCGCACGCAGCTGCGGATCGTGGCGGCCGGCCGGGCGACCGCGCGGCCGCTGGAGGTGGCCGGGCTGACCGGCTACCTGTCCATCTACGGCTCGCTGGAGGCCGCGCTCGACGCCTGAGGATCCTGTGTGGCAGGGCCACATGGGCCGCCGTACCCGGGTGGTTGACGGCCACCTTGCCGGACGGGCTCGCGACGGTCACCGTATGACCGGTCCCACAGCCGTGCCCAGGGGAGGTGTCTCGTGTCCGCCGGCCCCACCGCCCTCCGCGTGCCGGTGCAGCGGCGCGTCCCGGTCGCGGGCGGCGAGCTCTCCGTCGCGGTCTGGGGCACGCCCGGCCGTGACGTCTCGGCAGGCGTGCCCGTCCTCGCGATCCACGGCCTCACCGCGTCCAGCCGGGCGTGGCTCGAGGTGGCCACCCGCCTGCCCGGTCCGGTGCTCGACGCGCTCGGCGTGGACCGGGCGGCGGTGGTCGGGCACTCGATGGGCGGCTTCGTGGCGTCCGTGCCGACCCACCGGCACCCGAACCGGGTGGCGCGCCTGGTCCTCGTCGACGGCGGCCCGCCGCTGCCACCGCCGCACGGCGGCCCGGAGACGATGATCGGCCCGGCCGCGCGGCGGCTCGAAAGGCGCGGACGGGCTCGCCGCGTTCGAGGCGCTTGCGGACGGCGTGCCGTTCGTGCGGGCCGAGCGCGGCATGTTCGACGAGACACCGCCGCTCTACCCGGACCCCGGCGTGCCGTCCCGGCTGGCCGTGACGACCGTGCCGGACTCGAACCACTACTCGATCCTGTTCGGCGACGCGGGCGTCTCGGCCGTCGTCGCCGACTGTCGCCAACCTGACCGCTCTGCCGACCCTCTGCTGACCCCCTGCCGACCGTCTCGTTGAGGAGACCGTGATGCGCTCGTTCCGTTACCTCGCCGCCGCACTGCTGGTGACGGCCGGCGTGGTCGTGCTCGGCGGCCCGGCCGACGCCGCCGAACCCGCCTACCTGACCAAGGAGGCGACGTACGCGAGCGTCGCCAACGGCTGGGCCACGGTGGACCGCTACCGCGACACCACCGCCGGCTTCCACGACGAGCAGTACCCGCCGGACGGGCGCGGGGACCAGGACGGGCAGCGCAAGACGTTCTTCGGGGACGTGGCGCGGCCGTCGTCGTCGCGGTTCCTGCTGTACTCCGCGCCCGGCTGGGACACCGGCGCGAAGGCCACGCCGGTGCTGCTCGTGCACGGTGCCAACGACAACCCCGACCGCGCGTGGGCCAACCCGAACGAGTCCGGCGGGTTCGGCTGCGGGTCGGCGTCGTGCCCGTCGACCGGGCTGATGCAGTACCTCAGCTCGCGCGGCTACCGGGTGTTCGCGATCGGCTTCGCGCACAAGCAGGGCGACAACCTCATGCAGGCACAACAGGTCGGCGACGCGATCGCGGTCATCAAGTCCCGCCTGGGGGTCGGCTCGGTCGACGTGGTCGGCTGGAGCAAGGGGATGATGTCGGCGCGGATGTACGTGGCGTCGGTGAAGCCGTCGTGGGGCCGGCCCTACGCGGGCGACGTGCGCAAGCTGATGCTGCTTGGCGGGCCCAACGGCGGCTACGACTACCCGTTCGCGCACGGCTGGGCGCACGACTTCTCGATCTTTCCGGAGTGCGGCGGTGCCGTGAACGCGCCGAGCCCGCACACGCGGATGACCTGTTTCGGGGCGCTGACCAACCACCCGGAGCTGTCGATCACGCCGGCCGGCGGTTACGACACTTTCCCCGGCCAGCGGCAGATGCTCGCGCGGTGGGACGGCGTGTTCGGTGTGAACACCACGACGCAGGACTACTACACCACCTACTACGGCGGCCACGGCTTCTACACCGACGGGCCGGGCATCCAGGCCGCGATCGACGCCGGCTCGCTGATCTCGCAGATCCAGTCCGCGCCGACGCCGTCGTCGGTGCCGGTGTACCTGCTGGCCGGCGGCTCGCCGACGATCCTGGGCATCTGGAACGAGACGCGCGGCCCGAGCGATGGTGTGGTTTTCGTGCAGAGTGCCTTGTCCACCACGGGAATCTCGAACGTCGGGGCCACGACGCTGGTCGCGTCCGCGAACCATCTCCAACTCGGCTGGGCGACCGCGGTCATGTCGACCGTGGCGGGCTGGCTTTCGTGAAAGGAAAGTCGTCATGACCAACCTCCTCGAGGGGATCATCGCCCGCGCGGTGCCGACGGACCGGCTGAGCGTGAACGTGCTGTCCGTGCGTGACTCCGGCGTGCCGGTGGTGTTCGTGCACGGCAACGTGTCGTCGTCGTTGTTCTGGCAGGAGCAGATGCTCGCGCTGCCCGTCGAGTACCGGCCGCTGGCCGTGGACCTGCGCGGTTTCGGTGACACGGAGCCACTTCCGGTCGACGCCACCCGCGGCGTGCGCGACTACTCCGAGGACGTCGCCGCGGTCCTCGACGCGCTGGCGCTCGGCCCGGTGCATCTCGTCGGCTGGAGCATGGGCGGCGGCGTCGTGCTGCAGCTGTTGCGGGACCGGCCGTCGGTGGCGCGGACCGTGACGCTGGTGGCGCCGGTGTCCCCGTACGGCTTCGGCGGCACGCGCGACGCGGCGGGCACGCTCGTCGGCCCGGACGGGGCGTGTTCCGGTGGCGGCGGCGGGAACCCGGACTTCGTCGGGGCGCTGAAGGAGGGTGACCGGTCGGCCGACTCGCCGCTGTCGCCGCGTTCGGTGCTGCGGTCGTTCTACGTGAAGCCGCCGTTCGTGCCGGAGCACGAGGACATGTTTGTCTCCTCGATGCTGTCCACCCGCATCGGCGACGACCACTACCCGGGCGACAGCACGCCGTCGGACGTGTGGCCGGGCGCGGCGGCCGGTGGCCGGGGCGTGCTGAACACGATGTCGCCCAACCACTTCCGGCTCGACGACCTGCCGGAGATCGACCCGAAGCCGCCGATCCGGTGGATCCGTGGGGACGCCGACCAGATCGTGTCGGACGCGTCGGTGTTCGACCTGGCGAACCTGGGTGCGCTGGGCGCGATCCCGGGGTGGCCGGGTGCGCAAACCCATCCGCCGCAGCCGATGCTGGCGCAGACCCGCGCCGTGCTGGACCGCTACGCAGCGGCGGGTGGCACGTACGACGAGGTCGTCGTCGCGGACGCGGGGCACAGCCCGCACGTGGAGAAGCCCGCCGAGTTCGCCGCCGCACTGCGGGAGATCCTGGCCAAAGGCTGACCGCTCGACTACTCGACCACACGAATAATGCGCGTGCATCTGCACGCGCATTATTCTTCTGCAGTCAAGTGTTGCAAATGCCACGTGCTAACATACCGGAACGGCGGTACACAACGCCCCGCTCACTCCTGAGCGTAACAGAGTGTGAGCAATTCCGATAGATCATTTCTATGATCACGAGGAAATTTCCGGTCGAACGCGACGTTTGACGGGATGATTTCGCGTCAGTGGACGACGTGACCGTACATCTCACCGAGCGGGTCGCCGATTAATTCAATTCGCGCCCCATCCGGGTCCTGGAAATACACCGAGACCTCGCTGTGCACCTCGTGGGGAACGCCCGCCTCGGCGAGCTTGTCCTTCAATTTCCGCCACCGCTCCGGCTCGACCGAGATGGCCACATGGTGCAGCCCGCCGAGCACCTCGGCGTACTTCCCGACGTCCAGTCCGGGGAAGTCGAAGAAAGCGAGCAGGTTGCCGTTCCCGATGTCGAAGAAGAAGTGCGACGACCCCGGGTAGTCACGATTGTCGATCAGCTCGGTGAGCGGGAACTCCAACAGGTCCTGGTAGAAGCGGATGGTGCGTTCGACATCGCTCGAGATGAGCGCGGTGTGGTGCAGGCCCCGGCCGCTCGAGGCGGGCCGGTCGCCCGGCGGGCGCAGGTGCGCCGCCCGGATCCGGTCGCGTGCCTCGGCGAGCGCGGCCACGTCGTGCGCGGTCACTGGCGAACTCCTGTTCTCCCTGGTCAACCAGACCGCCGGTGGCGGTCGTCAGCAGCCAGGATAGGGGTCCGGGGCCGCGTAGGCCCTGGTGAGCGCACTTGCTTAGGACATCAGTCAACTGACCGATGTCTTGCAACCGAGATAGAACGAGGCTTACCGAGTCCAACTGTGGAATCGTTACGAGACGACATAGGTCGTGGGGTGAAGTGGTGACCGCTCCGGACTGGCACGACGAGCTTGTCCTCGTCGCCGAGCTGGCCAGCGTGAACAACCAGATCGCCAGGTTCGTACTCCGGCTACTAGACGCGGATGCCGGAAGGCGAGAGCAGGTGGCCGCGGGTGACGAGTACTGCCTCGGTGGCAGGCTCGTCGACCTTGGCCACGCGCTGCAGAACCGCGCCGCATACCGCGGCGGGGCTCACACAGACGCCGATGGTGGGGCCATCGACGACTGTGTAAGCCCTCGGCCACGGTCGCTGGCACTAGAGAAAGTGCTGACCCGAAGCGGTTGTGGCCCGCGCTGACCGGATCGGATCAGTCATGGGTCATACCCGGGAAGCCGTCATGCGTCATACCAGGACTGTCGTGCGTCATGCCCGGACTGTCATGGGTCATGCCGGGATTGCCGGCGCTCGCGGTCCCGGCGACGGCGAATGCCACGCCGACGGATATTGCAAGGGCTGCAATCAGTTTTACGATTCGCATGACGGTGCCTCCCAGATATACCCACATTGACAATACAATTAACGCCCTAAGGAAAAGCGAATCGCATATGCGTGTAGGGGGGGCCCAAACTAAACCCTTACATCAAAAGGATCTCATGCGATTCGCATTCGAATGATAACCGTCAGCTAACGAGCAGCTAACGACATGAGATGGCCAGTAACAGCCGCGGCGGAGAGTCACGTCCGTTTGGTGGCCGGTACCGCCCGGATGGCCGATGCTGGGCGCGGCACCAACACATACTGTCGAAGCATGTCGGGAAGTACGCCTGTGCTTGTTGGCCGGGACGAGGAACTATCCCGACTCACAAAACTGATCATGGAGCTAGGCGCCGGAACCGGGCGAGCCATTCTCATCGAGGGCGAGCCCGGTATCGGCAAATCTTCCCTGGCTCGCGCTGCCGTCGATACCGCTGAACAGTTCGGCTTTCAGACCTTCTGGGCCGAGGGGGACGAGCTCGGCCAGGCGCTACCACTGCAGCCCCTGCTCGACGCCCTGCGGGAGAAGGAAGCCGCCGGTGAGCCACGTCTGCTGACCATCCTGCGGCTGTTACGTGGCGAGGTGCGCAGCGCCGACCCGACCACCGCGGCATCCGAACAGCTGCTCACCCTCATCGGCGAGCTGTGCAGCGCCACCCCCACCGTGCTCGTCATCGACGACCTGCAGTGGGCGGATCTCGCGACCATCGGGGTGTGGGAGTGGCTCGCCCGTTCCATCGAACGTTCGGCACTGCTGCTGATCGGCATCGTTCGCCCGGTGCCACAACGCGACGAGCTGCTCGCGGTCCGGCGCGCCGTCGGTGAGGACGGCATCATCAGCCTCGGCGGCCTGCCCAGCAAGGCGATCACGAACCTGGTCAGGACGATCTCCGATGGCAAGCCGGGCAAGAACCTTCTGCAGCTCGCCGGTGGCGCGGCCGGCAACCCGCTGTACCTCACGGAGTTGATGGACGCGCTCGTCCGTTCCCACCGTCTGACCGTCGTCGACGGCGGAGTGGTGGAGGTGACCGGCGGCCCGGTGCCCGACTCGCTCGTCGGGGCCATCGCGCACCGTCTCGACTTCCTCCCGAAGGAGGTCCGCCACGTTCTGCAGGGCGCGGCTCTGCTCGGCGTGGAGTTCCTGGTCTCGGATCTGGCGATAGTGATGGGCTGCCGGATCGCGGAGCTGGTGCCGGCCATCGACGAGGCGTGCACCGCCGGCGTGCTCAAGGACGGCAAGGAGCGGCTCTCCTTCCGCCACCCCCTGATCCGGACGGCCCTATATGACGACATCGCCGACGCCGTCCGGCCCGCGTGGCACCGGGACGCGGCCCGGGCGCTGGCCGAGGCCGGGGCGCCGATCCACCGCGTCGCTCGCCAGCTCATGCAGGGCATCAGCGGACAGGGTGCCGTCCCGCTCGACGAGACGTTGCTGACCTGGCTCTCCGACGCGGCGCCGACCCTCGTCGCGCAGGCACCGCGCACGGCGATCGACCTGCTCCGGCAGGCGGCCGACCGCAATCCGGTGACCACGCCGCGCGGCGCCGTGCTCGCGTGCCGGCTCGCCGACGCGCTGTTCCGTTCCGGCGACAGCACCGGAGCGGAACGGGTCGCCAACCGGGCCATGGCCCGGGTGAGCGACCCGGACCTGCTCGTCGATCTACATTGGACAGTTTCGCAGTGCCGGTCGCTGGAGGGCAGGTCGGACGAGTCGCTGGCATCGCTGGCGAAGGCGCTCACCGTGCCGGGCATCTCGGCGCAGCAGCGGGCCCGGCTGCTGGTGCTGACCGCACGGGCGCGGCGCGGCCTCGGCGAGGTGACGCTCGCCGGGAAGGTGGCGCGCGAGGCGCTGGAGACGGCCGAGCAGGCCGGGGACCGGTGGGCGCTCGGCTGGTCGCTGCACGTGCTGATCATCGTGTCGATCATGCGGGGCGATGTCGCGAAGGCACTGCCGATGTTCGACCGCGCGCTCGACGTCGTCGGCGACGACAAGTCGCTGACCGACCTCGGCTTGCTGCTCCAGGTCAACCAGGCCGTCGCGTTCGGCGACCTGGACCGCTACGAGGAGGCGCTGCGGACCGCGGAGCAGGTGCGCAAGCAGGCGGACAACACCGGGAGCCTGGTGCGCCTCGCGCAGGCGCAGAGCGCGCTCGCCGAGCTGCTGTTCGAGGTCGGGCGGTGGGACGACGCGCAGGCGGAGATCGAGACCCTCTCGGACGACTTCAAGGATCCCGGGGTGACCTGTTGCGATCGCGGGATCGCCGCTGTGATCGCGTTTCACCGGGGGGATCCGGCCACCGCGCGGCAGCATCTCAGTCTGGCCGCCTCCAGTGCGGACAAGATCGGCAACCGGGTGGTCGCCTCGTTGACGCTCGCGCGGAGTCTGGATCGGGAGCTGGACGACGATCCGGGCGAGGCGCTCGCCGTGCTGACCGCCGGGGTCAGCGGGCACGCCGAGGAGCTCGAGGAGATGGAGGACCTCCTCCCCGCGGCCGCCCGGCTCGCCGCGACCACCGGGACCACCGGCGCGGCCGCGGACATCGCCGAGCAGGCCGCCACCCTCGCGCGCCGCTCGCAGGTGCCGCACCGGCTCGCCGCGGCCGCCTACTGCCGCGGCCTCGTCGACGACGACCCCTTGCTGCTCCAGCACGCGGCCGAGCGCTACGGCGACGCCGGCCGGCCCTTCCTGCGCGCCAAGGCACTCGAGGCCGCCGCGGTCAAGCTTGCCGACCGTGGCGACCGGCGGGCGGCGCGGACCGCCTTCACCCACGCCGACGACGTCTACGACGAGCTGGGCGCGCACTGGGACCTCGCGCACCTGCGCGCCCAGCTGCGCCAGTACAACATCCGCCGCGGGCCGCGGGCCAAGCACCGTCAGGCGCGGGTCGGCTGGAACAGCCTCACGCCCACCGAGTCGCGGATCGCCGGGATGGTCGCCGACGGCATGTCCAACCCGCAGATCGCCGAGCAGCTCGTGCTCTCACCGCGGACCGTTGGCACGCACGTGTCGCACATCCTCGCCAAGCTCGGCGTCCGCTCGCGCATCGACATCGCGCGGCAGGCGGCGGCCGGGCAGGAAAAGGTCCTCACGTAGCCGCGGGAGCCGCGGGCGGCGTGGCCGCCGGCGCGTGGACCCGGCTGCGGCCCAGCGTGAACGCGCCGAGGATCGAGGTCAGGCCGATCACCACGAGGGCGATGCCGAGCAGCCAGATCAGCGTGGCCACGCTCGACACCGGGTAGGACAGTACGACGATGCCTACCAGGATGCCGACGATGCCGGACGCGATCGCCCAGCCACCGCCGCCGGCGAAGCCGTGGAACAGCTCCATCGCGCCGCTCACGACGCACGACAACCCGAACAGCAGCACCAGCACCGCGATCGTCTGCAGCGGCGAGCGCAGGCACAGGATCCCCAGGATCACCAGCAGAATCCCCAGCAGCAGGAAGAGAATGCGCGCCGCCACGCCGTCGGCCGGGAACGTGAACGCCGTGATGGCGCGGAAGACGCCGCCGACGATGAGCTGGATACCCAGCAGCACCGCCACGGCCACCAGCGTGCCGCCCGGCCAGGCCAGGATCAGCACCCCGGCGATCGCCGTCACCACACCGAACGCGATCCGCAGCCAGCGGGACTCGCCCAGTACGGCCATCATCGCGGCGGATCGGGGTGCGGGTTCGGTAGAGCTCATCGGACACCTCCACACGTGCGGACGGGTATACCTGGCACGCTCCCCCGCCCGCCGCGCCCGGTCATCCCCCGCCGAGGGTGAGTTCACCCGAATCAGGTGATGCCGCACCGTCTCCGGTGACAGAGGTTGGAACACGCATCCAGACAGCCATCGCTGACCACGATCCCAGTGCCCGGGCGGACCCACCAGCACCGCCCGGGCACTTCCGTGTCCGCGGCGCGAACCTCACCCGAAACATGCGAAGCAGCCGACGTGGGTACCCGTCCAGCATGAACCGTGTGACTGCCCGACACCTCCCCGTCGTGCTCCTCGCGGCGCTGGCCCTCGCCGGCTGCTCGTCGGCGACGAACGACCAGGCGAGCCAGGAGACCACGACCACCACGTCCGAGACCGTCCCCGACACCGCCACCACCCCGCCGCTGCGCCCGGAGTGCGAAGACGTCGCGGACAAGGGCCGCACGCTGCTCGCCGAGGTCGGCAAGCTCACCACCCGGGACGCGACCGTCGCCGACGTGCAGGCCGCGGCCGCGGCGCTGTCCGACGCGTTCGACGACGCGAAGGCCGCGCTCGGCCCCGACGCCCAGGCCCAGCTCGCCCAGGCGAGCCTGGCGCTGCAGCAGGTCCAGGACGCGCTGAAGGCGCAGCCGGTGGACACCGCGGCCCTGCGCCGCGCGGCCAGCGACCTCGTCGCGGCCGCGGGCGACGCCGCGACGCTGTGCTCACCCGGCTCGGCCACGAACACGACCGACACCGGGACCGACACCGAGTCCACGGAGACGACCAAGGCGACGACCACCGAGACGACCACAGAGACGACGACTCCGTGAGACGGTCAGCCGGTGTCCGTCGGGCCAGCAGCCGGCTCGGCGGTCACCGGCTGGTCGAGCAGCTGGATCACCGCGAGGACGACCACCAGCAGCAGCGCGATCAGCAGCACGGTCAGGCCGCTCGGCCGGTCGATGAACACGAAGATCAGCACGGCGAGCCCGACGGCCGCGCCGCGCAGCACGCCGCGGTAGGTGTGCACCCAGGCGCCGACCTTGCCCGACCGCAGCCCGGTCCGCCCGCGCAGCCAGGTCAGCCCGCTCACCACGCCGCGGCGGATCCGCACCGCGGTCGTCGACGGCCCGGCCAGGAACGCGCCGAGCGCGACGACCAGGCCGACCACGAGCAGCGTGCGCAACCCGTCGCGCAGGAAGCGCACGATGATGTCGTAGGCGGCGGCCGTCGGCGCGGCGGAGCGGCTGGGCACGTTGTTCAGCAGGATCGCCCGCGCGATCAGCAGGCCGGCGCCGAGCACCAGCATGCTCGCGGCGAAGCCGATACCGGTGGCCACCAGTGCGCGGCGGTGCCTGCGGGCCAGGTAGACGCCCAGGACCAGCAGCGCGATCGCCACCCACGGAAGCCACGTCGCCACCTTGTCCAAAGTGGTGTAGTAGCCGCGCGCCTTCACCAGCCCGGCGGCGTCGGCGATCGCGATGGTCGGGTGCACCTCGGGGATCCGGTTCACCGCGGCCAGCCCGGACTTCGCCAGCTCCTGCTTGGCCGCGTCGATGAACGGGGCCAGGTCGAGGGTCACCTTGTCCCCCTGGATGGCCACCGCCGAGGCCGACCCGGACAGCACGGCGTTGGCCTGCTCATGGGCGATGCGGATCGCCTGGTCCCAGGCCCGCGCGAACTGCTCGCTGGCGAACAGGTCGGCGACCCGGGTGTGCACGAAGTCCCGCACGCTGTTCGCGAGCGGGCCGGTCAGGTCGTGCAGCCGGTCGGCCAGCCGCGTCGGCAGGCCCTGCGCGGCCAGCGCGTCGACCGCCTCGTTGGCCAGGCCCTGCACGTCGACGTAGGTGAACACGGTGTCGGTGACCCGGTTGGTCAGCGCGGCCTGCACGGCCGGGTCGCGGATCAGCGGGTCCACCGTGGCGGTGAACCGGTCGGTGTCGGCGACCTGGTTGTGCACCCACACGGTCGCCAGCGCGACGGGCGCCAGCAGGCAGCCCAGCACGATGAGGATCGCGGACAGGATCGACTTCCACGCGAACCGCCTGCGCGTGCGGCCCGTGCGCAGCGTCCCGACCTCGCTGCGCAACCGTTCCAGCTCGGCACGTTCGTCGGCGTTCAGCGCTCCGGCACTCGTCGCCTCTTCAGCGTTTCGGTCCTGGTCGACCTGTTCGGACACGGTGTGCCTCCCTCCGTCCCCGACGGCCCAGCATCGGGGTGCCCGGGCGCGGGCACCTCCCCCGGCGGGGATGAGGCGCCGTGACCGGGTTCGTGGCCCGGGCCGGTGAACGGGCCCGCCGGCTGTACGAGCAGACGCAGGCCGCGGCGGATCGCTACGCGGCGATCGCGGTGGGTTTCGCGATGGTGCGGCGGGATCTCGAGGTCGGCGGCACGCTGCTCGCCGGGGCGCTCGCGTTCCGGGTGTTCATCTGGCTGCTGCCGTGCTGCCTGCTGGCGACCGCGCTGATCGGGTTCAGCCAGGCGACCACGCGGTCCCCCGAGGAGCTGACCCGCGACCTCGGCATGAGCCCGCTGACCGCGAACCTGCTCGGCCAGGTCGGCGCGCAGGCCGAGCACGGCCGCTACCTCACCGCGATCCTGGGCCTGGTGCTGCTGCTGTGGGCCGGCCTCGCGCTCGGCCGGGTCCTCGACCGCATCCACCAGCGGGTGTGGCAGGTCCGGGCCGACGGCGGCCCGAAGTCGGCGCTCGCCCGGGTGGCCCGGTACAACGCCGCCCTCCTGCTGGCCGTCGCCGGCAACCTGGCCGAGCCCTTCGTCGTCGCGGCCATCGGGCAGTCGCCCGGGCTGGTGTCGTTGCCCTCGCTGGTGTTCTACGTGCTGATAGGGATCGTGCTGCTCAGCCCCCGGTGGCCGCCCGCCTGGCGGACGGCGTGGCCCGGCGCGCTGCTGATCGCGCTCGGCATGGAGGGCCTGCACCTGGTGGCCGTGCTCTACCTGCCCGGCAAGCTGAGCCGCGCCTCGGAGCTCTACGGCGCGCTGGGGGTGGCCGCGTCGGTGCTGGTGTGGCTCGCGCTGATCGCGCGGCTGATCGTGCTGGCCCAGGTGCTCAACGCCGTGCTGGCCGAGCGCGCGGCCGGCCGGGTGGCCGAGGACCCACCTGTTGCGGGTGATGCGAGCCGGTCGCCGGATGCGGAGGCTGAGGACGCGCGGGGGTGATCTCTAGGAGGTCCAGGTGACCGAACAGCAAGCGGCCGGTTTCGCAGCCGGTCCGATGGAAGACGCCCGGGTCAGCGCCGCTCCCTGGGAGCAGGCCGTCACCACCACGGGGAGGCACTGGGGGCTGCACCTGTTCAACGGCCTCGTGATGCTGCTGATCGGCATCGGGGTGCTGGTGTGGCCGGGCGCCTCGCTGCTGGTCGTGTCGCTGCTGTTCGCGATCACCCTGCTGGTGAACGGAATCGTGCAGATCCTGCGGTCCATCGCGGACAGCGGCGCGGGCGGCGGGCGGCGGGTGCTCTTCGGCCTGCTCGGCGCGCTGTCGCTGCTGGCCGGGGTGCTGTGCCTGCGCTCGCCGCTGCAGACGCTCGCGGCGATCGCGCTGCTGATCGGGTCCTGGTGGATCATCAGCGGCGTGCTGACGCTGATCGGCGCGATGAGCGGGTCGACCGAGGGAAGCCGCGGCTGGGCCGCGGTGGTCGGCGTGGTCAGTGTGATCGCCGGGTTCGTCGTGCTGCTGCAGCCCGGGATCTCGTTGCTGGCACTGGAGTTCACGACCGGCATCGCGCTGATCGTCCTGGGAGCCGTCGTGATGATCGGCGCCGTGCGCGACCGCAACCGGCCCGTCTAGGGGGTGTCATGTTCGACCTCATGGTGGTGTTCATCGTGCTGGGCGTGGTGATGATCGGCCCGCTGCTGCTCGAGCTGCTCGAACGCCGGTTCAAGATCGGCGGCAGTTCCCGCAGGATCGGCAGGACGCGATGATCGAGCAACCGGTGCCGTCGCGCGGCAAGCTCGACCCCGCCCGGCTGTGGTCGGGCGGCGTGGCGACCGCGGTCGTCGCCGCCCTCATCGCCGTCGTCGGCATCCTGCTGTGCCGCGGGGTGCTGGACGTGGCCGTGCTGTCGCCGAAGGGCGAGGGCGTGTGGGGCAACGCGAACACCGTCACCTACGCGCTCGTGTCCGCCGCCGTCGCGCTCGCGGCGACCGCCCTGATGCAGCTGCTGTCGGTGACCACGCCGCGGTTCCAGACGTTCTTCAGCTGGATCATGGTGCTGCTCACCGCGATCGCCGTCGTCGTGCCGCTCAGCCTGCAGGTCGACTGGGAGCCGAAGCTGTCGACCGCCGCGATCAACCTGGTGATCGGCATCGCGATCACGACGATCCTCAACGGCGTGGCGCGCAGCGCCTACCGGCCGGTGCAGCCGCCGCCGGGTCGCGCCGGCCGCTACGGCGAACCGGGCCAGTACGGCGGGCCCGGCACCACGGACGCGCCGCCCTGGCAGTCCACATAGGTCCGGGAAGGCACGATGATCAGGAACCTGCTGGTGGGCTGGGTCGTGCTCGCCGTCGCGATCGGACTGGTGGCCGGGCTGCTACCCGGCCTGCACATCAACGGCGGCGCGCTGACGCTGCTGTGGGTGGCCGCGCTCTACGCGCTGGTGAACGTCACGCTCGGCACGATCATCACCCTGCTGACCGCGCCGATCGTGCTGCTGACGCTGGGGCTGTTCACGATCGTCATCAACGCCGCCATGTTCTCGCTCATCGACTACTTCTCCGACTCGCTGGACATCGACGGCTTCGGCTGGGCGCTGCTGGCGGCCGTGTGCGTGTCGGTGTGCACGCTGCTGCTGGCTTTCTTCCTGCGGACGCTGCGCTCCCGCGTCGAGAAACGCCGCGCGCGGGAACCGCGCGCGGCGTGACCTGCTTGCGGTCAGTGTTCAGGTCCCGGTCAGGTCCCGGTCAGGTCCCGGTCAGGTCCCGTCCTTCATCGCGCCGCCGTGGGCGAGCACGGCGTAGATCACGAACACGTCGATGACAATCGTGATCAGCGCCCACACCGGATAGGCGGGCATGAACGCCATGTGCGCGATCGCGTTGAGCCCGGCGAGCACGACCGCGACGATCCGCGCCCACATCGCGCCGCTGAACAACGCGAAGCCGGCGAGCGCCGCCACGATCCCGAAGACGAGCAGGATCCAGCCCCACTGGGTGAGGTCGAACACCAGCGGGCCCTGCGGCCCGACCGCGTAGTGCTGGTCGTCGACCAACGCGACCAGGCCGTAGATCGCGTTGAACGAGCCGGTGATGATCATCATGACGCCGGCGAACCAGACCCAGCCGGCCCACGCGGTCGGCATGGCCCTGGTCGACGTCCTCGGCTGGCTCATGGTCAGTTCGCCATCATCTCCCGCAGGGCCTTCTCCTGCTCGTCGGTCAGGTTCGACTGCAGCAGCTCCGGCTTGTGCCCTGCCTCTTCCAGCGCGGCCTTCACCTTGTCCACCACGGCGTTGCTGGACATCAGGAACAGCGCCGACGTGCCCGGGGTGATCCGGTCGCGCACGGACTTGATGAACTGGTCGTCGATCCCGACGTCGGCCAGCGAGCCGGTGAGCGCGCCCGCTGCGGCGCCGATCGCGGCGCCGAGGAACGGCACCAGGAAGATCAGGCCGAACAGCATGCCCCAGAACATCCCGCTCATCGCGCCGCCCGCGGTGAGGTTGCGCAGCTGGCGGGTCTTGGGCTTCTTCGCGCCCGCCGCCCACGACACGGTGGCCGCGTCGTGGATCTGGATGAGTTCCTGCTTGGCCAGTATCTCCAGGCTGGAGATGGTGTCGTCGGCACCTGTGGGGGTGTCGAACTTCCACACCGTCAGCGTCGTCATCGTGTCCTCCTGTCGAGTTGCCGTTGCCACGATCGGGCGGTGGACCCGTTGCCGCCTCGCCTTTTCGGGGTGAGACCGAAGGTGCGCGGGCGCTGCGGCCACGCCGCGGCAGACCGACGCGCCGACCAGCGCGCCGAAGAAGCCGCGTTGCCGTGCCGGGACCGCATCCGGCGGATCGCCCGCAGCCCCGCCAGGCCCTCGGCCGGCGGCAGCTCGCCCCGCTCGGCCTGCTCGACCAATCGGTAGCGGACGGAGATCTGGTCGCGCAGCACCGCTGCGGCTCGGACTCCACAGTGGACACACCGGCTGGGGCCGGTGGCGGTCATCAGCGCGGTCGGCAGCACGACGACCGGGCGTCCGGCGCGCCGCCCGCGGCGGCGACGCGGACCAGCGGAACCAATCCGAGGGCCCGATGCGGGTGATCGTGAGGTGAGCGCCCGAAAAACGAGCCTCACCCCGCGGGTGAGCTCGGCGGCGGGGCGTGCGAGGTCACCCCGGGCGGGTGAGGCACCCGTGTCGCGGCGGCTCCGACAATCTCCCGATGACCGCAGACCGGGCCGCCGTGCCCACGTCAGCCAAGGTGGGCGGCGGTGTGCTGGCCGCGACGTGCATCGCCACGCTCGTCGTCAACGCCAACACCTCGGCGGTCAGCATCCTGCTGCCCGCGATCAGCGAGGACGTCGGCGTCGGCGTCACGACCCTGCAGTGGGCGGTGACGGGCTACTCGCTCGTCGGCGCCGCGGTGATCGTGACCGGCGGCGTCCTCGGTGACATCGCGGGCAGGCGGCGCGTGTTCATCGGCGCGCTGGTGCTGTTCGTCGCCTCGTGCGTGCTGATCGCGCTCGTGAACAGCGGCGGCGGGGTGATCGCCGGCCGCGCGATCCAGGGGGCGGCCGGGTCGACGCTGCTGGCCTGCGGGCTGAGCCTGCTGTCGGTGTCGGCGTCCGGGCAGGCACAGCTGCGCGCGGTCTCCTTGTGGGGCGCGGCATCCGCGGTCGGCGCCGCGCTGGGACCGCTGGTCGGCGGCGCGCTCGTCGACTCGACCGGCTGGCAGGGACTGTTCTGGATCGACGCGGCGATCGCGGCCGCCGTCATCCCGCTGACGCTGCGCACGGTCGAGGAGTCCCGCGACCCGGACCGGCCGCGCTCGATCGACTTCGCCGGCATGGTGCTGGTGGCGCTCATGCTGGTGCCGCTGGTGCTGGCGCTCAGCAAGGGCCCGGTCTGGGGCTGGGCCTCGGCGGCCACGCTCATCTGCTTCGCGATCGCCGTGGTCGCGACCGTCGCGTTCGTCTACACCGAACAGCGCGTGCGCGCCCCGCTGGTGGACCTGCGGCTGCTGCGCAACGCCGTGCTCGTCGGCGCCACGCTGGTGATCCTGATCGTGGCCGGCGCCATCAACGGGCTGATGTACGTGATGTCGCTGTACTTCCAGGACCCCGCCGGGCTCGGCCTGAGCCCGCTGCAGGCCGGGCTCGCGACGCTGCCCGCGGCCGCCGGCATGGTGGTCATCGCGCCGTTCGTGAGCAGGCTCGCCGCGCGCATCGGCTCGCGGTCGGTCATCGTGCTCGGGTTCGTGATCACCACGGCCGGGTTCCTGGTGCTGGTGTTCCTCACCCCGTCGTGGGGCTACGGGCTGTTCGTGCTGCCGCTGGTGGCGGTCGCGGTCGGCATGGGCTTCTCCAACGGCTGCGCGTCGTCGGCGGCGACGGCGTCGGTGTCGAACAACGAGGTCGGTGCGGCGTCGGGCATCTCGAACATGGCGCGCTACGTGGGCGCGGCGTTGTTCGTCGCCGCCACCGCCACCCTGTACAGCACGGCGACGAGCGCGACCGACGTCTCCGCCGCGCAGGGGGTCGCCGACGGCGTCACCCGTTCCGCGCTGCTGATGACGATCGTGTCCGCGGCCGGTATCGCGCTGGCGGTGTTCTACGGCCGGCACAAGCCGCACCCGCAGCGGGCGGTGGACGCCGCCGCGGCGGCCGCGGTCGTCGTGCACACCGTGCCGGTCTCGGCGCCCACGCGCGCCTGAAACCCTTACGGGCGAACGTCTTTCACCGCCGCGAGCCGCAGCCCGGTGCGGCTGACCGCGTCGTGGCGGGCCGCCAGCATGCCCGAGTCGAGCGCGCGCACCAGGTAGGAGCCGGCCCCGTGGCGCAGGCGGATGTCCGCGATCCGCGCGTCGAACGTGACCGGCTCGCCCGCCGGGCTGATGTGCATGTCGCAGTGCCACAGGGCGTCGCGCAGCGCGGTGTGCTCGTCGGGGAACGCGTCCAGCTCGGCGGTGAACCCGCGCAGCTCGGCCACGAAGGCGGCCGCGGAGTGCCGGGCGACGAGGTTCGCGAGGCGTGTGGTGCTCCACGAAGTCCGCTGCGTGGCGAGGAAGCGGGCGCCGTCGAGCGGGTGGTAGCCGGTGTCGGCCAGCGGTGGCGCGTAGCCGATGTCGTGCAGGAGCGCCGCCGCGACCAGCAGCTCGCGGTCGGGATCGACGAGCAACGCCCGGCCCGCCCTGGAGGCGAGCCGGGCGACGCCCTGGACGTGGGCCCATCGTCGGGGCAACTGCCGAGCGAGGTGGTGCTCGGCCAGGTCCCACGCCCAGAGCGCTACGGACCGGCGCGGGAGGCCGCCCGCGCCGGTGCGCTCACCAGTCGGCGCGCTTGGCCTCGTCGCCATGGACGATCAGGGCCCAGATCACCAGCACGTCCAGCGCGATGACGATCACGGCCCACACGGGGTAGGCGGACAGGAAGGTCAGCTGGGCGATCGCGTTGATGCCGCAGAGGATGACGCCGCTGACGCGTGCCCAGGTCGCGCCGGTGAACAACCCGACACCGACGATGACCGCGAGGCCGCCGATGATCAGGTGCACCCAGCCCCACCCGGTGATGTCGAACACCAGCACGCCCTGCTGTGTCGCGACGAAGTACTGGTCGTTGAACAGGGCGACCAGGCCCTCGATGATGTTGAACGTCCCCAGCAGGATCATCATCGCGCCGCCGAAGTACACCCACCCGACCCAACCGGACCGCGGTGCCGAGCGGCCGTGTGTGGTGGAGGCCGCCGACGTCGCGCCTGCGTCGTGAACCGCGTGTTCACTCATGGTCTTACTCCCCTTCTCGAGGTTGCGGCCATGGTGGGACACGTCCGGTGCGCGCATCCTCACCCGGAGCGGGTGAGCTGCAAGGTCACTCCCGGCGGGTGATGCTCCCGGCGGCCGGCGGCTGGTCGGCTGGTAGCAGGAACCACGCCACCGGAAGGGGACCCCATGTCGGACCTAGAGGTCACGAACAAGGAGCTGCTCACCCGCGACGAGGCGGCGCAGCGGCTCACCGCGCTCGCCGCCGCTCTCGCCGGCGGCGAGAAGGTGGAGGTCACGCTCGGCGCCACCCGGCTCGAGATCCGCGTCCCCGACGAGGTCCGCTGCGAGATCGAGATCGAGGTGGACGACGACGAGGTCGAGCTCGAGGTGGAGCTGAAGTGGTCGCTGGGCAAGCGATCCGCGGCGCCGGTCAAACCAGCCGCCAAACCAGCCGTCAAACCAGCTGCCAAACCAGCCACGCCGAGCAGGCGGACCGCGGCGGCCGCCAAGGTCAGCGCGCGGGGCGGCCGGCGAGGACGCGGAACAGCGCGCTGACCGCATCGCCGGCGCCCCGGGGAGCCATCGCCGCCGGGGGAGCACCCGGGGCGTCGAGCGGGACGCGGACCCGCAGCGCGCCGGGCAGCGAGCGGAACCGCAGCGGGGGCGGCAGGCGCAGCGCCTCGCCGTCCACGCCGACCTCCACGAGCGGCCTGCCCGACCGCACCACGAACTCCCGCGCCGCCCACGTGCGGTAGCCGCGGAAGCGGGCCAGCTGCCCGGTCAGCTCGGCCGTGATCAGCGTCGGCAGGTCGCGCGCGCGGTCCACGGTCACCGTGACGATGCCGAGCGCGCCCGCGTCCAGCCGCTCCCGGGTGCCGAACCCCGACAGCCGGTCCAGGCGGTAGGTCCCGTTGGACACCAGCACGACGTCCGCCGCGGGCTCGTCGGAACCGTCCGGCCGGACGTAGTGCAGGTCGAACCGGTCCGCGCCAGGGCCGAGCAGCTCCGGCAGCTGCTCGGCGACCGTCGCCACCTTCGCGTCGCGGTACTTCGGCGACTGCACGACGGTGGCGTACACCCCCAGCGACGCGTTGTTGACGAACACCCGGTCGCCGAGCAGCGCCAGGTCGACCCGCCGCTCGGCCGCCTCGCCGTACGCGTCCAGCGCGGCGGCCACGTCGTCGCGGTCCAGCCCCAGGTCGAGCGCGAAGTGGTTGCGGGTGCCGGCCGGCACGCACACGAACGGGATGTCGTGCCGGCGCGCCACGTCCGCGACCAGCGCCTGCGAGCCGTCGCCCCCGGCCATGCCGAGCACGTCCGCGTCCTCGGCGGCCCGCTCCGCCAGCACCCGCAGGTCGTCGCCCGGGCCGAGCACGACCGGCGTGATGCCCCGCGCCAGGGCCTTGCGCTCCAGCTCGAACCGGGTCACCTTGCCGCCGCCGGAGCGCGGGTTCATCAGCAGCACCCCGTGCCGGGCCGGGCCGACCCGCGTGCTGTCGACGAGCGGGGCGAGGTCGCGCCCGAGCGCCGCCCGGGACGCGACCGCGGACACCAGCATCAGCCCGATCACGACGGCCAGCACCACGAACGTCCGCAGGTCCGGCAGCAGCGCGAGGCCGGCGAGCGCCGCGACCGCCACGACCAGCCAGAGGACCCGGACCGTGCCGCGGCGCACCAGCGCCGCCCAGCCCGCGGCCACCGTGACGGCCAGCAGCGCCAGGCCGGCCAGCAGCTGCACCGGGTTGCGCAGCAGCGTGACGACCACGACGACGACCACCGCCACGACCGCGGCGAGGGCCAGCACGGCCCAGGCCCGGCGGGCAAGCGACGGGACCTGCTCATCCATGCCCGGCACGATCGCCGCACGGCCGGGCGGATGTCGTCACCCCGCGAAGATGATGCGTGGTTCTCACCCCCGGCGGGCGAGGACCGGGCCTGGTCCGCCACAGACGATTCCCTGATGGTGCTGACGACCGAACACACAGCGGAAACGCTCACCCGCGACGAGCGGGCCGCCTTGGGGAGGGCGGCCCGCTCGGTGGCGCCGCGGTCGAGCCACGCCGAGTTCAGCCGGGACCCGGCCGAGCCGGAGCCGCTGGCGCTGCTGGCGGACCAGGACGCGACGCGGGTGCGGGAGCTGGTCCCGATCCGCTACGGGCGGATGTCGGTCAGCCCGTTCACCTACTTCCGCGGCGCCGCCCTGCCGATGGCGAGCGACCTCGCCGCCACCCCGCAGTCGGGCATCACGGTGCAGGCGTGCGGCGACGCGCACCTGATGAACTTCGGCGTGTTCGCCTCGCCGGAACGCCGGATCGTCTTCGACATCAACGACTTCGACGAGACACTGCCCGGCCCGTGGGAGTGGGACGTCAAGCGGCTGGCCACGAGCCTGGAGATCGCCGGGCGCGACAACGGGTTCACCGCCCGGCAGTGCCGCGCCGTCGTGGTCGACGCGGTCGCGGAGTACCGCCGCGCCATGCGGGAGTTCGCCGGGCTGCCCGCGCTCGAGGTCTGGTACGCGCACGCCGACGCGGAGACCGTGCGGGCGCTGTACGCGAGCCGGGTCGGGGCGGCCCGGCGCAAGACGATGGCGAAGAACGTGGCGAAGGCGCAGTCGCGGGACAACCTGCGCGCGATGCAGCGGTTCGCGGAGGTCGTCGACGGCTCCGCGCGGATCGTGCCCGACCCGCCGATCGTGCTGCCGCTGGAACGGATGGCGGGTTCCGACGCGGAGGTCGACCGGACGCGGGGCGAGCTGCAAGGGATGCTGGAGGCGTACCGGGGGACCCTGGAACCGGAGCGGCGTGCGCTGCTGGACCGGTACCGGATCGTCGACATGGCGCACAAGGTCGTCGGGGTGGGCAGCGTCGGCACCCGCTGCTGGATCCTGCTGCTGCTCGGCCGCGACTCGGCCGATCCCCTGCTCCTGCAGGCGAAGGAGGCGAGCGCGTCGGTGCTCGAGCGGTTCGCCGGGCGCAGCCGCTACGGCAACGCGGGCCGCCGGGTGGTCGTCGGGCAGCGGCTCATGCAGACCGTGAGCGACATCTTCCTCGGCTGGCTGCGGGTGACCGGTCTCGACGACCGCACGCGGGACTTCTACGTGCGCCAGCTGCGGGACTGGAAGGGCTCGGCGGACGTCGCGTCGCTGCCCCCGCGCGACATGCGCACGTACGGCCGGCTGTGCGCGTGGACGCTCGCGCGGGCGCACGCGCGCACCGGGGACGACATCGCGATCGCCGCGTACCTGGGCAACAGCACCACGTTCGAGCACGCGATCGGCGACTTCGCGGCGGCCTGCGCCGACCAGAACGAACGCGACCACGCGGCGCTGCTCGCGGCGATCGGGTCGGGCGCCGTCGAGGCCGACGCGAGCCGGTGAGCGGGCGTCCCGCCACCGTCACGCGGCGGCGGTTCCCGCTGCTGGCGGTGGCGCGCCCGTTGGCCACCACCGTCGCGCTGGTCGTCGGCTACTACCTGCTGCCGGTGGACCGCGCCCTGACCGCGTGGACGCTCGTGGTGCTGGTGGGCGGGACGGTCGCGGTGGTCGCGCTGGTCGTCTGGGAGATCCGGCGCATCCTGCGCTCGCCGTTCCCCACGCTGCAGGGCGTGCAGGCACTCGCGCTGATCGTGCCGCTGTACCTGCTGATCTACGCGAACGTCTACTACGTGGTGGCGCACAACGTGCCCGCCAGCTTCACCACGCCGCTCACCCGCACGGACTCGCTGTACTTCGTCGTCACGGTGTTCGCCACGGTCGGCTTCGGCGACATCGTCGCGGTCACCCAGGCGGCCCGCGTCCTGGTGACCGCGCAGATGATCGGCAACCTGCTCCTGCTGGGCATCGCGCTGCGGGTGATCGTCACCGCCGTGCAGCGAAGCCGCGCCCGCGGCGCCGGCGTATGAGCGCTCACCTGCCCGCGCTGTGCTCGTTCGGCTCCGGGAGCTGGTGGACGGACACGATCTGCAGGCCGAGGCTCTCCAGAAAAGTCAGGATTCCGTGCAGGTGCGCCTGGTCGGTCACCGCGCCGTAGAGGATCGTCTCCGGCGGCGCGGGCACGACCTTCATCTCGCTGAAGTCGCCGACCGCGTCCCGCGTGCGGTCCGACAACCGCCCGCTGACCCGGAACTCGTACTCGCGTCGCACCGAACGCACGTTCGTCGTCACCGGTGCCGTGTCCATCACCCACTGTTGGTGAGATGCAAAACCGCACGTTGCGGACGGCATCCGTAGGTGCGACGGTTAGTCCGCACGCGTCCGTGCTGGGGAGGCAGGCGATGCTGGAAACCACCGGTGGCGGACGAAGACGGGTCGCGGCGACGAAGCTGGCGGCACCCGAGCCGCCCGCGCGTCTCGTGTCCCGTCCGCGGCTGCTCGCGCGCCTCGACCAGGCCCACGAGTCGCTCGTCACGCTCCTGTCCGCGCCGGCCGGCGCGGGCAAGACCCTGCTGCTCGCGGAATGGGTCAGCATCCGCGGCGCGGACGAGACGGCCTGGGTGTCGCTGGACGCCGACGACAACGACGAGCGCCGGTTCTGGTCGGCCGTGCTCGACGCGCTGGCCGGCGCCGCGCCGGTCCCGGCCGGCAGCCCGCTGGCCACGCTCGCGGTGCCGCCGGTCCCGGGCGCGGACCCCGGCTTCCTCGCCGAGGTCGGCAACGCGCTGGAGGACCTGCCCGAACCGGTGGTGCTGGTCCTCGACGACCTTCAGGAGCTCACCAGCGTGCGCGGGCTGGAGGCCCTGCTGCAGCACCACCCGGCCGGCCTGCGGCTGGTGCTCTCGGCCCGGACCGACCCGCAGCTGCCGCTGGCCCGGCTGCGGCTCGCCGACCAGCTGACCGAGATCCGCGACGCGGACCTGCGGTTCTCCACCGCCGAGGCCCGGGTCATGCTGGCGACCGCGGAGATCGAGCTGAGCCACGACCAGCTGCACCGGCTGCTCGAGCAGACCGAGGGCTGGGCCGCGGCGCTGCGCCTGGCGACGCTGGCGCTGGCCGGGTCGAGCGATCCCGACCGGTTCCTCGCCGACTTCGCCACCAACGACCGCGCGGTGGCCGCGTACCTCGTCGACGAGGTGCTCTCCGGGCTGCCGGCGGACATGCGCGAGTTCCTCCGCACGGTGAGCGTCCTCGAGCAGGTCGACGCGCACCTGGCGGCGGAGCTGTCCGGCCGGGCCGACGCGGGCGCGCTGCTCGACGCGATCGCCGAGCGGACCTCGCTGATCTTCCGGGTGGACACCGACCCGCCGCGCTTCCACGTACACACCCTGCTGCGCTCCCACCTGCTCGCCGGCCTGGGCCGGCTGGACCCCGAGCGCGCCGCCGGCCTGCAGGGTGCCGCCGCCGACTGGTACGCCGCCCGCGGCGCGCCGGGTCGCGCGCTGGCGCACGCCACCCGCGCCGCCGACCCGGTCCGCACCGCGGCCCTGCTACACCGCTACGCGCTGCCGCTCGCGCTGGACGGCCGCCACGAGCTGGTCCGCGGCGCGCTCGACGCGCTCGGCCCCCGGCCGGTCGTCGAGGACGGCCTGCTGGCGCTGGTGTCCGCGCTGCTGCACCTCGAGCAGGGCGACCCGGCGGGCGCCGACCGCGACCTCGGGCACGCCGACGCCGCGTGGCCCGCCGAGCCGGACCCGGACCTGGAGGCGTTGCGCACGCTCGTCCGCTCGCGGCGGGCGCAGTTCTCCGGCGACATCGACGACCTGGCGCGGGCGACCGGGGACCTCGCGGGCACGGTCGGCACGGTGGGCATGCCGGGCACGCTCGACGCGCCCACCCTGCTGCAGCAGGGCAGCGTGCTGCTCGCCATCGGGGACCGGGCGGGCGCCCGCGAGCAGCTGGGGGCCGCGCTGCGGGCGGCCCGCGCCGGCGAGCACGACTACGTCGCCATGCAGAGCCTGACCCAGCTCGCGGGGCTGTCCGCCGCCGAGGGCGACTTCGGCCTGATGGTCACGCTCGCCACGGCCGCCGACGAGGAGAACACCCGCCGCGGCTGGCAGCACACCGTCGAGGCGGCCACCACGGCCATGCTGCTCGCCTACGGCGCGCTGCTGCGCGCGGATCCCGCCGAGTGCCTGCGCCAGGCGAACCGCGCCGGCACGGTGGTCGACGAGGGCGAGCCGCCGACCATGCGCGGGCTGCACCTGTCGGTGCAGACGCTGCGCGGCGCGGCGGAGTTCGAGCTGGGCGACCGCACCTCCGGCGCCCGGCGCGTCGCCGCCGCGCGGCTGGTGGGCGGCAGCGCCCGGTTCGCCGACGAGCAGGTCGCGCTGTGCGCAACGGTCGAGCACCGCATGGCGCTGCTGCTGGGCTGGGGGCCGGTCGCGGCCGAGGTGCTGGCGTGGGCGCAGGAGGGCGTCCCGAACTCGGCCGAGGTGCACCTGATGCGGGCCAGGGCGCAGCTCGTGCTCGGCAGGCGCGACGCGGCCGCGAAGCTCCTCCAGCCTGCCCTCGACGGCTCGGTGGAGCCGGTGCTGCGCTGGTCGGCGGTCGAGGCGTGGCTGCTGGCCACGGAGATCGCGCTGATCGCCGGGGACGACATGCGGGCGCGCCGCTCGCTCAAGCGCGCGCTGACCGTGGGCCAGCAGCTCGACGTGCCCTACCCGGTGGTGTTCGCCGCGCCCGAGGTCACCGACCTGCTGACCAGCCGGCTGGGCACGCTGGGCGGGGTCGTGGAGAAGTTCGCCGAGCGGGTGTTCGCGTTGCGCCGCGCGCTGCACGTGCCGCCGATGGTGCCGCTGACCGCGCGGGAGCGGGCGGTGCTGCGCCTCCTGCCGACGCTGCGCTCCTTCGAGGAGATCGCCGACGACCTGACCGTGTCGGCCAACACCGTGAAGACCCACGTCCGCGCCATCTACACCAAGCTCGGCGTGACGAAGCGCCGCGACGCGGTCACCGTCGCGCAAGAACGCGGCCTGCTCGAGGGCGAACACGACAGCACGTCCTGAACCGTCTCGCCCGCTGCGGGCGACGCCGTTTCCGCGCCGTGATCGACGACGGTTTATCGAACACGCGTCCGTGACAAAATCACGCCGGGGAAGATCGGCATTCTCCACGAGACCTACAACGCCGTAATTTCCGGACGAACATGAAATGGCTCCACACAGGCATTCGTGGATTGAACAAAATTCGAGAAAGGGACCTAAGTCCCTAGAAAACACATGGTAGCGGGCTTACGATCATCGTCATGCGACACAGCCGGGAAAGTCGCGCTGAACGCTGGTGGGCTCCGATCCCACGGGCCAAGACTGCCGTACCCAGGGTTCCAGCCAACTTCGTTTCCCGGGACGAACTACGAGACGATCTGGAAGGCCGGAGCGCCGAATTCCCCGTCACCCTGGTGTGCGCACCGGCCGGTTACGGCAAGACGTTGCTGCTGGCCGACTGGATCGAGAGAACGGGCGCCGCGGACAAGGCGTGGGTGTCGCTCGACGGGGGCGACAACGACGCCGGCCGATTCTGGACCGCGGTGCTGGGTGCGGTGTGTGCGTGCGAGTCCGTGCCGTCCGCCAGCCGGCTGCACGACCTGCGCCCGCCGGGGGTGCCGGACGCCGCGGGCTTCCTCGCCGAGGTCATCGACGGGCTCGCGGCGTTGCCGGCCCCCCTCTACCTGGTGCTCGACGACGTGCAGGAGCTGTTGAGCGAGCAGACCTGGCACGGGGTGTCCACGCTGGTCCGCCACCAGCCGCGCAACATCCGGCTCGTGCTGTCCACCCGCGCCGACCCGCCGCTGCCGCTGGCGCGGCTGCGCGTCCAGGGGGAGCTGGCCGAGCTGCGGGCCGACCGGCTGCGCTTCTCCGAGGAAGACGCCGCCGAGCTGCTGCGCCGCGCGGACGTCGCGCTCGACCCGGAGCAGGTACGCCGCCTCGTCGGGCAGACCGAGGGGTGGCCCGCCGGGCTGCGGCTGGCCGCCCGCTCGCTGCGGGAGGTGCCCGACCGGGAGGCGTTCCTCGCCGAGTTCGACGGCGACGACCGGGCGATCGCGGACTTCCTGGTCAGCGAGGTGCTCGCGTGGCTGCCCGCGGAGACGACCGAGGTGCTGTCCAGGATCAGCGTGTGCGACGAGGTGACGCCCGCGCTCGCCACGGCGCTGTCCGGCCGCGCGGACGCCGGCCTGATCCTCGCCGGGCTGGAGCGGGACAACGACCTCGTGCTCGGCGTCGGCCCGGACCGGCAGTGGTACCGGATGCACCCGCTGCTGCGCTCCTACCTGCTCGCCGACCTGGCCCGCCAGTACCCGGGCGACGTCGGCGACCTGCACGAGACCGCGGCGGTGTGGTTCGCCGCCCAGGAGCAGCCGGCCAAGGCGTTCGAGCACGTCACGCGCACCGGCGGGAAGCGCACCCTCGTCCAGCTGCTGCGGGCGCACGCCGTGACGCTGCTGCTGACCGGCGACGACGACCAGGCCGTGCGCCGCGCGCTGCTGACCGTGGGCACGGACACCGTCGCGGACGCCCCGGCCCTGTCGCTGATCTCCGCGCTCGCGCACGCGGCCAACGGCGACCCCGGGCTCGCCGAGGCGGACGTCGCCGCGTGCTGGGCGGCGTGGCCGGGCGACCCCGGCACCGACCTCGTCCGGCTGCGCCGGCTGGTGCGGACGACGCAGGCGCTGCTGCGGCTGCGGCCCCCGCCCGCCGAGACGGTCGAGTGGGCCGAGGTGATCGCCGCGCACGAGGGCACCGACGAGGAGGCGTGGGCGCGGCTGTGTCTGGGCTGGTCGCTGCTGTGGGCCGGCGACACCGTGGCGGCGCGGCTCGAGCTGGACGCGGCGGAGCGGGTGTCCCGCGAGCGCGGGCTCGACCATCTGACCATGCTCTGCCTGTCCGTGCGGGGCGTGCTGTGCGCCCGCGACGGCGAGTTCACCGCGATGGCGGCGGCCGCCACGGAGGCGATCGGCCTGGCCTGCGCGCACGGGTGGACGACCTCGCCGTGGCTGTGCGCGAACCACCTGATGCTCGGCGGCGCGCGGCTCGTGGCCCTGGACCCGGTGGGCGTGCTCGACGAGGCCCGGCTCGCGACGGCCGCGCTGCGCGAGGACACCGACTCGAGCGTGCTGCGCTACCTGATCGGCCTGCTCACCGGCGCCGCGTACGTGGACGCGGGCCGGCTGCAGGAGGGGCTGCCGCTGCTGCAGCGGGCCCGCCACGACCACGCCGACGTCACCGTGCCCGCGGCGCTGCTCGCGGCGGGCGCGCTGATCGAGCACCGCGCCACGGTGGACCTCGGCCACGACGCGCTCGCCCAGCAGCTGACGGCCTGGACGCGGGAGCGGCTCGGCGCCGTGGCCGAGCTGGAGATCATGCACGCGTGGACGTCGTTCGCGCGCGGCGCGCTGTACTCGACCGAGCTCGCCGTCCGCGACGTGCTCGACGGGACGCGGGCGGCGCTGTGCCCCACCACGCGGCTCGAGGCGCGGCTGCTGGAGACGGCGCTGGAGATCCGGCTGAGCAGGCGCACCCGTGCGCGGGGCGCGCTGAGCGCGGCGCTCGCGCTCGCCGAGCCGGCGGCGCTGGTCCGCCCGTTCCACCACGCGGACTCCGCGGTGCGCATGCTGCTGCTGGAACAGGTGGGCGGCTTCGGCCGCACGAACGGCTTCGCGGCGCGGGTCTCGCAGATCGTGTCCACAATGGACGCCCAGCCGGTGGACGTGCTGACCAGCCGCGAGCACGCCGTGCTGATCCGCCTGTCGTCCCCGCAGTCGCTCGACGAGCTGGCCACGGACATGTCGGTGTCGGTGAACACCGTGAAGACCCACGTGCGGGCCATCTACGCGAAGCTCGGCGTGAACAACCGCCGCGCCGCCGTGGTAGCCGGCCGCCAAATGGGCCTCCACTAACCCGCGAGTCCAACACTCCGGAGCCGCGAGTCCAACACTCCAGCCCGGCGCCGAACGTTGGACTCGCGCATGCTGGGTGTTGGACTCGCGGGACTTCCTATCCGGCTGAGGCGAACTGGGCTGAGTACAGGCGGTGGTAGGCGCCCCGCGCGGCCAGCAGCTCCTCGTGCGTGCCCTGCTCCACGATGCGGCCCGACTCCATCACCAGGATCAGGTCCGCGTCGCGGATCGTGGACAGCCGGTGCGCGATCACGAAGCTCGTCCGGGACGTGCGCAGGGCCGCCATCGCGTGCTGCACCAGCGACTCCGTGCGCGTGTCGACCGAGCTCGTCGCCTCGTCCAGGATCAGCAGCGACGGGCTGGCCAGGAACGCCCGCGCGATCGTCAGCAGCTGCTTCTCGCCGGCCGAGACGTTGGTGCCCTCCTCGTCGATCACCGTGTCGTAGCCGTCCGGCAGCGTGCGCACGAAGTGGTCCACGTGCGTCGCCTTCGCCGCCCCGATGATCTCCTCCTCGGTCGCGTCCGGGCGGCCGTAGGCGATGTTGTCCCGGATCGTGCCGCCGAACAGCCACGTGTCCTGCAGCACCATGCCGGTCTGCGAACGCAGGTCCTCCCGCTTCAGCGCGGTGATGTCCACGCCGTCGAGGGTGATCCGGCCCGCGTCCAGCTCGTAGAACCGCATGATCAGGTTCACCAGCGTCGTCTTGCCCGCCCCGGTCGGGCCGACGATCGCGACCGTCTGCCCCGGCTCGGCGACCAGCGACAGGTCCTCGATCAGTGGCTGCTCCGGCAGGTAGGAGAACGCCACGTGCTCGAACTCGACCCGCCCGCGGCGCTCCGCCGGCAGCGACGCCTCGGCCGGGTCCGGCTCCTGCTCCTGCGCGTCCAGCAGCTCGAAGACCCGCTCCGCCGAGGCCACCCCGGACTGCATGAGGTTCGCCATCGACGCCACCTGGGTCAGCGGCTGGGTGAACTGCCGCGAGTACTGGATGAACGCCTGCACCTCGCCCAGCGACATCGTGCCCGACGTGATGCGCAGCCCGCCGACCACCGCCACGACGACGTAGCTGAGGTTCGACAGGAACATCATCGACGGCATGATCAGCCCGGAGATGAACTGCGCGCCCCGGGCCGCCTCGAACAGGTCGTCGTTGCGCTTGGTGAACTCCGCCTCGGACTCCTTCTGCCGGCCGAACACCTTCACCAGCTGGTGCCCGGTGAACGCCTCCTCGATGTGGGCGTTGACGATGCCGGTGTTCTTCCACTGCGCGACGAACTTCTTCTGTGCGCGCTTGCCGACCTGCGCGGTGACGAACACCGACAGCGGGATCACCGCGAACGCGATCAGCGAGAGCAGCGGCGAGATCGTCAGCATCATCGCCAGCACGCCGATGACCGTCAGCAGCGAGGTCAGCAGCTGGCTCAGCGTCTGCTGCAGCGCCGTGGAGATGTTGTCGATGTCGTTGGTGACGCGGGAGAGCAGCTCACCGCGCGGCTGGCCGTCGAAGTACCGCAGCGGCAGCCGGTGCAGCTTCTCCTCCACCTCCTCGCGCAGCCGGTACACGACCCGCTGCACGACCCCGTTCAGCAGCCAGCCCTGCAGCAAGCCGAAAAGCGAGCCGGCCAGGTACAGCCCGAGCACCCAGCCGAGCACGCCGGCGAGCGCGGAGAAGTCGATGCCGGCGCCCGGGATGTGCCGGAACCGCGCGATCACACCGTCGAAGATGATGTCCGTGGCGTGGCCGAGGATCTTCGGCCCGGCCACCATGAAGCCGACGCTGGTGACCGCGAGCGCCACCACGGCGGAGAAGGCGAACCGCTCCGGCTGCAGCCGCCGCGCGAGGCGCTTGGCGGACGGCCCGAAGGTCTTCGCCTTCTCCACCGGCATGTTCATGCCCCCGAAGCGGGGCCCGCCGCCCACCGGCGGACGCTGCGGCCTGGGTGCTGTCGTAGTACTCATGCCACTTGCTCCGGTGTCAACTGGGACTCGACGATCTCGACATAGGTGGGACAGGTGCCCATGAGCTGGCGGTGGTTGCCGATGCCGACCACGGATCCCTTGTCCAGCACCACGATCTGGTCGGCGTCGAGGATCGTGGACACGCGCTGGGCGACCACGATGACCGCCGCCTGCCGCACGTGCGGGCGCAGCGCGATCCGCAGCGCCGCGTCGGTCGCGAGGTCGAGCGCGGAGAACGAGTCGTCGAACAGGTAGATCTCCGGCTCGCGCACCAGCGCCCGCGCGATCGAGAGCCGCTGGCGCTGGCCGCCGGAGACGTTCGTGCCGCCCTGCGCGATCGGCGCCTCCAAGCCGCCGGGCATGTCCTCGACGAAGTCGCGGGCCTGCGCCACCTCGAGCGCCTCCCACAGCCGTTCGTCGGTCGCGTCCGGGTTGCCGTAGCGCAGGTTCGACGCCACGGTGCCGGTGAACAGGTACGCACGCTGGGGCACCAGGCCGATGCGCTCGCACAACATGTCCGGGTCGACCTCGCGGACGTCCACGCCGTCGACGAGCAGCTCGCCGCCGGTGACGTCGACCAGCCGCGGGATCAGCGACAGCAGCGTCGTCTTGCCGGCGCCGGTGCTGCCCACGATCGCGGTCGTCCTGCCGGCCTCCGCGCGGAAGGAGACGTTGCGCAGCACCGCGTCCGCCGCGCCGGGGTAGCGGAACTCCACGCCCCGCAGCTCCACGTCCCCGTGCCGGGTCAGCTCGCGCACCGGCGCGGCCGGCGGCACCACCGACGGATCGGTGTCGAGCACCTCGTTGATCCGCTCGGCACACACGGCCGCGCGCGGGATCATCATCGAGATGAACGTCGCCATCATCACCGACATGAGGATCTGCAGCAGGTAGTTGAGGAACGCGGTCAGCGCGCCGATCTGCATCTCGCCGGCGTCCACGCGGTGCGAGCCGAACCACAGCACCGCCACGCTGGACGCGTTCAGGATCAGCATCACCGTCGGGAAGATCAGCGCCTGCAGCCTGCCGACCCGCATCGCGGTGTCGGTCAGCTGGGCGTTGGCGTCGCCGAACCGGCGGGCCTCCGCCGGCTCGCGGACGAACGCGCGGACCACCCGGATCCCGGTCAGCTGCTCGCGCAGCACCCGGTTGACCTGGTCGATGCGCTCCTGCATCAGCCGGAACTGCGGGACCATCCGGGACACGATCAGGCCGATGCAGATCACCAGCACCGGCACGCAGACCACCAGCAGCCAGGACAGTCCCACGTCCTCGCGCAGTGCCATGATCACGCCCGCGACGCACATGATCGGCGCGGTGACGAACATCGTGCAGACCATGGCCACCAGCAGCTGCACCTGCTGGACGTCGTTGGTGGTCCGGGTGATCAGCGACGGCGGGCCGAACCCGGCGACCTCGCGCGCGGAGAACACGCCGACGCGGTGGAAGATCGCGGACCGCACGTCGCGGCCGAACGCCATGGCGGTGCGCGACCCGAAGTAGACCGCGCCGATCGAGCAGACGATCTGCAGCACGGTGACCACCAGCATCCACCCCCCGGTCGACACGATGTAGTGCGTGTCGCCCCGCGCGATGCCGTTGTCGATGATGTCCGCGTTGAGGCTGGGTAGGTACAACGACGCGATCGTGCCGATGAGTTGCAGCACGATCACCGCCGTGAGCTCACTGCGGTAGGCCCGCAGGTACGTGCGAAGTAGGCGCGTCAGCACCGGTCCCCCTACAAGAAGAAACGGTTCGTATCTAGCATGGACAAACCTAGACTAGTCCCCATAAGAAACGCAACGTATCTTAAAGGTAAAGAACGCCAGTGACCGAGCCCAAGACCCGCCGCCGCGGCGCAGAGCTGGAACAGGCGATTCTCGACGCTGCCTGGGACGAGCTGAACGAGGTCGGCTATGCCGCCCTCACCATAGAATCTGTAGCCGCCCGGGCCGCGACGAGCAAGCCGGTTATCTACCGGCGCTGGCCCGGCCGGGCCGAGCTGGTGCTCGCCGCGTGGGGGCGGAACCGCCCGCCGGTCACGTATGCGACCGACACGGGCGGCCTGCGCTCGGACCTGATTTCCCTGTTCAGCCGCATCGCCCGCCGGGCGGAGGGCATGGTGAGCGAGGCCATCGCGGGGGTGATGGGCGAGGCGTTCCGGCATCCGGAGGTCGCCGACCTGCTCCGCGACCGGCTCCGGACCGCACCTCTAGCCAACTGGGTGCAGGAGATCGTCGACCGCGCGGCCGACCGCGGCGAGCTGACGCAGGTCGCGGTTCCCAAGCGCGCCGCACGCGCCCCGCTGGACCTGGTCCGCAACGAGACCATGATGTATGGCGGCCCGGTCAGCGACGAGACGATCGCCGAGCTGGTCGACGACGTCTACCTCCCGCTACTGCGCGGCCTCGGTTCCTGAACCGTCTCACCAGGCCCGCCGGGGCTTGGAGCGGGTGATCGTGCGGGCGAGCGCCTCGCGGGCGGCGGCCGCCCACTGCGGCACGGCCGCCCGCTCCGCGACCTCGCGCGCCTTGCGGTAGTGGCCGTTCGCGGTCTGGACCTGGTCGAGCCGCACGGCCAGGTCGCCGAGCAGCTGGGCGACGGGCAACAGCACGGCGCAGCCGCCGGTGTCGCCGCCCGCCACCTCGTCGTCCATGGGGCGCAGGTCCTTGTACGCCTCGACGATCCGGTCGTAGTCGTTGAGCGCCAGGCCGAGCAGGCCGCGCAACGCCATGACGATCTTGAAGCGGACATCCCGCGGGATGGGGTCGCGCACGGCGGCCACCTCGAGCGCGGTCTCCAGCCGGCCGGCCGCGGCCAGCGCCAGCGCGTACACCTCGCGGCCCTGCTCCGGCGCGCGCTCGAACGCGAGCCGGGCGCCGGTGACCTGGTCGGCGAGCTTGCCCGTCCACCAGGCCAGCGACAGCGTCGACATCGGGACGAAGCCCTCCTCGACGTCGGCGAGACCGACGTGGCTGGTCAGCTCGGCCGCGTGCTGGAAGGCCTGCTCCGCCTCGTCGAAGCGGCCGCCGACCGTGTGGTGCACGCCGCGGTACCAGGCGGCGGTGACGGCGGCGGACGGCAGATCGTAGGTGGTGGCGAGCCGCTCCAGCTCGGCGGCGTGCGTCTCGGCGACCGCGAAGTACCCGCGTCCGCACGCGCAGCGCACCAGCGCCTGCCGGCCGGCAACTTCGACGGCGATCAGCCCGTGACCCTGACCGATGGCGAGCAGCTCGGTCGCGATCCGCTCGCGCTCGGCGAGCGTGGACGTCCAGTAGCTGCGCCGGAAGCGGGCGTTCAGCGCGGACGCCAGCAGCGCCGGGTCGCGCAGCTGGCGGGCGAGCGTGACCGCCTGCAGCGACGCGGGGTCGCCGCGCGGGTCGTCGCACTGCTCCAGCTCGATCGCCAGGCGCGCGAACAGCTGGCAGCGCAGCTCCGGGAGCGTGGCCGGGAGCTTGTAGAGCGTGCGGTCGATGAGGTCGACGAGGTTCTCCGGCCGCTCCCCCGGGGCATGCTGCGGGAACAGGTCTGGCGCGTCGTAGGCGACGATCACCCGCGCGGTCAGCTCCGGGTCGCCGATGCCGACCACCTCGGCCAGCGTGTCGTCGCGCAGCGCCCGCGCGGACGACCGCTCCCCCGCGACCGACAGCGTGCGGATGGTGCCGATCACCAGCTCGAGCCGGTCGGCCACGGTGCCGCCGGGCGCGTGCGCGTAGGACAACACGGCCTGCTGCCAGAGCCCGGCCGCCTCCCGGTGCGCGTAGCGGCGTTCGGCCTGCTCGGCGGCCAGCCGCAGGTACCAGGCCGCGCGGGCGGCCGCGTCCGGCGCCTGGGCGGCGTCGAAGTGGTGCGCGAGCGCCACCGCGTCGTGCGGCCGCAGCTGCTCGAGCGCGTCGGCGACGCGGGCGTGTAGGCCGGTGCGGCGCAGCCGCGAGATGTCGTGGTAGAGCGTGTCCCGCACCAGCGCGTGCGCGAAGCGCAGCGACCGGGTGGCGGTGTGCGGCTCGTCGAGGATCCCCGCGCGCAGCGCCGCGTCCAGGCACTCGATCAGCGCGTCGGAGTCCGTGCCGCTGACCGCGGACAGCACGTCGAGGGTGAAGTCCCGGCCGATCACCGCGGCGACGTGCAGCACGGACTGCGCGGACGCGGGCAGCCGGGCGACCCGGCGGCGCACGATGTGCCGCACGCTCGGCGGCACCTCCCCGACCGCCGCGTGCTCGCCCTCGGTCTCCAGCAGCCGGGCGATCTCGCGGACGAAGAACGGGTTGCCCTCGGTGCGCCGGGCGATCGCGGCGATCGTGTGGTCGGACAGCGTGCGGGAGCACAGCTCGCACAACAGCTCCGCCACCGCGGCCTGGTCCAGACCGGTCAACGTCAGGTGTTCCGGCTCGTGGCGGGCCAGCGTCGCGAGCGTCTCCGCGAGCCGCTCGTCGACCTCGGTCGGCCGGTAGGTGGCCAGCACCAGGAGCGGCTCGCCGATCAGGTCGCCCGCCAGATGCGCGAGCAGGGCGAGCACCTCGCCGTCCGCGTGGTGCAGGTCGTCGAGGACGACGACCAGCGGGCTGCTGCGGGTGACGGCGGCGAGGTAGCGGCCGACCGCCGTGCGCAGCCGGTACCGCGCGGCCGGCACGTCGCCGGAGGTCCGCCGCGTCACGTGGTCGTTGAGCAGCGGCGCCAGCTCCATCGCGTGGTGGCGCGGCGGGAACCGGTCGACCAGGCCCTGCAGGACCTCGGTCCACGGCTGGCCCGCCGGGCTGCCCTCGCGTTCCGGGCAGTTGCCCCACGCGACCGTCCAGCCCTCGTCGCCGAACAGGCGGGCGACCGCGTCGGCGAGCGCGGACTTCCCGATTCCCGGTTCACCGGATATCAGCGCGAACGTGAACCGGCCGGCTTTCGCCGCGGCGGCCGCGCGGTGCAGCCGGGTGATTTCCTGGTCGCGGCCGAGCAATCCCCGGACGGGGGTCCGATGATGCGCAGGAATTTCCCGGTCAGGAAGATGTACCCAGGCATCCGCCGTCGTTTCCTTGACCGTGACCGATACCGACCGGTAGGCGGCCGGATCGCAACCCCTGCTGTGCCGTACGACCTCCTCGAAGAACCATGCCGAGGTGATGATCGCCAAAACTCCAGGAGATTCCGCGAGTGCCGACTTCACGGGCTCCGAGTCGAGCAACCGGAATGCCAGGTTGATCGCCACGGACGTGACGCCGTGCTCGTCGTAGTTGATCTCGCCCGCGTGCAGCGCCATCCGCAGCCGCACCTGCGCCGGCTCCCGGTGGCGGCTGTTGTGCTCGCGCAACGCGGCGACGAGCGCGCCGGGCAGGTCCTCTACCAGCGGCGCCTTGGGCACGTCGGGTGGCACGAGGACGAGCGTGCCGTCGCCCCGGTCCTCGTGCTCGCAGTCCGCCCAGGAAATACCGGCCGCCCGGAATGCCTGCGGCAGCGCGCGATAGAGGCCGGTGCGCACCGCCAGCTGATCCACATTGTTTCGCCGGTGATCACCGAATCCCTCGACATCCACCACGAGGATGGTTCGGTGCACCGCCACCGCTGGACGTGTCATAAAACCTCGCGAAGTTGCCAAGTGGACATCCCGGTATGTCACAGCAAATCAGCAAGGAAACGCGCCGCCGCCCCCCAGATGGGCACGAGCCCAATTCTTGCTAACCCACGTGTCGTAACTGGGTCGCTACCATACGGTTGTACCGCGGTCGGCGCCAGTGTTGACGTGTTGACTAAACAAAGTCACCGACAGAAGTAGGTAATTCTGGATCACCGCTTCGGGCAGGTGGCCGATCTGTGGGTCCCCGCGTCCGCGGTCGCGCGGCCGTCGTACGGGCAGACCCGTGCGATGCACGTCACCGGGTACCCCGATCGCCGTCGTGCCAAGCTTTCCCGGGGAGGATCGATCACCGAGGAGGGGCGATGCGACACGAGACCACCGTGACCATCACCGCGCCGGCCGACCTGGTGTGGCGCACCATCAGCACCGTCGAGAAGTGGCCCGAGTGGACGCCGACGATGGACGAGGTCAGCCGCCTCGACGACGGCGAGCTCCACGTCGGCAGCACCGCGCGGGTGCGTCAGCCGAGCCAGCCGGAGCGCACCTGGCAGGTCACCGAGCTGGCCCCCGGCCGCTCGTTCACGTGGACCAGCGACGGCCCGGGCCTGCACCTGGCCGCGGACCACGTCATCGTCGGCGAGCAGGACGGCAGGGTCGAGGTGCTGCTGTCGTTCGAGATGTCCGGCTTCGTGGCACCGCTCGCGAACCTGCTCTCCGGCCGCAAGGTCCGGCAGCTGGTCGACACGGAGGCCGCGTCGCTCACGAGGTGGTGCGAGGAGCACCGCTGAGCAGCCCGGGCAGCTCCGCGGCGGTGATGATCTCCGCCTGGCGCGGGAACACCTTGTGCAGCAGCACGTCGTGCACCTCGGGGTCCCGGTCGGCGCAGCAGTCCTCGAGCACGAACAGCCGGTAGTCGCGGTCCGCGGCGTCGCGGAGGGTGGAGAGGACCACCCCGCTCGTCGCGATGCCGGCGAGCACGAGCGTGGTCACGCCGCGCTCGCGCAGCCGCGCGTCGAGGTCGGTGGTCGAGAACGCGCCGACCCGCACCTTCCGCACGACGATGTCGTCCGGCCCGGGCGCGAGCTCGGCGGGCACTGCGGTGCCCGGGTCGCCGTCGTCCATGCGGCGGGACTCGAGCAGGCGCGCGAACAGCACGTTGCTCGCCGGCACGTTCGCGTAGTCCGCCTCGGTGAACGCGACACGGACGTAGCCGACGTGCCCGCCGTGCTCGCGGACCGTGGCGATCGCGCCGGCCGTGCGGGCGACGAGCGCTTCGCCGTCCGCCACGTTCGCGACGACGCCCGCCTGGTAGTCCATGACGAGCAGGGCGGTGGCGTGCGGGTCGAGAGTCATGCGGGCTCCTTGCTCGGTGCTTTTCTCGGTGGTTGTCTCGGTGCTTTTCTCAGTGCGGGATCGAGGACGGACATCAGGAGCACGACGGCGCCGACCACGACGAGGATCGCGGCGATCGTGTGCAGGCCGGCGTCGGTGACGGTGGCGTGGAAGATCAGCCCGGTGATCGTGGCCGACGCGATCGAACCGGTGTAGCTGAACGTGCGGAACAGGCCCGACGCCGTGCCGATGGCGTCGGCCGGGGCCTGGGCGTACAGCGCGGTCTGGTTGCCGACCGCCGACGTGCCGCCCACGATCCCGAACAGCAGCGTCACGCCGACCGCCAGGATCACCGGCCCGGTGCCGGCGAGGAACAGCATGCCCACGGTCGCCACCAGCATGCAGAGCGCCGCCGTCACGAGCGGGCCGCGCACGAGGTTGCGCCGCGAGATCGGGCCGGACACGAGCGCGGACAGCGCACCCATCGGCACGAGGATCAGCCCGGCCGTCTCCGCGGAGTAGCCCGGCCCGGCCTCGAGCCACTGGGTGATGCCGTACAGCACGGTGTACATGCCGAGCTGGGTCAGCCCGGTGCGCACGTAGGTCCGCGTCAGCGCGCCGTTCGCCGCCAGCCCGCGCACGTCGAAGAACGGCGTCGCCGCGCGCAGCTCCCACCACACCAGCGCGATCGCGAGCACGACGGCCACCGCGAGCGCCGGCCAGTTCGGGTCGGGCAGCGACATGAGGAACACCAGCAGCGCGGTCATCGCCCCGCCGAACCCGGCGATGCCGGCGACGTCCACCTGCGACACGACCTCCCGCGCGGGCCGCCGGGGTTCCGCCCGGTCGCGCGGGAGCCACCGCAGCGCCATCGCCAGTGCGGCCAGCGTCACCGGGACGTTGACCAGGAACGCCGCGCGCCAGCCGGACAGCCCGACCAGCAGGCCGCCGACCGGCGGACCGATGGCGAGCGTCGCCATGCCGGCGATCGCCAGGCCGCCCAGCACGCTGCCCGGCGGCTCGCCGAGCCCGGCCGCGGCGGCACGCCCGCGGATCAGCACCATCGCCGACGGGTAGCCGGCCGACGTGCCGACGCCGATCAGCACCCGCGCCACCACGAGGGTCGCGAGGTTCTGGCCCACGCCGCCGGCGATGCCGCCCGCCAGGACGAGCAGGATGCCGGCCACGAACACCTTGCGCGGGCCGAACACCTCCGACAGCTTGCCCGCGGTCGGCTGCGCCACCACGCACGCCAGGTACAGCGAGGACACCAGCACCGACGCCTGCCCGACCGACGTGTGCATCGCGTCCGCGATCGGCACGAGGGCGGTCGCGATGATGGAACTGTTGACCGGGTTGAGCACCGACCCGGTGTACAGCGGTGTGACGAACCGCCACCCGAACGCCGGGGTGGTCCGCAGCGTCACCCGGCCACCGTGCTCGCCGGGGCGGGGACGGTGGCCGGGTTGACGATCACGACGTCACAGTGGACGGTCCGCCAGATCTCCTGGCTCGCGCTCGCGTCCATGAGCGCGGGCAGCCCGCCGTGGGTGGGGGCGCCGATGACGACCGCCCGCGCGCCGATGCCGTTGGCGTGCTCGCTGATCAGGCGGCCGGCCGTGCCGTGGTCGGCGACGTTGCGCAGCACGTGCCCGACGGCCGGGATCCCGTTCTCCGCAAGGCGTTTCAGGTGCGTGCGGACGAGCTCGCGGGCCGCCTCGAGCCCCTCGCCGTCCGCCGACGCCTCCGCGGTGCTCGCGTTCTCCTGGGCGTGCAGCACGTGCACCGCGCGGCCGTTGACGGCGGCCAGGCGGCCGGCGGTCTCGGTGACCCGGCCGGCGATCGGCGAGGCGTCGATGGCCGCGACGATCGGGCCCGCCGTGCTCGCCACCGCCGCCGAGTCGAGCTCCACAGTGGACATCTCCGGGGTGGACATCTCCGGGGTGGCGGGCGCGGGCCCGGCGACGCTCTCGGCCTGCACGCGCTCGGCGTGCGCCAGCTCCGTGCGCGCGGTGCGCAGGATGAGGATGCCGACCAGCAGCGTGCCGACGCCGATGTAGAACGGCACGTGGATGTTGGTGGCCTCGACCAGCCGCCCCGCCGCGTACGGCGCGAGCCCGCCGCCGATGAACCGGACGAACCCGTACGCGGCGGCCGCGACCGGCCGCTCGACCGGCGAGATGGTCATGACCGCTTGCGTGGTCACGGTGTTGTTCACACCGATGAACACGCCGGCCACGATCACGCAGACCACCAGCACCGTGGGCGTGGTCGTCCAGATCGCGATCACCAGCACGACGAGCGCGAACAGGAACAGGTTGAGGTAGAGCGTGCGGGCGATGCCGAGGCGGGCCTGCAGCCACGGCGCGCCGAACACGGAGAAGACCGCGACGAGGATGCCCCAGCCGGTGAACACGAGCCCGAGCGCGATCGCGCCGAGCTTCATCGGGAACGGCGCGTAGCCCAGCACCGTGAAGAACGCCCAGTTGTAGCAGAGCGCGGTCAGCGACATCGTGGCCAGGCCGCGGTGTTTGAGCGCCCGCAGCGGCTCCATGATGCTCGTGCGGTGGTCCGGTTTGGGCAGCGGTTCGACCAGCACCCAGGTCGCGATGGCGGCGATCGCCATCAGCACGGCCACGCCGAAGAACGGTCCGCGCCAGCTGATGTTGCCGAGCAGCCCGCCGAGCAGCGGCCCGACCGCGATGCCGAGGCCGAGCGCGGTCTCGTAGAGGATGATCGCGCCGACGAACCCGCCGGTCGCGGACGCCACGATGACCGCGAGCGAGGTGGCGATGAACAGGGCGTTGCCCACGCCCCAGCCGGCCCGGAACCCGACGATCCCGCCGATCGTGTCCGTGGCGCCCGCGGCCGCGCTGAACACGACGATCAGCGCCAGCCCGACGAGCAGCGTCCGCTTGGCCCCGATGCGGCTGGACACCCAGCCGGTGATCAGCATGGCCACCGCGGTGATCACCAGGTAGCTGGTGAACAGCAGCGTGACCTGGCTCGGCGTGGCGTTCAGGTCGTGAGAGATCGCCGGCAGGATCGGGTCCACGAGGCCGATGCCCATGAACGACACGACGCACGCGAACGCGACCGCGAAGACCGCCTTGGGCTGCCTGAATGGGCTCGCAGCCGACCCGCTCATGCTGTGCTCCGTTCCTGGGAGAGGTTGGTCAGCGAGGCGACGGCCGGAAGTGCGGCGGTCAGGGCGGCCTGCTCGGCTTCCGGCAGGCGCTCGAGGAGGGTGGCCAGCCGCGTGGTCCGCACCGCCCGGCGGTGCCGCAGCTCGGCCCGGCCCGCGTCGGTGATGTGCACCCGCACGACCCGGCCGTCCTCCGGATCCGCGGCGCGCTGCGCGAGGCCCGCGTCCTGCAGCCGGGTGATCAGCTGCGTCATGGCGGGCTGGCTGACGCCCTCCTGCACGGCGAGCTCGGTGAGCCGAGCGGGCCCGCGCCGGTCGAGGCTGGACAGGGTGGCCGCGGCGGTGGCCGACAGCCCGCCGGCGGGGTTCAGCCGCCGGTAGACCCGCACCAGCTCCTCGAGGGCGCCGGCGATCTGAGCCGCGTCGTAAGCCGTCACCCGTCAACTTATATCACTTGCTTATGTATTTGGACCGATCACGCCCCTGTGGCCTCTTTCACGCGCGAGACCGTCAGCGGAGGTCGAGGGAGTCCTCGATCATCGGTTTCAGGGAGCGGCTGAACTCGCGGTTCAGGTGGTTCGCGTCGAAGTACACGACCACGTTGCCCACCACCGCGTAACACCGCCGGGAGTCGCAGAAGTACTTCGTCAGGTCCACCAGGGACACGTCCCGCAGGGAGGTCCGCCGGGCGGCCTCCGCCAGCGGGTCCGGCGGCTGGGCGGCCGACCGGTCCACCGCGCACGCCAACGGTTTGGCCGGGTTGATCACCACGCAGTCGGCCTCACGCACCGCGCCGTTGAGCGGCGGGTCGGCCAGCACCACCACGCGCGCGCCGGCGTCCGTCCACTTGCGCCAGTACGGCTCCAGGCCCTCGCGGTACTGCGTGGCCTGCGACCGGCCGCTGCCGTCGTCGGCGAACTCCCGTCGCGAGTAGAACGCCTGGAACACGGCCGCCGGCTCGTCGTCGGCGATCACGTCGGCCATCCGCGCGGTCCAGTCCGTGCACGCCTTCTTGCCGGTGTTGTCCGCGCCCGCCACCTCGTAGCCCGCGAAGTCGATCTTCGCGAAGGGGCAGCCGCCGAGATAGGAGAGCTTGAGGACCCAGTGACGCTCGCGGGCCATGTCGATCAGCGGGCTCTGCCACTCCTGCGCGTGCGAGTCGCCGACGAGCCACACCGTCTTCGCGTCGCGCTTGCCGTCGCTGTAGTCGCAGACGACCGTGGTCCGCTTGCCGCCGAGCTTGTAGTCGTCGATCGACTCGCAGCCGGAGTCGAGCTTGTAGTACTCGTTGACCGGCCCCATCTCGACGACCTTCGCCGGCCCGAGCTTCGCCTTGCACCGGTGGGACGGGATCATCGCCGACGCGCCGAGGCACGGCGGCGGGCGCTTGGCGACGATCGCCGCGGTGTGCTCGGCCTCGCGCTCGGCCCGGTCGACCTTCTGGTCGTAGGTCAACGTCAGCGAGTACGCCACGCCGCCGAGCACGAGCAGGCACGCGACCATCGCGGCGAACGTGACCTTCGTGCTGCGGGCCAGCGGTTTCCACGTGCGGGAACGGTCCTCGACGAGGTACTTGGACGCGATCGCCAGCAGCAGCGCCACCGCGAGCACGCCGAGCTGGTAGGGCAGGGTCATCCGGCCGCCGGCCAGCAGGCCGCCGAGCGCGAACGGCGCCAGCAGGATCAGCGGCCAGTGCCACAGGTACAGCGAGTAGCTGACGTCGCCGACGAGCTGGACCGGCCGGGACGCGGTGACGACCGTGTGCCACTGCCGCTCGCCGCGGTGCCCGTCCATGATCACCAGCGCGGTGCCCACGGTCGGGATCAGCGCCAGGGCGCCGGGGAACGGGGTGTCGTGGTCGTAGTAGACCGCCGCCGCGATGATCATCGAGAGGCCGGTCAGCGAAAGGTACCCGGCGAGCACGCGCGGCGGCGCGAGCCGGGCGCCGGCCAGCGCCACGATCGCGCCGAGGGCGAACTCGAACACGCGGACCGGCGTCACGAAGTACGCCGCGTTCGGCGACGCGCCGGTGAGGTAGACGCTGTACCAGAGCGAGGCGCCGCCGACCAGCACCATGCCGATCAGCTGCGCGACCCGGTGGTGGATCTTGAACAGCCCGAACAGCAGCAGCGGCCAGAACAGGTAGAACTGCTCCTCGACCGACAGCGACCAGTAGTGCTGCACGATGCTCGACGCCGAGTCCGCCGCCGAGTAGTCGACCGAGTGGGCGGCGAGCAGCCAGTTCTCCCAGTACGTGGCGCTGGCGAACGCCTCCTGCGCGGTCCCCGCCCAGCGCGGGTAGGGCAGCAGGAAGTACGTGGCCGCCAGGCAGCACGCGATCACCAGGAACGCCGCGGGCAGGAGCCGGCGCACGCGGCGGGCGTAGAAGCGGCCGAGGCGCACCCGGCCGGTGCTCGTGATCTCGCGGTCGAGGTGCGAGCTGATCAGGAACCCGGAGATGACGAAGAAGACGTCGACGCCGACGTAGCCGCCGGTGAGGTGGTCCGGCCAGATGTGGTTGACGACCACGGCGAGCACGGCGATCGCGCGCAGCGCCTGCACGTCGGTGCGGAACCCGCGGTTGGCGGCCTCGGTGCCGGTCGCGCCCGGCTCGCGGCGCCGTTCGATGACCGTGCTCACCCGTTGCCCATCCCCCAGCGGATCTGCCAGACGTCCTCCCCCCGTGGTTCGGAGAGTACCTGAGCGCATCGTTGTGACCTGGGCCACAGTGGTGGAACCTTTGCCGGGTGACGGCGTGTTCCGGATATGGGCAGAACGCGAGGACGGGGCGGGGATGGGCGCTGAGGTGAACCTGCGCCCGGTGACCACCGAGCCGGCGCTGGCCGTGCGCGAGCGGCAGTGGATGCCGCTCGTGCGGCTCGCCGCGCTGCCCGCCAACGACGCGGACGCGGCGCCGGACATCGTGCAGGACGGCTACGCGGCGGTCTGGCGGCTGCGGCCCCGCGTCTCCGACCACGAGCACTTCGTCGCCTACCTGCGCAAGGCCGTGGTCAACCGGGCCCGCTCGCGGCTGCGCAGGCTGCGCACGGCCCGCGCGTTCCTCGCGCAGGCCCGCCCGGACGCCGACGCACCACCCGCCGACCGCGGGCTGCTCGCCGCCGAGCGGCACGCCGAGCTGCTCCGGCACGTCGACCGGCTGCCCACCCAGGCACCCTCCCGCATGTTCTGAGCGGTGCCGCACACTCGTAGGCGTGCGGCTACCCGATCTTCCCGTCCGGGCCGTGCGGGGCGAGGACACCCAGCCCCCCGCCCAGCACGGCGGAGCCGTCCTCGTCGCGCCGCCCGGGACCGGCAAGACGACCGTTGTCCCCCTGGCACTGCTGGACGGCACCGACGGGAAGATCGTCGTCGCCGAGCCGCGCAGGCTCGCGGCGCGGGCGGCGGCCGCGCGGATGGCCGGCATCCTCGGCGAGCCGGTCGGCGAGACCGTCGGGTACGCGGTGCGTGGCGACCGGCGGACCTCCAAGCGCACCCGCGTCGAGGTCGTCACCTCCGGGCTGTTGCTCCGGCGACTGCAACACGACCCCAGCCTCCCCGGCACGGACGTCGTCCTCCTCGACGAGTGCCACGAGCGCCACCTCGACGCCGACCTCCTCCTCACCCTCCTCCTCGACGCGCGCGCCGGCCTGCGCCCCGACCTCAAGCTGCTCGCCGCGTCCGCGACCGTCGCCACCGACCGGATCGCCGCCCTGCTCGGGCCGGGCACGCCCGTGGTCCGCGCGCACACGAAGACCTTCCCGGTGACCGTCACCTACGTCCCGCCTGCGCGGGGCGAGCGGATCGAGGCCACCACGGCCCGCGCCGTCCGAAGTGCACTGTCCGAATCGGACGGTGACGTGCTGGCCTTCCTGCCCGGCGCGGGCGAGATCGCCCGGACCACGGCCCTTCTCGACGGCGTCGACGTCGTGCCCCTGCACGGCAGGCTTTCCGCCCAGCGCCAGGACGCCGCGTTGCGGCCCGGCAAGGAGCAGCGGGCGGTTCTCGCGACGGCCGTCGCCGAGTCCAGCCTCACCGTGCCGGGTGTGCACGCGGTCGTCGACTCGGGCCTGGCCCGGGTGTCCACGATGGACCATCGCCGCGGGCTCGCCGGGCTGGTCACCACGCGGGTGTCCGCGGCCGTCGCCGAGCAGCGGGCCGGGCGGGCCGGGCGGGAGGCGCCCGGGCGGGTCTACCGCTGCTGGCCCGAGCACGAGCACGCCACGCTGCCCGCCCGCCCGGAGCCGGAGATCCGCACCACCGACCTCACCCGGCTCGCGCTGGAACTGGCCTGCTGGGGCACGCCCGACGGGTCCGGCCTGGACTGGTGGGACCCGCCGCCGCCCGGGCCGCTCGCCGCCGGCCGGCAGGTGCTCACCGCCCTTGGCGCGCTCGACGAGAACGGCGTGACCGAACGCGGACGGCGGATCGCCGAGGTCGGCCTGCACCCACGGCTCGCCCGCGCGCTGCTCGACGGCGCGGCCGAGACCGGCGCCACCGCGGCGGCCGAGGTCGTCGCCCTGCTCGACGACGACACGCTCGCCGCGACCGTGTTCGTCGAGGACGCCCTCCGCACGCTCCGCAACGACGACAGCGAGCGCACGAAACGCTGGCGCCGCGAGGTCAAACGCCTGGCAAACCTTGTGCCACAAGGGAAAGGCGGGACACCCGACCCCGCGTACGTCGTCGCCCTGGCCCACCCCGAACGCCTCGCCCGCCGCCGCGCACCGGGCTCGCGCGCGTACCTGATGGCCGGCGGCACGGCGGTGGAGCTGGATCGCGACAGCGGGCCGGAGTGGCTCGCCGTCGCGGGTGCCGACCGGCAGCCCGGCCGGGCGCAGGGCAAGATCCGCCTGGCCGCCCGCGCCGACCGGGAGCTCGCCGAGCGCGCCGCGCCCGCGCTGATGTCCACTGTGGACGAGGTGACCTGGTCCGGCGGCGACGTCGTCGCCCGGCGCGTCACCCGGCTCGGCGCGATCGTCCTGCGGGAACGCCGCATCGACCCGGAACCCGACCGCGTCCAGGCGGCCCTGCTCGACGGCCTGCGCACCGAGGGCCTGGGCCTGCTGCGCTGGACCGAGGCCGCCACGCGGCTGCGCCAGCGCCTCGCGCTGCTGCACCGCGGGCTCGGCGAGCCGTGGCCGGCCGTGGACGACGCCGCCCTCCTCGACGCGGCTCCCGCCTGGCTCGGCCCCGAGCTGCACCGCGCCGCGCGGCGCGCGGACCTGGAGAAGGTGAACGTCCACGACGCGCTGCGCCGGCTCCTCCCCTGGCCCGACGCGGCGCGGCTGGACGAGCTGGCGCCGGACCGGCTGGCCGTGCCGTCCGGCGCGCGGGTCAAGGTCGACTACTCCGGCGACGAGCCGGTGCTGCCCGTCAAGGTGCAGGAGGCGTTCGGCTGGACGGCGAGCCCGGTGGTCGCGGGGGCACCCGTGCTGCTGCACCTGCTCTCCCCCGCCGGCCGCCCGGTGGCCGTCACCCGCGACCTGGAGTCCTTCTGGCGCGAGGGCTACCGGCAGGTGCGCACCGAGCTGCGCGGCCGCTACCCGAAGCACCCGTGGCCCGAGGACCCGGCGACCGCCACCCCCACGGCACGCACGAAGCGCTGACCTCGGCCCGCTGCCAGGACGCGGTCGGCGTCGACAGCCGCCACGGCGTCAGCCGCAGCACTGTGATCTTCGGGTCCAGGTGGTCCGCGGCGCCCAGGACGCGCGGGTCGTAGCCCAGCGGCTCGTCCACGGCGGAGAACGGGTTCCACACCGCGAGGCGGGTCGCCGCGTCGTCCGCCCACTCCGCGCCGCACTCGGCGACCGCCCGCGAGCGCGGGCGCCGGCCGAGCGGGCTGCTCACCCGCGAGCCCGCACCGGACGACGGGCGCGCGATCCTCACCCGCTTCGACGCCGACGACGCGATCCGCCACCGCCGGGTGCGCCCGCCCGCGTAGCGCATAGGGTTGGGTCGTTGCTGTAGCTAACGACCTTGGAGTGGAACATGCGGGATGGCATGGAGGCCGGCCACGTCACGGTGACCGGGTCCGGCGGCGACGAGATCGACGTCTACGCGGCGCACCCGGTCGGTGCCCCGCCGTCCGGCGGCGTCGTGGTGATCCACCACATGCCCGGCTGGGACGCCGAGACCAAGGAGATCACCCGGAAGTTCGCCGCATGGGGCTGGTCGGCGGTGTGCCCGAACCTGCACCAGCGGGACGCGCCGGGCGCCGACCCCGACGACGCGGCCGCCGCGTCGCGCGCGAAGGGCGGGGTGCCGGACGAGCGGCTACTGGGCGACGTCGAGGGCGCGGCCGCGTACCTACGCGAGCACGCCACCGGCAACGGCAAGGTCGCCACGATCGGCTTCTGCTCGGGTGGCCGGCAGTCCGTGCTCGCCGCGTGCGGCCTGCGGCTCGACGCCGCGGTCGACTGCTACGGCGCGTTCGTGCTGAACCCGCCGCCCGCGGAGTACAAGCTCGAGGTGCCCTCGCTGGAGCCGCGCCTGGCCGACCTGTCCTGCCCGCTGCTGGGCCTGTTCGGCAACGACGACAAGGCGCCGACGCCGGACGAGGTCACGCGGTTCGACGAGATCCTCACCGGACACGGCAAGCCGCACGAGTTCCACCGGTTCGACGACGCCGGTCACGCGTTCTTCGCGGTCGACCGCCCCGCCTACCGCCCGGCCGCGGCCGTGGAGGGCTGGCGGCTCGTGCGCGAGTTCCTCGGCAAGCACCTGACAGGTGCCTGATGTGCACCTACGTCACCGCGAAGAGCGAGACCACCGGTAGCGGCAAGGGCGCGCAGGGCTGGTTCCCCGTCACGTCCACGACCGTCTACTTCGACCACCCCGTGCACGCGCAGGCCGACCACACGCTGAACCTCGACTTCGTGAACCCGGACCGCGGCCCGTCCGCGCGGGTGGCGGTCGAGCTGACCGCGGACTCGGCGGTGAACCTCGTCGAGGCCATCGCGCGGGTGTTCACGCAGGTGTCGCCGGACCTGACCGGGGTGGACGAGGCGGGTGCGCGGCGGCTGCTCGAGGCCGCCGAGGCGCTGCGCGGGGTGACCGCGGCGCGGACGTAGCGCTCCACGAGCAGCATCGACGCGGGTCACGACGTTCGTGATCCGTAACCATCGCCGTACACGGATCGCACGCCACATTGGCGTACAAAGGTGCGCGGGAGGTGGTGGTGCCGTGTCGGTGGTACGCCACAGGACGGTGCGGGGCTGGGCCCTGGTCGCCGCACTGGCCGCCGTCGCCGTCCTGGTCCCGCAGGTCCCTGGCTGGCTGCCCGTCTCGGCGAGCAGCACCGACGCGGCCGCGCTGCGCACGAAGGTCCTCGCCTCGGCGAGCCGGCCGTACTCCGGCTACGCCGAGATCTCCGGCTCGCTGGCGCTGCCCCAGCTGCCGAAGGTCGCCGACCTGGTGTCGCTGCTGACCACCACCACGCACGTGCGCACCTGGTACGCGGACCCGGCGCGCTGGCGGTTCGACGTCGTCAACAACCTCGGCGAGCGGGACGTCTACCGCACCCCGGAGGGCGAGTTCACCTGGGACTACGGCGCGAACCTGCTGACCCGCCTGATCGGCGACCCGCCGGTGCGCCTGCCCCGCGCGGGCGACCTGCTGCCACCCGACCTCGCCCGCCGGGTGCTCGTGGCAGCACAGGACGACCCGGTCAGCGCGCTGCCCGCGCGCCGGGTCGCGGGCGTGGACGCGGCCGGGCTGCGCCTGTCCCCGGCCGACCAGGACACCACCATCGGCCACGTCGACATCTGGGCCGACCCGGACACCGGCCTGCCCGTCGCGGTGGAGCTGACCGCCCGCGGCGCGGACCGGCCGGTCCTCGTCAGCCACTTCCTCGAGCTGGACCCCACGACCCCGCCGCAGGACGTGCTCGCGCCGAAACGGTCGCCGTCGAGCGGGTTCGGCATCGCGACCGCGCCGGACGTCGGTGACGTGCTGGGCTCGATCGGCCGCGGCCGGATCCCGCTGCGCCTCGCCGGCCGGGAGCTGCGCCAGGCCGACGTCGGCGGCGTGCACGGGGTCGGCGTGTACGGCGACGGGCTGTCCGCGTTCGTCGCACTGCCGGTCCCCCGCGACATCGGGTCGGGCGCCGCGGAGGCGATCACCAACGCGGGCGGCACCAGCGAGGACCTGCCGCGCGGCGAGGCGCTGGAGCTGGCCATCGCGCCACTGTCGGTCGTGGTCGCGCGCTCGGAGTTCTCCCGCCGCTGGTACCTGCTCGCGGGCCTGACCACCACCGACGTACTGCGCGACGCCGCCGGCGAGCTGACCTCGTTCCGGAGGTTCCCGTGATCGTCACCCGCGGGCTCACCAAGCGCTACGGCAAGGTCGTGGCCGTGAACGGCGTGGATCTCAAGGTCCGCGAGGGCGACCGGTACGGCTTCCTCGGCCCGAACGGGTCCGGCAAGACCACGCTGGTGCGCCTGCTGCTCGGCCTCGTGTACGCGACGAGCGGCGAGATCGAGGTGCTCGGCGAGCGCGTGCCCGCCCGGTCGGGCGCGGTGCTGCCGCGGATCGGCGCGCTGGTCGAGGGGCCGGCCGCCTACCCGCACCTGTCCGGCAGGCAGAACCTGCGGTTGCTCGACGCGGCCGGCCCCGGCGGGCCGCGACGCACCCGCAAGCCGCGCGTCGAGGAGGCGCTCGAGCAGGTCGGCCTGGACGGCGTCGACCGCCGCCCGGTGCGCGCCTACTCGCTCGGCATGCGCCAGCGCCTCGGGCTCGCGGCGGCGCTGCTGCGCAAGCCCGTGCTGCTGATCCTCGACGAGCCGACCAACGGCCTCGACCCGCGCGGCATCCGGGAGATCCGCGACCTGCTGACCAGGCTGAACGAGAACGGCACCACCGTGTTCCTGTCCAGCCACCTGCTCAGCGAGGTCGAGCAGCTGTGCACACGGGTCGGCATCGTGGACCGCGGCGAGCTGGTGCTGCAGGACGACCTGATGAACCTGCGTGCCCCGACCGGCCACGTGCTCGTCCGCACGCCAGACGCCGCCGCGGTCGCGTCGCTGCTCGACGGCCAGGTCGTCGAACGGGACGGCGAGCGGCTGGTGATCCGGCACGGCGACCCGGCCGCGCTGAACGCGATGCTGGTCGGCGAGGGCGTGCGGGTGGCGGCCATCGAGCAGCAGCGCCAGACCCTCGAGGACGTCGTGCTGGACGTCACCGGGCACGGCAGCGACCGGATCGGGGGCACGCCGTGATCGCCGTCGAGCTGCGCAAGCTGGTCCTGCGGCCGCGCGTGTGGCTGTCGATCCTGCTGCTGTGCGCGGTGCCGGCGCTGGTGGCGATCCTGCTGTCGATCTCCGACCTGGCGCCGCCGCCCGGGCAGGGCGGCGCGTTCCTGTCGGCGGTGCTGGACAACGGCTCGCTGTTTCCCGCCGCCGCGCTCGCCATGGTGCTGCCGGTGTTCCTGCCGCTGGCCGTCGCGGTGTACGCGGGCGACGCGATCGCCGGCGAGTCGGCCACCGGCACGCTGCGCTACCTGCTGGTGCGCCCGGTGAGCCGGCTGCGGCTGCTGTCCGCGAAGCTCGCCGCGCTCACCGTCTACATCGTGCTCGCGATGATCATCGTGGTGGTGTTCTCGCTGGCGATCGGCATCGCGTTGTTCGGCGTCGGCGCGGAGGCCGTCGGC
>DASYKY010000055.1:0-62934 GCA_035995025.1 Actinophytocola sp.
GTACAGCGACTGGGAGTGCTGCGCGCCGCGGCGCATCCCGGTGCCCCACATGGCCCGCAGCACCAGCGGCACCTTCGCCTTGCCGCCGACCATGTAGCGCAGCTTCGCGGCCTGGTTGAGGATCTGGTCGAAGCAGACGCCCGCGAAGTCGACGAACAGCAGGTCGGCCACCGGCCGCAGCCCCGTGGCGGCGGCACCGACCGCGGCGCCGACGAACGCGGCCTCGGTGATGGGCGCGTCGAAGACCTTGTCGGGGAACTGGTTGTGCAGCCCGCGGGTCGGGCCCCAGGCGTGGCCGAGCGTGCCGTCGCAGCCGGTCCCGCCGATGTTGTCCTCACCGAACACGACGACCGACGGATCCGCGGCCATCTCCTGCGCGAGCGCCTCGTTCAGCGCCTCCAGATAGGACAGCACCCTGCCCGCCACCCCGGAATTAAGACTTGTGGTCACCTTGGGTTCACCTCGTCCGGTTCGGCACGTACTTGTGGCTGGTTCGCGTCCCGTTCCCCTTAGGTTGCGGTTCGCAGATACGCGGTTCGTCAAGTGCGGTCATGGCCGCCTCTCAGTACGTGACGTAGACGTCGTTGAGCAGGTCGGCGATCTCCGGGTCCGGAGCGGCCTTGGCGTCGGCGACGGCCACCTCGACGGCGGCGTCGACGGTGGCGTCCACGGCGGCGACCTCCTCGGCGGGCAGGTCGGTGGCCGCGACGAACGTGGCCAGGCAGTCGGCCTCGGCGCGCAGCCGGTCGACCTCGCCCTCGCCGCGGTAGCCCTGGGTGTCGAAGCCCTCCATGTGGCCGAAGAACCGGCCGGCCTTGCACTCGATGAGCGACGGGCCGCCGCCGGTGCGGGCGCGCTCGGCGGCCTGTTCGGTGGCCGCGCGGACCGCGAAGTAGTCGGTGCCGTCCACGACGACCGCCGGCATGCCGTAGGCCTCCGCGCGGCGGGCGACGTCCAGCCCGCGCAGGTGGTAGCGGGTGCCGGTGGCCTGCGCGTAGCCGTTGTCCTCCACCACGAACACGACCGGCAGCTGCCACACGGTCGCGAGGTTGAGGCTCTCGGCGAACGAGCCCTGGTTGGCCGCGCCGTCCCCGACGAACGCCACGGAGATGTCGCCGCGGTCGAGCACCTTGGCCGACAGCGCCGAGCCGCAGGCCAGCGGCGCGCCGCCGGCGGCGACGCCGTTCGCACCGAGCATGCCGCGCTCGAAGTCGGCGATGTGCATCGAGCCGCCCTTGCCGTTGCAGGAGCCGCCCGCCTTGCCGTACAGCTCGCGCATCATCGCGTTGATGTCGCAGCCCTTCGCGATGGCGTGGCCGTGGCCGCGGTGGGTGCTCGCGATGTAGTCGCCCTCGCGCAGCGCCCCGCACACGCCGGCGGCGATGGCCTCCTGGCCTGCGTAGAGGTGCACCGCCCCGGGCAGCTCGCCGCTCGCGAACTCGGCGTGCACGCGCTCCTCGAAGGCGCGGATGGTCCGCATCACCCGGTACGCCTCGATCAGTTCCGCGCGGCCGAGCGCGCCGGGAGGTGTCGCCATGGGACGGTGTCCTTTCCGAGAGTTCCGTACCTGCGCCGAAGTCGAGGCTAGGTCGGATGGTCACGCTTCCCGAGGAACGTCGAGCCGTGCTCGAGGCGCCGTGCACGACCGCGCACGCGGTTCGTCAGGTACTCGTCAGCGACCGGCCGCCGTAGTGTGGAAACGACGAACGCCGTGGCAGGAGGAGGCCGAGTGCACAGCAACGACGAGCGGATCGAGACGCGCGCCGTCCACGCCGGGGAGCAGCGTCCCGGCCCGGAGGGCTCGATGGTGTTCCCGATCTACCAGGGCACCGTGTTCGCGACCCAGCCCGGCGAGGGCTACCACGACATCCAGTACATCCGGCTGAACTCGACGCCGTCGCAGAACTACCTGCACGGGAAGCTGGCCGCGCTGGAGGGCGCGGAGGCGGCGCTGGCGACGTCGTCCGGCATGGCCGCGATCACCACGATCCTGCACACCTTGCTGCGCGCGGGCGACCACCTGCTGGTCGGCGACACGCTGTACGGCGGCACGCACAACTTCCTGACCGACCACGCGGCGGACCTGGGCTGGACGTACACGTTCGTCGACCCGCACGACCCGTCGTCGTGGGCGGCCGCGCGCCAGGACAACACCCGGGTGTTCCTCGTGGAGACGATCACCAACCCGCTGATGCGGGTCGGCAGGCTGCGCGAGGTGGTGGCGTTCGCGCGGTCGGAGGGCCTGGTCAGCATCACCGACAACACGTTCGCGAGCCCGGTCAACTTCCGCCCGGTCGTCGCCGGCTTCGACCTGGTGTTCCACAGCGCCACCAAGTACCTCAACGGCCACTCCGACCTGGTAGCCGGCAGCCTGGCGGGCTCGGCCGAGCTGGTCGACCGGGTGCGCCGCAAGCTCAACATCTACGGCGCCACCCTCGACCCGCACGCCGGGTTCCTGCTGGCCAGGGGCCTGAAGACGCTGGCACTGCGGGTCCGCGCGCAGAACGCGAACGCCCAGGCGCTGGCGGAGTTCCTGTCCGCCCACGAGAAGGTCGCGGCGGTGAACTACGCGGGCCTGGACTCCCATCCCGACCACGCGTACGCGAGCGAGCTGCTGGCCGGCTTCGGCGGCATGCTGAGCTTCCGCCTGGCGGGCGGCCTGCCGGCGACGGAGGCGTTCCTGGAGGCACTGCGCCTGCCGGTGGTGGCCCCGAGCCTGGGCGGCGTCGAGTCGCTGGTGACGCGCCCCGCCATCACCTCGCACGCCGGCATGACCCCGGAGGACCGCGAGAAGGTGGGCGTGACCGACGACCTGCTCCGCTTCAGCTGCGGCATCGAACACCCGGACGACCTGGTCGCCGACCTGTCCCGCGCCCTGGACAAGGTGTGAGTCAGGCGGGTCGCCCGCTCATGCCGTCGCTCCCACGTCGGACACCAGGACCGCGGACAGCCTCGCGAGTACCTCGGGGTGGACGCGGTAGTAGACCCAGGTGCCGCGCCGCTCGCCAGTGATCAGGCCGGACTCGCGCAGCACCTTGAGGTGATGGGAGATCGTCGGCGCGCTCAGCTCGAACGCGCCGGTCAGGTCGCACACGCACGCCTCGCCACCCGCGTGCGAGGCGATCATCGACAGCAGGCGCAGCCGGACCGGGTCGGCCATCGCCTTGAACAGCCGCGACAGCTCCACCGCCTGGTCCGCGGTCAAGGGATCACGGGTCAGCGGCGCGCAGCAGGCGTCCATCGCGACGAGCGGCAGTTCCTTTGGCACGCCTCTATATTGACAGACGTCTAATTAGATGGCAACCTAAGCGAGTCCTGATTTGACGACTATCTATTCAAGGAGGACGGCATGTCCCGCGTCCAGCTCGCACTCCGGGTCGGCGACCTCGACGGGTCGATCGAGTTCTACTCCAAGCTGTTCAACACCAAGCCGGCCAAGCTCCGCGCCGGCTACGCGAACTTCGCGATCACCGAGCCCGCGCTCAAGCTCGTCCTCCTCGAAGGCGAGCCCGGTCAGGCCACGGTCATGGACCACCTCGGCGTCGAGGTCGAGTCCACCGATGAGGTCGACCAGGCCAGCCGCCGCCTGACCGGCGAGGGCATGGAGACCCTGCCCGAGAACGACACAACGTGTTGCTATGCCGTGCAGGACAAGGTCTGGGTCCACGGTCCGGGTAAGGAGCCGTGGGAGGTCTACACCGTCAAGGCCGACTCGGCCACGTATGGCACCGACACGATCGCCACCCCGGCAACCTGCTGCCAGCCCGGCGCAGGCGGCGAGGGCGACAGGGCTGGGCAGCCCGACGGATGTTGTGCCTGACCGGACCGGTCACTGGTGCTGGCGGGCGCGCGAGCGGGACAGCAGCGAGACCCCGCCGCCCGCGAAGACGACCTGCAGCGCCAGCTCCGTCCAGTCGATGCCCGGAGTGTCGGCGACGCCGATGAACCCGGCCACCGCGGTGCCGAGGACGGCCGCCACGACGCCGACGAGGATCGTCACGAGAAGCGACAGCTGGCGGCGGCCGGGCGCGACGAGCCTGCCCAACCCGCCGATGGCCGCGCCGAAGATGATGGCCGTGATGAGCCCGGTGATCTCCACGAGAGTTCCCTCCTCGAACCCGTGGACGCCGGTCCGCCGGCGCCCACGTTCGAGAATCGCCGCCCGCGGCCGCCCGGGCATCGGGCTTTCCCCGGAGTCCGACCCTGAGCCGCCCCTGACCACCATCTGGACGCCGTTGCGCCGGGCCGTACCCGGGCGTCGACTGGGCTCATGTCCGTCACAGACGACCTGCTCGCCAACAACGCCACCTACGCCGCGACCTTCTCCGGCCCGCTGCCGCTGCCGCCCGCCAAGCACCTCGCGGTCCTCGCGTGCATGGACGCGCGCCTCAACGTCTACGCCCTGCTCGGCCTGAACGAGGGCGAGGCGCACGTCATCCGCAACGCGGGCGGCGTGGTCACCGAGGACGAGATCCGCTCGCTCGCGATCAGCCAGCGCCTGCTCGGCACCGAGGAGATCATCCTCATCCACCACACCGACTGCGGCATGCTCACCTTCACCGACGACGCCTTCAAGCAGTCCGTCCTCGACGACACCGGCGTGAAGCCCGCCTGGGCCGCGGAGGCGTTCGCCGACCCGGACATCGACGTGCGCCAGTCCATCGCCCGGATCAAGGCCAGCCCGTTCATCCCGAAGAAGAACGTGCGCGGCTTCGTGTTCGACGTCGCCACCGGAAAGCTGCGCGAGGTGGCGTAACCACGCCGCGGCGGGCGAGCACACCCAGATGTGCTTCTACGTCCCGGACATCGAGGCGACCGCGACTCAGGCGACCGACCGGATCCGGTACACGAGCACGGCCCCGGCGATGCCGATCACGGCCGCGATGCCGTACAGCACCGGGTAGCCGCCGAGGTAGGTCACGATCGGCGCCGCGAGCGCCGGCGCCAGCACCTGCGGCAGCGCATTCGCCACGTTGATCACGCCGAGATCCTTGCCGCGGTCCGACGCGGCCGGCAGCACCTCGGTCATCAGCGCGAAGTCGACCGAGGTGTACACGCCGAACCCGAGCCCCAGCACCGCGGCCGCGACCAGCGCGCCCGGCCAGGTCGGGAACCCCGCCAGCAGCAGCGCGGCCACCGACATCACGATGCCCGCCCAGCACACGAACACGCGGCGCCTCCCGACCCGGTCCGACCAGACGCCGCTGACGACCACTGTGGACAGCAGGGTCACCGCGTACACGGCGGTCAGCACGAACACGCCGCCGTCCGGGTCGGCGTAGCCGACCGCGTCCTGCAGGAAGTACAGCAGGTACACGATCGCGATGCTGTTGCCGAGGTTCATCAGGAACCGGGTCAGCCACGCCCAGCCGAAGTCCGGGTGCCGCCGCGGGCTGATCCAGAACGCACGCCAGTGGAACGCCGGCCGCGCGTCGAGCACCGTGTCCCGCCGCAGCGCCAGGTACGGCACGGTCGCCACGAGCAGGAACGCCGCGCACATGAGGTAGCCGGCGACGAGCCCGCCCGCCACCGCCGCGAGCCCGGAGCCGACCACGATGCCGAGCGTCTGCCCGACCCCCAGCCAGCCGCCGACCATGCCGCGCTGCGGCTGCGGCACCTGGTCGGGCACCGCGGCGACGAGCGCGGCGAACATGGCGTTGAGCGAGAGCTGCGCGAGGCACCAGCCGAGCGTCATCACCGCGACGTTCGGCGCGACCGCGAGCACGACCAGGCTGACCGCGCCGCCCGCCGCGCCGAGCGCGGTCCACGGCAGCCGCCTGCCGAGCCGCCAGGTCGTGCGGTCCGACAGGGCGCCGAACACCGGGTTGGCCACCATCGACACGGCCGCGCCGAACCCGACGACGATCCCGAGCGCGAGCTCCTTGTCGTCGGGCGCGAGGTCCTGCGCCTGCTTGCCGAGCAGCACCTGGATGGGCCCGTAGAACGCGGTGAACAGGCCGAGCCCGGCGAGTGACAGCAGCGCGGTCCAGCGCGCCGGGACCCGCTCGGCCGGCTCGGCGACCGCGGTCACCGCTGTGCCCGGATCAGCTCGCGGTACCAGTGGAAGGAGTCCTTCGGCGTGCGCGCGAGCGTGTCGTAGTCGATGTGCACCAACCCGAACCGCTGCGAGTAGCCGACCGCCCACTCGAAGTTGTCCACAATGGACCAAACGAAGTAGCCGCGGAGGTCCACGCCGTCGTCGATCGCCTGCCGCGCCGCGCGCACGTGGCCGTCGAGGTAGTCGATGCGCCGCGGGTCGGCCACGCGGCCGTCGCCGTCCGGGCGGTCGTGGTAGGCGCAGCCGCTCTCGGTGACGTAGACCGGCGGCAGCGCGTCGCCGTAGCGGGCGGCGAGCGTGGCGAGCACCTCGCGCAGGCCGTCGGGCACCACGGGCCAGCCGAAGTCGGTGAGCGGGTAGCCGTCGACGGCCGGGAACTCGAACGGCAGCCCGTCCGGCAGCGTCACGCCGTCGATCACCAGCCCGTCGGTGCCGGCGGCGGCCACCGGCTGCGGCGCGCCGACCCGGCTCGGCTGGTAGTAGTTCACGCCGTACCAGTCCAGTGGCGTGGCGATCACCTTCAGGTCCTCGGCCACCGGCCCGGGCATGGCGTCGGCGAACCCGTCGGGGTAGGTGCCGGTGAGCACCGGGCGGGCGAACAGCTCGTTGACGAGCGCGTCGTAGCCGGCCGCCGCGTCGAGGTCGGCCCGCGCCTGGGACGCGGGCCAGACGGGCACGTGGTGGTTGGCGATGCCGATGTCGCCCGCGCCCGCCGCGCGCAGCGCCTGGACGGCGAGGCCGTGGCCGAGCAGCTGGTGGTGGGCGACCGGCAGGGCCTCGTACATCAGCTGCCAGCCGGGCGCGTGCGCGCCGACCGCGTAGCCGAACAGCGTCAGCACCATCGGCTCGTTGAGCGGCATCCACATGCGCACCCGGTCGGCGAGCTTCGCGCCGACGACCGTTGCGTAGTCGGCGAAGCGGTACGCGGTGTCGCGGGCGAGCCAGCCGCCCGCGTCCTCGACGACCTGCGGCGTGTCCCAGTGGAACAGCGTGACGGCAGGCGCGATTCCGGCCTCGCACAGCGAGTCCACGAGGCGGTCGTAGAAGTCGAGGCCGGCCTGGTTGACGGTGCCCCAGCCGCCCGGCAGGACGCGCGGCCAGGCGATGGAGAACCGGTAGGCGCCGACGCCGAGGTCGCGCATCAGGGCGACGTCCTCGCGGTAGCGGTGGTAGTGGTCGGTGGCGACCTCGCCGGTGTCGCCGCCCAGCACGGTCTCCGGCCGCGCGCAGAAGGTGTCCCATGTGGACTGTCCACGCCCGTCGACGTCCACCGCGCCCTCGATCTGGTACGCCGAGGAGGAGACTCCCCACAGGAACCCCTCGGGAAACGGAGGGATGGCTGGTGGCGTCATAGTTCTGGGAGCTTGGCCGTTGCCACCGCAACGGTCAAGGCTCCTTTCGTGACCTTGAAAAGGGGGATACTGGCGGGCATGCGCAACCGGTCGGCCCTGCTCCTGCTCGCGGTGTCGCTCGTCCTGGCCGGGTGTGGTCCGGACCAGCCGGACGAACCGGGCGCCATCCGGTTCACCGAGGTCCGGCTGCCGGCCGGAGCCAAGCCGATGGTCCTCACCCCTGTGGGGGACGCACTGCTCATCGGCGTACGCCGCGACGGCCGGCCGGTGGTGCCGGGCCTGCTGCGCCGGGACGCCGACGGCAAGCTCGCGGACGTGCCGGTCAACCCGGCGGGCATGTACGGCGAGGAGGCGTTCTGGTACTCGATCGCCGCCGACGCGTCGAAGATCGTGGCGATCGGCGGCAAGACGGGCGGCGCGCACGGCAACGTCCGCTGGAGCACCTGGGACGGTTCGGCCGCGGCCCTGACCGAGAAGCCCCAGCCGTTCAGCACGTTCGGCGGCTACGGCGGCGGCGACCTGGTGGATGCCGTGCTCACGCCGGCGGGCCCGGCGCTGATCGGGACGTGGCAGAACCCGACGGTCGGCCTGGACATCATGGTGTGGCGCCCCGATGGGAAGTACTGGGTGCGCCAGCCCGTCGCCGGCACCGCGCTGGAGAACAAGGCGGACTCCCTGAAGTTCCCCCTCGCGGCGGCGAGCGTGGGCGGGGGCGCGGTGATCGTCGGCTGGGAGCTGTCGGGCGGCCGCCAGCACCCCGCGGTCTGGCGCTCGACCGAGGGCGTCACGGGCTGGACGATGACCCGCCTCCCCGACGCGGGCCGCGCCGGCGCGGCGTTGTCCGTCCAGTGCACGGACGCGACGTGCACGGCGGCCGGCTGGGTCGACGGCAACCTGGCCCTGTGGACCCTTTCGGGCACGAGCTGGACCCGCACGAAGGGCGTCCCGCGCGTCCCGGTCCCCCAGAACACGGCCCTTTCCGCCCCGGTGGCGGTGGACGGCCACCCGGCGGAGGTCCTGAACAAGGGCCACCAGGTGGTGCTGGCGGAGACGACCACCCGCCCGCTCACGGGCCCGGCGGGCAAGGTGGTGGCCGCCGCCCGAGTGGGCCAGACCCTGTACGTGGCCACCGAGAACAGCCTCTGGCAGGCGGACATCGCGCCCTGACAACACCCCATACCGGACACCCGCCGCACCCCATCGGTAGCATGGGCCGCGCAAGGGGCCGTTAGCTCAATTGGTAGAGCTGCGGACTTTTAATCCGTAGGTTCTGGGTTCGAGCCCCAGGCGGCCCACCAAACGCCTGGTCAGCAAGGCTGTCCCGGCAGCGAGTCACGCGTCGCTCGGATTCCACTCCATCGCCGTGCGCGGATCCTCGATTCGTACGACTTTGAACCCGAGGCGCGCATACAGAGCCTGTGCGGGGTTGCTGGCGAAGACGCTGAGTCGGACCGGAACGCCGCGTCGCTGAGCAGCCTGAAGAGTGTCCCGTACCAGCCGGGTGCCGATGCCACGCCCTTGCGCCTCGGGGAGCAGGGCGATCTCCTCGATGAAGTCGCACTCACTCTCATGGATGACGCACACGTAGCCGACGGGTCGCCTGCTTTCCTCGACCACCGCATATGGGAGTTCGCCGAATTCCTTGTCAGCGGCTGCGCGCTGTTCGGCATCATCCCAACCCGACGTCTGTTCGACGTATGTCCGTAGGGCGGCGCGCCTCACCTCGAAGAGGAACTCTCGATCGCTGCTCAAAGCGGGCCGGACCCGAAGTTCCTGGGAGTGCACCATGCGCGAGGCTATGGCGTCGATCGCTCTGCCAGCAATCGGATTCGCGCCGGGTTGCCAGCCCCGAGGAACCAGCCCTGGCGCCCTGGGGAAGCTCACGGGGAGCCAGGGAAGTTCTCCCCGTGGGGTCCCTGCCGCTTCCTCCCCTTATGACCTGCACAGACTCCGCGATCGTGGACACTAGGGAGGCCAGGGACCCACCTTCCCAACACACCTCGCTCCCCCGGAAACGTGCCCCACCGGCCCCACGCGTGCCCTCTCTCCACTCGCAAACACGATCTTGGGCGGCCCGCCACAAACCCGGACCGCCCAAGAGCAGCGACCAGTCAGAACAAGATCACGTTCGCCGTGCGCGGGCGCGCACACGCGGAAGATCAACAGGCAGCCCCATCACGGTCACACAGCGGTTCGCATGGGCTGCCGGACCCGGCCGCGTCATCGTTCTCGCGGTTCGTGCTTCGCGCTCTCCATCACGTTCCCAGGCTCGTGGGCGCCGGGCACTGGGTCGTGGTGGATGTCCTGGGTTCGTTCCGGTAGCAGCAACAGGGCGCCGACGAGGAAGCACACCGCACCGAGGAGCGTGCCCAGGTTCGCCTGCGCGGCATTCCGCAGATCGCCGGTCGCGGGAATGACGTAGCTGGCGACGGCGGAGACACCGAAGGCTACGGACCCGAGCAGGTTGAGAAGCGTGATCCACCAGGACCACGACCGTGGGCGCCACCCGATCCAACCGTGGCAGACCTCGTACCAGGCCAGCGCGCTGGCCAGAAGGAAGCAGACCGAGCCGATGGCGTCGGGCCGCCACACATACCGGTCCTCGGTGTGCGCGGTGAGGTTGACCATCGCCGCGACTCCGGTGCTGACGTTGAAGTAGAGGGTTCCGAGGAGTTGGGTCGCGCTTGCCCACCAGTCGATCCGGCGGCGCTGGAACACGAAGAACCGCCGGCCCGACGGGTTCTGCCCCGCAGGCGCGGCGTCGACCGCCTCCCGGTAGGTGAGGAACGCCGCCGAGGTGAAGAACAGGGAGCCGGCGAAAAAGGTCACCGAGTCCCAGCGGACCCCGACCGCGGTGGCGTACGAGGGCAGCGAGCCGAGCACGAACAGCGCGGACCCGAGAGCGAACAGGACCCCGATCCACCAGCCACGCGCGCGAGGCGCCCACCACGTCCAACCGTGCGCTGCCGCCTCCGCGAGATGCTTGCGGTGGAGGCGGGACTCCCACCGAACCACCACACCGTCCGGGCGAACGTGATCGACGAAAGTCGCGCCGCGCAGGCCTCCGACATGCGCGCCAGGTCTCATCCTGCTCACGCGGCTCGGTCGGCTCGTCTGCGCGGTTGCGTGGTCGAATCCCGCGGCGTCGGCTCCGCTGGTCGGCGCGATCCGTTGCCGCAGGCGCGGAAGGAAAGTGGCTCGGCGATCAGCGGGTACACATCCTTGTCGATCATGTTCTTGTCGGAACACGTCTCGTCACCGACGCGTCCCACAGTGCGCCATCGATGCCATGCGGGCATCACCCGTCATGGATGACGCTCCGGTCAGACCAGGTGCTCGATGGTCACGTCGTTCCAGTGCCGGGCGAGGTATTCCGCTACCAGCCGGCGGTGACAGTGATCCGGCTCGTTCTCGCTGCACAACAGGACAGCGTTGGCGAGCAGCCCACGCGGCGCGGTGTCCTCGATGCGCCGATGCCGCATCAGTGCCAGGAAACGATCCTCGTACGCCGGCCAACCGGTGCCGTGCTTGCGGTAGTCGTCCAGCATGGACCGCGTCGGCGCCAGGTCGGGCCGGTGCACGTAGGCCACGCCGCAGATCTCGCCGAGGAAGTACGCCAGGTCGTCGCGCTTGGCGAAACCCGCCAGCTGCGAGACGTTGTTCAGCCGGACGTCGACCAGCGTGGCCACGCCGGCATCGCGCAACAACCCGAAGAACGTCGACGCGGACTTCTTCGTGAACCCGATCGTGCACAGCCTCACGGCGTGGCGAAGACGCCCTGCCCCGGCGTCAGCACGTGCTTCGGGTCGAAGCGCGCCTTCGACAGCAGGACCTCCGCGTACCGCGGGCCGTAGTGGGCACGCCAGTCGGCGGGCGTGAGCGGGATCGCGCCGACCGGGTAGTGCGTGCCGCCCACCGCACGCGCCTCGTCGTACAACTCACGGTTCACGCCCAGCAGGCGCTGCACCTCCGCGTCGCTCGGCGGGCTCACCGCACGCAGCAGCGCCAGCAGGAACACCACCGGGCTGTCCGGCAGCCGCACCAGCGGGCGGTTGATCAGGTCGTTCGACACCGGGTACAGCAGCACGACGCCGCCGGCGTCCGCGGGCGGGGTGGTGTCCAGGACGTGCTGGACGTACGCGTTCGTCGCCTCGTCCGGGAGGAACACGTTGATCCACGGGCCCGGCAGGTTCAGCGCCTTCAGCTGCTGCACGAGGTCGTAGATCCTGTTCAGCCACGCGAAGTACGGCACCTCGGCGATCTGCGTGGACACCGGGTCAAGCCCGGCCGTCAGCGCCGCGTCGTCCGGTGTGGACGGTGGGGTGTAGAACGCGACGCCCTCGAGCATGTACTGCCAGGTGCCGTCCCCCACGGGGATCAGCTGACCCTCCAGGTAGCTGAATCTGCGATCGGCCAGCGCGGTGCGCTGAGCGGCCGTCATCGACGCCAGGTCGGCGTAGAACAGGTTGTACACCCGCGCGGTCGTCTCCGCGTGCACCAGCTTCAGCGTGGCCCGCACGATGATCGCGAACTGACCGAGCCCGCCCAGCACCGTGCGGAACAGCTCCGGCCGCTGCGCGGGCGAGCAGGTCAGCAGCCGCCCGTCGCCGGTGACGACCTCGAGCGCCAGCACGTTGTCGACCTGCAGCCCGAAGTGCGACGTCGCGCCGCCGATGCCGCCGACCGACAGCGTGCCGCCGACCGACAGGCCCAGGTAGTCCGTCTCGACCGGCGGGGTCAGGCCCTTCGCGAGCGTCGCCTGGATGAGGTCCAGCCACTGCACGCCGGCGTCCACGACCGCCCGGTCGCCGCCGATGCTGTGGATCGTCGCGAGCGTGCGCGAGTCGATCACCACGCCGCCGCCCACCTGCGCCTGGCCGAACGTCGAATGGCCCTGCCCGCGCATCGCGACCTGCAGCCGGTGCTGGTTCGCGAACCGGACCATCTTCACGATGTCCTGCACCGACCCCGGCCGCAGCACCGCGACCGGCATCCGGTGGACGATGTTGCCGTAGTCGTCGGCGGCCTCGGTGCGCGACGCCTCGTCGACGACCAGCTCACCGTCGAGGCCGGGGACTTTGATGCCGCCGGTACTCGCGTCCGCCGCGGTGACCCAGCCGAGCCCCGCCGCGTCGAACGCGATCACCGCCGCGGCTACGGAACCGGTCAAGAAGGCACGGCGACCGAGCCGAGAGTTCATTTGCACTCCATCATGATTCGGACGACGCGGCGCACCATAGCTCATGATCGATGCTCATGGTTCACCCTTTTGCCCTGTCCACAGTGGCCGAATGGTCGCGACGCGTAGCCCTGGGTGTCCCGGCGGCTACCGACCGGCCGCGGTGACGAACAATGGCGTGTCCGTAAGCATTGTGCGCAATTCACCGCCTGTCACCTCGACCGCGTGCGAGGCGCCGAACACGTCGACGGCGGTCGCCGCGGACCCGCTCCACGCCACCGCGACCGGCACCGGTGGCTGGTCCTCGCCGTCGAACGCGTCGCGGTGGTCCCACAGCACGACCAGCGGCGGCCGGCCGGCCCGCTCGACGTCGAACACGTACCCGCCCGCGCGCCGCGTGACCGACGTCGTCCCGGCCAGCTGAGCCGCGACCAGCGCGAACGTGTCCGCCGCAGGATGCCGGACGGTCAGGTCCGTGCCCTCGTAGCCGAGCAGCACGAGCTTGCCGAACAGCAGGTGCATCATCTGGTACGGCTCCATCGCGTCCGGCACCTCGGGCGCGAGGTTCCAGTAGGACGCGACGTCGATGCCGCACGACGCCGCGAGCAGCACGCGGCTGGCGATCTGCCGGCAGTTGATCCGGTCCCGCTTGGCGGCGAGCGCGGGCGGGCAGCCCTCGAGGAACATGCGCAGCCGGCCGGGCAGCTCCGCCTCGCGGCGGTAGAGCGAGACCATCGCGCGGCGCTCCGGCGTGTCCTGGCCGGCGCGCTCGGCGAGCTCGTCGACGCTCTGCGTCTCCGGCGCCGCGAAGGCGCTCATCATCGTCTGCTGCAGGATCGGCTCCAGCTCCGGGAACTCGAACAGCACCGGCCCCGCGAACTCGCCCGCGACGACCGGCCTCTCGTACCCGTTGTCCCGCATCATCTTCCGCACTTCGTCCACAGCGGACGGGATGGCCGCCGGGTCACCGTAGAGGTGGACGTCGAACACGTCGAACGCGTCGCGGCCCGCGTCGGCCAGGTGCGCGAAGAACCGCCGCGGCTCGCTGTCCGGCGGGCTGGACAGCACGTCGTAGCCGCAGCCGCCGAGCACGACCGAGGCGTCCGGATCGGCGGCGCGGACCGCGGCGTGGAACGCGACGAGCTGCGTGACGTACTCCGCGGCGGTGCCGGCCCAGAGCAGGTCGGTGTTGCTGGGCTCGTTGTCGCACTGCCAGTACGCGACGCGGCCGGCGCAGTGCGCGACGAGGCGGCGGACGAACTCGCCGTACTGGGCGACGTCCTTGGCCGGCGAGGGCGGCAGGAAGTCGCTCGGCTGCCGTGTCGCCCACGGCGAGCTGGAGCAGACGGTGACCCACAGCTGCGTGCCGTCGAGCTCGTCGAGCAGCCCGTCGACGAGCGTGAAGTCGAACGCGCCGGGCCGCGGTTCGACCTGGCCCCAGTACAGGTAGATGCGCACGAGGCCGGCGCCGAGCGCACGAGCCTGCGGCACGAACTCACCGGGCTCCTTGAAGAGTCCGTAGCTGATCCCACGGACGATTCCCATTCGCATGTTTACAACATATACCAGATCTATATGCGGTATAGTTGAGCCGTGTCTGTATGGACGTCGGAGCCGCCACGAGGGTTGGACCGCACCCGCATCGTCGACGCGGCGATCGCGGTGGCGGACGAGTCGGGCGCCGCGGCGGTGACGATGAAGGCGGTGGCGTCGAGGCTCGGTTGCACGCCGATGGCGCTGTACCGGTACGTGCGGAACAAGGACGGCCTGACCGACCTGATGCTGGACCGGGGGGCGGCGGAGGTCCCGCCGGCCGAGGGCCCGTGGCGCCCCGCGCTACACGCCCTGTCCCTGGAAACGCGAGCGATGATCAAGCGCCACCCGTGGTACGCGGAGCTCGTGCACACCCGCCCGCCCGCGGGCCCGCACCAGATGGGGCGGCTGGAGTTCATGCTGACGACCCTGACCGCGGCCGGCGCCACGCTCGCGGAGGCACTGACCTACTCCGCGATGCTCGACCGCCACGTCTTCGGCAGCGGCCTGCAGGAGGCCACGGAGTCCCGAGTGGAAACCCCGGCAGCCATGACGGCCGCGTTGACCGACATGCTCGCGCGCGCGGAGGGCCGCTTCCCGAACCTGGCGGCATGGCTGTCCGCACCGAGCGGCCCACCCCCGGACGACCAGTTCGAGATGGTGCTGAACTTCCTGCTGGACGGCATCGCCACCCGCCTACCGCAAGCCTGAACCGCCAGCGCCACTCAGCTGGTGAGACCGGTACGAGAGGGTCGGAGACCTGCGGGGTGGCGCCCCCGTCTACCAGCGCATCCAGGAGACCGGCAGATCCGCGGTTCAAACACACGTTCGAACTCACTATCGAACTGAGGTTCGAGCTGTTACGCTGTTGACAGACCCGTCAGGGGTCTGCCGGGGATCGCCAGCGGTGCTGCCACCGCCCTCCTTAAGTGGATCGGCCCCCGGAGACCCCTGACGGGTTTACTTACTTCTCGCAGCGTTGACACGGAAACCACGCATTCTGCCGCACCAGACTACTGTCCGGCATCGACATGAGACCCAGCGGAATCACGCAATCGCCACTATTCCTGATTTGATGCCATATGCTCAGCAAATAAGACGGCTCGGTATATCCGAACTGTCCGTCCGGCCACACCGCAGATTTCAGGAAACCCCCGTACATGTCCGCAGCTTGACTCTCCAGATACCTGTCCGCGGAAACCCACCGGATTCCTTGTTCCAGGTCGTGTGGAACTTTGGGTTCCGCCGCGGCCTCCCTCGCGATGTAGCTGGCGGTTGTCGTGTGATCGTGCCTGCGCACGTGGCCGAATCGAGTCCACACGCGGACGTTGGAGCCCTTCCAGTTCCGAGCTGCCCATAACGTGGACTTGTAGGTCTTGTATGCAAGGTAGTTATAGAACCGCTGCGGATCCGAGAGGTAGCTATCGGGACGCAGCGCGCTCTTCACGACATACACATAACAGACTCGTAGGCCATCAACAGCACCAAGTAACTCCGCCGCCCGCTTGCGTCTATCATGATTTTTTGCGTGATTCTTCCACGACATGACCGAATTGCCAGGAACTTGAAGATCATTGCGCAGTTGCTTTACCGCCAGCCTGAGGGCGATAGCAGCATGATCATCCACCAACACCGCAGCCATCCCGAAGATAGGACTTGATGTTGGCCTCTGGCCACGATCGCCCGTCTCGTCGACGTAGGTGTAGACATCGGAGGTCGCCATGGTGGAGGCGAATTCTACCCGGTGAGACAGGCCCGACGGTGAGCATCTCGCTGAGCACACACGTCCCGCCCGAACAGAAGAGGATGCCTGCCGTCCGGTCGACTGGAGTAGTCCGGTCATGCCGTGTCGGGGGTGGATCTAGCCGCTCTGGCAGAGCAGGACGCGGCACCTATCCAGCCCCACAACGGGTCACTCCTGCACGGCTCGGAAGCCCTGCCGGCCGTAGTTTGCCGGTCGGAGCCGGACAGCCGACAACGGCACGCTGAACGCTCATACCTTGGTCAACGGGCCGTTGCGGGGTCCTGCCGTGAGGCCTTGAATGCGACTGCGACTGAAACTGCGAACGAACCGGTGGAGCTGACTCCTGCCGACTTAGCAACTGTTTCGCCTGGTCAGGCACTGCGGAGGCGGAGGGATTTGAACCCCCGGACCCTCGCGGGTCTCCTGTTTTCAAGACAGGTGCATTCGGCCGCTCTGCCACGCCTCCCTGCCGAGCAGGGTAGCGCCGGGCGGGCCGCGGAGTCAGTTCGGGAGCCCGCGCAGGTGCTTGAGCACGCGCTCGAACGTCGCGGCCAGGGAGTCCTGTTCCTCCGTCGTCAGGAGGTCGATCAGGTGGGCGCGGACGCCGTACACGTGCGTCGGGGCGGTCCGGCCCAGTAGGGCCATGCCCTTGTCGGTCATCTCCGCGAACACGCCGCGGGCGTCGTCGCCGCAGTCGACGCGGCGGACCAGGCCCGCGTTCTCCAGGCGGGTGATCTGGTGTGACAGCCGGCTTTTCGACGACGCGACCTCGCTCGCCAGTGCCGCCATGCGCATGCGGCGATCGTCCGGTTCGGACAGCCGGACGAGCACCTCGTAGTCGGCCAGTGTCACTCCGTGACGGTCCTGAAGCTCGCGGTTGAGCTGTTTGCGCAGCAGCTCGCTGCCGATCACATAGGCGCGCCAGGCCCGCATCTCGCTCGGATCGAGCCACCGCGGGGGTTTCTCCGCCGAAGTCACATCAACAAGAGTAGTTCGGGTCTGGAAATCCGTCCTCGCTACGTGCAGACTCTGCCCGCGCCCGTGGGAGTACTGGGCGCCTTGGACGGAGGATCATGAGGGCAATCACCAGCTTCGCGCGGCGTGCTGCCGCTGTCGGCGCCGCCGTGGTCGCGGTCGCCGGGCTCGCCGCGACCGACGCGAGCGCCGCCGCACCACGCACGACAGACGTCAGGCTCATCTCAATCAACGACTTCCACGGCAACCTCACGCCACCCGCCGGCTCGTCCGGCCGCGTGACGCTGTCCGACGGCACGACGGTCGACGCGGGCGGCGCCGCGTACCTGGCCACCCACGTCAAGCAGCTCAAGGCGCAGGCACGCAACTCGCTCGTCCTCTCCGCGGGCGACAACGTCGGCGCCTCGCCGCTGAACTCCGCCCTGTTCCACGACGAGCCGACCATCGAGCTGCTCAACAGCCTCGGGGTCAAGGCCTCGACCCTCGGCAACCACGAGTTCGACGAGGGCTACCGCGAGCTGCTGCGCATGCAGTTCGGCGGCTGCCACCCCGACGACGGCTGCCAGTTCCACAACCCGTTCAAGGGCGCCAGGTTCCCCTTCCTGGGCGCGAACGTCAGCTTCGACAACGGCCTGCCGGCCGCGCTGCCGTTCACGATCCAGGTCTCCGGCGGCGTGCCGATCGGCATCATCGGCGTCACGCTCAAGGATCTGCCGCTCGTGGTCACGCCGGACGCCATCAAGGGCCTGAAGTTCGGCGACGAGGTCGAGGCGATCAACCGCTCCTCACGGCTGCTCGACCGGCTCGGCGTGAAGTCCCAGGTCGTGCTGATGCACCAGGGCGACAACACCGAGGGCGGCGGCCCGGACGACTGCCGCACCCAGCCCGGCGCGGCGACGGCGATCGCCCAGCACGCGTCGGCGTCGGTCGACGTGATCTTCACCGGGCACAGCCACCAGCAGTACAACTGCGTGATCGACGACCCGTCGGGCAACCCGCGCACGGTCATCCAGGGCGCGTCCTTCGGCCGGCTGCTGTCCGTCGTGGACCTCAAGATCGACAAGCGCTCCAAGGACGTCGTCCGCGACCAGACGGTGGCGCACAACGAGATCGTGACCCGCACGGTCACCCCGGACCCGGCCGCGCAGGCGCTGGTCGACGAGGCCACCACGAAGTCCGCGCCGATCGCCGACGCCCAGGTGGGCACGATCACCGCCGACCTCGTGCGCGCCGCGCCGCCGTCCGGCGAGTCGCCGATCGGTGATGTGATCGCCGACGCGCAGCTCGCCGCGACGCAGGCCAACAACCCGGTCATCGCGGTCACCAACCCGGGCGGCATCCGCACGGATCTCACGTTCGCCGGCTCGTCGGCCGGCGAAGGCGACGGCGTGGTGACCTACGGCGAGGCGTTCGCCGTGCAGCCGTTCAGCAACATCATGCAGACGATCACGCTGACCGGCGAGCAGCTCAAGAACGTGCTCGAGCAGCAGTGGCAGCCGCAGCCGGACGGCTCGGTGGCGGTCCGCATCCTGCAGATCTCCTCGACGCTGCACTACTCGTGGTCGGCGTCGGCGCCGACCGGTTCGAAGATCTCGAACATCACGGTTCAGGGACAGCCGGTCGACCCGAGCGCCTCCTACCGGGTGTCGCTGAACAACTTCATCGCCGCAGGCGGTGACGGGTTCTCCGAGTTCACAAAGGGTACGGACCTGGCGGGTGGGCCGGTCGACCTGGACGCCTTCACGGCGTACCTGACCGCCAACCCGAACCTCGCGCCGCCGCCCGCGGACCGGATCACGATGGTGCCGTAGGAAAACGCCGCAGTGTCGCGAACGAAAGCGCCGCCGTCGCCCGGTCGGGCGGCGGCGGCGCTTTCCTCGTGCCCAAGAGGCTGGAGTGTCCTCATCGGACCGTACATCGTCCCGCCCAGACCGCCGGTACCGATTTCACCAGTTCAGGTCCGCCGTCGGGGTTGTAACGGCGCGGTCACGGGTGCATCCTTTGAGTAAGGCCGGTCACGCGGATGAAGGGCCGCGGACCCGCCAGGAGAGGGCAGGTGGTGCCGTGGCAGTGCGAAACAAGGACGTAGTGGGACGCCGTTCGCTGCGACCCCGCGGCTGAGCCGAGATAACTCGTCCCAGTCGTGATTGCGGAGCGGCCACCAGGGTTGGAGTGCACTCGTGCGCACACGCACCTCAGTGCACCTCGACGATGTTGATTCCCCCGTCGGGAGCACTTCGGGCGTTCCCGGTCGGAATCCTCGCCAGCCTGGAGGACGGCGCCCACTACTTCACCTACGACGACCTGGGTGCGGCAGCCACAACGGCGCCGCACCCAGGCTTGTGTCGGCCGGATGGTTCATTCGCGCCCCGAAGTTGTCCACAGGCCACCGCATGCCCTTTGACCTGGCCTTATCTTCGATAGACTGGCGCTGAGGGGTGCCCCCGGAGAGGGTGGGGGCTGCCTGGGTGTTGTCGGGCGGCGTTACGGGGTCGGGGTGGGATTCTTCGGACCGGTCGCGGGTCCCGTTCTACATGCGAGGGCGCCCTACCCGAGCCGGGTAGGGCGCCCTCGTGTGTTCGTCAGAGCTCGCGGTCGCCCGGGGACTGCACCGCAAGCGTGCGCTTCTCCGCGGCGGCCCGGGCCTTCGCCCTGGCCTTGCGCGGCGGCACGCCGTTGATGTCCTCGGTGCTGATCGCGTACGAGCCGAGCACGAACGCCTCCGCGTCGGCGTTGCGGTCCAGCGCCGTGCGGTCGACGTTGCCCAGGGTGTCGCACGCCTGGTGGTAGCACTTGTCGTAGGCCTCGCCCTCGACGCCGCCCCACTTCGCCACCTGAGCGGCCGTCTTCGGCTTCTCCGCGCCGGTGAACAGGCCGCCGGAGGGGATGCCGTTGAGGATGAACTCGCCGTAGTCCGACCGGCCGTCGAAGTCCGTGCCCTCGGTGGGCACGCCCGCCGCGTCGAAGAACGCCTCGAACGCCGACTCGATCTGCGCCGAGCCGAACGGACCCGGGCCCGCGCCCATGCCGTCGGAGTCGTCGCCGTCGTAGATGAAGTAGCCCGCGTTCGGCGAGCCGATCATGTCGAAGTTCAGGTACAGCGCGATGTCCAGCTGCTCCTCGAACGACAGGTTGTCCACGTAGTAGTTGGAGCCGACCAGGCCGAGCTCCTCACCGCTCCACCACGCGAACCGCACCGCGTTGTTGACCTTCGGCGTGCTCCCCAGCTGCAGCGCGGTCTCCAGCAGCGCCGCGCTGCCACTGCCGTTGTCGTTGATGCCCGGGCCCGCCGGGACGCTGTCGAGGTGCGCGCCCGCCATCACGACGTTGTCGTGCCGGCCGGTCTGCGTCTCGGCGACCACGTTGTACGTGGTGCGCTCCTCGCTCAGGCCCTGCAGGTTCAGCGTCACCTGCGCGCCGCCCTGCGCCGCGAGCGCCTGGCCGTCCGCCTGCGTGAGGCCGCCGGCGGGAGCGCTGCCCTCGATGGGCTCGCCGAGGTTGCCGCCCAGGGTCCCGGACACGTTGTTGTAGATCAGCACGCCCGCCGCGCCGACCTGGCCGGCGACCTGCGCCTTCGCGCCGAAGGTGCACGAGCCGCGCTGCACCAGCACGATCGCGCCCTGCGGCGAGAGGCCGTCGTAGTCGCTCGCCTCGCAGCCCGGGGTGTCGTCGACCGGAACCACCACGAGCGGGCCGGTCGCGCCGCCCGCGGGCGTGGACGCGCTGTAGGTCATCCGCAGGACCGGCACCGCGGTGCCGCCGACGGACAGCGTCTGGGTGCTGGTCTGGTCGAAGATGATCGGGAACTCCTGCCGGGACACGATGAACCCGGCGTCCTCGAGCTTGGTCGCCACGTACTCGGCGGACTGGACGTGCCCCTCGGTGCCGGCCGCGCGGGTGCCGCCGTTGCGGTCGGCGAGCCGCTGCAGGGCGATGAGATGCCGGTTGATCCCGGTGACGCCGACGTTCTTGACGAGCTGTCGGGCTAGTTTCGGACCGTCGGGCAGTGTCTGCGGTGCGGCGGTCGCGGGTGCCGCGGTCAGGCTGAGACCGGCCGCGGCCGCGAGCAGCGCGACCCCGACGCGAACTGTCGTCTTGGGAGACGGCATGTGGCTTCCTCTCAATCAGGACGGACGCCGGTGCTCGATCGGCCCCGCCTCGATCACCGCATCCGGCCAGGCAACCTTTGTCGGATCGGACTCGCTGGTCAAGACCCTCACGCGGACTGTTATTCACTCCCGTACCGTCTGGTCATGCATGTGATCAGCATCCGCGAGCCGGGCGAACCGGACGTACTGACGTGGACCGAGCAGCCCGACCCGCGACCTGGCCCGGGTGAGGTCGTGCTCGACGTCGCCGCGGCCGCCGTGAACAGGGCGGATCTGTTGCAGCGCAAGGGCATGTACCCGCCGCCGGCCGGGGTCAGCGAGGTGCTGGGGCTGGAGTGCTCTGGCACGGTCGCGGAGGTCGGCGAGGGCGTGACCGACGTGCGAGTCGGGTCCGAGGTGTGCGCGCTGCTGGCCGGTGGCGGGTACGCCGAGAAGGTCGTCGTGCCGGTGGGACAGCTGTTGCCGGTGCCGAACGGGGTGGACATCGTGACCGCCGCGTCGCTGCCGGAGGTGGCGTGCACGGTGTGGTCGAACTTGGTGCGGACCGCGGGCCTGGCGGCGGGCGAGACGCTGCTGGTGCACGGCGGTGCGGGCGGCATCGGCACGCACGCGATCCAGGTCGGCAAGGCGCTGGGCGCGCGGGTGGCGGTGACGGCCGGGTCGCCGGAGCGGCTGGCGCGGTGTGCGGAGCTGGGCGCGGACGTGCTGATCGACTACCGGTCGCAGGACTTCGTCGAGGAGGTCCGCGCGGCGACCGACGGGCGGGGCGCGGACGTGATCCTGGACAACATGGGCGCGAAGTACTTGCCGCGCAACGTTTCCGCGCTGGCGCGCAACGGCCGGCTCGTGGTGATCGGGATGCAGGGCGGTATGCAGGGCGAGCTGAACCTGGGCGAGGTGCTGAGCAAGTGCGCGTCGGTCACGGCGACGACGCTGCGGCACCGGCCGCTGGAGGAGAAGGCGGCGATCGTCGCGGAGGTCGCGACCCAGCTGTGGCCGCTGGTGGAGGCGGGCACCGTGCGCCCGATCGTGCACGAGGTCCTGCCAGTCGAGCGCGCCGCGGACGCGCACCGGCTGCTGGAGGAGAGCGGCGAGGTCTTCGGCAAACTGATCCTGAAAATGCCCTGACAAACCCGTAACGCCGCTCGACAACACCCAGGCAGCCCCCACCCTCTCCGGGGGCACCCCTCACGGCCAGTCTACCGGGGAAGGCCGACAGAAGCCGGGGTCGTGGGTTTGCTGTGGACAACCGGGGGCCTGTGGACAACTCGAGGCCGCAGGGGTCAGGAGCCCACTGTCGTCAGGCTTGCGACCGCTTCCACGAGCGCGTCCACCTCGGCGGACGTCGTGTAGTGCGCGAGGCCCACCCGGACCGCGCCGCCGACCTCCGCCACGCCCAGTGCCGCGAACACGCCGCTGGGCACGTCGTCGGCGAACGCGCAGATGCCGCGGTCGGCCAGGTGCACGATCGCGGACGACGCCTTCACGTCCGCCACCGTGAACGCCAGCGCCGGGATGCGGCGCATCGCGTCGCCGATGACGGTCACGTGCAGCAGGCCACGCAGCTCGGAGATCAGCTTGCCCAGCATGCCCGCCTGGTACGACTTCGCCGAGCCGATCGACGTCTGCAGGCGCTCGCGCCGTGAGCCCGACGCCGCGTCGTCCAGGGCCGCCAGGTAGTCGATCGACGCGACCAGGCCGGCCAACAGCGGGTAGGCGTGCTGGCCCAGCTCCAGGCGCGCCGGGCCGGTCACGCTCGGGCCCAGGGCGCACGCCGGCAGCCGGTCGGCCAGCGACGGGTCCGCGAACGCCAGCGCGCCGACCGTCGGGCCGCCCCACGCGGACGCCGACACCGCGACCACGTCCGCGCCCATCGCCTTGACGTCCATCGGCACGAACGGGGCCGACGAGGACGCGTCCACCACGACGAGGGCCTTCGACTCGCGCGCCAGCCCGGTGATCTTCGACAGGTCCGGGCGGGTGCCGACCACGCCCGACGCCGCCGTCACCGCCACCACCTTGGTGCGGTGCGAGATCAGCGACTCGAACTGCCAGGCCGGCAGCTCGCACGTCTCGATGTCGATCTCCGCCCAGCGCACGGTCGCGCCCGCCCGCTGCGCGACGCCCAGCCATGGCGCGATGTTCTGCTGGTGGTCCAGCCGGGACACGACGACCTCGTCGCCGATGACCCAGCCGCTGCCCATCGCCTCCGCCAGCCGCGCCAGCAGCACCGCGGGGTTCGGTCCGAGCACCACGCCCGCCGGGTCGCAGCCGACGAGATCGCCCACCGCGCGCCGGGCCGCGTCCACGATCGCCGCCGCGCGCTGCGATGCCGGGAACACGCCGCCCGGCCCGGAAACGGGCGCTCGCAGCGCGGTCGACACGGCCGTCGCGACCTGCTCGGGAACCTGCATCCCGGCCGGGGCGTCCAGGTGTATCCAGCCATCACCCAACGCGGGAAACTGGCCCCGAATCGCAGCGACGTCGAACGCCATGCGCCACACCGTACGGACGCACGTGCCGACCGCCCCTGCGGGGGCGGCCCACGGTTCGGCAGGCGCCGGCGGTGGCTACTCTCGGAGGTGTGATGAACCAGCCAGACGACCCGGATCAGCGCCCCGAGGGCGGGCGTCCCGAGCAGCACGTGATGGTCATGGGCCCCGACGGCTCGCCGATCGGCACCGCGAGGATCCCCGACGGCGAGGAGGGCCAGTCCGCCGAGTCCGTCGGTGACATGGTCGAGCAGCCGGCGAAGGTCATGCGCATCGGCACGATGATCAAGCAGCTGCTCGAGGAGGTCCGCGCGGCGCCCCTCGACGACGCCAGCCGCAACCGGCTGCGCGAGATCCACAAGCGGTCGATCGCCGAGCTCGAGGACGGCCTCGCGCCGGAGTTGCGCGACGAGCTGGAGCGGCTGTCGCTGCCGTTCACCGACGAGAACACGCCGTCCGACGCGGAGCTGCGGATCGCGCAGGCCCAGCTCGTCGGCTGGCTCGAGGGGCTCTTCCACGGCATCCAGACCACGCTGTTCGCCCAGCAGATGGCCGCGCGCGTGCAGCTCGAGCAGATGCGCCGCGGGCTGCCGCCGGGCACGGGCGAAGCCGCCGAGGGCTCCGGCCTGCGCGACACCGGCCAGTACCTCTGATCCTCAGAGCAGCGCGGGCGTACCGGCCTCCAGCGCAAGGAGGAAGCGCTTGCGCGGCAGGCCGCCGCCGTAGCCGGTGAGGCCGCCGGACGTCCCGACCACGCGGTGACACGGCACGACGACGCTGATCGGGTTGTGCCCGTTCGCGTGCCCGACCGCGCGTGACGCCGTCGGCCTGCCGATCGACGCCGCCAGCTCGCCGTACGTCGTCGTCTCGCCGTACGGGATCTCCCGCAGGGCCGCCCAGACACGCTGCTGGAACGGCGTGCCCACCGGCGCGAGCTCGAGGTCGAACGTCGTCCGGGCGCCGGCGAAGTACTCGGCCAGCTGCTCGACCACGTCTGCGAACGCGTCGTCGTCGCGCTCGCCGAACGACGCGGGGGCGTAGCGGTGCTCGGCCATGTAGAGCCCGGTGAGCGCGCCACCGGTGCCGGCGAGCGTGATCGGGCCGATGGGACTGTCCGTCACGGTGTGAACCATGCCGTCCACGTTGCACCCCTTCCTGAGAGCCGGCTGGCGGGTATCGGCCGTGGCCGCCGGCGCCGGGCGTTTTTGTCGGTGGGCCGTGCTGGAGTACGGCTATGACTGACGAGTTTCGCGCACTGCACGCCGGCACGATCCTGGTGCTCCCCAACGCCTGGGACGTTGCCAGCGCCCGGATCGTCGAGCGGGCGGGCGCCCAGGCCGTGGCCACCACCAGTGCCGGCGTCGCCTGGAGCCTCGGCGCACCCGACGGCGACCGGCTCCCCCGGGACGCGGCAGTCGGCCTCGTGTCCCGCGTCGTGGCCGCCGTCGGCGTCCCGGTCACGGCCGACGTCGAGTCCGGCTACGGCGCCACGCCCGCCGACGTCGCCGGCACCGTCCGCGCGGTGGCCGACGCGGGCGCCGCGGGCATCAACCTGGAGGACGGCGCCTTCCCCGGCTTACGCCCGGTCGCCGAGCAGGTCGAGCGCATCGCCGCCGCCCGCGGGGCCGCGCCGCTGTTCGTCAACGCGCGCATCGACAGCTACCTGTTCGGCGTCGGCGACCCGGCCACGCGGCTGGACGACACGGTCGCCCGCGCGGCGGCGTTCGCGGACGCGGGCGCCGACGGCGTGTTCGTGCCCGGTGTGATCGATCCGGAGATCATCGCGGCACTCGCCTCCCGGATACCGGTTCCGCTGAACGTGATGGCCGGCCCCGGCGCACCACCGGTCGCGAAGCTCGCGGAGCTCGGCGTCGCGCGGGTCAGCGTCGGCTCGGGCATCGCGCAGGCCGCGTACGCCGTCGCCGACCGCTGTACCAGGGAGATGCTCACCGACGGCACGTACGACGCGCAGGCCACCGGCATCGACTTCGGCACGATGAACAAGTTGATGTCCTGACCTGCGAAGATCGACAGAATGAAACCGGCTGGTCGGTATTGACATACCGAGCGGTCGGTTCTTAAATGGTGTTGGCGCGCGCCCCAGAACGTTCGAAAATCCGTCGAACTCGTTGGGGACGAAACATCATGACTACAACGATCACGAACCGGCCCGCCCCGTGGTGGCTGCGCGAGCTCGCGCACGGCCGCGCCGCGTACGAGGAACTGCTCGGCTGGCCGGTCTCCGTACAGGTGGGCAACCGGGTGCTGATCGTGTCGATCGGCGCGTCGATCGCCGCGCTGACGATGCCGGCCGATCTCGGCGCCGCTGTGCGCGGAGAGTTATCCGTCGCACTGCAGGACGGCCCGGTGCTCACCGACCCGGACGGTCTCAAGTGGACCTTCCTGACCCGGCCGGCCGAGTGCCTGCGCCCCGGGGTGGCGACCGAGCTGGCGAAGGTCCGGGTCGACCTCGCGCCGCGCGGCGGGCACGTCGTGGTGCCGACGGCGCCGACCATGGGCCCGAGACAGGTGCGCACGGCGTGGCGCTGGATCGAGCCGCCGAGCCCGGCACGGCCCCTGCCCCCGGCCTACCCGGTGATCGCGGTGACCCGCCGCCTCACCGAACGCGCCGAGCTCGCCGCATAGGAACGGGCCGAAACCCGACCCGGCCGCCGCCGACCGCCGCACACCCCGCGGCACCCAGTACGCCGATCCCGCGGCACGACGAAGGGGCGGTCGCCCACAAGGCGACCGCCCCTTCGTCCGTCCGAAGTGGACTACTACGCGTTGGACATCTCCCATGGCGCGTTCACGCCGTGGTTGCCCTGGTGGCTCGAGTTCGATATGTCCGAGGTCAGCTGCGGCCAGTGCCCCTGCGGGAAGCCGTCGCTGGACTGGACCCGCTGGTTGAGGTCCTTGATCGCCGGCAGCAGCGTGCTCGCGACGAACGCCTCGAGCACGGCCAGCGCCGCGGAGACCAGGCCCCACACCTTCGCCGCCGACACCCCCGCGGCCGCGGCGGCGGGCGGCGCACCGGCCCCGGTGGCCGCGGCACCCGCCTCGGCCGTCAGCTCGATCACGAACGACACGACCGCCGACACCACGGCGAGCCACGCGACGCCGATCGCGATGGCCATCTTGGTCAGCACGTCGTCCACCTCGTCCGTGGCCGCCTTGATCGCGCCGAGCGCCTTCTGCTGCTGCGGCAGCACGTTCTTGTACGCCGTCGCCGCGGTGCCGGTCCAGTTGTCGTCGGTCTTCATCGCGCCGAGCGTGAACGTGTCCTGCCAGTTGCTGGCCTTCGCGCCGACGTCGTTGGTCCAGGAGCTGCCGTGGTTCCACAGGGTCCACGGCACGCCCGGCTCGGTGACGAACTTGCCGATCTCGGTGACGACCTTGCCGATGAAGTCGCTGACCGCCTTCAGCGCGTCCTTGATCCGGTCCAGGACCCAGCCGGGGAGCCAGTCGAGCACTCTGTTGACGTTGTCGACCAGTCTCTGAAACTGCTTCGGGATCTCGTCCAGCGCCTCCTTGACCCGTCGCAGGATGTCCTCGAACTCGCCCTGCCCCAGGATGCCGCCCATGTCGTTGTTCCCCTCACCAGACGTTGTTCATGCGGTGGACGCCGGACTCTTCTTCGGCCTGATAGGTCTGCGCTGAGTTGCGCAGCGCCGTGGCGACGTTGGCCGACATCGTCTGGCCCTCGCCGATCAGGCCGACCATCTTCGCCTGGAACTGCTGGTACAAGGCGGTGACGCCGAGCTTGTCCGCGATGTAGGAGAAGTGCAGTGCCTCGAGGTCGAGCCCGTCGGCCGTGCTCTTCGCGGTGCCGAGGTCGGCCGCACAGTGGTCCCACGTGTCCGCGTCTTCTCGCAGGGCCTGCAACGCGACCTGGTACTGCTCCGGGGTTGGGGCCATGAAGTCCCTCCTGCTGTTCTGTTGTCGTCGGGGTGGTTTGCGTCAGGTCTGCGGTGGCCGGACGCCGAAGAGCTTCGCGACGAACTCCTGCGGGTCGGCGGTGAGCGCCTGCAGCTCGTTGATCGCGCTGTCGGAGCGGCGGCGCGGCGCGGCCTCGGCGGCGTTGCGGTACGCGGCGGCGAGCGCGTCGTGCAGCTCGCTCGCGATCTCGAGGTGGTTCGCGGTGCCGATCCAGCGGGTGTCGGTCTCGATCCGGACCTCGACGACCTGCTTGCCGTCGAGCGCGACCGTGATGTGCCCGCCGTCGCTGCGACCGCGAACCGGCCGGGGGCGGGCCTGCGCGGCGGCCGCGGCGGTCTTCGCCTCCGCCTCGGCCTCCGAGCCCGCGCGGTGCAGCAGGTAGAGCAGCTGGTCGATCATCTCGCCGGACGGGTTGATGTCGAAGGGCGCGGACGGGGCGATCGGGGTCGCGGCGGTGGACGCCGGGGGCTCTTCCTCCTCCGCCTCGGCGACCTTCTCGGCCCAGCCGGTCAACCGCGCGACACCCGCGGCGTCGACCGCCTCGATCACCGCGGCGCCGAGCATGCGGGCGTCGACCTTGTCGTACCACTCGCGCTCGAGGCGGACGTCGGTCACGACGCCGTCCATGTCGACGACGGCGGTCACGGTCTCCGTCTCGTCCTGGCCCTCGAAGGTGGCGTCGGGGTCCTGGGCGGCACCGAGGACGCGGCTCATCCGCTCGGCCTCGCCACGCAGCTGGTGCAGTGCCTCGAAGCCTTGGGGCATCGTCATTCTCCGGGCCTCCTCGGGAGTCGCCGGAGCCTACGACGGAACCGCCCTCGCGACCGTTCCGGCGACCCCTCATCCGTTGCCGATGCAAACCGGTGGAACCACCGCACTGCCCTGGGCATCTACTATCCGCGCAGCCCATCCTGAACGGGGGACACATGTCCGACATCGAGTACAGATTCGGCACCGGCGAAGGCGACCCGAACGTCCACCACTCGCAGGCGAACGTCGATGTCGACGGGGACGGCACGGCGGACGCGGTCGCGCTCGACTTCGACGGCGACGGCCGGGTCGACGACGTCATGTGGGACTCCGACGGGGACGGGGTCGCGGACACGGCCGTCCTGGACCTGAACGACGACGGCACGGCCGAGTCCGAGTACTCCGACCCGACGGGCATGGGCACCTGGAACGCGGACGGCCGCGGCGGTGCCAGCCCGGACGCCTCCGCCCAGCCGCAACCCTCGCCGGCGCCCACCCCCGAGCCGCAGCCGTCACCCGGCCCCGGCGACGCCGGTGACACCGACGGCAGCGACTACGCGCCCTACGGCGAGGACGGCGACGACAGCGAGGACGGCGGCGGGGACGGCACCGACACCGGCGCCGCCGACGACAACCCGCCGATCCCCGGCGCCGACTCCGACGACAGCGACGACAGCGACGGCGGCACGGAGCACACCGGCGCCGACGACGACAGCGACAGCGACAGCGACGACGGCTCCGGGCTGTTCGACGGCCTCGAGGACGCGCCGGACGTCGACCGCGACGCGATCAGCGACTGGTACCACGACCTCAGCAGCTAGTACCGGGACCGTCAGACCGGTGCGAGGCGCAGCAGGGCGTGCCCGCCGACCGTGGCGATCGTGGTGATCGACAGCTCGTTGTTGATCACACCCTGAGCGGCCGCGCCCGGGTCGGCGTACAGGTCGACGGTGATCGTGCCGCCGCCCGTCGTGGTGCCCTCGATGTGCACGCCCTGCGGGCCGATCCGCGGGATCGACAGGTGCGTCACGCCGGTCGCCGGGTCCAGGTTCAGCTGCACCGGCGCGCGCACGTCGACCTCGCAGGTGCCGTCGAAGCACGACTTGAGGTTCGCGCCGTCCTTGGCCTTCGGCACGGTCGGCTCCGCGGGCGGCGGCTCGGTCGTCGTCGTGACCGGGCCGGTCGTCGTCGGCGGGGCGAGCGTCGAGCCGATGGGTGCCCCGGACACCTCCTGCCCGCCGCAGCCCGCCAGGGTCGCGAGTCCCAACACGGTGATCACCACACGCCGCACGGCGCCTCCTTCGCACAGCAACCTTTTCTCCGCGCCTTCTCCGCGCCGCTTCGGGCCACTGGCATCATGGACCGCAGGCGACGGAATGATCGTGTTGGGGGTTCGGGGTGGACGGGTTCGAGCTGCCCGGCTACCGCGTGCTCCGGACGCTCTCGGAGACGAACATGAGCGTCGTCTACCAGGCCGAGGAGCTCGAGCTCGACGACCGGCTGGTCGCGATCAAGGTGCTCAAGCCCGGCCTCGCGAAGGACCCCGGCTACACCGCGCGGTTCCGCCGTGAGCTGCGTGCCTCGGCCAGGCTGAGCCACCCGAACATCGTCCCGGTGCACACCGGGCCGCGCGGCTCGGCGGTGCCGCACCTGGTCATGCCGTTCATCGACGGCGGCACCCTCGCCGCGGTGCTCGCCGACGAGGGCAGGCTCGACTTGCCGCGGACCGTCCACATCGTCCGGCAGATCGCCGCCGCGCTCGACCACGCGCACGCCAAGGGCTGGGTGCACCGCGACGTCAAGCCGGGCAACGTCATGCTGCACCCCGAGTCCGGGCACGCGTACCTGATCGACTTCGGCATCGCCGCGGAGCTGGAGGTGGAGCGGCACACGGCCGTCGGGCGGACCGTCGGCACGCCCCGCTACCTCGCACCCGAGCTGGCCGCCGACGTCGAGGACACCGAACACCGCCCGGTCACCCCGCAGGCAGACGTGTACTCGCTCGGCGTCGTGGTCTACCGCTGCCTCACCGCCCGCCTGCCGCACGACGACCAGGACACCGCCGCCGCCCGCTGGCTCGGCCGCGAAGGCCGGCCACCGACCGCGGTCAGCGCCGTCCGCCCGGACCTGCCCGCGGCCGTCGACGACGTCGTCGCGAAGGCGCTCGCGGCCCCGGGCGAGCGCTACGCCACCTGCACCGCCTTCGCCGACGCGCTGGCCGCCGCGGCCGTGCCGGCGGAGGCGGACACCGAGACCACCGCGCCGGTGCCGCGCGTGCGCGCGCCCGGCTGGTTCGCCGCCAACCGCAACCCGCTGCTCGTGGGCGCGGTGGCGCTCGTGCTGGTCGTGGCCGCCGTGGTGTTCCTCGCGCGGCGCGGCGGCTCCGGCGGCCCGGACCTCGCCCGCGTCCCGCCGACGCTCATCGGCGACTGCACCGAGGCCGACCCCGGCATGCCCGGCGCCACGTCGGGCCTGCGCTGCCGCGACGGCGGCCAGGAGATCGACTTCGGACTGTTCAGCGGCAAGTCCGAAGTGGACGATGCGTACGCGGCGGCGCGGCGCGAAGCCGGGGTGGCGCGCGGCACCGGCGACTGCACCAGGGCGACCGGTGCCGAGCACCGCTACCCGCCGGCTGGCGCGGAGGCGGGCCGGGTCGTCTGCTGGACCACCGGGCGCACGACGACGCTGGTGTGGACCGACGAACGGCGCCACACGGTCGCCCGCGCGTCCGGCGGCGCGGACCTCGGCGCCTCGTGGGTGCGCTGGGCCGGCATCCCGGCGTTTCCCACCGGCGAGGAGTCCGCGCTGGTCGACCTCGTGGAGAAGCCCGGGTGCCGCCGCGCCGCGGCCGGCCCGCTGGACTCCTTCCACGGCCTCACCGCGGCGGTCGAGTGCGACGCGAACAGCAGGCTCGCCACGTCGGTGACGTACTACCGGTTCGCCGACCAGGACACGCTGCGTGCCACGTACCGCGAGCACGTCGACGCCACGAACCCGCCCGGCGGCGTGCTGTGCGCGGACAACCCGCCCGGCTTCCTCGGCAACCGCCGCTACGACCTGCGCAGCGTCGACCTCGGCGACATGCTCTGCTACCCGGGCGAACGCGGCACGCCGACTCTCGAGTGGACGGTCGAGCCGCTGCTGGTCATGGCCCGGGCGACCGGCCCCGACGCGGCGGACCTCACCGAGTGGTGGCGGCGCGGCATCCCCGTCCCGCTCGGCAAGGTCGTGGCCACGCTCAACAAGAAGGCCGTGCCGGCGTTCCCGGACTCCGGCGAGCGGGCGCTGCTCGCGCACGTCCCGCAGGCGTCCCGGGTCGACTGCATGCGGCCGTCCGACGGTCAGGTGCACGACAACGTCGGCGACGCGAAGGTCGTCGCGGTCACGTGCGGGCCGACCGACGGAGCGGCGGCGGTCTTCTACTACCAGTTCTCCGACCTCGATTCGATGAACGCCGCGTACGCGTCCAACCTGGACACGAGCGGGCCGAACTGTGCGGCCACCCCGAAGCCGTTCGTGGGCGACGCGCCTTACCGCCAGCGCGGCGACTCCGGGCGACTCGGTTGTGGACAGTCCGGCCGCCAGCCGTTCCTGGCCTGGACGTCGGACCGGCTGCGCATCGCCACGTTCGCGTTCCAGGGCTACGACCCGGACTCGCTGCTGGAGTGGTGGCGCGGGGACGCCGGGCCGCGCTAGAGGTCGCTAGAAGTCGCTAGAAGTCGTTAGAAGTCGTTAGAAGTCGAGGTGCCCCAACAGGGCCAGGTCCATCGGCAGCAGCGTCGCGGTCGCCAGCAGCTCCTGGATCAGGTTGTCCTTGAGCTTGTTGCCGACGGGCTCGCCGACCTCCTCCCTCGTCAGCCCGCGCAACCCCTCGTCCGACAAGCGCTTGCGCACCGCGTCCGCCACGTTCGACGCGCGGTGCCAGTGCCACCCCGCCTGCCCGTCCGTGCTCGAGGCCGCCGCGTTCAGGTCGTCTGCCACCTGCTGCCAGGCGACCGGCTGCGGCTGGGACTCCTGGCGCAGGTAGCGCTGCGCGAGCGCGGTCAGCACGAGCCGCTCGACGTCGCTCAGCAGGTGCACCTGCGGCGCGGTGGTGGCCTCGTCGGCCGTGGAGGACGGGATGTCCTTCGCCAGCCCCACGACGCGCACCTCGAGCAGGTGCTGGCGGTCGGCCGAGCCGTCGATGAACAGCGGGCTGTACCCCTTGTCCAGCGACATGTGCCGGCCGGGCAGCAGCAGGTTCGCGGAGTTCGGCACGCGGATCGGCAGCTTGCCGTCGTTGTGCAGCCACCACTGCCGCCCGGCGCGGACGATGCGGCCGTGCTGGCGGCTGACCTGCCCGTCGCCGGAGCCGACGCACACCTCGACCTCGTCGGCGTGCCGGCCGAAGCGGACCTGCAGGCGCTCGAGCGGCGGCGCGGCGAACCCGCCGTCCGACCCGTAGACGAAGATGCTGCCGGGCGGTCCCGACGGCGAGCGGGCGGCCAGGCCACCGGCCAGCGCGGGCAGCTTGCGGGGCGGGAAAGCGGCGGCCACGTTCCCCTTGGCGAGCACCATCACTCCTCCGGGCCGGTGCGGTCGAGCGCGTCGAGCAGGCGCAGGTCGGGCGGCACGAGCGTGGTCGAGAGGACCAGCGCGCGGATCAGGTTGTCGTTGAGCTTGTTGCCGACCGGCTCGCCGACCTCCTCGCGGGTCAGCCCGGCCACGCCCGCGCGGGACAGGCGCTCGCGCACGCCGGCGAACAGGTGCTCGACCTTTCGGTGCGTCCAGCCCGCGTCGGGCTGCAGCTCGACCAGCTGCTCGGCGACGTGCTGGCGGGTCAGCGGCTGCGGGTCGGACTCGTGCATGAGGTAACGCTGGCCGAGCAGGACCAGGCCGAGCCGCTCGTCGGGCAGCAGTCGCCACGTCTTGGGCGGGTCGGTCAGCGCGTCGTGGCGGGTCTGCGGGCGCCGGCCGTCGTCGCCCGCCACGAACAGCTCCAGCAGGTGCTCGCGGCCGCGGGTGCCGGGCACGAACAGCGGCGTGTAGCCCTCGGCGAGCGGCAGCGACTCCTCCTTCGCGAACAGCCACTGGGAGCCGGGCAGGCGGATCGGCAGGCGGCCGGTGTTGCTGACCCACCAGCGGCCCTCGCGGTGGACGAGCAGGCCGTGCTGGCGGCTCACCCGGCGGTCGTCCTCGCCGATGCAGACGTGCACGTCGGGCTTGTTGCGGCCGAACACGACCGTGCGGCCCTCGCTCGGTCCCATCGTGACGCCGCCGCCGATGGCCAGGGCGAAGAGCGAGCCGGGCGCCGACCGCGGGATCCCGTACGCCAGGCTGTCGTGCGTTCCCGGCAGGCGCTGCCCCTGTGCCGCGAGCGTGTCCACGTGTCCTCCCTCGTGCATCCCCGCGATCAGTATGCGACGGGCGGCCGGGACCCCTCCCGGGCACCGGTTTTTGTCAGACCCCGGTGGCACAGTCGCGGGCATGGCAGTCGAAGTGCTCCTCGAACCCTGGACCGACGCGGACCTCGACATCGAGCTGCGGGCCAACACGCCGGAGATGACCGAGTTCCTCGGCGGCCCGGAGCCGGCGGAGCGGATCCGCGCGCGGCACGCCCGTTTCCTCGACCTGCCGGTGTCCGGCACGGGCCAGATGTTCCGCATCGCGTTACCCGGCGCTCCCGCGGCCGGCAGCGTCGGCTACTGGGAGCGCGAGTGGCAGGGCGGCACCGTCTACGAGATGGGCTGGCACGTCCTGCCCGAACATCAGGGCCGCGGCGTGGCCGGCGCCGCGACCCGGCTGGCCGCGGTCCACGCGGCCGCGCACGGGCGCCACCGCTACGCGCACGCCTACCCGAAGGCCGCGCACGCGGCGTCCAACGCGGTGTGCCGCAAGGCGGGCTTCGAACTGCTCGGCGAGGTGGACTTCGAGTACCCGAAGGGCAACCCCATCCGCTCCTGCGACTGGCGCCTGGACCTGCGAACCCTGACCGACCTGGAGGCGCCCGTGGGCCAACGGTGACAATGGTTCGATGCAGCGTTCGTTCCAGCCGGCCGGCAAGCCGCTGCGGATCGGCCCGTACACGGTCGATCCGCCGGTGGTGCTCGCGCCGATGGCCGGGATCACGAACGTGGCGTTCCGCCGGCTGTGCCGCGAGTACGGGGCCGGGCTGTACGTCTGCGAGATGATCACCGCCCGGGCGCTGGTCGAGCGCGATCCCAAGACCCGCCACATGATGGCGTTCGACGCGGGCGAGTCGCCGCGGTCGATGCAGCTCTACGGCGTGGATCCGGCCACCATGCGGGAGGCCGTGAAGATCATCATCGGCGAGGGGCTGGCCGACCACGTCGACACGAACTGGGGCTGCCCGGTCGCGAAGGTGACGCGCCGCGGCGGTGGGGCCGCCCTGCCCTACAAGCGGAAGCTGTTCGCGAACATCATCGCCGCGTGTGTGGAGGCGGCCGCGCCGCACGGGGTGCCGGTGACCGCCAAGTTCCGTATCGGCATCGACGACGAGCACCACACGTACGTCGACGCCGGGCGCATCGCCGAGGCGGAGGGCGCCGCGGCCGTGGCGCTGCACGCGCGCACGGCGGCACAGCGCTACTCCGGGCAGGCCGACTGGACGCACATCGCGCGCCTCAAGGAGGCCGTGACGTCGATCCCCGTGCTGGGCAACGGCGACATCTTCAGCGCGGACGACGCGCTCGCGATGATGGCGCAGACGTCCTGCGACGGTGTCGTCGTCGGCCGCGGCTGTCTCGGCAGGCCGTGGCTCTTCGGTGAGCTGCAGGCGGCGTTCGCGGGCGAGCCGGTGCCGCCGGGCCCGAACCTGGGCACGGTGGCCGGCGTGCTGCGCCGCCACGCCGAGCTGCTGGTCGAACACGACGGGCCGGACAAGGGGATTCGCGACCTGCGCAAGCACATGGCGTGGTACTTCATGGGCTTCCCGGTCGGCGCCGAGCTGCGCCGCCGCCTCGCGATGGTCACCTCGCTGGCGGAGCTCGACGGCCTGCTGACCGAGCTCGACCCGGACGCCCCCTTCCCCACCGCGGGCGAGGGACCGCGCGGGCGGCAGGGCTCGCCGGGCAAGGTCACGCTGCCGTACGGCTGGCTGGACGACCCCGACGACCCGAGCGTGCCGTTCGGCGCCGACCTCATGCACTCCGGCGGCTGAGCCGGGGACCGGTCCCAGCGGCCCGGCCGTAGCGTCCGAACGTGACCGTTTCAGGCCTGCTCACCACGGCGAACCGCGAGGTGCTGCTGATGGCCCGGCCCGGCTGCGGGCGCCTCGGAACCTTCCGCCGCATCGACCACGAGAACGTGCGCCGCGGCGTGCGGTACCGGATCGTGGTGCCCGACTCCGCCCGCACCGGGCGCGCGGCCGCGCGGCTCGGCGAGCTCGTGCTGGCCGGCGCGGACGTCCGGACCGTGCCCGAGATCCCCGGCGACGCGCTCGTCATCGACGGCGCGGTCGTGGTGCTGCCGGCCGACACGAGCACCGACACCGCCGTGTTCCACCTGACGAGCCTGGTCGCCACGACCGCCGAGCTGTTCGAGCGGATCTGGTTCACCGCCGTGCCGATGACGCCGGCCGCGCCCGCGACCACCGACCTAGGCACCCGCGAGCGGGTGCTGCTGTCGCTGCTGTCGGCGGGCAGCACCGACGAGTCCGCCGCCGCCCGGCTCGGCGTCTCCGTACGGACCGTGCGCCGCATGGTCGCCGGTCTCATGCACCAGCTCGGCGCGCGCAGCCGCTTCCAGGCCGGCGCCAAGGCCGCCGACCGCGGCTGGCTCGTCGAACACGCCTGCTGAGCAACCGCCCGGCCCCGTCCTGACCGGGATCGCACGCGACGCCGCTAACCTGCAAGCAGGACAACGAGTTCGGGGGAAGGCATGCGTCCCACGCGCTGGATCTTCGCGGTCGCCGTGCTCGGCCTGGTGCTGGCCGGCTGCAGTACGCGGGTCGCGGGCGTGCCCGTGGCAGCGTCGTCGAAGTCCGGCGGCAGCGACCGCGGCCTCGTCGAGCGGTACTTCGCCGACCTGAACTCCTCGGGCGACGACGGAACCGCCATGCAGCGGGACTTCCTGCGCCGCACCCAGCATCCCGACTACACCGACCGGCTCTGCGACCTCGGCGACCTGGTCCTGCACATCGAGCCCGCGATGTCGACGTTCCGCACCGACGCCGACTGGGTGCCGCCGGACTCCCGGGCGAGCGAACCGCCGCGAGGCACCATCTACGTGCTCGGCGTGTCCGTCAGCATCCGCCAGGAGGGCGCGCAGCTCGGCGAGCAGATCGGTTCGGAGCGCGTGGTCGTGCTCGACGGTAAGGCCTACGGCTTCTCGCCGTGCCCCACGGAGTGACCGCACCGCCCCAAAAATGATCGTCATCGCGTTCCGCGTGGGGCCGTCACTTGTATGGAGCAGTACCAGTTCCACCAGTAGAGGGAAATCCGAATCCACTCTGCCCAGACCTCAAGACCGCCGAGCGGGGCGACGAAGAGACCTAGGTAGGGAGGTGAGCGCGGTGGCGGTACTGGACCAGGGAGTGGCCCAGCCCGGACCGGCCCCACGGAGCTCGGCCCGACACGACGCGCAACACACCCGGCACGACGCTGCCCGGCGGGACAGGCGGACCAACGAGCCCGCGGTCCCCGAGCAGCACCCGGGCCGGCACCTCGACACGTCCGCCAGCCGCGCCGAGAGCGAGGACGCCGAGAGCCTCGTCGAGCTGTACGAGTCCATCGCCAGCCTGCTCGCGTCCCGCGGCCAGTGGCGCCAGGCCTACGAGCACCTGCGCTACGCCCTGGAGGCGGCCACCGCGGACAAGACGCTGCCGCCGCAGGTGCCCCAGCAGTTCCGCGTGGAGGTGGCCCGGCTGCGCCGCGAGCACGCCGAGGCCCGCGAGCAGAGCATGCGCGACGCGCTGACCGACAGCTACAACCGCCGCTACCTAGACCAGCGGCTGCTCGAAGCCGTCGAGCAGCACGGCGGCGACCACGCGGGCGGCCTGGCCGTCGCCATCGTCGACCTGGACTGGTTCAAGAGCGTCAACGACACGTTCGGCCACCACGTGGGCGACCGGGTGCTGCAGCAGGTCGTCGCCCTGCTGCAGATCGGGCTGCCCGACGGCGGGTTCTGCGCCCGTTACGGCGGCGAGGAGTTCGTGCTGATGCTGCCCGGCGTCGACGGCACCACCGCGACCGTCGTGGCCGAGGCCGCCCGCGCGCGTATCGAGCAGTACGCCTGGGCGACGACCGTGCTCGGCCTGCGGGTGACCGTCAGCATCGGCGTCGCGCACCAGCCCGACACGGACGGGGCACCGACCAGCCCCGAGGAGCAGCTGCGCAGTGCGGACGCGCTGCTATACACGGCCAAGCAGTCGGGCCGCAACGCCGTCGCCTACCGTGTCGGTGGCGAGGTACGGCTATCCGGCGCGCCGGTCCGTCGGCCACGCTGACGAAAACACTAGGCGGCAGTTCGGTAACGTTCGATCAAGTCGCTGCAATAGCCCGATCGGGCTAGCAACACGCGGCCGAACGCGCACGGAAAGTGGCCGAAAACGGATCTGCAGTCGTCATGGGTGCCATCCATCCGTACTATCTGGCCCCAGGGCGACACTGTGAGTCGACGACACTCCGGACGTCTACAACGTCTTGATTAAGAAAGCGGCACGAACGTGCTGTCGCAGAAGTTGGCGCGAGCGGGAAGGGGACCGGGTGCCTGACGACGAGCGGCCGGGCGGCACCCATTCCTCCGCCGGTGACTCGAACGGGTATGGCCGCCGCCATCGGCGTGCCGACGAGCAGCCGGAGAAGCCACGCAGGCGTCGCCGTTCCATGGAGGACGGCGGCGGCGGGCTGAGCGTTGCCGACCTCGTGCAGCGGCACGGCATCTCGCGCCCGGACCTGTCCCCCGCGAACCAGGACGCGCACGGCGGGTCGACGTCCGGCCGGCCACGCCCGGGCGAGCCGGCGGACGCGCCGCAGTGGCCGGAACACGGTTCGCAAGGCGCGCCGCATCCGGCGCCGGGTGGATATCGCTCGGTGGCCGATCCCCAGGGCTACTCGCCCGCCGAGCCACCCGGCTACCGAGCCGCGCCGGAAGGCTTCGGCGCCCCCGACGACGGCTACGGCCCGGCCCAGGACTTCGCCCCCGGCGGCTTCGGCCCCGGACCCGGCATGCCGGACGACCGCTACGGCGCGGCACCGGGCATGCCCGACAACGGCTACGGCCACGGCGCTCCCGACCACGGCTTCGGCGGCGCGCCGCGCCACAACGGCATGGCCGACAACGGCTTCGGACCCGCACCCGGCATGCCGGACGACCGGTTCGGCCCGGCACCCGGCTTACCCGACAACAACTTCGGCCCGGCACCCGGCTTACCCGACGACGGCTACGGCCCCGGCGGGGCGCCGGGCCACAACGGCATGGCCGACAACGGCTACGGACCCGCACCCGGCATGCCGGACGACCGGTTCGGCCCAGGCCGCAACGGCATGCCCGACAACAGCTTCGGCCCGGCACCGGGCATGCCCGATGACCGGTTCGGCCCAGGCGTGGCACCAGGCCATCACGGCATGGCCGACGACCGCTTCGGCCCTGGGCGTGGCGGTCTGCCGGACGAGAGCTTCGGCCCCGGACGCAACGGCATGGCCGACAACGGCTACGGCCCCGCACCCGGCATGCCCGATGACCGGTTCGGCCCCGGCGGGGCACCTGGCCGCAACGGCATGGCCGACGAGGGCTTCGGCATGCCGGACGACGGGTTCGGCCCCGGCGCGGCACCCGGACACGGGTTCGGCCCCGGCGGGCCACCCGGCCGCAACGGCATGCCCGACAACGGCTTCGGCCCGGCGGCAGGCATGCCGGGCGACGGGTTCGGCCCCGTGCCCGACGGTGGCTACGGCCCAGGGCGGGGCTTGCCGGACGACGGCTTCGGCCCCGGTGGCATGCCCGACAACGGCTTCGGGCCGGGCGTGGCTCCCGGCCGCGGCGCGCCGGACGACGGCTTCCGCCCCGGCGCACCGGACTTCGGTCCAGGCCCGGCGGACTTCGGCCCCGGTCAAGGCCCAGCCGACTTCGGGCCGGGCCAAGGCGTGCCCGACGAGGGCTTCGGGCCGGGGCGCCGCGCGGTGCCCGGGCCCGGGCAGACCTCCGGCAGCTACGCCGTACCCCCCGGCGCGGGCCGCGGCTTACCGCCCGGCCGCCGCGCCATGCCCGACGACGGCTTCGGCCCCGGCGGTTACGGACCGGACGAAGGCTTCGGCGACTTCGGTCCCGGCGCCGCACCCCAGCCGCCCGACAACGGGTTCGGCCCCGGCCAGGGCACCGGGCACCGGGCGATCCCGCCTGGCGGGTTCGGCCAGGGCTCCGGGCCTCGCGCGGTGCCCGGCCCCGGACAGGGCACCGGCCCCCGCGTGGTCCCCGGCCCCGGGCAGCACACCGGCGGCCCCGTACTCCCCGGCCCCGGCCAGGCAACCGGCGGCCCAGGACTGCCGCCCGGCGTGCCACCAGGACAACCCGGCCGGCCGGTACAGCCAGGCCCCGGGCAGGGCACCGGGCACCAGCCGATCCCGCCGGAGGGTTTCGGGCCCGGCCAGGGGTCCGGCTACCGCGCGCTGCCCGGCCACCCGTCCGGCGCGATCAACCGCGACGACGTGCTCCGCAACGCCTCCGGCGCGATCAACCGCGACGACGTGCTTCGCAACGCCTCCGGCGCCATCGACCGCGACCAGGTGCTCGGCCGCCAGGAGCCCGACGACCGGCCGGCGATCCCGCCGACCCGTGCCGGGAGCGACGAGCGGCCGGGCCAGCGGCCGCCACGGCCGGGTGAGCGCGCGGACGAGGTCGTCCCGCTGCCGCCGCCCCGCAAACCCGAGCGTGACGCCATCTCGATGACCACCGAGATGGAGGCCATCGGCGAGGACGTCCAGAAGCGGCGCGGCATCGACCACACCCTCGCCCGCTTCTCCGCCGTCCACGACGAGATCCAGGCCGAGGAGCGCCAGCGCAAGGCCAAACGCCGCAAGCTCACGCCCTGGCGCCGCGAGGACGAGGAGATGGACGAGCTCGACGTGCTCGTCGCCGGGCAGACACTGGCCGTCCAGCGGCCGGGAGCCAAGCCGGACCCGGCGCCCGAGGCGCTCACCGAGATGCTCCCCGAAGGTCCCGACGGCGACGGCCGCACCCGGTTGCAGGAGAAGAAGTCCCGCCGCCTCGACCGTTCGAAGCTCGCCATCCGGGTGGCCGCCGCGACCGCCGCGATCCTCGTGTTCGTGGCGACCGGGGTCGCCTGGGGCTTCAAGAGCTGGGTGGACGCGAGCTCGCAGCAGGTCGACGCGCTCGACCCGAACTCCAAGGACATCCAGGACGCCGCCAAGCAGCGCGGCGACGAGAACTTCCTGCTCGTCGGCTCCGACACCCGCGCGGGCGCGGAGGCCGAGGACGGCGTCGGCAGCGAGAAGGAGATCGTCGGCGCCCGGTCGGACACCGTGATGATCGCGCACATCCCGGCCGACCGGGAGCGTGCCGTCGTCGTCTCCTTCCCGCGCGACCTCGAGGTGCGCAGGCCCGCGTGCGAGGGCTGGGACCCCAAGTCCGGCGACTACACCGGCGAGCAGAAGCCGGCCGCGGAGCAGGTCAAGCTGAACACCGCCTACCAGGTCGGCGGCCCGAAGTGCGTGACCAAGCTGGTGCAGCAGCTGTCCGGCCTCATGATCAACCACTTCGTCGGCATCGACTTCCACGGCTTCAAGGGCATGGTGGACGCGGTGCGCGGAGTGCAGGTCTGCGTCGAGCGGCCGCTCAAGGACGACATCCTCGGCACGGTCGTGCCGGTGGCCGGCAAGAACGTCACGCTCACCGGCGACCAGGCGCTGAACTTCGTGCGCGCCCGGCACGTGCAGGGCGACGTGACCTCCGACTACGGCCGCATCATCCGCCAGCAGCGGTTCCTGTCCTCCTTGCTGCGCAAGGCGATGTCGAGCGAGGTGCTGCTCGACCCCGGCAAGCTGTCCGACTTCGTCCAGGCGTTCTCGAAGTCCACGTTCGGCGACAACATCGGCGTCGACCAGATGGTCACGCTCGGTCAGTCGCTGCAGGGCATCCAGGCGGGCAAGGTCACGTTCATCACCGTGCCGACGGTCGGCGAGGCGAACGAGAACGGCAACGAGGACCTGCGCGCCGACGACAACAAGTCGCTGTTCCGCGCGATCCGCGAGGACACCCCGCTGCCCGGCGAGAAGTCCGGCACGCAGCAGCTGCAGTCCCTGAAGACCGCGCCGGCGCCTGCCGACCCGAAGTCGATCAAGGTGCAGGTGCTCAACGGCGGCAACCCGACCGGCGGCATCGCGGGCGGCACCGCCGACCAGCTCACGGAGCTCGGCTACCAGGTCGTGTGGGTGGACGCCGCGCCGGAGAAGGTCAAGAGCACGATCATCAAGTACGCCAAGGGCAGCGAGGCGCAGGCACAGCTGCTGAGATCGTCGGTGCCGGACGCGGAGCTCGTCGAGGACCCGTCGCTGGCGGGCGCCATCCAGCTCATCATCGGCCCTGGGTTCGACGGCAAGGTCGTCGCGCCGGGCAAGGGCAAGCCGGGCGACCCGCTCCCATCGGACCTCTCCACCGTCAACGGCGGCGACGTATCCTGCGCCTGACCTGGTGCTCATTTCGTGTCCGGGGGTTCATGTGGGGTTCACCCCGCGCTGCCACGGCGGAACCGCTGCGCCCGTAGGCTGTCGCCATGCGTGAGGCCTACCAAGTCGAACTCGGCACGCTCGTCGTGGAGCTCGCCGGCATGTGCTCGATGGTCGCGACGGCCATGGAGCTCGCCACCAAGTCACTGCTGGAGGTCGACCTCGGCCTCGCGGAGCAGGTGATCGGCGACGACGAGAAGGTGGACGCGGCGCGGTCGTCGTGCGAGGAGCACGCGTACGCGCTGCTGGCCCTGCAGGCGCCGGTGGCCACCGACCTGCGCAGCGTGCTGGCCGCGATCCACGCGGCGGAGAGCCTCGAGCGGATGGGCGACCTGGCGCTGCACGTGGCGAAGGCCGCGCGGCGGCGGCACCCGCAGCCGGTGCTGCCCGACCAGGTGCGCCCGTACTTCGCGGAGATGGGCCGGGTCGCGGTCGAGCTGGCGCGCGAGGCCGAGCACGTCATCCTCAGCAAGGACGTCAACCAGGCCCACTCGCTGGAGCAGGCCGACGACGAGATGGACGACCTGCACCGCCACCTGTTCACGGTGATCATGGACAAGGACTGGCCGCACGGCGTCGCCGCCGCGGTGGACGTGACGCTGCTGGGCCGCTTCTACGAGCGCTTCGCCGACCACGCCGTGTCGGTCGCCAAGCGCGTGGTGTTCGTGGTGACGGGCCGCATGCCGGGCGCCGCCCACGACGACGTCTGAGCCGTTCTCAGCGCTCCGGCGCCACCGACTCGATCATCTCGCCGAGCTGGTGGGTGAGCCGTGCCGAGTCCGCCGGGAAGATCGTGCCGGTGACCGCTCCGTCGGCGTCCTGCGGGCGCGACAGCGTCAGGTACCGGCCCGCGTCGGTGTCCATCCAGGTCAGGCCGCCCGCGCGGATCTCCCGGCCGTGCCGGTCGCGGGCGCTCACCGCGAAGAACCCGGTGCCGGTCCGCGGGCGGGCCAGGTAGGCGGTGGCCGCGCGCAGCTGCTGGTCGGTCGACGCCCGCGGCTGCTCGCCGAACACGGACTGCTCGTCGTCGTCTCGGCGGTGCCGGGCCGCCGGGGCCGGCCTGATCGTCACCGACTGGCCGGGGCCCGCCTGCAGCTTCGGCAGCAGCCCGACCAGCGTCAGCGCGAGCGCGGTCGGCCGGATCAGCTCGAAGCGCATGCTCTGCTGCTCCTTGACCGCCAGCACGCCCGTGTCGCCCGTGGCCGAGGCCCGCGCGTAGATCTCCCGGTCCTTCTCGACGGTGCCCATGACGGCGACGGAGATGACGTAGTCGGACACCGTCCGCACCGCCCGTTCGAGCTCGGGGTCCAGGCCGTCGTGGCCGGCGAGGCCGCGCTTCGCGAGGTCGGCGAACACCGCCCGCGCGATGCGGATCCGGTCCTCCTGCAACTGGCCGACGCTCGGGATGTCGAACGGGAACAGCCGAAGGTTCACGCCGAGGAACTGCGCCACGATGTCGGCCGCGGCGAGCGACAGGGTGAACGATCTGCCCATTACTCGCCGATCACGGGTGGCGCGGTCATCTCGTCGGTGCCGAAGACGGCGTCCGGGTCGCCCTCGACCAGGAACGACGGCCGCTGGTGTTCCTCGTCGTCGTCGCCCTGACCGCGCCCGCCGGGCACGCCGGCCATGCCGGCACCGCCGCGGCCCCCCGCACCGGCCACGCCACCGCCGCGCAGCCCGGCGCCCTCGGCGGCCAGCCCACCGCCGCCGCTGCCCAGGCCGCCCGGACCGACGCCGCCGCGGCCGAGACCGCCCGCGCCGCTGCCGCCCGCGCCGGAACCACCGCCGGAACCGCTGCCCGAGCCGAAGCCGGAGCCACCGGACCCGCTGCCGGACCCGAAGCCACTCGTGCCCGGGGTGCCGAAGCCGCCGGGCCCGAACCCGCGCCCGCCCGGCACGCCGAACCGCCCGCCAACGCGCTCGAAGTCGCCGCCGGACCCACCGATGCCGCCGCCGATCGGCAGCGGCGCGCCGCCGGGGAAGTTCGAGCCGCCGGACCCGCCGGGACCGGAACCGCCCGGCACGCCGCCCGGGAACCCACCCGGGCCGCCGCCTGGACCACCACCGGGGATGCCGCCGCCGGGACCGCCGCCCGGGAAGGTGCCGCCACCGCTCGGGTCCGTGCTGCCACCGCCGGTGCCACCGCCGCCCGGGAACGGGATGCCGCCGTTGCCGCCGCCCGCGCCGGACCCGCCACCCGAGCCGGACCCGCCACCGGCGCCGTTGCCCCCGCCACCGCCGCCGTTGCCGCCGGGCAGCGCCGGGATGTTCGGGTTGCCGCCCGTGCCACCGGTGCCGCCGGTCCCGCCCGTGCCGCCGGCTCCCGTGGAGCCGTTCGGGTTGAGCCCCTCGTTCGTGGACAGGCCGTCGATCTTGTTCGCGGTGACCGAGGTGGAGCCGTCGCCGCCGTTCATCTGCGGCGGCTTCGCGAACGCCGGCATGGTGCTCGCGCCGGCCAGGCTGCCGTCGAAGGTGGTGAGGACGCGCGCGGCCTGCTGGTGGGCCTCCTGCTGTGCGTTGTACTGCGTCATGTAGGTCGAGTACTTGCGCATCATCTCGACCGGGTTGGTCGTGGACTGCAGGTCGCGGTTGGCGGCCGCGACGTCGAAGTCGACGGGCTCGGGCATGGCGCGCTTCGCCTCGGCGACCGCGGACGCCTGGATGTTGGTCTGCGTACCGGCGAGCTGCGCGCTCTGCCCCGCGTTGCCCACCCAGTTGCCGACGTCGGCCATGAACGTGCGGGCGGAGTTACCGGCCTGGCCCTGCCAGTCGGCCTCGCTGTTGTTGATCGCGGACGCGACGCCGGTCTGGAAGCGGGTCATCGCGTTGCCCGCCTCGATCCACGTGTCGCCCATCTGACCGACCTGGTCGGGGTCGACGCCCTCGGTGACCATCTGCTTGAGCTCGGGGTGCGGGTTGGCCAGGTAGTTGGCCGGCGCGATCGTCGGCGGCGTGCGGGTGTTGACGCCGCCCGCGAGCTCCTGGGCCTGCTGGGAGAGCTCCTGGTTGTACGCGCTGTCGACGCGGCCCTGCCGGGTGAAGATGTTGATGACCTGCTCGATCCAGTTGTCGCCGTCCTCCTGCTGGTCGGCGGTCTGCTCGGCGTTTGTGTGGACCTCGTCCCCGGTGTCGGACGTGTCGCCGCGATCGATGTAGTAGTCGCTGGTCGGGTCCTTGGTCGGGTCGTACCGGCCGTCGGAGCCCGTATCCGGCTGATGGTGTCGCCGTGCCATCGTTAACTACTCCCTGTCCAGTTTCAGGGCAACTTGGGTTCTACCAGTGCCGCCGCCTGCTTCGCGATCGTGCAAGCCTTCGCCTCGTCGCCGTTGGCCGCCGAGATGACGTCGACCCGCGACGTGTCGGTGACGCCCAGCGCCACCGCGCAGCTGCTCACCCCGCCGGTGAACTGGACGGCGTCGTGCGAGCCGACCTTCATCGGTGTCTTTGCGCCACTCGACTGCACGTCGTCGAGCCCGAGCTCGTCGGCGATGCCGACCGAGACCGTGTGGCTCCCCGAGGCCGTCCACTGGCACAGCCGCTCCGGCCCGACCTCGTCCTCGGCACCGCCGGTGACCTTCAGCTGGTACTGGTCGCCCTGGCTCAGCATGGCGCAGGGCTGCAGGTCCGCCGTGCCGGAGTCACCGCCGGGCGCGGAGGACTCCGTGGACTCGCCGGTGGTCTCCCCGCCGGGGATGGTCGGCGCCCCGGTGTTCTCGCCAGTGTCACCACCGGGCGAGGCGCTGCCGGCGGTCTGCTCCGAGCAGCCGGCGAGCGCCAGCGCCGCGACGGCCACCATCGGGAGGAGCAGCAGCCGCACGGTCACGCCTCGACCGTGTTGTACGGCGTGGCCAGCTCGGTGTCCATGGTGCGGTAGTTCCGCATGGCTGCCTGGATCCCGACCTCGGCGTCGTCGAGCGAGCCGCCGAACGCCTTCAGGATCGCGATGAAGCCCTGCTGGTCGGTGGCCACGTCGCGCGAGTAGGGCTTGATCGCCTGGGCACCGTGGCTGCCGCCCAGCGGCGGCTCCTGCTCGAGCACGAGCATCCGGTTGTCCTGGCCGTTGATCCAGTCCCGCATCTCGCGGATGGCCTGGAGCAGCGCCCGGCCGCCCTCCTCGCTGACCGCGAAGTGTCCCTCGGCGGCCGCGGAGGCAAGGCTCTTGGCGCCTGCCGCGATGCCCTGGATCGCCGCCCCGAAACCACCACCTGCGTCAAGCATGATCGGCCCCTGTCCTTACACCTCAGACCACACCCGCACGGTACCAACGGGCACCTGCGCGGGACCCCATTCTGACGTAACTCGGTCCCGACGGGTTCCCACTCGTAAACATAGCCCCCGCTCACGACCGAACCGACCGGGCGAGACCCGACGATCGGCGTGGGCCGACCGGAGCAGTCTCAGCCGAAGCGGCCGGAGATGTAGTCCTCGGTGGCCTTCTGGGTCGGGTTGGAGAAGATCCGCTCCGTCGCGTCCATCTCGATCAGCTTGCCCGGCTGGCCGACGCCGGCGAGGTTGAAGAACGCCGTCTTGTCGCTCACCCGCGCGGCCTGCTGCATGTTGTGGGTGACGATGACGATCGTGTAGTCCTTCTTCAGCTCACCGATCAGGTCCTCGATGGCCAGCGTCGAGATCGGGTCGAGTGCCGAGCACGGCTCGTCCATCAGCAGCACGTCCGGCTGCACCGCGATGGCCCGTGCGATGCACAGGCGCTGCTGCTGTCCACCGGACAGCGACGAACCCGGCTTGTTGAGGCGGTCCTTCACCTCGTTCCAGAGGTTGGCGCCGCGCAGCGAGCGCTCGACGACCTCGTCGGCCGTCTTCTTCGACATGCGCCGGTTGTTCAACCGCATGCCGGCGATCACGTTGGCGTGAATCGACATGGTGGGGAACGGGTTGGGCCGCTGGAACACCATGCCGATGTTCCGCCGCACCTGCACCGGGTCGACCGAGCCGCCGTACAGGTCCTCGCCGTCCAGCGCGATCTTGCCGGAGATCCGCGCGCCCGGGATGACCTCGTGCATGCGGTTCAGCGAGCGGATCACGGTGGACTTGCCGCAGCCGGACGGGCCGATGAACGCGGTCACCGCGCGCGGTTCGACGGCCATCGACACGCCCTCGACGGCGAGGAAGTCGCTGTAGTAGATGTTCAGGTTCGAGATGTCGAGTCGCTTCGCCATCGTCGCGTCGTTCTCCTCGTTAGCGTCGGGTCTTCGGTGCGAAGAACCGGGAGACCAGCCGGGCGATCAGGTTGAGCAGCATCACGAGGATGATCAGCGTCAGCGCCGCCGCCCAGGCGCGGTCGTAGTTGATCGTGGTGATGCCGTTCGGCGCGAGGCCTTGGCTGTACTGGCGGAACACGTAGACCGGCAGCGTCATCATCCGGCCGTCGAACAGGTTGTAGTTGACGGAGTCGACGACTCCGACGGTGATCACCAGCGGTGCGGTCTCGCCGATGACGCGGGCGATGGCGAGCATGACGCCGGTGACGATGCCGGCCGCGGCGGTGCGCAACACGACCTTGACGATCGTGAGCCACTTCGGCACGCCGAGCGCGTACGCCGCCTCCCGCAGCTCGTTCGGCACCAGCTTGAGCATCTCCTCCGACGCCCGCACGACGATCGGGATCATCAGCACGGCCAGGGCGACCGAGCCGATCGCGCCGAAGTGCACGCCCGGCCCGAGGAACAGGGCGAACAACGCGTAGGCGAACAGGCCGGCGACGATGGACGGGATGCCGGTCATGACGTCGACGAAGAACGTGATGCCGCGCCCCAGCTTCGTCGGCCCGTACTCGACCAGGTAGATCGCGGTGAGCAGGCCGATCGGCACCGCGATCACCGTCGCGAACAGGGTGATCTCCAGGGTGCCGATGATCGCGTGGTACACCCCGCCGGCATCCATGCCGCCGAACACGCCGCGCATCGTGTACGTGAGGAAATAGCCGTTGAACCGCTTGAGGCCGTAGTCGATGACTGTCCACAGCAGACTGATCAGCGGGACGACGGCGAGCGCGAAGGCGCTGTACATGACCGTCGTCGCGAGCCGGTCGCGTGCTGCGCGGGAGCCCTCGACGAGGCCGGCGAGCACCGTGATCGCCACGGCGAAGAGAAGCACGCCGAGGATCACGGTGAGCACGATGCTGAACGAGCCGGCCACCTCGAGGATGCCGCCCATCACCACGACCGCCAGCACGAGCAGCCCGATCGCGGTCCCCCGGGGCAGCTTGCCGCGGCTGAGCCTCTTGCCGCCGAGCTGGATGTCCAGCGGGTCCTGCAGGCTGCTGGTCATCAGTTGGCCCCCGAGAACTCGGCGCGCCGGGACACGATCCACCGGGCGAACATGTTGACGACGAGGGTGATCACGAACAGCACCAGGCCGGTGAAGATCAGCACGTTGACGCCGATCTGGTTCGCCTCGGGGAACTTCAGCGCGATGTTCGCGGCGATGTTCTGGTGCTGGCCGGCCTGCAGGATGAAGATCGAGTAGGTCAGGCCGGGCGAGAGGACCATGGCGACGGCCATCGTCTCGCCCAGCGCGCGGCCCAGACCCAGCATGGTGGCGCTGACGATGCCGGAGCGCGCGAACGGGAAGACCGCGAGCCGGACCATCTCCCAGCGGGTGGCGCCGAGCGCGAGCGCGGCCTCCTGGTGCAGCGGCGGGGTCTGGAGGAACACCTCGCGGGTCACCGCGGTGATGATCGGCAGGATCATCACCGCGAGCACGATGCCCGCGGTGAGGATCGTGCGCGCCGGTGTGGCGACCGGGCCCTCGAAGAGCGGGATGAAGCCGAGGGTCGAGCTCAGCCAGTTGAAGAACGGCGCCACCCGGGGCATCAGCCACAGGGCGCCCCACAGGCCGTAGACGACGCTCGGGATCGCGGCGAGCAGGTCGACGATGTAGCCGAAGACCTGGGCGACCCTGCGCGGCGAGTAGTGCGAGATGAACAGGGCGACCCCGATGGAGACCGGCGTCGCGATGACGAGTGCGATGACCGCCGCGAGGATCGTGCCGAACACGAGGGGGCCGACGTAGGTCAGCAGCGAGTCGCCGTCCTCGACGAACGACACCTTCGAGGAGAGCTCGGCAGGGGAAAGCTCGATCGCCGGCCACGCCTCGATGACGAGGAACACGGCGACGGCCGCGAGAATGATCAGGATGAGCGTGCCGGCGGCCCGGGCGGCGGTCGAGAAGACCAGGTCGCCGGGTCGTCGCGGTGCGCGTTGTTGCTTGGCCGGTTCCGGCGGGGTTTCGCGCTGGGCCGCCGTTTCGCCCGTTCTGGTCACGACGCAGTCTCCGTGGACGGGTAGGGACGGGCTGTGCCGGCCAGGCGACCGCTCGGGTCACCCGGCCGGCAGAAAGACCGTAACAAGATTTCGGTCCGGTCAGCCCGCGGCGATCGAGTCGACCGAGGCCGCGACGTCACTCTGCAACTTCTCGGAGAGCGGCGCGGAGCCGGCCGAGTCGGCGGCGGCCTTCTGGCCATCGGCGCTGCCGATGTACTTCATGAAGGCCTTGACGAGCTCGCCCTTGTCCTTGTCCGAGTACTTCTCACAGACGATCAGGTACGAGACGAGAACGACCGGGTAGGCACCCGCGGTGGTGGTGTCGCGCTTGAGCTGGATGGACAGGTCGTGCTCCGGCACGCCCTCGACCCGCGGCGACTCCTCGACGACCTTCGCCGCGCCCTCGGCGCTCGGCTCGACCCACTGGTCGCCGACCTTGATCTTGGCGACGCCCAGGCTGCCTGCCTGGCTGTGGTCGGCGTAGCCGATCGTGCCCTGGCCACCCTGGACGGTCTGGATGATGCCGGAGGTGCCCTGTGCGGACTGGCCACCCTTGAGCGGCCACTCACCGCTCGGCTTGTACGACCAGGCGCCACCGGAGGTCGCTGCCAGCCACTCGGTGAAGTTCTGCGTGGTGCCGGACTCGTCCGAGCGGTTCACCGGGGTGATGTTGGAGCTGGGGAGCTTGGCGTCCGGGTTGTCCGCGGCGATCTTCGCGTCGTTCCACTTGGTGATCTTGCGGTCGAAGATGCCCGCGACGGTCGCCGACGACAGCTGCAGGTTGTCCACGCCCTCGAGGTTGTAGACGACCGCGATCGGGCTGATGTACATCGGCAGGTCGATCGCGTCGCTGCCGCAGCGCTCCTTGGCCTTGGCCCGCTCGTCGTCCTTCAACGCCGCGTCCGAGCCGGCGAAGTCGATGGCGCCCTCACCGAACTGCGTGCGACCACCGCCCGAGCCGACCGGGTCGTAGTTGACGGTCACGTCCGGGTTCGCCGAGCCGAAGCCCGACTTCCACGCGTTCATGGCGGCTTCCTGGGAGCTGGCCCCGGCCCCGTTGAGCTCACCGGACAGGCTGCTCTCCTGCTCGGAGCCACCACCACTGCCGGCATCTGACCCACCTGGGTCGTTGCCGCAGGCGGTCAGTGCCAGCGCGCTGGCAGTGACGAGGGCCGCGATACGGCCGTAGCGGATGCGCTTCACTGGATCCTCTCGAGGTAAGTCGAAGTCACGAGTGGGCACGGCCGCCGGGAGGTTGCCCGGACGGCACGGCACTCTGGTGCGCTGCTGAATCGCGGCACAAGCGCGGACGCTAGGGAAGGGGAGTGGACAGGGCCGGGTGTACAGGTAAACAGGAGGTGAACAACATCGGATTGTGACTTTTGTTGCGTTGAGTAACGGCGATACGGCCGCCTAACGCGCATAGGCGACATCCGTTTGGGCGATTTCGAAACCGATTTTCCGGTATACGGCCACGGCCGGTGAGTTGTCCGACTCGACGTAAAGGATCGTGTCGCGGAGCCCCTGGTCGCGAAGGTGGCGCAGACCTTTCAGCGTGAGCGCTCGGCCCAGGCCACCACCCTGCGCGGCCGGGTCGACCCCCACCACGTAGACCTCGCCCACGCTGCCCGGATGCACCTTGGTCCAGTGGAACCCGATGACGTCGTCGGCGCTGGCGGCGCTGTCGTCGCCGTCGGCGCTGTCGTCGCGCACCGCGAGGAAGAAGCCGGCCGCGTCGAACCAGCCCTCCCGCTCGGTCGCCCGCACGTCGTCGACCGTGAGCCGGCTCTGCTCCGGGTGCCAGTCGAAGGCACGCCCGTTGACCGCGACGACCGCCTCCTCGTCCCGGCCGGGGACGAACGTGCGGACGGTGACGCCGGCCGGCCACACGGCCTCGGGCAACGCGATGTCGCGGTCGAGCCGCATCTTCAGCAGCTCGCGCACCCGCGTGAGGCCGAACCCGCTCGCGATGCGCGCGGCCGCCGGATGGTCGCCGTGGGACCAGATGCGCAGCTTCGGCGCGGCCTCGTCGAGCACCGCGCGGACGAGCCGCGTGCCGTGGCCCAGGCGCCGGTGCCTGGGATGGACGACGGCCTCGGCGATCTGGTTGCCGAACGCGTCGCCGCCGGTGTCGAGATGCGCGTACCCGACGAGCGTGCCGCCCTCGGTCGCGCGTAAGTGCCGCCCGCCGCGGAACTCCCGCGGCAGCGGCTGCCCGTCCTCGATCTCGGGCCGCCCGTCGAACTCCTGCGCCGCGAGGAGCAGCTGCCGCACGTCGTCACCGGGCTCGGCGTCTTGCCAGATCATGTCCACACCACGACGTTACCGACTCCCGCACGACCGGTCCGGAAGTTGTCCACAGGCGACCGAGTTGTCCACAGCTCGCGCCTGACCAGCCTTTTTGTCAGGGGTGGCCGGTAGACTGGCATCGAGGGGTGCCCCCGGGACAGGGTGGGGGTCTGCGTTTCCTGCGCTCTGCACGCGCGTGTGCGCGCGGGTTTTGCTTGTGGGGCTTGGGGTTCAGTTCGGGCTTGGGACTGTGCGGTCGTGCTTCGGGGGCTGGACGAACTTGTAGCCCACGTTTCGCACGGTGCCGATCATCTGCTCGTGTTCCGTGCCCAGCTTCGCGCGTAGGCGTCGCACGTGGACGTCCACCGTGCGGGTGCCGCCGAAGAAGTCGTAGCCCCACACCTCCTGCAGCAGCTGCGCCCGCGTGAACACCCGGCCCGCGTGCTGCGCGAGGTACTTCAGGAGCTCGAACTCCTTGTACGTCAGGTCGAGCGGCCTGCCCCGCAGCCGCGCCGTGTACGTCGCCTCGTCGATGACCAGCTCGCCCAGGCGCAGCGCGCCGTCCGCGCCGGGAGCGCCCGCCGGGCCGCGCGAGGTCAGCAGGCGCAGCCGGGCGTCCACCTCCGCCGGGCCGGCGCCCGGCAAGATGATGTCGTCCACGCGCCACTCGGGGTTGACCGCGACCAGGCCGCCCTCGTTGACGATCGCCATCACCGGCACGGTGTCGCCACCACTGGTCAGCAGGCGGCACAGGCTCTTCGCCGCGGCGAGGTCCGTGCGCGCGTCCACCAGGACGACGTCCCGTGACCCTGCGTCGAGCAACGCGGTCACCTCGGGCGCCTGCGTGCGCACGTGGTGGGGCAACAGCATCAGCGACGGCAGTGCCGAGCCCGGCGTCGGGTCCGCGGTGAGCAGCAGCAGGTCGAGGCTCATGATGGGCCTGCCTTCCCGGGATTGCTCCGTGGCTTTCGAGGAGAATAGCCGTTGTGCCCGCCGAATGTCCTGGTCGTGACATCCGTGTCACACGTGTGCACCAGCGGACGGCCGACGATGTGAGGCTGACGGGACTCCTGGTGCGACGGAAACATTCCCGTAACGAACCGGCGATCGTCGTCGGGCACGGCTTCACCAACCACGTCCGCAAGCCGTTCGTCACCCGCATCCTGCACCGCCTCTCGCGGTCACATACCGTGATCGCGCTCGACTTCCGCGGGCACGGGCGGTCCGGCGGGCGCAGCACGGCGGGCCCGGGCGAGGTGCACGACCTGGACGCGGGCGTCCGCCTCGCGCGCGGGCTCGGCCACACGCACGTCTCGACGCTCGGGTTCTCCATGGGCGGCTCGGTCGCCGTCCTGCACGCGGCCACCGGCGCCGAGCGGCCGGACGCGGTCGTCGCGATCAGCGCCGCCGCCCGCTGGTGGACCAGGGACACCGAGGCCATGCGCCGCCTGTTCTGGCTGGCCGAGCTGCCGCACGGGCGGCTCGCGATGCGTGCGCTGCGGGTTCGCCTCGCACCACCGACAATCGAGATACCGGCCAGTCCCGTCGAGGTCGCGCACCGGATCGCCCCCACCCCCTTACTGCTGGTGCACGGCGACGGGGATCATTACGTGGGCGTGGAACACCCGCTGGCCCTGCAGCGGGCCACCGGCGGCCGTGCCGAGCTGTGGCTGGAGCGCGGCATGCGGCACGCCGAGACGGCGATGACGCCGCAGCTGGTCGACCGCGTGGCGGCGTGGCTGGCAGACCGGTGCGAGAGCCGAACGAGCGAAGCGGAGCGAACGGCGGCATGACGACGATGACGACACCTGGCAGGCCACGAAGCGCGCCCAGGCGGCGACGCCGGACGCGCAGGCTCGTCATCACGCTCGTCGTGCTCATCGGCCTGCTCGTGGCCGCCGACTTCGGTGCCGCGTCGATCTTCGAGTACCAGGTGTCCAAGCGGGCCCGCGAGCAGTTCCACCTCACCGACGATCCGGCGGTCAAGGTGCACGGCTTCTCCTTCCTGGCCCAGGCCATCTCCGGCGAGTACGGCCACGTGTCGATCGACGCGAAGGGCGTGCCGGTCCAGGACACGCTGCGCGACCTCGAGGTCCACGTCGACCTGATGGGCGTGCTCGCCCCGCTCGGCGACCTCGTGTCCGGCTCGCTCAAGGAGGTCAAGATCCGCGAGGTCGAGGGCGAGGTGCGGGTCAAGGCCTCGGACGTCAACCGCGCGATCCTGGAGAACAAGAACCCGCTGATCTCCTCGATCACCAACCTCACGATCGACCCGGTCAGCGAGGCCGACGCCCAGTCCGACCCGGACGACCGCACCGAGGAGCAGCAGGCCGCCGCCGAGCGCGCCGAGGAGCTCGAGGACGACGACACCAAGGCGGGCGCCAAGATCTGCGCCTCCGGCGACATCGGCGGCGAGGAGACCGACTTCTGCGCGTACGGCCTGATCACGCTCGTCGAGGCGGCCAAGGCCAAGTTCACCCCGTCGCGGCTCGAGGTGCGCAACAGCGTGCTCGGCTCCGGCGACCTGCCCGCCCAGTTCGAGGCCGGCATCCTGCAGATGCTCACCGTCACCCTCGACCCCGGCGAGCTGCCGTTCACCGTCACGCCCACGGCCGTGAATGTCGAACCGGGCGTACTGTCGGTCAAGGGCAAGGCCTTCGACGTCGTGCTCGGTGGGAGTGGTAGTTGACCGGTGCGCTGGTGGTGCTCGGCACGCTCGCGGTGGCGACCGTGCTCGGTCTCGCGCTGCGCGCTCGCTCCGGCCGCGTCCGCACGGTCGAACAGGCCGCCACCGAGCTGCCCGCTGACGTGCGCCGCGCGCTCGCCCCGGGCGGGGTGACGCTCGTCCAGCTGTCCACCACGTTCTGTGCGCCGTGCCGGCAGACCCGGGTGCTGCTGTCCGACCTCGCCGCGCGCACCGACGGCCTGCACCACACCGAGCTCGACCTGACCGACCGGCCCGACCTCGCGCGCGAGCTGTCCGTGCTGCGCACCCCGACGACGCTCGCGATCGACGAGGGCGGCACCGAGCTCCTCCGCGTCGGCGGGGTGCCGAAGCGGGAGGCGCTGCTCGAGGCGCTCCGCCCGCACCTCGCCACGGCCTGACCTGCGGAAATCACCCGGTCGGGCCGTCTCATCAGGTGGACGCACCTCCCAGGGGCAGGGAACCGAAGGTACTGTCGAAGCGTGTACACCTTGCTGACCAGGCGTCGCGCGGTCGACTACTGCCGCGTCGACTCGAGCCTGTGTCCAGCACCTGACTGACGGGCGAACGCCTCCCGGCCGCCGCCCGCGCTGGTTATCCCGCTGCCCGGCCGCAGTCAGGAGGTTGTCAATGTCCGCACGTCCAGGGGTCGACCCACGTGGCCCACGATTTTCGGCATGGGTCACCACAGCAGTCCTCGCGATCGTGCTCGTCACGTCGTGGTGGCCGCTGCTCGCCGCGCAGGCGGTGGTGTTCGCCATCGGCGCGTTCGCGGGCCTCCAGGTCGCCCCGTACTCGCTGATCTACAAGTTGCTCGTGGCGCCGCGGCTGCGCCCGGCCACCGAGCGCGAGGACCAGGCGCCGCTGCGGTTCGCCCAGGGCGTCGGCTTCGGGTTCGCCGTGCTGGGCACGCTCGGGTACGCGTTCGGCGTGCCGTCCCTCGGCGTGGTGGCGACGGCGTTCGCCCTGGCGGCGGCGTTCCTGAACGCCGCGTTCGCGTTCTGCCTCGGCTGCGAGACCTACCTGCTGATCCAACGAATCACCACACCAACGAAGGAGAGAGCGCTCTGATGAGCCGCGAAGACGTGTTGGTCACGGCCGAGTGGGCCGAAGAGAACCTCGGGACGGCCGGGGTGGTGTTCGTCGAGGTCGACGAGGACACCTCCGCGTACGACGGCGGCCACCTCCCGGGTGCGGTCCGGATCGACTGGAAGACCGAGCTGCAGGACCCGGTGCGCCGCGACTTCGTCGACCGCGCCGGCTTCGAGAAGCTGCTGTCCGCCAAGGGAATCGGCAACTCCGACAAGGTGGTCCTCTACGGCGGCAACAACAACTGGTTCGCCGCGTACGCGTACTGGTACTTCAAGCTGTACGGCCACGACGCGGTGCAGCTGCTCGACGGCGGCCGCAAGAAGTGGGAGCTCGACGGCCGCCCGCTGTCCGCGGACGCGGTGACCCGCGAGGAGACGTCCTACTCCGCCAAGGAGCAGGACCCGGCGATCCGCGCCTTCCGCGACGAGGTCGTCGAAGCCATCAACGCGAAGAACCTCGTCGACGTTCGCTCGCCGGACGAGTTCGCCGGCAAGCTGCTCGCGCCCGCCCACCTGCCGCAGGAGCAGGCGCAGCGGGCCGGCCACATCCCGTCGGCGATCAACGTGCCGTGGAGCAAGGCCGCGAACGAGGACGGCACGTTCCGCTCCGCCGACGAGCTGCGTGACCTGTACAAGCAGGCCGGCATCGACGAGTCGAAGGCCACGATCGCGTACTGCCGCATCGGCGAGCGTTCGTCGCACACGTGGTTCGCGCTGCACGAGCTGCTCGACTACCCGGACGTGAAGAACTACGACGGCTCCTGGACCGAGTACGGCTCGCTCGTCGGCGTGCCGGTCGAGATCGGCCCCGGCGCCCACTGACGTTTCCCTGGAGGAGAAGGACATGAGTGACGGATGCGCTGCGCCGGAGCAGACCGCGGAACTGCCGGCGGGCATCGATCTCGCGAAGGAGATCGTGCTCGGCGGCAAGGTGACCGCGGACGGGTCGCCGGTGGGAGGGGCGTACGTGCGGCTGCTGGACTCGACCGGCGAGTTCACCGCGGAGGTCGTGTCCTCTCAGGACGGTGACTTCCGGTTCTTCGCCGCGCCGGGCACCTGGACCGTGCGGGCACTGCACCGCAGCGGCAACGGGGAGACGCGCGTGACGGCCGACGGGCCGGGGCTGCACCCGGTGGCCGTGTCGGTCGGCTGATCATCACCGGACGCGGGACGGTCGTTCGATCGGCCGCCCCGCGTTCGCATATCCTCGCCGGGTGGAACTGTTCTGGACCGCCTTGCTGATCTTCGTGTCGCTCGCCTGCACCGGTTTCCTGGGCCTGCTCGCCCGCCGGCTGCACACGGAGTCCGGCCGATGAGCGACGCAGAGGAAGGCCCGGTTCCCGGCAGCGGCGACGCGGCCCTGCGCGCGGCCGCCGAGCGCGCGGCGACGACGCGGGAGCGCAACCTGCCGCAGTGGCCGGACCTGCCGATCCCGAACGACACCGCGAACCTGCGCGACGGCGCGAACCTGCACGACGCCCTGCTGCCGCTGCTGCCGCTGATCGGTGTGTGGCGCGGCGAGGGCGAGGTCGTCTACCCGACGATCGAGCCGCAGCACTTCGGCCAGCAGGTCACGTTCGCCCACGACGGCAGGCCGTTCGTGTTCTACGACTCGCGCGCCTGGCTGCTGGACGCGGACGGCAAGGTCATCCGCCCGGCCGCGCGCGAGGTCGGCTGGTGGCGCCCGCAGCCCGACGAGACGATCGAGCTGTTGCTGGCGCACGCGACGGGCATCGTGGAGATCTTCTACGGCGAGCCGCGCACGCAGACGTCCTGGGAGCTGGCGACGGACGTCACGATGCGCACGTCGTCGGCGAAGGACGTCTCCGGCGCGAAGCGCCTGTACGGCCTGGTCAACAACGGCGACCTCGCCTACGTCGAGGAACGCGCCATGGCCGGCCAGCCCCTGCAGCCCCACACGTCGGCCTACCTGCGCCGCGTCGCGGGCTGACCGGCCGGATGGTTCATCCGCACGCCGAAGTTGTCCACAGGCTCGCGCACACCCTTTGACCTGGCCTTATCTTCGATAGACTGGCGCTGAGGGGTGCCCCCGGAGAGGGTGGGGGCTACCTGGGTGTTGTCGGGCAGCGTTACGGGTGTCCGGGGGCAGACTTCGGGGCGCGGGCGATCGAATCGAGCTTGTTCGGCGGCGTCGGGTGGCGTGCCTGCCAGGGGACCTCAGGCGTACTCGGACTCGTACAGGGCGTTCAGTTCCTTGTGCAGGGCCGTCGTGTCCGGGAGCTTCTCGCCGTCCAGGGTGTGGACTCGGGTGATCTTGCGGACGCTGGAGGCCAGGAACAGGCCGTCCGCCGCGCGCAGCTCCGGCAGCGTCAGCGGCTCCACCTTCGTCGCCCAGCCGGACTGTTCCGCGGCGCGGAAGAGGGCGCCCTGCGTGGTGCCGCGCAGGATGCCGCTCGACGGGGGTGTCGTGCGCAGCGTGTGTCCCTCGGCGACGATCACGTTCGCCGTCGGGCCCTCCAGGACCGAGCCGTCCGCCGCGACGAAGATCGCCTCCTCCGCGTCGTGGGCCTCCGCGTAGCGCAGGGCGGCCATGTTCACCGCGTAGGACAACGACTTCGCGCCCAGCAGCAGCCACGGCGCGCGCGCCACGATCTCCGGCTCGTACCCGCGGTCGAGCGTCACGGCACGCACGCCGGTGACCCGGTTGCGCAGCGCCTTCTCCGCGATCGGCAGGCCCATCGCGAACCCCGTCGGCGTGCCGTCGCCGAACTCCGGGCCGCGGGTGTACACGAGCTTGAGCGCCATCTCCGCCGGCCCCTGCCACGCGCCGATCACGACCCGCACGCAGCGCTCCCAGGCCGCCCGGTCCGGCGGCGGCAGCTCGAGCATCGCCGCGGACCGCGCCAGGCGGTCCAGGTGCGGGCCGAGCTCTCGCGGCACGCCGTCGACCACCAGCACCGTCTCGAAGATCCCGTCGCCGCGCATCAGGCCCAGGTCGTCCACCCGGATGTGTGCGGCCTCGGGGTCGGCCAGGGTTCCGTCCAGCATCGCAAGCACCCGCATGCCGCGAGCCTACTCAGCAGCGCGCCTACGATTCAGGGTGTGACGCGCAACCTCGAGCTGGAACGGGAACTCCTCCGGGAGACCCTGCACCGCCGCGGAATGCGCATGACGCCGCAGCGCCAGCTCGTCCTCGACGCGCTGCTCGAGCTGGAGTCCGCCACGCCCGAACAGGTCTACCACCGCGTGCGGACCCGCACCCCGACGGTCAACATCACGACGATCTACCGCACGCTCGAGCTGCTGGAAGGCCTCGGCCTCGTGCGGCACACCCACCTCGGCCACGGCGCGCCCAACTACTCCGTCCACGAGCACGGCCACGTCCACCTCGTCTGCCACAAGTGCGGCAACGTGATCGAGGCGCCGTGCGAGGTGATGGACGAGCTGCGCGGAACACTGCGCGCCCGCTACGGGTTCGCACTGGATGCCGGCCATCTCGCCCTTTCGGGAACCTGCCGCGACTGCACAGTGGAGAACTCGTGACCCTCGATCTGCCGGGCGCCGTGCCGCCCCCCGACGACTCGCCGGACCAGGGCGTGGCCTGGCACTACGGGGACCCGTTCGCCGAGCAGCGGGCCGCCGCGCGCACCGTCGCGGTCGTCGACCGGTCGCACCGGGAGCTCATCGCGGTCACCGGCGAGGAACGGTTGTCCTGGCTGCACCTGGTGATCTCCCAGCACGTCAGCGACCTGCCCGTGAACACCGGCACTGAGGCGCTCGTGCTGGACAGCCATGGCCGCGTCGACGCGGCCATGGTGCTCGCCTACGACGGGGACACGGTCTGGCTGGACACCGAGGCCGGCGCGACCGCCACCGGCGCACGCGGCGGAACGGTGTCGCTGCTCTCCTACCTCGAGTCGATGGTCTTCTGGTCCAAGGTCGAGCCCCGCGACGCCACCGCCGAGCGCGCCGTCCTCTCGCTCGTCGGCCCGCGCACCGGCGAGCTGCTGACCGCGGTGGGGCTCACGCTGCCCGACGCCGACTACGGCGTCGCGGCCGGCGACGTCCTCGTCCGGCGCATGCCCTGGCCCGGCGCGCTCGCCGCCGACCTGCTCGTGCCGCGCGCGGAGCGGAACGCCTGGTGGGCCCGGATCACCGAGGCCGGCGCCCGCCCGATGGGCTCGTGGGGCTTCGAGGCACTGCGGGTCGAGGCCGCCCGCCCGCGGCTCGGCGTGGACACCGACGACCGCACGATCCCGCACGAGGTCGGCTGGGTGCACGTGGCCGCGCACGTCGCGAAGGGCTGCTACCGCGGCCAGGAGACCGTGTCCAAGGTGCACAACGTGGGCCGCCCGCCGCGGCGGCTGCTGCTGCTGCACCTGGACGGCTCGCCCGAGGTGCTGCCGGAGACCGGGGATCCCGTCGTGCTGGGCGAAAAGACCGTGGGCCGGGTCGGGTCGGTCGCGCGGCACCACGAGCTGGGCCCGGTCGCGCTCGCGCTCGTCAAGTACTCGGTGCCGCTGGACGCGGAGCTGCTGGCCGGTGCCGGCGACAACGTCGTGCAAGCCGCCATCGACCCCGACTCGGTGCCCGGCGAGACGCCCGGGCTCGGTCGCGAGGCCGCTCGGCGGCTGCGCGGCTGACCAGGGCGCGGCTGACCAGGGCGCGATTCGCGCGGCCGAAGATCCGTCAGACGTGCCCTAGCATCCAGGGCCATGACAGGGACCCTGATCACCGTTGCCCCGACGGGCGCCGAGCACGCCAAGGCCGACGTGCCGAACCTGCCGGTCACCCTCGAGGAGCTGGTCGCCGAGGCGAAGGCCTGCGAGGCGGCGGGCGCCGGCATGATCCACGTCCACATCCGGGGCGCGGACGCCACGCCGACGCTGGACCTGCAGCGGCTGAAGGACACGGTCGCCGCGTTGCGGTCCGAGACGAACCTGGTGGTCCAGCTGTCCACGGGCGGCGCGGTCACCGACCCGGAGGCCGACCGGCTGCGGGTGCTCGAGGCGATGCCCGACTCGGCCTCCTGCACGATGGGCACGGTCAACTTCGGCGACGACGTGTTCATGAACCGCTGGGAGTTCATCGTCGAGCTGCACGAGCGGATGCGGGAGCGACGGATCGTCCCGGAGTACGAGATCTTCGACGTCGGCCAGCTCGCCACGCTGCACCGGCTGCTCGACCAGCACGGCCTGCCCGCGGGCGGGCACGTGCACGTCGACCTCGTGATGGGCGTCCCGGGCGGCATGCCGGGCGACGCGGAGACGCTCGTCGCCGCGCTGCGCGCCATTCCCGCGGGTGCGACGTTCTCCGCGACCGGCGTCGGGCGCACCACGCTGCCGGTCATGCTGGCGGCGCTGTCCGCGGGCGGGCACCTGCGGGTCGGCATGGAGGACACCGTCTCCTTCCGGCGCGGCGAGCGGGTGCGGGACAACGCACAGCTGGTCGAGCGGGCCGCGGAGTTCGCGACGCTGGCCCAGCGCCCGCCCCTCGCGGCGGCCGACGTACGATCGCTGATCAAGGTTGCGGAAAGCAACTGACTCCTGCCGGGTTGGCGGCGGGTACCTCCGTACCGGAGGATGGGCAACGTGATCGAAGTCCGACCGGGAGGTCGCAGGCGAATCGACCGGGTCCTCGCGCCCGAGTACGTCGCCGACCTCGGACAGCTGGGCCTGACGGAGGTCCGCGCGCGCCGCGACGACGCCGCGCAGGAGGAGACGGATCTGTCGTACCTGCGCCGGCTGCTGCACGGGCGCATCGACATCGTGAAAGCCGAGCAGAAGCGCCGCGCCGAGGGTGGCTCGAGCTCGGTCGTCGAGCGGCTCGTCGAGATCCTCTCGGACAACGCGGTCGGCAGTGCCCCAGCGGGTGCCGGCCGGCACCAGCCGCTCGAGCCGTCCCGCGCGGAGGCCCACCGCCGCCACGTCGAGGCCCTGGTGTCCGACGCCGACCTGTCCGACGTCGCCTCGCTGCCGGCCGAGCGGCTGGACCTGGCGCTGCGCACGTACGCGGCCGAGGAGGCGTCGGTCTCGCAGCGCAGGCGCGAGGTGCAGAAGGTCGTGGACGCGCTGAACGACGAGATCGGCAGCCGCTACCGCGCCGGCAGCGCCTCGGTGGACCGCCTGCTCGCGGCCGAGCGCGGCGAGGACCCAGAGGACTGAGCCCCGGGCCGCTCAGCGCGCCGCGAAGCCGAGCGCCAGCGACGCGATCACCGGCGCCACGTACACCAGCGGGAACGCCACGTGCGAGTACCAGCGCGCCCGCAGCACGGTGACGACCGCGCCCGCGAAGTACAGCACCAGGCAGATCCCGGCCAGCACGCCCAGGAACGGCACGAACAGCCCGGCCAGCAGGCCAACGGCACCGGCTGCCTTGGCCGTGCCGAGCCAGGGCGCCCATGACATCGGCACGCCGTAGTCGGCGAGGGGCCGCATGACCCACTTGGCGTGGGCGAAGACCGAGACCGCCGAGAAGGCCACCAGCAGGGCCCCGACCACGGTGACGACTGTGTAGCTGAGAGACATGGCGCGCTCCTCGCGTGCGGCAACGGGTGTGTCACCGACTCGAACCCGCGCGCCGCGCGGATGTGACAGCTCAGTTGAAGCGTTCGCGCACGGCCAGCTCGCCCCAGAAGTCGCGCAGCCGCTCGAACCGGGCGGCGATCTCCTCGACGTCCTCGCGCTCCAGGGCCGCCACGATCGCGTTCACGTCGGCCGCGGACGTGTCCTCCGCCAGCTCCTCGTCGTCCAGCAGCTGCACCAGGCCGCCGTAGTCCAGCTCGACCGCCGAGTGCGCGTGGAAGTGCTCCAGCCACCGGCCGGTGTCCTCGAGCACCTTCGTCGGCCCCTGGTCGCCCAGCACGCGCTCGGCCAGCGAGTGCGCCTTGGCCACCCGCCGCCGCGCGTCGGACATCGCCACCCGCCAGCACACCTGCCGGCGGGCGTCGTCGCGCGGCGCGTTCACCACGTGCCGGTGCTCGGGGTCGACGAGCGTGAACCACGGCAGCGGCACCGTCCACGTCGTCGACACGATGTGCACCGCGCCGCCCGGCAGGTCCGACAGGACCGTGGCGGCCTTCTCCCGCACGGACTCCAGCGACGACTCGGACAGCGCGGCCGTCCGCAGCGCCGGGTGCGAGGAGGTCAGGAAGCCCACCAGCGCCGCGGCCGCGCGCGCCCGCACGTCCAGCGGGCACACCAGCGGACCGGGGCCGACCGTGGCCGCCTCGATGGGGACGTCCGCCGGGTCGAGCACCAGCAGATCTCGCAGCGCGCGGGGCGAGGGGTCGCCGCTCGCGAGCTCGCCGGGCAGCAGCGTCGACGGCCGGGAAAGCTGTGATCTGAGCCACATGTCCCGTTCGCGCTCGCCCGCGGTGGCGTAGTCCAGCTGCCCGGTCTCGAGGCCCTCGCGCAGGACTTTCGCGACGGGTTCGGCGAACGAGGACAGCGGTTCGTACACCCGGAGGTAGGCGACGAACGGTCGAGGCACGGGACGCATCGTGTCACGACCCGCCGAGCCCCGGCCCGCCGGGCGATCCGACCGAGAACGGCGCCAACTGAACGCCGTGCCCCTTCGCGCAGAACCCCGTCGGCACGGTACGGTAGTTGGCAGGAACCAGATGTCGAGATTTGCGGGGCCGCCGATTCCCCCGGCCGCCCCGTCACTGTGCGAGGGGGTCGAGCCATGGGGCGCGGCCGGGCGAAGGCTAAGCAAACCAAGGTAGCCCGAGAGCTCAAATACAGCACTCATCACACCGACTTCGAAGCTCTGCAACGAGAGCTGTCGAA
>DASYKY010000056.1:0-1596 GCA_035995025.1 Actinophytocola sp.
GTGAAGAACTCCCGCGTGTAGGCCGGGCGGTTGTCGTCGTCGAGCAGTGCGTTGAAGCGCGCCAGCCGCAGCACGATGCACACCGCGTAGAGCAGCACGAAGATCCATCCGACCGGTGAGTTCGGAAGCAACGTCACGTACACGACCAGCGCGGGCGCGACGCCGAAGTTCACTGCGTCGGCCAGTGAATCGATCTCCGCACCCATCCTGGACTGCGCGTCGAGCGCCCTGGCGATCCCGCCGTCGATGCCGTCCAGCACGGCCGCGGCCCCGATCAGCGCCAGCGCGATGTGCGGCCGGTCGTCCAACGCGAACTTGATCGACGTCAGGCCCGCGCAGACGGCCAGCACGGTCGTCGCGCTGGGCAGGATGCGCATCGCCCGCGGCCGGTTACTGCCCGGCTTGGTCACGCCAACACCGCCAGCGGTGTCTCGCCACCGATGGCGCGCTGACCGATCTGGACGAGCACCTCGGCATCGGCGGGGAAGTAGGTGTCGAGGCGTGAGCCGAACCGGATCAGCCCGTAGGTCTCACCGAGCGCGAGCTTGTCGCCGGCACGTGCGGTGCAGACGATCCGGCGGGCGATCAGTCCGGCGATCTGAACGGCGACCACGTCGACGCCGTCCGGCGTGCGGATCCGCATGCTGTTGCACTCGTTCTCGACGCTCGCGGTCGCCTTGTCCGCCGACTGGAACTGGCCGGGTCGGTACTTGACCGCGACGACCTCACCCGCGACCGGTGCGCGCTGGACATGGGCGTCGAACACCGAGAGGAAGATGCTGATCCGGGTCATCGGGACGTCGGGCAGGTTCAGCTCGGCAGGCGGCGTGACCTCGTCGATCAGCGTGACGCGCCCGTCGGCCGGTGCTACCACCAGCCCGGGCCGGGTCGGCGGCACGCGCGGCGGATGGCGGAAGAAGCCCCCACACGCCGCGGCCGTGATCAGGCCGGTTGTGCGCAACCAGCGGTGGCGCCGGCCCGCGGCGGCGAGGCCGAGGCCGCCTGCGATGAACGGAAGGCCTGCGGGGTGCACGGGCGGAATGGTCGATCGGAGGAGATCGACCAGTCGTGCGAGCTCGGATTGCTGTTCGGCGGCGGGTGGTCGCGCTGGTCTGGCCATGGCGCCTCGATAATACGTATGTACGGGCCCGGCCGGGACCGCTACTCCAGGTCCCACACCCGCACGCACGAACCGGCAGCCAGCTCGACGACGTCTTCTTCGATCTCGAGCAGGCAGTTGGCCGAGGCCAGCCACCGCAGATGGTGCGAGGCGGGGGGACCGTAGCTGGTCACGGTGTCACTGTCCGTGTCGTGTACGCCGCGCCGGAACTGCCGCTTGCCGCCCGGTGAGCGCAACGACTCGGTGAGCTCGGCGGTGCGGCGCGGGCGTTCCGGATGGGGAAGGCCCATCGCCGCGCGCAACGGCGCCCGGATGAACACCTCGAACGACACCAGGGCGCTGACGGGGTTCCCCGGCAGCGTGATGATCGGCGTCCCCGGGCTGGATGTCGCCGGCCCGGCGGCTCCGGCCACCCGCCCCGAGCCCTGCGGCATGCCGGGCTGCATGGCGACCTTGACGAACTCCACTTCCTCGCC